>NZ_FOOH01000030.1 GCF_900113135.1 Salegentibacter agarivorans | reverse complement strand
GGCACTTTTTGCAACCTTACCCCCAATATATGCCAGAATCGGTTCGATTTCTCTATGTTCCACTAACTTGCTAGGTCTTCCTTCACACCCCACCGTTGCCAGTGACGCACTTGACTTCGCATTGCTCTTCCCTCCGATCAGGTGAGCGGACTTTCTTTCAAGTCCCGGAATTGTTTGCATGCAGGGCAAACAAAAAGCCCCAGAAATTAATTTCCCGGGGCTTTTACCTTTTATTAAATCAATCAAAAATTATTCAGCAGGAAGCAGAACAGTATCTAGCGCGTGAATTACACCATTGGTAGCCTGAACATCGGCTGCGATAACTGTAGAAGTTCTTCCTCTTTCATCGGTAATTACAACATTATCTCCAAGGTTTACGGTAAATTCGCCACCCTGTAAAGTTTCAACCACCATATCATCAGATAGGTCTCCAGATCTTACATTGGCTCCGGCAACTACGTGGTAGCTTAAAACAGCTTCTAAAGTTGCAGCATCAATATCTGCAAGAGAATCAACTCCAAGTTCATCTAATAATCCGACAAAAGCATCATTTGTAGGAGCAAAAACAGTAAAAGGAGCAGGAGCTTCACTCATCATAAGTGTTTCAACAAATGTAAAAGACTCTTCTCTTGTTAGGGCCTGTACAAGAACATCAAAATTAGGATCGGCAGTAGCAAAAGTGGTAACATCTGGTAAGCCAATTACAGCATCTACTGCGTGAATTACACCATTATCAGCTTCAACATCTGCAGTAGTTACAGAAGAAACTCCATTAATCGTTACGCCGTCATCAGTATTAATATACATACTTAAAGGTTCTTCTGAAGCTCCCCATACGGCCAAACCTGGAATATAACCTGTACTTAAATCAGCAGCCATAATTGTACCCGGTTGAACGTGGTTTAATAGTACCTGGGTTAATAAGGCTTCAGGTACTTCATCAAGACTATTGAATCCGTTATCATTTAAAAAGGCTGTAAAAGCAGCGTTATCAGGAGCAAAAACAGTATACTCATCTGTACCGGTAAAGGTTGAAGTTAAACCTGTCTTTTCTAAAGCAGCAAGCAAAGAAGAATAATTCTCGTTTCCGGCTACGAAATCTGCGATAGTATTAGTTTCTATTTCAATCGCATCATTTTCAGGAAGAAGTACAGTATCTAAAGCGTGAATTACACCATTATTCGCCTGGATATTGGTAGCAATAATTGTTGCTGTTCTTCCGTTTTCATCAGTAATAGTCACATTATCTCCCAGGTTGATAGTGAAACTTCCTGTTTCAAGAGTTTCTACCATCATACCATCACTAAGATCACCTGCACGAACATTTGAACCGGCAACTACGTGGTAGGTTAAAATACTGGATAAAAGATCGGCTGGAATATCACCCAAACCTGCTAACTCTAACTCGGCAAGTACATTAGCGAAAGCAGCATTAGTAGGGGCAAAAACAGTAAATGGTGCCGGAGCGTCTGTCATCATTAAAGTTTCTACAAACGTAAAAGACTCATCTGCAGTAAGTGCCTGTACAAGAATATCAAAATTAGGATCGGCAGTGGCAAAAGTGGTTACATCAGGAAGTCCAATAACAGCATTAACAGCGTGAATCACTCCATTGTCTACTTCCACGTCGGCAGTAGTTACGGTTGAAACTCCGTTAATCATTACCCCGTCCTCGGTATTAATATAAAGGCTCAAAGGTGAATCTGAAGCCATACCGGTAGCCATACTTTCAATATAGCCGGTTGAAAGCGCACCAGAGGTTATTTCACCTTCCTGAACGTGGTTTAAAAGAATTTCCGTTAAAACATCTGTGGGCACTTCATCAAGACTACTAAATCCGTTAGCCGACAGAAATGAATTAAATGCAGCGTTGTTTGGGGCAAAAACAGTGTAATTAGCAGAGCCATCTAAAGTAGCATCCAATCCGGTTACTTCTAAAGCAGCCTGTAAAGAAGAATAATCATCATTTTCGGCCACAAAATCAGTAATTGTGTTTGTTGGCATAATAACATCTCCTCCGTCGTCATCGTCACTACAGGAAAAGAGGCCAAAAGCCAGGAATGCCAGTAGGGCAAGTTTTGTAAATTTAATAGTTTTCATAGTTCTAATTTTTTGTTATAGCGTAAAAGTAAACGAGAAACCCATTATTAATTGTTTAATGTTTGTTAATTATTTTGAGACAATAGTTAAATGTTTAATCAATAGATATTTTATTTAAACAAAATAGTAATTACTTTTTAGCAATTTTATACAATAATTAATCCCTGGTTAAGCTTAATCCTATTACTTACTTAAAATTGTATATTTACAAAAAATAAAAACCTACGTTATGAAGAAACTTTTTTTAATGCTTTTTAGTATTGCCCTATTAACATCCTGCAGTGAAGATGATGATGCTAATGGAGAAGATCAAATTCTGGGTTTGTGGTATGCAGTCGAAATTAATAATTCGCCAATTGAAGGCCTTGATTTAAGCGAATGCAACCAGAACTCAAATATCACATTTAACTCAGATTTTTCAACCTATTCAGAATTCCACACCGTTGTAGAAGGGGAATGTGAAATAGAAGACACAACAGAAAGTACCTGGAGTAAAAGCAATGAAATATATACCTTTACTATTCCTTTTGAAGGTCTTGGTCAGGTAAACGGTACTGCGACTTTTGAGGGTGACACATTTATTTTTACCCCTATAGGTTCTCCAGACACCAGTATTGTTTTTGAAAGATAACTAAAAACTATATTTTCTAAAAAAGCTATCCAGAATTAAAATTTTGGATAGCTTTTTTATTTTATCCCTATTCCCTTCTCCTCCACCTTTCTCCTAAAATTTCGTAATTTTGCACTCCCTTTTCCGACTTTATGCGGAAAGGATTTCAATTATAGGTTTATGAAAAAGAAAGTAGTCGTAGGTTTATCGGGCGGAGTGGATTCCAGTGTTTCAGCGTATCTTTTGCAACAGCAGGGTTACGAGGTAATTGGGCTTTTTATGAAAAACTGGCACGACGATTCGGTAACTATTTCTGACGAATGCCCCTGGCTGGATGACAGTAATGACGCCATGATGGTAGCCGATAAACTTGGTATACCTTTCCAAACTGTAGATCTTAGCGAGCAGTATAAAGAGCGTATCGTTGATTATATGTTTAACGAATACGAACGTGGCCGTACGCCAAATCCCGATGTTCTTTGTAACCGTGAGATCAAGTTTGATGTTTTTATGAAAATCGCGCTTTCATTAGGGGCCGAATATGTAGCTACCGGTCACTATTGCCGAAAAGGAGAAATTCAGAAAAACGGGGAAACCATTTATCAATTACTTTCCGGAAAAGACAATAATAAAGACCAGTCTTATTTTCTTTGTCAGCTAACGCAAGAGCAGCTTTCAAAAACCTTATTTCCCATAGGCGAATTACAAAAATCTGAAGTAAGAAAAATTGCTTCAGAACAAAACCTGGTTACTGCCGATAAAAAGGATTCGCAAGGATTATGTTTTATAGGAAAAGTAAGATTACCAGATTTTCTTCAGCAAAAATTACAACCTAAAGAGGGAAAGATCATAGAAATTGAAGCCGAAAAAGACTTATATTCTTATGAAACACCAGAATTCAGCAACAAAAAGGAAGAACTCGATTTTCTTACTAAAAAGTATGAATACGCTGCTGAAGACGGAAAGGTTGTAGGAAAACACCAGGGTGCTCATTATTTCACCAAAGGACAGCGAAAAGGTCTTGCTGTTGGTGGCACGCCAGAGCCGCTGTTTGTTATCGATACCGACGTGGTAGATAATGTAATTTATACCGGGCAGGGAAAAAACCACCCGGGAATTTATAGAAAAGGACTTTTTATCAATAAAGACGAAGTGCATTGGGTTAGAAAAGACCTTGCTATAAGTACTGATGATACTTTAAAAGTAAAAGCCAGGATTCGTTATCGCCAACCCTTACAAGATGCAACATTGCATCAAACCGAGGCTGGAATGTATGTGATTTTTGATGAACCTCAAGCCTCAATTACCGAAGGTCAATTTGTAGCCTGGTATGAGAGCGAAGAATTATTAGGTTCGGGGGTTATTTCTTAAATTCGAGGAAAATTTAAGCAATGCCCAACAATAAAATCACACAGCTTTTTAATATAAAATATCCAATTATCCAGGCCGGTATGGTTTGGGCTAGCGGCTGGAAACTTGCCAGCGCCGTTAGTAATGCCGGCGGATTAGGGATTATTGGCGCAGGTTCTATGTATCCTGAAATCCTTAAAGAACATATTGAAAAATGTAAAAATGCTACTAATAAGCCTTTTGCGGTAAACGTACCCCTACTCTATCCGGATATTGATAAGATTATGGAAATTATTATCCAGAAAAAAGTGGAAATTGTTTTTACTTCTGCTGGAAATCCTAAAACCTGGACCAAACATTTACAGGAACACGGAATTAAAGTGGTACACGTAGTTAGCGGAGTGAAATTCGCACTAAAGTCTCAGGAAGCCGGCGTAGATGCTGTAGTGGCTGAAGGTTTTGAAGCCGGAGGACATAATGGTAGAGATGAAACTACCACTTTTACTTTAATCCCAATGGTGAAAGAAAAAATTGATATTCCCTTAATTGCCGCAGGCGGAATTGCCACCGGGCGGGGAATGTTGGCAGCAATGGTTTTAGGTGCCGACGCGGTACAGGTAGGTAGCCGATTTGTTGCCACTCCTGAAGCTTCTTCACACCAGAATTTTAAAGAAATGGTGGTGAAAGCCCAGGAAGGTGATACTAAACTGACCCTTAAAGAACTTGCCCCCGTAAGATTACTGAAAAATAAATTCTTTGAGGATGTTCAGAAATTATATGCTGAAAATCCTTCAAAAGAACAACTTATTGAACTTTTAGGTCGCGCCAGGGCAAAAAAAGGAATGTTTGAAGGCGATTTAGAAGAAGGAGAGCTGGAAATTGGCCAAATCTCAGGATTAATTCACGAGATAAAACCTGCTGTAGAAATTGTAAAAAAAATGATGGAAGAATTTGAAACTGCGAAGAAAGAAGTTTCAACATTTTAGCTGGAAAATTCACTTAATTTTTCTAATTCCTGCTTTATAAACACACGCCATTTAAACTCGGCTTCCTTATTAATACTGTGGTTGGTTTCTTTATCAAACCGATTTTGCAATTGCCGGCGCTGCTGTTCTATTTCAAAATAAATATCGTTTAATTCTTTTTTCATCTTTGGGCCGGGCTCGTAATTTTCCAGCGCTTTTCTAAGTTTCCTGGCGTGCAACTCGGTAATATCAAAATGTAATTGCTCGTGTGCGAGCAGATAATCTACCTCTTCAATTTCTTTCACCCAGGATCTATTCGGATAAAAATTACTGCCAACTTCATAATTAAGTTCTATTCCGCTGCTATTTTCGGTAGCATTCCAGGAGAAGGATAGGCCCGAATTGGTATTCGCTTTATATGGAAGATGCTTTTTAGGACTTGCTTTAAAATCGTTCCAGCTTAAAGATTCTTCTGCATTCCAGCTTATTTTATCATTTTCCTGCGCAAAAACCGAAAGGGTAAAAATCAAAATTAGAAGGAAACAGTAGCCTTTCATAAATAATTAAAGCTAATAAGCTTTTCCATATCTGGATGGAGACTTTGTAGAACCGGGCAGGTTTTTGCAGTATGTTCCAGGATTTTCTTAGATTTTTCCGAATATTTTTCGGGAAAAGTTATTACAATTTCCACTTTAGAGATTCTCCTGGGATTTGCCTCCATGGTTTTAGTAACTTCAGCCATAGTGCCTTTTAAATTGAGTTTTAGATCTTCGGCTTTAATTCCCATAACGGTAAGCATACAACTCGCTAAAGCGGTGGCCACAGTGTCTGTAGGAGAAAACGCCTCGCCTTTACCGTGATTATCGGTTGGGGCATCGGTAATAATTTTAGCACCACTTTTAAGGTGTTCGGCTTCAGTCCTTAAACTCCCGGTATAAATTACTTTGCTGGTCATTGACAACTTTTAAATTAAGTTCCTCATCTAAACTCATAATATAAACGGCATCATTAAAGAAACCGCCATTGCGCTTTGAAGTATAATGAAATTTATTCTCATGGTATTCGGTAAAACCGGTATACTTTTCAAAAGAATCGTAAAGATCTTCAGCAGAAGCTAATCTCAACAACACATCCATAGTAAGATCGTAACCTCTAATTACATATTGATTTGGAATCATATCAAATTCCTCTTTATAAGCTTCTATAAATTCTTCCGAAGATGTAGTGTCAAATTCTTTGTCTACCGAAGGATAATGGAAGTTAAGTCGGCCTAAATGCTCATTATCTACATTATCATCTTCGTAACCACTATTCTTCTCTGTAGTAAATAATTTAATTTGGTGATTTCTTGCCAAACGGTTTAATGCTGAAGTTGCACTACTCAACAAACCAACATTAGAAGACTCAAGAATTACCCAGTTTTCCTGGGTCTCTGAAAGTTGAGCCTGAATTTTTTCTGCACTTAAATAATTCGCTGAAGGAAGAATTACTCTTGAATTTGGTAAAACTTGAGTCAGTTCATTCTTTACCTGGTTTTTAGCTCCATCGGCAATAATAACTATATTTTTGCCACCCGAATTTTTCTGCAGGTAATCGAACATCGCATTTTTCAGAATTTCGTCGGTTGGACGGGACTGAAAAAGATTTGGGTAAGATCTCATCTCGCGGTTGGACAACGGACTTATTACCGGAACATTATACTGCGTTAATTTAGAAGCCGTAGCCTCTATGGTATTTTGTAACAATGGTCCAATTACAGCATCTACATTACTAAAATTATTGCTATTAATAATATTAGTAACCTCCTGCACACTTCTACGAGTATCAAAAGTTTTAAGTTGGGTAGAAATTCCAAGGCTTTTCGCCTCTTCCACCGCCATAAGTACACCACTATAAAAATCCAGGGAAATACGCAAAACCCGATCTTCTAAAATTGCGTCTTTATAATTAGCAATAGAATCCTGGTCTATTTGATTCAAATTATAGGGCAAAAAGACTACCAATTGTTTTGTGTCAAAATTGCTTAGCTTATTAGTTAAATCTAACCTTTCACCTGCATCTGTACCTTCGGTATCACTGGCTAATTCTTCGGTTTCGCCTTCCTCAAGATTTCCTTCTCCTGCACCGGTATTAGGAACTTTTAAAACCATTCCTATTTTCAAACCATCTTCTAAAGCCGGGTTCAAAGAAATTAGCGAATCCTGCGGAACATCAAACTTTCTTGAAAGGCCGAATAAAGTTTCTTTAGGTTTAACCTCGTAAAATTCAAAAACCTCATCGGTTAGAATTACCGGTTCGTTTAAAACATCGGTACCCACGCGAATCATTACACCGGGTTGTAATACATCTACTTTTGGATTTAATTCCTCAAGTTCTTTTACCGTAAGGCCATATTTACGGGCAATCCCATATTTGGTTTCTTTAGGTAAAACAACGTGCTCACGGGTTTCAGAAATTTGTGGCTTATTGGCAGCCGGAATATCTAAATCTTTTGAAGAAGCTATTTCAGTATTTGTAGTGCCTTTTTTTCGCTGCGGAATTAAAATCTCTTCACCACGCTGCAATTCTTCAGAATAAAGGTGTTTATTAAACCTTTTAATCTCATCAATTTCAACATTATAATCCTTTGAAAGTCTATATAAAGTTTCTTTTCGCTTTACCGTATGGGTAATAAACTGAATATCTTCAGTTTCAGCTGAAACTTCTTTCTCCTGCTGACTTAATGGGATCACTAATTTTGAAGATACCTCTAGATTGCCTTTAGCATCGGGATTGTATTTATAGATCGCTTCTTCTGAAATATTGTAGGCTTTAGCGATGCTGTAAACGGTTTCCCCGGCTTCTACCGTATGGTATTTAAATTCCTGGGCGGATGCCGAAAGAGTAGACAGCTGAAATAAAAAACAAACTATTAAAAGGTACTTCATATTTATTGGTTTAATCTCTCAAAGAGAGTTTAATTAAGCTCAAATTTTATTCCCATTCTATAGTAGCCGGTGGTTTTGAGCTTATATCATACACTACTCTATTAACGCCTTTAACCCGATTTATTATAGTATTCGAGGTTTTTTGCAGAAATTCGTAAGGTAAATTCACCCAGTCTGCCGTCATTCCATCGGTAGATTCTACGGCCCTTAAAGCTACTACTTTCTCATAAGTACGCTCATCTCCCATAACTCCTACAGAGCTTACCGGTAGCAATATAGCGCCGGCCTGCCATACTTTATCATACAACATCCAATCTCTTAATCCCTGGATAAAAATATGATCAACTTCCTGCAAAATACGAACTTTTTCAGCAGTAATATCTCCCAGAATCCTAATAGCAAGTCCCGGTCCCGGAAACGGGTGTCTTCCCAGTAATTCCTTATTAATTCCCATTTCGGCACCTACTCTCCGTACTTCATCTTTAAAAAGCATTTTTAAAGGCTCTACCACCTTTAGCTTCATAAAATCTGGTAATCCCCCAACATTATGATGTGACTTTATGGTTGCTGAAGGACCGCCATTTACCGAAACCGATTCAATAACATCTGGATAAATAGTTCCCTGAGCTAAGTAAGTAACATCTTTAATTTGGTGCGCTTCATCATCAAAAACTTCAATAAACGCATTTCCAATAGCTTTTCGTTTTTCTTCGGGATCACTTACTCCTGCAAGGGCATCCAGAAATCGTGCCGAAGCATCAACTCCCTTCACATTTAGCCCCATATCTTTATACTGGTCTAAAACGCTTTCAAATTCTCCTTTACGAAGCAAACCGTTATTTACAAAGATGCAATACAGGTTTTTCCCGATGGCTTTATGCAATAAAACCGCAGCAACACTAGAATCTACGCCACCGCTTAAACCTAAGACTACTTTATCGTCTCCTATTTTTTCTTTTAATTCTGAAACCGTTAGATCAACGAATTTACCCGGAGTCCAGGTTTGCGCTACATCGGCAATTTTCACTAAAAAGTTTTCCAGCAATTGTTTCCCATCGGTAGAATGATAAACTTCGGGATGGAATTGTATTCCAAAAGTTTGTTCGCCTTCAATTCGGTAAGCTGCATTCAAAACATCTGTAGTACTGGCAATTCTCACGCTGTTCGCCGGCAATTCTTTTATGGTATCACTATGGCTCATCCAAACCTGGGAGTTTTCCATAATCCCGTCAAACAAGGTTTCGCCATCTCTTATTACCGAAAGATTTGCTCTACCATATTCCCTGGTTTCTGAAGCTTCTACTTTTCCGCCGTGGAAATGAGCAAAATACTGCGCTCCATAACATACTGCCAGGATTGGTAATTTTCCACGAATCTTAGAGAGATCTGGATGCGGAGCATCTTCTCCCCGTACAGAAAACGGACTCCCCGAAAGGATTACCGCTTTAAAGCTTGAAATATCGTCTGGAATTTTGTTGAATGGAACAATTTCGCAGTAAATATTGAGTTCTCTCACACGCCTTGCAATCAGTTGCGTGTACTGCGAGCCGAAGTCTAAAATGAGTACGTTTTTTTGCATAGGCAAAAGTAAGAATTTGAGCCAAAAATAAAATAACCATTGGGTTTATTTTCTATCTTTATTCTGAACAAATTTTTATTTAAAAAATGAAATACATAAGTGCTATAATTTTTGCCATTGCCATTGTGCTTGCCGCTTGGTTCCTGGGTGAATCCTATGTAAGTCGTGCAAATCCGGACGGCGTAATCTCGGTAACCGGCTCAGGAAGTGAAAATTTTACTTCAGATCTAATTGTATGGGAAGGCAGTTTTAGCCGAATGAGCGCAAACCTGGAACAAGCTTACAATGAATTAAACCGGGATAAAGAAACGGTTAGAACTTATCTTATAGATAAGGGAATAAACGAAGAAAATATCGTGTTCAACTCGGTGCAAACTTCAGAGCAGCGGGAAAATCAATACCAGAATGGAAATTATGTAGGTAGCATCTTCCAGGGTTATCAACTTACCCAAAATGTAAAAATTGAATCTAATGATGTAGAATTGGTGGAAGGAGTTGCGCGCGAGATTACAGAATTATTAAATAAAGGAGTTCAATTTAACTCTACACCTCCAAGATATTATTACACTAAAATAGCCGATTTAAAAATTGAAATGATTTCAAAGGCGACTGAAGATGCCCGATTAAGAGCGGAGAAAATTGCAGAAAATAGCGGTGGAAGTTTAGGTGAACTAAAAAATGCCAATATGGGCGTTTTCCAGATCACCGGTCAAAACAGTGGAGAAGATTACAGCTGGAGCGGCACCTACAATACCGCAGATAAAAAGAAAACCGCATCTATTACAATGCGGTTAGATTATGAGATTGATTAAAGTAAGATTTTAAAACAATTGTCATCCTGAATTCATTTCAGAGCCTGCTCCGAAATTTATTCGGAGATCTAATATTTTATCGAATAATAACACATATTAGAAGCTGAAACAAGTTCAGCTTGACGGTTATAGAACTATTTCTAATCCATAGTATCCAAAATCATATCAATATCTTCCTCAGTAGTATCAGGATTAATAAAACAAAAACGAACTACGGTTTCTTTTTTCCAGGTAGTTGGAGTTACTAACGCCAGACCTTCCCGATGATTTTTATACGTCCAGTCTTTATATTCTTCAGGGCTCCATCCTTTTCTTCGGAATAAAACTACCGATAAACTCGGCGGTCTTACCAACTCCAGGTTATCACGCTCTTCAATTTTTTTAGCTGCTTTTTTAGCAAGTTCAATTCCTGTTTCGATGGCCTGTCGGTATTTATTAGTACCATGCATCGCTAAAGAAAACCAAAGCGGCATTCCTCTAACCCTTCTTGTTAACTGAATTTGATAATCGGCCGGATTGAAACCCTGGGCTCCTTCATCTTTAAAAATTTCCAGGTAAGCACCTTTCTGAGAATGCGCATTTTTCGCCAATTCCAGGTCTTTATATATAACCGCTCCACAATCGTAAGGAGAAAACAACCATTTATGCGGATCAATCGTAATACTGTCGGCTCGCTCCACTCCATTAAATAGATGCCTAACCGAAGGAGCGGCTAAAGCGCCGCCACCGTATGCGCAATCTACGTGAAACCACACATTTTCTTTTTCACAAACATCGGCAATGGTATCTAATTGATCTATAATACCTGCGTTTGTGGTACCACCCGTAGCGACTACTGCAAAAAGACGATTTCGGTCTTTTTCTTCCAATTCATTAATTGCATTCTGTAGTTCACGGCCAGTAAGATTTTCTTCTTCACAATCTATCATAACCACATCGGCATCAATCACCTTTGCCATCGCCTGTATAGAACTATGCGCGCCGTGAGAAGTAAGCATCAACGCTTTTTTCCCTACGTTCTGGCTATCGCGGTCACGCCAGGCTTCTCTTGCCGCCACCATAGCCGAAAGATTTGCCGCCGTACCACCGCTGGTAAAAACTCCAAAAGCACCTTCGGGTAATCCTGTAAGTGAAACCAGCCATTTCATCGCCTGGTTTTCACAAAAAATTCCGCCGGCACCTTCCATCCAGTAAGCACCGTGAATGCTGGAAGCCGAAGTCACTAAATCGAACATAATTGCCGCCCGGGTTGGTGCAGCGGGAACAAAGGCCAAATGCCGTGGATGATCTATTGGCACCGTAGCTTTCACCAAAACGTCACGAAAAAGCTGGAAAGCATTCTCTCCGCCAATCCCTTCCGGAGTTACGGTTTCACCAACAATTCTAAATAATTCTTCTTCTTTTTTTGGGGCTCCCATTTCGGGAGTAATGTTAGAGATACGGTCTATGGTATATTTCATAACGTCCAGCGTCATTTCTACCAGGTTCATATCTATAGTGTGCATTTTATTCTTTTCCAAAAGTCAAAATTTTAAATTCCGCCTGCAGCGGGTCTAATTCTTTTAATAATACTGAAATCAATTCGGGGCCGTATTCTGCATAAATTTCCGAAAAATTGGTTTGGCGTTCCTGTAAACCATTATTAGGAAAGAGCTCATTTTGAAGCTCTGCAATTCTACTTACCTCATCTTCCAGTTTTCGTTTTTGTGCTTTTAAAAGACGTTTTTCGAGATTATCAAGGCCTTTTAATTGTTTTACTTCCTGGGCTTTTACCGCGCCAAGAAAAGATTTATCGGTTTTTTCTGCCAGCTCATACATTTGCTGAAATTGCTCCACCAAATGTTCTTTCTGTTTGGAGAAATCGATATCTATATTTGAAATTTGCCGCACTTTCCTGTTGATGAGTTCGTGCTGTTTCAGAAACAATTCTTTATTCGAAATATTTAATTTTCGTCTTTTCTCATCAAGTTTTTCAGACTGAATCATAGCCGAATTCCGAAGCAATAAAACAGGAAAAACAATATTTTCAGCTGCAAAATATTCTTTTAATTCTAACCAGTACGCGATCTCTCCACCACCACCTATATAACAAAGATTGGGTAAAATTACTTCCTGATATAAAGGACGAAGCATCACATTTGGACTAAAGCGTTCGGGAAAATGCTGTAATTCTTCCAAAATTTCAGCTTTGGTAAATTTAATTTCTGTTTCGTGTACGAAATATTCACCCTGGCGTTCTATAATGCGTTCCCGCAAACCATTATGCAGATAGAACAAATTAATCTCCCGCGGATTCACCTGAACATTATAGCCTAGATCATTTAGTTTCTCAGCAGTTTTCGTGGTGGTTTTATGCGAGATTTGTTCTAAAAGTTCATTTTTGGCGTAAGGAATAAAAAGTTCTTTCAAAGATTTTTGCTGCGCATCTATTATCACCAAACCTTCTTCTTTAAAAAGTTCATTGGCGAGATATAAAGTTGCCTCGGCAAGATTATCGTGCTGCAGGTATGCTTTTTTGAATAATTCCTTTAAATAATCGGCATCTTTACCTCCACCAATTTCAGCTGAAAAAAGCTTAAAAACATCTTTAAGACCATCAGTAGATAAATTTCCTACGGCATCATTCTCGGCATTTTGAGGTGCATTGGCCCACTGAAACTTTTTTCCGTTTAAATTAAAGAAATTGATCTCCTCAAAATCGTGATCTTCGGTCGCCATCCAGTAAATGGGCACAAAATTATTTTCAGGATATTCTTCCTTTAATTTTCGGGTAAGATTGATTGTGGAAACAATTTTATATAAAAAGTAAAGCGGTCCTGTGAACAAATTAAGCTGATGCCCGGTCACTACCGTAAAGGTTTTTTGGTTTTCCAGGGCATCGATATTTCTTTGTGTAGCCTCTGAAATCTCCAGCCCGGAATATTGTTCCTTTAAAGCTTTTACAAGGATTTCTCGATTTTTTATCGGAAAAGAAGACTTTTCTTCTATTTGCGCTTTAAAATTTTCCAGGTTCGGAAAGCGATTATAAAAAGTTTTTAATTTCTCTTTTTCAGCGAGATAATCTAAAATAAGCTCGGTAAAATAATTGGTTTCTTTGTACGGAATACACTCGGTTGGCATTAGCAATTTTTTGGATGGTAAAGATACCGAAGTTAAGAATTTTATTCGCTAATTTTTAGTTAATTTGGCGCTAGATACTGTTTTTACTCGATTATCGGTGGTTTATAATCAAACTTCAAGCTGAACTTGTTTCAGCTTCTAAAGTAAATCGAATTACTATCAACTTTATATCCTGAAACGAGTTCAGGATGACGATAAAATGACTTTTTGAATAACAAGGAACTTATTAAGCTTAAATTCAACATTTAAAATCAATAAATGAAATCAACTTTACTCGCTGTCGTCTTTCTCTTTTTAGGTTTACAAATCAATGCACAATTACAAAGTCCGGAAGAATTCCTGGGCTACGAGATTGGGGAGCAATTCTCCCGTCACGCCGATGTAGTGAATTATTTTGAACAGGTAGCTGAGAATTCTCCGCTGGTTGAATATCATACTTACGGAAAAACCAACGAAAGGCGCCCACTTACCTATGCGGTGATTTCTTCGGAAAAAAATTTGCAGAACCTGGAAGAAATTAGAAACAATCATCTTGGAAACACCGGAATTTCTGAAACTGATGGAGAAGCCGATAAAGCCATTCTTTGGTTAAGCTATAATGTGCACGGCAATGAAGCTTCCAGTACCGAAGCTGCGATGAAAACTTTATATGCCCTGATCACCGAAAAACAGGATTGGCTGGAAAATACCGTGGTAATTATAGACCCCAATGTAAATCCTGATGGGCGCGATAGGTACGTAAACTGGTACAACCAGGTAAAAGCAGAGCCCTACAGTCCATTGCAAGCAGCAGCGGAACATCACGAACCCTGGCCGGGCGGAAGACCAAATCATTATTTATTTGATCTTAACCGCGACTGGGCCTGGGCCACGCAGGTGGAAACCCAGCAACGACTTAAAATCTATAACCAGTGGATGCCACATATTCACGTAGATTTTCACGAGCAGGGCATCAATGAACCTTATTATTTTGCACCCGCGGCAGAACCTTTTCACGAAATTATCACCCCTTTCCAAAGGGAGTTTCAAACCGAAATAGGGAAAAACCACGCCGAATATTTTGATGAAGAAGGCTGGTTGTTTTTTACCAAAGAACGTTTTGATTTGCTATACCCAAGTTATGGAGACACTTACCCAACTTATATGGGCGCCATTGGAATGACCTACGAACAGGCGGGTCACGGTCGTGCCGGATTGGGAATTAATACCGATGAAGGTTACGAACTCACTTTAAAAGATCGGGTAGCGCATCATCACACCACCGGACTTTCAACTATTGAAGTTGCTACTAAAAATATTAATGCTTTAAATTCTGAATTTAAAAAGTATTTTGATAATGCAAATCTGGAATACAAATCTTACGTGGTAAAGGGAAATCCCGATAAAATTGCTTTACTAAAAGAATTGCTGGATAAGCACGAAATTAAGTATCAAAATGCAGCAACTGGAAGAATAAAAGGCTTTAATTATTCCGAAGGTAAAAGAGGAAATTTGAATGCTGACGAAAACACTTTGGTGATCAATACAAACCAACCAAAAGGTAAAATGGTAAACGTACTTTTTGAACCTTCCACTACCCTAAGCGATTCTCTAACCTATGATATTACTGCCTGGAGTTTGCCTTATGCTTACGGTTTGGAAGCAGTAGCGAGCCCACGCGAAGTTTCTTCAGAAGCAAATTCTACAAATGCTGAAATTTCCAATACGGCAAATCCTTCGGGAGCCGGTTATGTTTCAAAATGGAATGCCATCCAGGATGCCCAATTTTTAGCTGGATTGCTAAAGGAAAATATTAAGGTGCGTTTTAGTGAAATTCCGTTTAAAAGCGAAGGAAAAGATTATGATCGTGGTAGCTTGATCATCACAAAAAGCGACAACAGAACTAACGAAGATTTTGATGAAACTGTAGTTGAAGTCGCAAATAAACATCAAAGAGAACTTGTAGCGGCAAGCACAAGTTTCGCTGGTAGCGGACCCGATTTTGGTTCACCTGAAGTAAAACTAATTAATTCACCAAAAGTTGCGGTTTTAAAAGGCGAAGGCACTTTTTCTTTAAATTACGGAGAAATATGGCACTTTTTTGAGCAAGACCTCAACTACCCTCTAACTTCAATAAACACCGATTATTTTAAAAATATTGACCTGGCTCAATTTGATGTTCTGATAATGCCAGAAGGCAATTACGCTGATATTTTAGATGAGGATACTTTAAAACAAGTAAAAGACTGGGTTAGCAATGGCGGTAAACTTATTGCCATTGGTCGTGCTGTAGGCACTTTTGCAGGAAAAGATGGCTTTAATCTTAAAGAGAACAAATCTGAAACCAAAGATTCTACGGCTACAGGGAATTTAATTCCGTATGCACAAAGAGAGCGGGAAAGCGCACAAAATATGATCACGGGAAGCATTGTAAAAACCAAATTGGACAATACCCACCCAATGGCTTTTGGCTACGGCGATACGTATTTGAGTTTAAAATTAAGTAGCGATAGCTACAAACTCCTGGATAAAGGCTTTAATGTTTCCTACATTCAACAACCGGAAATAGTTGCAGGTTTTGCAGGAAGTTCAGCGGTAAAAGATCTTGAAAATTCGCTGATTTTTGGGGAAGAAAGAATGGGAAGCGGAAGTGTTATTTATATGGTAGATAATCCCTTATTCCGGGCATTCTGGGAGAACGGGAAATTGTTCTTCGCAAATTCAGTTTTTTTGGTAAATAATAATAAATTCAGACTTTAAAAGATTAGAATTCTTTTGCCACGAATGCACGAATAATTTTATTGAATTATCCTGCGAGGTTTCTTTTAACCTCGTAGGTATTTTTCTTAACGAAACTCTTACTCTTACCACAAATTCACTAATTTATTCTATACTCATTTGGGGGTTTTTAAGCTTAAAATTTAAAGTAAACAACAAACGCTAAACAGGTCTCGCAATAACAAAACTTAATATTCGTGTATTCGTGGCTTTTTATTAGGACTCCAATGATTTAATTCTGAAACAATCGAAATAAACACTAATTTTGGTTTGCTAAAATTGAACTTAATGAAATTCAGAATTATACTTTTATTGCTTTGCAGCTTTGCAATTTCTCAAAATATCCAATCCCAGGAACCAACCGATTTTAATGTAGATTTTGAAACTTTTACTCTGGAAAATGGCTTAAATGTTATTTTTCATATCGATAAATCAGATCCCGTTGTAGCGGTAGCATTAACTGCACACGTAGGTTCTGCCCGGGAAAAAGAAGGCCGAACAGGTTTTGCCCATCTTTTTGAACATCTTTTATTTTTAGAATCAGAAAATCTTGGGAAAGGCGGACTTGATAAACTGAGTGCTCGCATTGGAGGCTCTGGTGCCAATGGTTCTACCAGCCGGGATCGTACCAATTATTTTCAAACCGTACCAAAAGACGCTTTGGAAAAGATGATCTGGGCTGAAGCCGATAAACTCGGGTATTTTATCAACACAGTTACAGAACCCGTGCTTGCCAAAGAAAAACAGGTAGTAAAAAACGAAAAAAGACAGGGTGTGGATAACCGCCCTTATGGCCATACTATGTATGTGATAGATAAAAATTTATATCCCGAAGATCATCCATATAACTGGCAGGTAATTGGCTCGCTAGAAGATCTTCAAAATGCTACGCTTCAGGATGTAAAGGAGTTTTATAACAACTGGTATGTACCAAACAATGTAACATTAAGTATTGCTGGCGATTTTGATAAAGAGCAGGCCAAAGAATGGATTCATAAATATTTTGATGGAATACCGCGTGGTCCCAAAATTGAACGAGAAGAAAAGCAATTGGTAGCACTTTCCGAAACCAAAAAACTCTATTACGAAGATAATTTTGCGCGGCTTCCGCAACTAACTATCGCCTGGCCGGCCGTATATTCCTACCACGAAGACACCTATGCTTTAGAAGTGCTGGCAAAATATTTAAGCGAGGGAAAAAACGCGCCGTTGTATCAAAACCTGGTATCAGAAAAAGAACATACAGATCGGGTTAGAATGTATAATTACACTTCAGAATTAGCGGGACAACTAATGCTGCAGGTTACCGCTTATAATGAAGTTGATTTAGATTCCGTAGAAAGCGCGGTTTTTGAAACCTTTAAAAATTTTGAAGCCGAAGGTATTCCCGAAAGAGATCTAAAACGAATTAAAGCACAACAGGAAACCGACTTCTATAATAGCCTGGCCAGTGTTTTAGGCAAAGGGTTTCAGCTGGCACAATACCAGATTTTTGCTAACGATCCGAATTATATTAATAAAGATGTAGAAAAAATACTTGCGGTTACGCCGGAAGATGTAAAACGTGTTTATGAAAAATATATAAAAGGAAAACATTTTGTCGCTACAAGTTTTGTTCCGCAAGGGCAGGTGGCACTTGCTTTAGAAAATTCTGAAGAAGCTGGAGTTATAGAAGAAAAAATAGTTAAAAATGCTGAAGAAGAAGTGAATGCATCTGCAGACGCCTCTTACCAAAAAACTCCTTCCAGTTTTGACCGAAGTGTAGAACCTCCATATAGCAGCGCACCTGAATTGACAGTTCCAGAAATTTGGGAAAATATACTTCCTTCCGGGCTTAAAGTTTACGGAATCACTAATAATGAAGTTCCACTGGTAAAATTTAGTTTGGAGATGCAAGGCGGATTATTATTGGAAAGCCCTAATAAAGTAGGCGTTTCTAATCTTTTGGCTAATCTAATGACCAAAGGAACTAAAAATAAGACTCCCGAAGAACTGGAAGAAGCCATTCAATTATTAGGAGCCGATATTAATGTAACTGCGGAAGATGAAAAAATTGTTTTAAGTGGCAGCACCCTCGCAAAAAATTATGCTAAAACCATAGATTTGGTTCAGGAAATATTATTGGAACCTCGCTGGGATTCTACCGAATTCAAACTGGTAAAACAGCAGGCACTTAGTAGAATTCAGCAACAAAAAGCCGATCCAAATAGTATTGCTAATAATGAATTTAGGAAGCTAATTTATGGCGAAAATCATATTTTAGGACATAATAATTTAGGTACAGAATCTTCGGTAAATAATATCACCCTGGAAGATCTTAAAGATTATTATTCAGCAAACCTTAGTCCTAAACGCAGTGTTTTTCACGTAGTGGGCGCAATAGAAAAAGAAGATGCGGTAAAAGGTATTCGGGCGCTTTCGGTAGCCTGGCCACCAAAATCGGTTAAAATGCCAGAAGTTGCTCAGCCTGAACTCCCACAGGAATCTCAAATTTATTTTTACGATGTTCCCGGTGCCAAGCAATCGGTTTTACGCTTTGGTGCTCCTGCCCTGGCCGCTACCGATGATGATTTTTATGCCGCCGAAGTAATGAATTATCGTTTAGGCGGCGGCGGATTTGCCTCGCAGCTCACCCAGGAATTACGGGAAGGCAAAGGCTACACCTACGGAATTCGCTCTGGATTTAATGCAGGAAAAAATAAAGGTCTATTTCTAATTTCCAGCGGTGTTCGTAGTAATATTACTTTTGATGCCGTAAAACTAATCAAAGAAATTATAGAAAATTACCCGCATAATTTTGACGGGGAAGATATGGAAGTCACCCGCGGATTTATGATTAAAAGCAACGCCAGGAAGTTTGAGACTTTAAATTCAAAACTGGATATGCTTAGTGAAATTAGCACTTTTGGCCGTGAGTATAATTACATTAAGCAGCGGGAGAAAATGGTAAATGAGCTTACCGTTTTAGATATAAGAGAATTGGCTGAAAAATATATAGATCCTGAAAAAATGTACTTTTTAATCGTGGGAGATGCCGCAACACAGATGGAAAAACTGGAAGAGCTTGGCTTAGGAAAACCAGTTTTATTAAACGAAATTAACGAATAATGATATTACCTGCAATTTTACTTGTTTTAGGACTGATAGTCCTAATTTTTGGAGCCAACTATATGGTTGAAGGTGCTTCTGCCCTGGCCAAAAAATTTAATATTTCTAACCTTGCTATTGGTTTAACCATTGTAGCTTTTGGAACTTCTGCACCAGAGTTGGTGGTGAACACCTTTGCCGCGGCCGATGGGTATTCAGATATCGTTTTTGGAAATGTGATAGGTAGTAATAATTTCAACCTGTTTATTATCCTGGGGATTACAGGACTTATCACTCCGCTGGCAGTGCAATCCAGTACTGCGTGGAAGGAAATTCCTATTTCACTTATAGCGGTAGTAATTCTTTTTATGATGGTAAACGATCAGGTTATTTCTCCCGACCACCCCAGTATACTAAGTACTTTAGACGGGTTTATTTTACTATTTTGTTTCTTGGCATTTCTATTTTATGTATATAAACAACTCAAAAATGACGATGTGGTAGAAGAAGATAACATCAAACTTCTGTCTCCCTTAAAAACTACCATTTTTATTATTGGGGGCCTCGCGGGTCTGGTTTTAGGTGGCCAACTGGTAGTTAATAATGCAATAGAAATTGCCGAAAGTATGGGAATTAGTCAAAAAATTATTGGTCTTACTGTCGTGGCTGCGGGAACTTCCCTGCCAGAGCTGGCCACGTCTGTGGTAGCCGCGGCCAAAAAGAATGCCGACATTGCTGTGGGTAATATTATTGGTTCTAACATCTTTAATATTTTCCTTATTCTATCTGCAGCATCAATTATAAATCCAATTAATTTCAATTTAAATTTCAACCAGGACCTTTATATCCTGGCCGGCGGAACATTATTTCTACTTTTAGCTATGTTTACCGGTAAGAGAAGAAGACTGGATCGCTGGGAAGCTTTAATTCTATTAGTGGCCTACCTTGCTTATACTACTTATTTAGTAATGCAGGAATTATAAATAAAGACTGGACTTATTTTATTAACTGAGGTTTAAATCCTAATATAACAATCTGAAAATCCTTTATTTTTTATGAATTTCTTTTCATTTGCCAGAGATTAATTCTATTAATTTTGACTTATGAAAAAGATATTTTTACTCCCAGCAATAGTATTATTACTTAGTTGCACTAACGAAGCGGAAAAGGAAAAAACAAAATTGCGAATAGATAATCTTGAAGCCGATCTTAACGATTTAAAGATTGAAAATGATTCGCTGGAAAAAGAATTAAGATTATTGAAAAGTCGGAATCCTATAGTTTTTACTGAAGACTTTGATACGATGCAAAACCCTGAAACTTTTATTGTAACCTCTTTAGAACGAAATGCTCAACTTATTCCTAAAGAATCTGTTTTAGGCGGAACGATGCGTTTTATAGATACTGAAATTTTGAATCAGCGTTTTATTTGGGCCGCTTACGAAGATGGGCATATAGCCGGAGAAGCTATTTTTCAATATAAATTAAATAAAGCTGATAGTATTGATTTTAAACTGGTTTCAAAAATTAGAGATTAGGCCATAATCTGCTTCCCAAATTTTTCCCGCAGTAAATCTAAGTCCTCTTCTAAAAATCCTTTTAATTCAACCATATCTCCTTTAGCTTTTGGAGCTTTAATAATCAAGTGGTAATTGCTTACGTGAATATTTAATTCCGGGCCAAATTTATAAGTTTTAGGTTTTTGATGTAACCTCGCTAGAATCAATTTTTCATCGTCCCAGGCAATATATTCTGTATTTCTATCTTTTTGTTTATACGCGAGCCAGGAATACAGTAAACCGGAAACTAAATACAGGGAAGATATTAAAATCGCTACACTTCCCTCAACAAAAATATAGTTTGCCAGGCCCAAAAGAAGCCAGAAAACCGCGAGAATAAAGTATAGATTCTTCTTAAAAAAGCTGGTATGTTTTACTATTTTTTGCATCAGGCAGTCGCTAAAGTTTGCGCGGGAATCAATTCGGTTTTTAGTTTTTCAATATCGGTTTCGGTATAAGCTTTAAGCTCCACCATAGTACCATCAACCGGTCCCGATTTAATAGTTAGATTAGTTGCTGAAACATTAATTCCGTCAATATTCTCCCATTTATAAGATCGTGTGCTTTGCTGCCACTCACTAATTTCTATTTTTTCATCATCCCAGCTTATAAATTCTAATGCCAGATCTCTTTTCAAATATCCTACAACGGCATAAATGAGTCCGATAAGCGTGTAACCATAAGCCATAACGTCCATGACCTGAAAAATAATCATTAAAACTCCCATTAATCCCCAAATTCCTCCCATAATGAAGAAATAGTTTCTTCGGAAAAAAGTGACTTTTTTAGAAATTTGTGGCATAAGTTTTAGAATATTACAGGAAAGATAATAATTATTTTAAAAATTTAAACTGAATAAAATAATGATGACTTTCAAATCCATAACAAAAACAAAAGCTGAATTTTCCATGATATAATCTTTGTCATTCTGAGGTACTAAGCAATCTGTAGACCATTAATAGAATTTGACAGATTACTTCACTCCGTTCGTAATGATGATTAATTTTATAAAAAATGACCTATTTACGTTTTATTCTTATCAAACTAGAAATATGATAAACTGAACGAAATTCAATATCTTAAAAGAATGAAACAAGCTTTACGCTACTTCTTCAAATTCCTTTTGATCCTTTTATCTCCCGTTATAGTTTATCAGGTGATGGCATTAATTGGTTCGTTAATTCCCGTAAATTCTAAATTTGAAACTAAAAACGCAAATATTGATATCTACCTCTATAAACAGGATATGCATACCGATATTTTGCTTCCGGTACATTCTAAAATCATCAATTGGGATAGCATATTTAGACCTAAGCACACCCTATCAAATCCGCAGAATTCTGAATTTATAGGGTTTGGTTGGGGTGATCTTAATTTTTACCGAAATACCCCGCAGTGGGAAGATATAAAACTCAATGTTGCTTTTAAAGCGCTTTTTCTAAGATCACAAAGTGCATTACACACGCAATTTTATCAAAAAGTACCAGTTTCAGAAAACCTGGTTAAAATTTCAGTTTCAAAAGATCAATATAAAAAGCTAACTGACTATATTTTAGAAACTGTAAACGCTGAAAATAAGGGAGAAATTCAACCTGTTTCAGGTTTACACTATTATCAGGATGATGCGTTCTATTTAGCTGAAACTTCTTTCCACCTTTTTAAAACCTGTAATACCTGGACGAATTCTGCATTAAAAGCCTCCGGACTTAAAGCCTGTTTATGGACGCCATTTCCGCAGGGAATTTTCTATCAGTATAATTAAAACAGAGAGCCAAAAGGAGGGGAATTTCTACTTTAAAAGCTATTAAGTTTAAAATCAATCTTATATAATTTTGTAACTTTTTATTTCTATTTAAAATTATATAAGGTTTGAAGAATTCAGCTTCCAAATATTCTTCTTTTATTCTTTCGGGGGTAATATTACTTTTATTACTAACAGCTTACTTTACACTCCCAGGTTTCAAAGACTTTGTAGATACCACTGTAAGGGTTTTAACCAACGGTAATACAGAAATAACCCGGGCATATTTCAAGGATTTTGGCGTTTGGGGGCCGGTAGCTATTATTCTGTTTATTATTCTTCAAATGTTCTTAATTATTTTTCCTTCCTGGATTCCCATAATCGTGGCGGTTATGGCTTACGGTGTTTGGTGGGGAAGCCTTATTTCATTAACGGGTGTGGTACTTGCTTCCTATATTGGATATTTTATTGGCGAAAAATTAAAAGGTGTATTTCTTACTAAAATATTTGGGGAGGATAATTTGAAGAAAATGGATTTCTGGATTGGAAATTATGGATTTGGATCGGTAATTCTATTCAGGATTTCCCCCTTTTTATCTAACGATTCTATCAGTTTTATCGCGGGTATGCTGGGAATGGATTTAAAAAAGTTTATTTATGCCACCCTCTGCGGAATGGTGCCTTTAACTATAGCCATCGCTTATTTTGCTGAAGACCCTTCTAAATTAAAAGACGGGCTCTACTGGATAGGTGGAATAGGATTGGTTGCCTATCTTATTTATATATTACTGGATTATAAAAAAAGGAAGAGGAACAGCAACTCCAAATCCTGAAATTCTTATCAATAACTTCTCCTCTTAATCTGAAGGATTTTATACTTTTTTTATAATCTCCCAAAATCCTGTTTTCTGCATAAATGCTTATCTTAAGACTATTAACCTAATATGCTAAGTTTGTCTTCAGATAAAATTCAAAAGCCTGAAATTGAAAAATTTTATCACCGGCTGGAAAATTCTGCCGATTTAGATCCTTTACTGGAAAAAATAGGAGATGCAAAATATGTACTTCTGGGGGAAGCCAGTCATGGAACCCACGAATATTATACCTGGAGAGCACAAATATCAAAACGTCTTATAAAAGAAAAAGGATTCTCTTTTATAGCGGTTGAAGGAGACTGGCCAGATTGTTATAAGATCAATAAATGGATTAAATCTTATAAGAATTCAGGAGAAAATATTCAGGAGGTATTAAAAGAATTCAATCGCTGGCCTACCTGGATGTGGGCAAATTGGGAAATTGCCGCTTTTGCAACCTGGTTAAAAGATTTTAATTTGAAGAGAAAGCAGGAAGAAAAAATTGGATTTTATGGTCTTGATGTCTATAGCCTCTGGGAATCTATGAATTCTATAGTTAATTATCTCCAGCAAGAAGACCCGGAAACGGCTGAATTAGCAAAAGATGCTCTTAATTGTTTTGAACCTTTTAAAGCAAAAGATTCTTATGCTTCTGTTTTCTCTACTTCAAAAGGAGATTGTAAAAATGAGGTGGTACAATTGCTAAAACAAGTGAGAGAAAAAGCGCATAGTTATGACGGCGCAGAAGAAGCAGGTTTAAATGCCGAGCTAAATGCTTTGGTTATGGCAAACGCTGAAAAATATTATAAAGCTATGGCCGGGTTTGGTGACGATTCCTGGAATGTTCGCGATCGGCATATGGTTGAAACATTAAACCGACTTATGGATCATCACCCTGATGGGGCTAAAGTGATTATCTGGGAGCATAACACTCATATTGGAGATGCAAGGGCTACAGATATGGCCGCAAGCGGTTTGGTAAATGTTGGCCAATTAGTAAGGGAACAGCACAGCAAAGAAGGTGTGGTACTGGTTGGTTTTGGTTCTTATTCAGGATCTGTTATGGCCGGTAGAAACTGGGGTGCACCCATGCAAAAAATGAAAGTTCCAGAAGCAATCCCAAACAGTTTGGAATATAGATTACATAAAAGCGGGGCGGAAAATAAACTTATGATTTTTGATGAAGATCAGGAATTAAATGATGCTTTTTCTGAAAAGATAAAACACCGTGCGATTGGGGTAGTTTACCACCCGGAAAGGGAGCGTGGCAATTATGTTCCGTCAAGAATATCGGCTCGTTATGATGCATTTATCCATATTGATAAAACCACGGCACTGCACCCTTTAAAATTGCAACCACAAAATGAATTAACACCAGAAACCTATCCTTTTGGAATTTAATAAATTCAAAGCGGTAGATTTCTCCCTTAAAATGACTAAGCTTTTCACCCAAACGGAAACTAAAGCCAGGAGATTTTAAACGCTCTTTACTTTCAATTCCTTTCTTTGTGGTTTTGGAGCTGCGTGAATTGGTTCCGCATATAGATCGAAATCAGCGGCATCGGTCACTTTTACTTCGTAGAATTCCCCGGTTTTTAAGTAAACGGAAGTGGCATCGATTAAAACTTCGTTATCCACATCCGGTGAATCAAACTCGGTTCTACCTACAAAGTAGTTTCCTTCTTTTCTATCGATCACCACTTTAAAGATCTGACCAATTTTTTGCTGATTTAATTCCCAGGAAATCTGGCTCTGTATTTCCATAATCTGGTTGGCACGATCTTGTTTTACCTCTTGTGGCACATCGTCTTCCAAATTATAGGCGTGTGTGTTTTCTTCGTGAGAATAAGTAAAGCAGCCTAAACGCTCAAAACGCATCTCCTCTACCCAATCTCTCATTTCCTCAAACTGCTCCTGGGTTTCTCCCGGATAACCTACAATAAGTGTGGTTCTAATGGCCATTTCAGGTACATACTTCCTGAAATCTTTTAGCAGTTTTGTAGTTTTTTCGCTCGTAGTTCCGCGCCGCATAGATTTCAACAAATCAGTATTGATATGCTGCAACGGAATATCTATATAATTACATATCTTAGGCTCACGCTTCATCACATCCAGCACATCCATTGGGAAACCGGTTGGGAATGCATAGTGCAAACGAATCCACTCAATGCCTTCAACCTTAGCCAGGTTTTCAAGCAATTCGGCTAAATTTCTTTTCTTATAAAGATCAAGCCCGTAATAGGTTAGATCTTGTGCGATAAGTATTAATTCTTTTACGCCATTTGCCGCAAGATTCTTCGCTTCTGTAACCAGGTCTTCAATTGGAGTCGATTTATGGCCACCGCGCATTAGTGGAATCGCACAAAAAGAACAGGGCCTGTCACAACCTTCGGCAATTTTAAGATAAGCGTAATTCTTAGGTGTTGTGGTTAGACGCTCCCCAAGCAATTCGTGTTTATAATCGGCTTCCAGCGCTTTTAATAAGCCGGGAAGTTCTGTAGTTCCAAAATACTGGTCTACATCAGGGATTTCTTTTTGAAGATCTGGCTTGTAACGCTCGCTTAAACAACCGGTTACAAAAACTTTATCTACCTCTCCCTGTTGTTTTTGTTCTACAAACTCCAGGATGGTATTCACCGATTCTTCTTTGGCATTGTCTATAAATCCGCAGGTATTAATCACCACAATATTGCCG
This sequence comes from Salegentibacter agarivorans, assembly GCF_900113135.1. Taxonomy (GTDB): domain Bacteria; phylum Bacteroidota; class Bacteroidia; order Flavobacteriales; family Flavobacteriaceae; genus Salegentibacter; species Salegentibacter agarivorans. The sequence continues at coordinate 24,470 of NZ_FOOH01000030.1, read as the reverse complement.
TCCTGCTCGTGCACCACGTCTTTATTGTTGCCCTTAAGCTGCCCCATCAACACCTCACTATCATACACATTCTTGCTGCAACCAAGGGTTACTACATTAATACGGTTCTTCTTTATCGACTTTGTCCTCATAATTATATTGTATTTTCAAAGCTGCTTCTAAATCTTTTTTTCGTCAAGCTGAACTTGTTTCAGACTTTATCCCGAATTTGCTTCGGGATTCTAATATGATTGCATTGTGACCAACCTAGATCCTGAAACAAGTTCAGGATGACGTTTTAAAAACTTTTTTACAGTCTCCCAAAAGCGGGTGCAAAGATACAATCTATAATTTGAACTACAGCAGGTTAATATTGAAAGGAATAGCATAGAATATATTTCTCCATGTTCTTTTTTGCATTGCTCAAAAAAGAACCAAAAAACGCCAGACTTACTTTTCTCTCCTTGAAAACACTACGCTGATTGCCTATCTTGCTCATTGCAACCGCTGCGCCAGGCAATGCTTCACTGCCCACCGTTTACAATCAGCCTGGTTTTGCTACGGAAATAAAATTAGGCCGTTATGGTTAAAAACCCGTTCAGTAATTTCAAAATATACCATAAGAACTATTTTGTAACTTTCCATTCTTTGAACAACTCAACAATCGAATCGTTAATGAAAAATTATATCCTCCTCACTTCCCTCCTGTTTTTAATGCTGAATACCTTAAACGCACAGCAGCGTGTAGAAGAAATTCCGTTGAAAATTGGGGTAATGCAAAGAGGAACGCTAAACGCGATTACCGATGTTGAAGGGGTAAAAGTTGGGCATACTACGCTGGTTAAAGGAGATTCGGTGCGTACCGGCGTGACGGCCATTCTTCCGCATGGTGGGAATATTTTTCAGCAGAAAGTACCCGCAGCGGTTTTTGTGGGAAATGGCTTTGGAAAACTGGCCGGCAGCACACAAATTAATGAACTGGGAAACCTGGAAACTCCTGTGATCCTTACCAACACCTTAAACGTTCCCACCGCGATGGATGCGTTGATAAAATATACACTAAACCTGCCCGGCAATGAAAACGTGCGCTCGGTAAACGCTGTGGTAGGCGAAACTAATGACGGCTATTTAAACGATATTCGCGGACAACATGTGACCAATGCAGATGTAATTTCAGCAATTCAAAATGCAAAAATCGGGAAAGTGACTGAAGGAAATGTTGGCGCCGGCACGGGTACCATCGCTTTTGGTTATAAAGGCGGGATTGGCACAGCTTCCCGAAAACTGCCTGAAAGCCTGGGCGGTTATACTTTAGGTGTTTTGGTGCAGAGTAATTTTGGCGGGGTTTTGCAAATTGCCGGCGTACCGGTGGGACAAAAGCTGGGAAACTACAGTTTTAGCAATAATTTACAGAATAATGTAGACGGTTCCTGTATGATGGTGGTAGCTACCGATGCACCACTGAACAACCGAAACCTGGAACGCCTGGCTAAACGAGCATTCCTCGGACTCGCAAAAACCGGTGGAATTGCTTCCAACGGCAGCGGCGATTATGTGATCGCTTTTTCTACTGCGGAAGGTGTGAGGGTTCCGTATAAAATAGAAACTAAAACCCTGGAGCAAGAACTGGTTCCCAACGATTTGATGTCACCGCTTTTTATGGCTGCCATTGAAGCCACCGAAGAAGCCATTTTAAATTCTTTATTTATGGCCGAAACCACTACCGGATTTAAAGGCCGAACTATAAAAGCTTTACCTAAAGAGGAAGTTTTACAATACTTAAAAGAAGCCGGGGTTTTGGAAGATTAGCACTAAGGTTGTTTTAATTATTACCGACTCATCAACAAAACTCGCTATTGTATTAATAAAAAAGTTAAAAACCTGTTGGTAAATAGCCCAAAAATTACGGTTTCCCACAGTTTTAAGCCTTGACAATAATTTATATTTGAAAAGCTAAGCATATCCCGGTAGGCTTTTAGTTAAACCTTTGGTTTAAACGGGATAAGAAGAATTGTAGCGCATTTGTGAAGACAATTTTTAGAATAATAGTTCCAATAATCTTAATTGCAGTATTTGTAGTTCTAAATATTATTGATAAAGTTAATTGGAAAGCAACAGATTATTTGAGTTTTGGAATGATAGTTCTGACTTATTTCTATGTAGTATTTACTTGGGAAATGTTACAAAGAATAGAAACTCAGAATTATTTAGAAAAGAGACCATATATAATTGCAGATTTTTACAAAGAAAGACAAGTTTTAAAGATTTATGTAGAGAATATTGGTAAAACACCTGCAAAAAATGTCAAAGTTAAATTACAACCAGATATAGTTACTTTTCAGAGTAAATCTTTAAATCAAACTCTATTTGAAAATCCAATCCAATTTTTTCCGCCAGGAAAAAAAGTTGAAACTGCAATTAATTCTATGAATACATTTTTCAAAGAAGAAGAAAATAGAAATTTTCAAATTAAAATTCTCTACGAAGATGTTGCTACAAATAAGGAATTTAGCGAAGTAATTGATATTGATTTAGATCATTTAGCACAAGAGAATGATATAATAACTAAGACAACCCATGATTTAGTCAAAAGTATTGATAAACTTACTAACGAAATTAAGAGAACATAAACGCGCAACAATAACAACGATCACTTGCCAATAGCAGATAGCGTTAGAAAATAATTAACTTGACCAACAAACCAGGTCTAAGCCAACAATGCGCGTCACTACACCCGCCAACTTACAAACCATAACCGTTAGCCACCAATTCAAGTCAGAAGACTAAAAAATTTCAATTAAAAACAAATACGGAAATTATACCTGCGTAAACGGCTATGTTTACACTACATTAGCCGGATATGAATAAGCAATTTATATTAGACAGCTTAAAATTCAGGAAATATGAGTGACCCAACAAATATCTGTTTGGCTTGTGGTTTATGTTGTGATGGTACTTTAATTGGTTTTGTACAGCTCGATAGAGAAGAGCTAGCACCAGTAAAACAACTGATGGATATTGAACAAACGGGTGAAAATGGAATGTTTTTTCTACCCTGTAATGAACTTGGCTGCAATGGTTGTAATATTTATTCTCAAAGACCGAAAGCATGTAGAAATTTTGAGTGTGGAGTTTTGAAATCTGTAGAAAAAAAGGAGTTGACTTTTGATAAGGCCACTGAAGTGATTGCTGTAGTTAAGCAAAAAAAGATAGCTATTGAAAAACAAGTAGCAACTTTACAAATTGAACTACAATCCAAATCATTTCACTTTAAAACGCTTGAATTGAAAAAGTTGCTTCGGAAAGATAAGTCTGAATTATCCTTATCAGAAAACCACCAGGAATTGAAATTGGAGCTCGAGGAACTTGAGGAGTTATTATCAAAGAGTTTTGGTGTTTCGTTTTAATCAAGAACCTCGGGGCAAGCCCACGAGGTATGAGTGGAAAAATTATCTTTTCGTTCGAGGCAAGCCTCGGAGCATTTAAATCTCGATTATCGAGTAAAAAAGAAGAAGCCTGAAAACTATTTTCCCGGAAACAATAGACGCCAGCAATCGGCAAACATTTGCTAAAATTCCAGAGCTTTTCTAATTGTTAGTTAAATTTTAGTAGATTTATAAAGATTCCTAAGGAATAATTTCCTTTCTAACCCATACTTCCAATTCTTATGGTAAAATCATATTTAATAAGTCTGCTTTTATTAATTCCGTTGTTGGGGTTCTCGCAACAAAAAGACAGTCTGGGTGAACCTCTTATCCCATCAAACAAAATAGAGCTCTTAAAAAATATCAATTTTACCTTCGGTATGCGTATGGGATTCCAGGCATATACCTTTAGAGGTGGAGATAACTATTACAATGGGATCCAATTTCTTAATGGTTTTACGGCTCTGGGAATTTCCGGAAAATTACACGAAAGGGTAAATTTTACATTTAGAAACCGCTTTAATAGAAATAGCGATGTACAAACCCTGGATAGATTAGGCAGCGATATAGAACTGGCGTTTATAGATATTAAAGCCAGCCCAAAGCTGAATATTAGACTTGGAAAAATGAATCCATTTTACGGCGGTTATGAATACGAGTTCAGTCCGTTGTATGTTTTGGAATATAATGATGTTTACAACAATGTTTTGGCTTTTGTTACCGGGGCCGGAATTACCTACCAGGCTTTAGAGAATCATAATTTTGGTTTCCAGGTTTTAAACTCCCGAACGATGCATTACGATGATCTGTATGGGGATATTGTTGCTGAAAATATCCAGGAACCAGATTGGCCGGTGGCTTTTGTGGCAAACTGGCGCGGAAGTTTTTTTGATGGTAAACTGGAAACCATTTATAGTTTAAGCCATTCTTATGAAGTTAAAAAAAGAGGAACTACTTTTTTTACTTTAGGACACAAATATCAAAACAAGAATTTCAGCCTAATGTATGACTTTCACTACAGTTATGAGGAAGTAGATACAAAAGGCATTCTCACCAGTATTGTTGATGACGAATCTATAGCCGAAGATGTTTTATATATAGAAAACTGGATAAGGGCAGAATACCGTTTTAGTCCAAAATTTACCGGTTTACTAACGCTAATGACGAGCAGTGCCTACGATGATATAAAAGCAAGCAATGAGCACATAAGACGAAGCTACGGAATGAACCCAACCGTGTATTACAGCCCGTTTAAAAATATTGATCTCCGGTTTTTCTTTGCTTATATTGGCCGTTATTTTGATTATTCTGAATTTGCTACACAAAATTTTGATGTCTCCAGTTATAATAAAAATGAAGTAAGGATTGGTTTTATTGCTCCGTTGTTATTATTGTAATCGAGTTTTTCCTTTTATTTTTCTGAATTCTATGAACGGATTATTATAAAACCTACTCCCTCGTCCTCTTAATAAAAACCTCCTGTAATTTTTTTGTAAGGCTGTCTTTTTGAGCGCTGTAGACTTTTTTGTTTTTGTGAGTAATAGAACTTATAGGAATAATTTGCGTGGTGGTGCCGGTAACAAAGATTTCCTCTACTTCTACCAATTCGTCAATATGTACAGGTTTTTCAACCACTTTTATATTTAAGTCGGCACAGATGTTAATCACCTCGGCGCGGGTAATACCAGAGAGTATCTTATGGCCTTCGGGATGGGTATGTACTACGCCATATTTTACAAAAAATAAGCTGGAATGCGAACCTTCAGTAAAATAACCTTTGCGCACCAATAGGTTTTCGGCAAACCCGGCAGCGATGGCTTCCTCGTTGGCCATAACATTCGCCAAAAGTGCTGTCGACTTTATATCGCAGCGGTGCCAGCGTTTATCTTCTGTGGCTATTACTTCCCAGGTTTTCTTTTCAAAACCTTCTAAAGTCACGGGAAAGGCGTACAGCAACACGGTGGTTTCAATCTTCTCGGGAACAAAATGGCTTCGGGCGGCAACTCCCCTACTTACCTGTATATAAACCGCCGCATCAGCTTCATTTAAATTGTCGCGTTCTATAGCTTCGTACATTAATTTTTCAAGGGAAAATGCATCAAAAGCAACCTGTATCTCGTCCAGGCAATATTGCAGGCGTTTTAGGTGTTCTTTCAGCTTAAAGCCTTTTCCATTATAAAATGGAGTTACTTCATAAATTCCGTCGCCAAACATAAATGCACGGTCAAAAACCGAAACAAAAGCCTCATCGGGTTTCAGCCATTTTCCGTTTAAATAAACTTCCGAAGGGTACTTTTTTTCAGGTTTCATAGTAATAGATTTGTTCTCCGTAAAAAGTCATAGTTTAAAATGGTCGTCATCCTGAACTGGTTTCAGGATCTAAGTTGAGTGTATCAATGCTATGTTAGATGTTAAAATATCCCGAAGCGTCGGGACAGCATGACGAGTTATAAATGATTTTGATCTTATGAGTAAAAACAGACATACATTAATTAAAATACTGGTTCAATTGCTGCAGCCATTGCATTTCGTAATACCTAACTATACTTATTACAATTACCCCTGCAGCTACATAAACCCAGGAATAAGTATCGCGTTTAAGCATAATCCCGCCTATAACGGCAAAAACCACAAATGGAATTGCCATAATAAGGTTTGGCAGTGGCCAGGCGTCCTGAAATAAAACGGCAATAATCTTCATAGCGCCATAAAATATGCTGTAGAACAAAATGATCTTGCTAATTAGCGCTTTCAAATTCCGTTGTTTCATTTACTCGTAATTTTTTGGGGATTGTCGACGTTTGGAAGCCTTTTCGTAAGCAAAAGCCCACTGATAAAGTTTATTTTCTTCAGATGATTTTGCGAAAAATGTAAGACCTTTTGGGGCGCCATCTTTGTTATAACCCATAGAAACGGTAATTGCGGGATAATGAGCAACCGCTGCGAAACCAGCGTGATAATTATTTATGGATAAAATTCCGTCTAAATTGTGTTCCTGCATGGGAGTATCAAAATACTTTTTTCCTTTCTCGCTTAAATCATTCTTTATAGAATCAAGATTGGTAGAATCAGCCGACTCGTGTAAGATTCCATCAAACAGGGTTTGGCCGTACGGCATTCTGCTCACAGAATCTTTTAAATTGAATTTCACAATATCGTCTACCGAAGCAAAACCTGTTTTACCACCATATTTTTCAAAATACTCGGGTAGATCTTTTTTCATATCCAGGCTTAGCAAACGCAAAAAGTTTTCCAGCTCAATTTCTTCGGCTTCAAATTCTACAATTTCGGCTCCTGCATTTCTTAGATCGTTCACCGCCAGTTTGTAAAGAGAATCCTCTTTTATTAATTGTTTAAAAGCACCAAATCGTTTTCCTTCCAAACTTGTATTTTCAAAATTGAAATCGGTATCCTCTACTTCTACTGAAAGCGTATCTTCAACATCTTTCCCAGTCATTGCTGAATATAAAATTGCATTATCTATAACTGATTTTGACATAGGTCCGGGAGTATCTAAATAGCTGGAAATAGGCACAATCCCACCCCGACTTAAATTACCGATAGTTGGTTTTAACCCTACTACCGAATTCTGGCTGGAAGGCGAAAGAATAGATCCTGAAGTTTCAGATCCTACTGCTACAGGAGCAAGATTTGCCGCCACCGCCACTGCACTACCCGAACTGGAACCACCGGTATCAAAAATCTTTCTTCCGTATGGGTTTAAGGTTTGTCCGCCAACCGCCGAGTAACCGCTGGGACATTCTCCACAAAAGAAATAAGCCCATTCACTTAGGTTGGCTTTTCCAAGAATTAGGGCACCGTTTTCTTTTAATTTTTGAACTATAAAAGCATCTTCGGTCTGATTATTTTGCAACGCAATAGCTCCCGCTGTTGTTGGCATATTTTGCGTATTGATATTATCTTTTAACAAAACCGGAATTCCGTTAATCAAATGATTTTCTGCTGAATTATTTAATTGCTTATCTTTTTTTCGTGCTTCTTCCAGCAAGTTTGGATTCAGAGAAATAACCGAGTTTAAGGAAAGTTCATTCTCACGGTCAATTTTTTTAATTCGATATAAGTAAAACAGGGAAAGTTCCTCGTAAGTAAGCTCCCCCTTTTTGACTGCTTCCTGGATTTCAGGAATATTTTTATCGAAAATAAGCGGTTTTATCGATTGATATTTTTCTTCAGAAAATTCTGCTAAATCGTTTTCAAAAGGAGACCAAAGAGAATCCTGGGAAATATTTTTTGAATCTAAAACTTTAAATTCCTCTTCCTTTTCGGTTTTTAGCGAGTCCTGGGTTTCGGTATTTTCAGCTTCAGAATTTTTATCATTTCCGCAGGAAATTAAAGCGGGAAGCAGAAGAAGGAATAAAAGTTTTTTCATTTATTATAATTTTAAAAACTGGAGGTTAAATGAAATATTAATCAATAAACTACCGATTTTCCGGGCACCGAAAAATAAGCTTACTGTCTGAAGAAAGAATCTACAAATTCGTATTTATTAAAAACCTGCAAATCTTCTACACCTTCACCTACACCAATATATTTAACCGGAATTTTAAACTGATCGCTTATACCAATTACAACGCCGCCTTTTGCTGTACCATCTAATTTTGTAACGGCAAGAGAAGTTACTTCTGTAGCCGCTGTAAACTGTTTTGCCTGTTCAAAAGCATTTTGCCCGGTAGAGCCATCTAAAACCAATAGAACCTCGTGCGGAGCATTAGGAATCACCTTTTGCATTACACGTTTTACTTTGGTAAGCTCGTTCATTAAATTCACTTTATTGTGAAGTCTCCCGGCGGTATCTATAAGCACTACATCTGCGTTTTGTTTTACTGCGCTTTGCACGGTATCAAAAGCAACAGAAGCAGGATCGCTGCCCATTTTTTGGCGCACTATAGGCACATCGGTCCTATCGGCCCAAATTTGCAACTGGTCTATGGCCGCTGCTCTAAAAGTATCGGCTGCCCCTAAAACAACTTTTTTCCCGGCGCTTTTAAACTGGTGAGCAAGTTTACCAATTGTAGTAGTTTTACCTACGCCATTAACGCCAACCACCATAATTACATATGGTTTTACATCTGGCAACTGGATATTTGCTGCTTCGCCAGTTTCAGATTCAGAAAGCAGGCCGGCAATTTCCTCCCGCAGTATTTTGTTAAGCTCTTCAGTACCCAAATATTTATCACGAGCTACGCGATCTTCAATTCGGTTTATAATTTTAATGGTAGTAGCCACACCAACATCACTGCTTACCAGTACGTTTTCCAGATCGTCTAAAACTTCTTCGTCTACTTTGGTTTTACCGGCAACGGCTTTACTCATTTTAGACATAAAGCTGGTTTTGGTCTTTTCCAGCCCTTTATCCAGGTTTTCTTTTTTGTCTTTAGAAAATATCTTTTTAAATAAACTCATTTTTTGGAAGGTTTAAAATCAACAAATTCCGGAAATGTTTTCCCGAAATTTTCAGCTGTAAATATAAGCAAATTACTTCGAGGCAAGCCCACGAAGCATTAAGAAGAACTAATTTACGATATCGAAACAAATCCCGGAGCATTTAAATTTCGATTATTGAATAAAAACAAAAAGCCGTCTAGAGTTATCCAGACGGCTTTGTAAATGTTTTCAAGGAAGTTTGCTTAGCTTACTTTTTGTTCAAAAAGTCGTTCACTTCTTCCGGAGCCATAATTTGTTCAACAAAAGTATAGGCACCAGATTTTGGAGATTTCACCATTTTAATTGCTTTGGTCAATCTCTTAGACCCTGTTTGTATCGATGCTACTGATTTCTTAGCCATAACTTATTATTTTATCTCTTTATGAACCGTCATTTTCTTAAGGATTGGATTAAATTTCTTTATCTCCAATCTATCCGGTGTATTCTTTTTATTCTTGGTAGTAATGTATCTTGAAGTTCCCGGTTGTCCGGTAGCTTTATGCTCTGTACACTCTAGTATAACCTGTACCCTGTTTCCTTTCTTTGCCATTGTAATGTGTTTTTATGCTTAAGGATTATTTCTTCAAAAATCCTTTTTCTCTTGCCTCTTTAATTACAGCAGAGATGCCTTTTTTATTAATATCTTTAAGTGCAGATGTAGATACCTTTAAAGTGACCCATTTATCTTCCTCAGGAATAAAAAAACGTTTCTTTACCAAATTGGCATTAAATCTACGTTTGGTTTTGTTCATAGCGTGAGAAACATTGTTCCCAACCATCGCTCTTTTACCAGTAAGTTCACAAACTCTTGACATTGCTCTATTCTTTTCTCGTTATTTCAAAACAGGCTGCAAATTAACGATTTTTTCACCTAACAAACAATATTAATTTAAAAAAATATTCCAGCTTTTTGAAATATGGAAATCAAGTCTATTTCTTAGCTAAAAACTCCCTGTTTTCGTTGTGTTAGAAAGCGAACAAACTTTTTCGCTTTGCGAATTTAGCCATTTTTGAAGCAAAAACTATTTAAAATACTGAAATTCAAACCTTAATGTAGGTGATTTCAAAACTTTAAAACTAAAAAATGTGATTAAGGATAGGTCTTTATTTGCTGAAATAACTCTTCCCGAATCATTTCCATGCTTTTGTTTACCGCCTTCCCAATTACTTTATCCCGATGATTCCCAAAGATGAATTTTTTAGCATAAACCTTATTTGGGGCGGCAATTCCTATAAAAACAGTACCAATTTCGGCATCGCTGTCTCCTTTTGCCGGCCCTGCATTTCCGGTGGTAGAAATGGCATAATCGGTTTTAAAAAGATCTCTCACATTTTTTGCCATAGCCATTGCCACTTCCTCACTCACCACCGAGTGTTCTTCTATTAGCTTTTTATCTATTTGTAAAATATCTTCTTTAACACTCGTGGCGTAACTTACCACGCTGCCTTTATAATAATTTGATGCGCCGGGAGGTGTGGCAAATAAATTGGCCAATTTCCCACCGGTACAACTTTCCGCCGTGGATATACTGGCATTAATTTTTAGTAATAATCTTGAAATTTGAATTTCTATAGGCTCATCGTCTTCATACCCAACAATAATATCGCCTATAATCCCGTGCAAATCGGTAATAAGGCTTTCTACACTGTTTTTAAGATGTTCTTCGTTATCGCCTTTCGCAGTTAAACGCAAACGCACCCTGCCCAGGTTGGGCAAATACGCCAGTTTAATGTATGGCGGGAAATTGTTTTCCCAATCTTCAATTTTATCGGCAATGGCGCTTTCTCCCATCCCGTAGGTTAAAACGGTTTTATGCAGAATAACCGGCCTTTTAAACGTTTGCTGAAGCTTAGGCACAACTTCATCTTCTATGAGCGCTTTCATTTCAAAAGGAACGCCTGGCAAAGAAATATAAGCTTTTTCCTCGCTTTCAAACCACATTCCTGCTGCTGTACCATACTTATTTTTTAAAGCCAGGGCTTTAGAGGGTAACATGGCCTGTTTTCGGTTTAAATCGGAAATTGGAGTGTCTATATATTTATCAAAAAGAAATTCTATATGCTTGAGTACTTCCTCGTTTTTCACGAGTTTATCATTGAAAAATTCGCATAAACAATCTTTGGTAATATCGTCTTTGGTAGGCCCAAGACCGCCAGTAATAATTATGATATCGGCACGGTTTTTAGCCTCGTACAAAGCTTCCAGGATATGACTTTTTTCGTCTTCTACCGTAGAAATTTGTTTTACCGAAATACCAATTTTGTTTAATTCTTTAGCGATAAAAGCTGAATTGGTATCTATAATCTGGCCAATTAGAATCTCATCTCCAATGGTAATTATTTCTGCTTTCATTCCAGTTCAAAATCTCTTTTAAGGGCAATGCTGGCCACATTTACTTTCTTGGTGATTTTAGATGCCGCGGTGGGAACTTCGTCTTTCTTTTTCCCGGCTTTTGCCCAGGCCTCAATCACCTTTACCTCGTCCATAAGTTCCAGGCCAAACAGCTGTAAATTAGGTTTCATTTTATGGGCAAATTGATAAGCAAGATCAGGATTATCGTTAGAAATAGCCTCGTTCATCGCTTCTACATCTGGCGGAATTTCTTCTAAAAAGGTTTGTACCACTATTTTCATGAAATCTTCGTCGCCACCGGCCATTTCTTTAACCTCACTTAAATCGTAGTTGCTCATAGTACTATTTTATTTGAATTGAAAAGATTTGTTTGTCTTCTAAAAATCCGGTTAATCTATCTTCTGGCGTTACTTTGCCAACACCGGCCGGGGTCCCGGTAAAGATAACATCACCTATTTTTAAAGTAAAAAACTGTGAAATATAGGCAATTAGCTCATCTATTTTCCACAGCATCAATCGGGTATTGCTTTTTTGAACGGTTTCCCCGTTCTTTTCTAAACTAAAGTTAAGCATATTTATATCGCCAACCGCATCTTTGGGCAACCATTTTTCTCCTATTACCGCAGCTCCATCAAAAGCTTTTGCTTTTTCCCAGGGCAATCCTTTGTCCTTTAATTTTTGCTGAAGATCTCTGGCGGTAAAATCTATCCCAAGGCCAACTTCCTCATAATATTTATGCGCAAATTTCTCCTGAATATGTTTTCCTACTTTTTTGATCTTCACCAAAACCTCAACTTCATAATGAACATCGTTAGAAAAATCAGGGATAAAAAAGGGCTGTTTTTTTAATAAAATAGAAGTATCTGGTTTCAGAAAAATTACCGGATCTTCGGGTTTTTCATTTTGTAATTCAGAAATATGATCGGTATAGTTTCTGCCAATGCAAATTATTTTCATAAGTAGGCCTGGTAAAAATTATTTCAACTTGGTATTTAATTTTCTCAATTTTATAGCGGTAAGTACTTTTTTGGTATAAAGTGGAAAATCGGCATTCTGGATCCATCCAAAATAACCCGGTTCCTCCTCCAACACCTTTTCTACATTTTTACCACGGTATTTTCCAAAAGCAAAAACTTCGTTTCCTTTTTTATCATACGCGATAAATCCGGCGAAATCTGCAAATTTATTCCTCGCAGAATAATCGGCAAGGTATTTCATATCATTTTGCAAATCGTCATACCTATCTAACTGCGATTTTAAAACCTCGTAGGTTGCCGTGGTATCTGCTTCAGCACTATGGGCATCTATAAGATCTTTTCCGCAGTAAAACTGGTATGCGGCTGCCAAAGTTCTTTGTTCTTTTTTATGAAAAATAGTTTGTACATCTACAGCCACCACGTTTTTCATTTCAAAATCTATCCCGGCGCGTAGAAGTTCTTCTACCAGTAAAGGAATATCAAATCTATTGGAATTGTAACCACCTAGATCACAACCTTTAATCATATCGTGCACCTGGGAGGAAAGTTCTTTAAACGTGGGCTCATTAGCCACTTTCTCGTCTGAAATTCCGTGAATTGCCACCACTTCTTTGGGAATAGGCATTTCTGGGTTTACCAGCCAGGTTTTGCTTTCCTTGTTTCCGTTAGGAAAAACTTTAAGGATAGCGATTTCTACAATACGGTCTTTTGCCACATTTGTTCCCGTGGTTTCGAGATCAAAAAAACAAATGGGTCTCGTTAGGTTTAATTCCATAAAGGAGCTTGATTTTGGGGGTAAATATACTACAATTTATGGGCTTTGACTTATTAAGCAAGTTTTGAAAAATAAAGATTTACAGCCGTAAAAAATTTAATTTGACAGAAGTTTGAATATTAGAACACATTATTGGATATACAATCTTAATCCCTTTTAAATCACTAAATATTCCTTCAACTAAACCTAATAACATTTTTTATCTTTGAATATATTAAAAAATAACAGGATGTTTAAATACTTAGCATACGTAAGCAGGCAAAGTCACGTGATTACCAATAATGATTTAAAGGAACTTCTAAGTAAATCCCGAACTCGCAATAGCGAAATTGAGGTAACAGGTATGCTAATCTATTTCCACGGAAGCTTTATTCAATACCTGGAAGGAAAAGAGGAGAATATTGATAGCCTATATAATAAGATTGCTGAAGACAGGCGTCACCAAAGTGTAACTGAAATAGACTCAGGTTTTAGTGAAAAACGCGCGTTTTCTGAATGGTCTATGGCGTTTAAAAAGCTACAAAAAGATGAAGCTTTTGAAATTCTTGGTTATAAAGACCTGGAAACAGCGCAGCTTTTTGACAATTACCAAAGCCCGGATGAGCACCCTGCTTTAAACCTATTAAATAACTACGTAAAGAATCTTTGAAAGCAGAAAAACTAAAAAAATCGTCAAGCTTGCCCGAAGCTTCGGGATGTTCAGCTTCTAATACGTTTGAAATACCAACATCTTAGATCCTGAAACCAGTTCAGGATGACGGCTAAAAAAACCGGCTAATCTTAGCCGGTTTTTTCTTTGAATATTCTTTGAATTTATATCTCCCGGTCTTTGTCAAATCCTTCAAGATATTGGGCTACACGTTGTACAAATTGGCCTCCAAGCGCTCCATTTACAACCCTGTGATCGTAACTGTGAGATAAGAACATCTTATAACGAATTCCAATAAAATCGCCATCTGGCGTTTCTATAACAGCCGGCACTTTTCTAATGGCTCCCAGGGCAAGAATTGCAACTTGCGGCTGGTTAATTATAGGAGTTCCCATAATACTTCCAAAAGTTCCTACGTTGGTTACGGTATAAGTTCCCCCCTGAATATCGTCTGGCTTTAATTTATTCTGGCGTGCCCGATTAGCAAGGTCATTGACCCTTTTAGCAAGGCCAACAAGGTTAAGCTGATCGGCATTTCTAATTACCGGTACTATTAGGTTTCCATCTGGAAGAGCTGCAGCCATCCCAAGATTAATATTTTTCTTCTTAATGATCTTATCGCCATCTACCGAGATATTGATCAATGGGAAATCACGAATAGCTTTTGCCACGGCCTCCATAAAAATTGGAGTAAACGTAAGTTTTTCTCCTTCTTTTTTCTGAAAATCGTTTTTGTGCTTGTTTCTCCAGTTCCAAATATTGGTAACATCTACTTCGATAAAAGATTGAACGTGGGCTGAAGTTTGAGCGCTATCAACCATATGGTGTGCGATCATTTTACCCATTCGACTCATTTCTATAATCTCGTCTTCTCCTGAAGGAACTACTTTTTCAGACTCGGCTTTGGCGCTGGCCATTTTTCCGGTATCTGCAGAAGGTGCCTGTTTTGCTTTTGGCTTTTGCTTGGCAGAAGTTCCTTTCTCACGGTTTTCAACGTAAGCTAAAATATCATCTTTAGTCACCCGATTATCTTTACCGGTACCTTCTACTTCTTCTAACTCGTCAAGGTCTATACCTTCTTCTTTTGCTATATTCTTTACCAGTGGAGAGTAAAACCTAGAAGCATCAGAAAAATCTTTACTTCCCGCAGTTTCTTTTGCAAACTCTACACTTTCAGCTACTTCGTCAGCATACTCCTCTTCTTCGCTTTCATCGTCAAGATCAAGATCTAATTCATCATCACCTGCACCGGCTGGGATTTCTCCATCAGTTTCAATAATAGCTATGGTTTGGCCTACCTGTACTACATCATCGGTTTCAAAAAGTTTCTCTACCAATTTCCCCTCTACTTCGCTGGGAACTTCGCTATCAACTTTATCGGTAGCGATTTCCAATACCGGCTCGTCGGCTTCAATGGTATCTCCAACTTCCTTTAACCAGTTGGTAATAGTTGCTTCGGCGACACTTTCGCCCATTTTTGGTAGCTTAAGTTCAAACTTTGCCATATCTATAATTGAAAGCTTATTTTAAGGTTTATGCTTGCGAATTTAATGAAAATTCAACTTTAAAAGTATTAAAAAATCAATAAAATGAATTTTCGTTATAAATTTTCTGTTTCAGAAAATATTTTCGCACCTGGGTAAAATTACAATTTCAAAAGCTGAAACTAAATTTTTCAGTAGAAATATTATTGATTAAGTGGAAGTTTATCGGAATCCTATCGTGTATCAAAAACATGGAGAATCCTAATAAGAGTTTGATTTGGAACGCTATAAAAAATAGAATTATGCTTTGTTACCACACATTTATAGAACCTCTTTTCTTTTGAGAGTGCAGGAAACTGATAAAGATTTAACTTAATTAACTCTACCGAATGGTCTAAGGTATTAAAGAAATTTTCACTAACTGTTTTGCTCCAATTATTTTCAAGATAAGCAAGAATATTGTCTAAGTCTTTTATGGCTGAAGCAGCCCAAATAATTTCCCTTTTAGAAGTCATATTTATCTTTTACTCTTCTTGCAACTTCTTTATGAGGAGCTCCTGCTGCACTACCTAAACTTTTTCAGCATCTTCAATTCTTTTCTTTTGCTAATCAGGCATTAAATCCCACTCCTCATGGTGATAATCGGTTTGCGGTTCCTCAATATTTTCTTGGTGATGAAAATTTTCAAGTAACTCTTTAACTTGAAGCAATTGAGCTTCATTAAGTCCCTCCAACTTTTCAATAATCGCTTTTTTAAATGCTGAAATTTCCATCTGTTTATTTTTTAGCGCGAAGCTCACTTAAAGATATCAATTTTTAGCAGAATTTTCAAACGGAACCCTGTTGGTAATACTTCTTCCTAAAGTCACCTCATCGGCATACTCCAGTTCATCTCCTACCGAAATTCCTCTTGCTATTGTTGAAGTTTTAATACCGATACCTTCCAGTTGCCTGTAAATATAAAAATTGGTAGTGTCTCCTTCCAGCGTGCTGCTTAAAGCAAAAATGATCTCCTCTACTTTTCCTGCCTGTACTTTTTCTATTAAAGGTTTTATGCTAAGCTGAGAAGGGCCAATACCATCCATCGGACTTATTTTGCCCCCAAGAACGTGATAATGCCCCCGGTATTGATCGGTGTTTTCAATAGCCATTACATCGCGAATATCCTCTACCACGCAAACAATTTCTGAATTTCTGGAAGGATTAGCGCAAATAGCACACAAATCTGTATCGCTAATGTTATAGCAATTTTTGCAAAGTTTAATTTCGGTTCTAAGTTTGGTAAGCGCATCTGCCAGTTGTTTGGTCTGCGATTCGGGCTGTTTTAGCATATGCAATACCAGCCTTAAAGCGGTACGCTTACCAATGCCCGGAAGTTGAGACATTTCATCTACAGCCTGTTCCAATAGTTTTGAAGAAAAATCCATACTGCGAATTTATGATTTTTACTCGATAATCTAGATTTAAATCTACCAGCCGGCCAGAATGGAAAAACAATTTTCAGATCCAAATCTTTAGAGCTTGCCTGGAGGTTCTTCATCGTTCCTTTTAAGTAAGCGGGTAAAAGTTTAAGCTTAATTTGTAAATTCGCCACTTCACAAAATCATCGCTATGCAGCCCTACCAGATTTTAATTTTAATCGCCGCTTATTTCGGACTTTTATTTTTAGTTTCTTTCTTTTCCAGTAGAGCGGGTAGTAATGCCGAATTTTTCCGCGCTAACCGGGAATCACCCTGGTATATTGTGGCTTTTGGGATGATTGGCGCTTCGCTTAGCGGGGTTACTTTTATTTCGTTGCCTGGTACGGTAGCTACAGATAGTTTTAGTTATTTCCAGGTGGTTTTGGGTTATACCGTGGGTTATGCAGTGATTGGGCTTATATTATTGCCTTTGTATTATCGGTTAAACCTTACTTCTATTTATTCTTACCTGGAATCCCGCTTTGGGAAATATTCTTATAAAACCGGGGCTTCATTTTTCTTGCTTTCCAGGATTGTCGGTTCTAGTTTTAGGTTGTTTTTAGTAGCAAATGTGTTGCAGCTTATTCTTTTTGATGAATTAGGCGTTCCTTACTATGCTACGGTTTCAGCAACCATTTTCTTAATTTGGTTATACACTTTTAGAAGCGGAATTAAAACCGTAGTATGGACAGACACCCTGCAAACCTTTTTTATGTTGCTGTCTCTTGGATTAACTTTAATTGTGGTTTCAGATGAATTAGGAATTACGGCCGGAGGAATGATCAATCATCTTTCAGAAAGCGGACTTACAAAAATCTTCTTCTTTGAAGACTGGAAAAGTAGCGATCATTTTATTAAGCAGTTTTTAAGTGGAGCTTTTATTGCGATTGTAATGACCGGGCTTGACCAGGATATGATGCAGAAAAACCTAACCTGCAGAAACCTGAAAGATGCACAAAAAAATATGTTTTCGTTTACTATTGTGCTTACCATTGTAAACATGATGTTTCTTATCCTGGGAGTTTTACTCACCCAATACGCCGATTTGAGCGGAATTGACGCGATTAAAGATGAACTTTTCCCTGCAATTGCAACGGGAGGTGAATTAGGAATTGGTGTAGCTATTCTTTTTATTTTGGGACTTATCGCTGCGGCCTATTCCAGCGCCGATGGTACTTTAACCGCGCTTACTACTTCTTTTAGTATTGATATCTTAAATATTGAAAAACGCTATGAAGAAGCCAAACAAATGAGAATTAGAAAGCAAATTCATATTGTAATCTCTATTTTATTCATAGCCGTAATGCTAATTTTTAAATATGCGATAGCAGATAAAAGTGTGATTAACAAACTGTTTGAATTTGCCGGATATACTTATGGCCCGCTGCTGGGACTTTATACGCTTGGTTTATTTACCAATATTAAAGTAAAGGATAAACTAGTGCCTATAGTTGCAATTCTCGCGCCTGTTTTATCCTATCTAATTAGTATAAACAGCCTGGTTTGGTTTGGGTTTGAATTTGGGTTCTTTATTCTAATTCTAAACGGATTCCTAACCCTGTTGGGATTAATATTGATTCGTACCAAGCATCACTAAAGTACAGGCAATTTCAACTTCAATATTATTTTTTCTCAGAATTTGGTAAAATTCAGGATTTTCTGTTCCGGGATTAAAAATTACTCGCGTAGGATTTAGAGAAACAATATAATCGTAATATTCCTCCTGTCTTGGCGGACCTAAATAAAGGGTAACAGTATCAATATCCTGAAAAGGAATTTTTTCGGTTTCTATTTTTACTCCTGCAACTTCGCCCTTCCTTAAACCAATAGCAACTGTAGGTTGATTATACCTTACCAAACGTTCTATCGCAATATTAGAATAACGGGAACGATTAAGAGATGCGCCGAGTACTAAAGTTTTTTTCTCCATATAACAAATCTAAGGTTTCAGGACAAGTGTAACAAAAATACTTCCCTATAGTCTTTAGGATAGCTTAGTTGCGGGAATATAGATGTGATGGTTAGTAAACCCGTAATTTTAGCGGCCCGTATTTCTAAAATACGGGCTTTTTTTAAAATTCTTTCTAAAAATCTGTAACAATTCATTTTTCTGCTCGTCTTTATAATAGAGGAAAGATCAAAATTTTTGAAAATGCACGTTTATCTATTATGCAATACAAAGTATAAGGTATAACATTCAAGGGGTCGTTCGTCAATCAAAAACTGGTAAGTTTTATTCATCAAAATTAAGAATTTGCCAAAAGAAACATTCTGGTATTATGCAATACAAGGATTTATTTTAAACATACTAATCATCAAAATCAACCAAAAAATGAAACAGTTATTTTTAATTTTAGCATTATGCATCAGCAGTTTTACTGCAATGGCTAACGAACCCGTGGGCAAAATTTCGGGTTCTGTAATAGATGGCGACCTGGAAGAACCAATCCCCTACGCTACCATTAGTATTACAGATATGGAAGGAAACCTGGTTTCAGGCAATACTTCTTCTGCCGATGGTACTTTCTATATTGAAAAGATCCCAAACGGAGCTTATATGTTTAAAGTTCAGTTTATGGGATATAAAACCTTTTCTAAACAAATAGAAATCACTAAAGACCAAAGCTCTCATAATTTTGGTACGATTAAATTAGAACCAGATGTTGCGATGCTAGACGGTGTTACCGTGGTGGCAGAGCGTACCACCATAGAGCAGCGAATAGACAGGAAAGTAATTAATGTGGGGAAAGACCTTACCACTACCGGCGCCAGCGCTTCAGAAATTATGAATAACGTACCTTCTGTAAATGTAGATCAGGATGGAAATATTGCGCTTCGCGGAAACTCTAACGTGCGTATTCTTATAGATGGGAAACCAACCAATATGGATCCTGCGCAATTGTTAAAACAAATTCCCTCAACCTCGATAAAAACCATTGAATTAATTACCAATCCTTCGGCAAAATATAACCCGGAAGGGATGAGTGGAATCATCAATATAGTATTGCATAAAAATGCCAACGATGGTTTCAACGGAAATTTAAATACCGGTGTTACTATTGGTGAGAACACCCGTTACAACGGTTCTCTTGATATGAATTACCGGAAAGGAAAATTCAACTTTTACGGAAATTTTGGCGCTCAGTTTGGTGATCGCAACAATCTTGGAAGAATTAATTTCACAGAAGATAATTACCGACAGGCTTTTGATATTACCAACAGAAGAGAATCTTATTTATACAAAGTTGGGGTAGATTTCTATCTTAACGACAAGAATACATTTTCATTTTACACCAACCAAAATCATTACGATGGTGGACCGTTAGGAGCTTTAAGAATTATTTATCCTAATAATTCAGAGCTTAATTTAGCGCAGAACCTTAATGCAAATTTCAATAATATTAATAGCACCTACAATTTCGCTTACGACCGAAAGTTTGAAAAAGAAGGGCATAAAATTATATTCGAAGTAGATTATAACACGTTTGAAGAAGAGGAAAATTCAATCTTTAACTTTGAAGGAGACACCGAAGGTTTCACAGCTTACCGTGACCATGTGAATGGAAGCCGGGAAAATATTATCGCGAACGTAGATTATGAAAATCCCCTTTCAGAAAATAGTAAACTTGAGGTTGGCGCTGAAGCCAGGCTTTCAGATACCGATAATGATTACAGTACCACCAGCGACTTTTTAAACGATGCCACCTACCAGTATAAAAGAGATATTTATTCGTTTTATACCACTTACGGACAAAATTTTGAAAAGTGGTCTTATCAGGTTGGTGCAAGATTGGAAAACTTTAGTGTAGATGCCATCTATAATGGTGAAAAAGTCTTTAACGACGATTACTTTAATATTTACCCTAGCGGATTCCTGAATTTTACTCCAAATGAAACAAATTCCTATCAATTAAGTTATAGCCGAAGAGTAGATCGTCCCGGTTTTGGCCAGGTGAGTCCTATTCGCGAGATAAGCACACCCAGGTTAACTGTTTCCGGAAATCCAGAATTAGATCCGCAATTCACCAATTCCCTTGAATTTAATTATACCCGAAAATTTACTAAGAAAGGAAGTTTGACTGCAGGTGTTTTCTTTAGAAATATTAATGATGAAATCAGCCAGGTTTTTATAGAAGATCCTAATGAAGAAGGTTCGCTTTTACTGCAATTTGACAATTTTGAAGATAATAATGCTTATGGACTGGAACTGGGATCCAATTATAAATTCACCAATTGGTGGAGCACAAATACCAATTTTGAATTATACAGCCAGCGATTAAAAGGAGTAGTTGGCACCGAGTATTTGGAAACCGATAACACCGCCTGGACTTTTAGAACCAATCATAGTTTTAAAGCAACTGATAAATTAACCTTCCAGTTATTCGGATTTTACCGAAGCAAAGCTAAAAATCTTCAAATGGATATGGACCCAATGTATTTTATGAATCTTGGCGGGCGCTACACCTTTCTTGATGATAAAGCCACGCTTAGCCTAAACTTTAACGATGTTTTTGATACGCAGGAATTCAGCTTTACCAATGGCCGTCCCCTACCACAAACCGGAAGATTTAAAGGTGAAACCCAAAATGTATATATAGGTTTCTCCTATAGATTTGGCGGTGGCAAAAACAGGGCATTAAAAAGAAAACAAAGAGACGACAACGAAGCCGAAGGCGGTGGAATGTTTTAGAAATAATAGTTTGTAGTTTAGTTTGATTAGCCAAAAAACCCGGTAATAGTTTACCGGGTTTTTAATTTAACATTAATTCGGCTCCAATGTGATTTAAGTCACATTCCATTACCTACAATTACATTTATCTTTGCATTTAAATGGAAAGAAGAAGCACATTTATCATTTTACTATTCACGTTAGTTATGCTGTTTAACAGCATAAAGAGTGGTTTTATGATAAGCTTCTACCTGGTAAATAATTCAAGTTTTACTGAATTATTCTGTGTTAATACAGACAAACCAGAAATGGAATGTAATGGAAAGTGTGAAATCTCCAAATTAAGTAAAGATTCTACCACCAAAGAGAAACCAACACATCTTGATTTTTTACAACGGCAGGTAGTTCTCTTTTTCAACCCAATGCAACAACTGGAAGTTTTTCAATTTTCAGAAGAAGAAAAAACTCCAGTAGCTTATTTAAATAATTATACCTACCAATACTTACCAAAGTCTTTCCATCCACCTTCTCTTAAAGCTTAATTTTTTCAGATTTATCATAAAAATCCATCGGTAAAAACCGGCGGATACAATCTACTTATATCAATTTTTAAATAGAATTAAATGAGAATTTTAAGCATATTATTATTCCTATCCTCTAGCCTATTACTACAAGCGCAGTCTAAAATAAGTCTTGTAGATGAATTTAGTATGGAACCTATAAAAGATGCAACTATACAGGTTAAAGGCAGTAGTAGAGCAGCTGTGAGCAACAAAAATGGAGAGGTTTTTATAAATTTTTCTGAAGAAGATACGCTTCAGATAAGGCATTTAAAATACCGAAAACAAAATATTTCAAACCTCAAACCGGGTGAGGTTATCTACCTGGAAAGATTCACTTTTAGAATTAGTGAAATCCTTCTCCTGGGAAATCCACAAATAGATCCAGCACAGAGCCTGGTAAAAACTAATTTTAGAGACAAAGTGGTACAACCCAAAAATGCCGGAGAGCTTTTTAGCGATATCAACGGGTTTTCACTTATTAAACGAGGTAGTTACGCTATGGATCCCAGTATGCGTGCCAGCCAGTATGAACAATTAAACATTCAGTTTGACGGTGGTACTAAAGCAATGCACGCCTGCCCAAGCCGCATGGATCCCATTACCACCCTGGTAAATCCCGAGGAAGTTAGTAGAATTGAGATCATTAAAGGCCCTTTTAGCGTTAGATACGGAAATACTTCTGGTGGAATTATTAATTTGGTAACCGACAATGCAGTGGAAACCACAGATACATTTTCCGGCAGCGTTTCTTCGGGATACGAAAGTAACGGGAATTCTATGGTAAATATGGTTCAACTGGAAGGCCGCCTAAATAAATGGGATCTATCAGGAAATTTTAGCCAAAGAGATTATGGCAATTATGAAGATGGAGAAGGAAGAAGCATTCCTTCCTCCTTCCGCAGCCTGGGTTATAATTTGGAAGCAGGTTATTCTTTTAACGAAAGTAATAGGTTAAAAGCAGGCTTTCGGCAATCCTTTGGTCGCGATGTAAAACACGCAGGATTAATGATGGATACCGATGAAGATAATAGCAGTATTTTTAGCCTGGATTATAAGTACAGGGCTGAGGCGGGAAAATTTAAAGGTTTAACTGCAAAGCTCTACTACTCTTTTGTAGACCATATTATGGACAATTACAAGCGTCCTTCTTTTAATCGAATTGAAGCAATTTCTATGGTAAAGGCAACGACCTATGGTGGAAAACTAGAAGCCGAATGGAAACTTAACAACAAGTGGCGGCTATTTTCTGGAATAGATGTTACAAATCTCTCTCGTGATGGGCAAAGAGAACGCCTGGTTAAAATGAATATGACCGGCGAAGCTTTAGCAATGCCTATGGAATTCAAGGATAAGGTTTGGCAGGACAGCTATATAAATGATTATGGTGTTTTTGCCGAAACCAGGTTTATACTCAACAAGAAAAACATTTTTAATTTTGGAGCTCGTATAGATCATATTGTTTCAGAAAGCCGTGACCCAGAGGAAAGTTTTGCTGAATTATACCCGGAAATTGGAAAGCGCAACGAACAACTTTTTAGTGGAACTGTAGCCTATAAACACCTATTAAAAGAGAATTATTCCCTGGAGCTCTCCTACGGAAGAGGTGCCAGGCCGGCAAATATGGAAGAACGCTATATTGCATTTTTCAATATTGGAAGAGATCCTTATGAATATGTAGGAAATCCTAATCTGAAACCTGAAGTGAATAATCAATTCGAACTGGGCTTTAAAGGAAAAGAGGTATATATCGGAACCCTGAAAAATTTCAACTTCTCTGTAAGTGCATTTTATTCAATTTATGAGAATTATATCGTTGGTTTAGTAGATGAAAGCTTAACTCGAAAGAATATGCCAACTCAACCGCCTGTGCATCCAAAAGTGTTTAGAAATCTTGATGAAGCCTACAAGACAGGTTTTGAACTCTCGGGAGAATTGGTGTTTAAGTCCGGTATTAAACTGGGCACAGGCCTGGCTTATACTTACACCCAAAACGAAGATCTTGGAGAGTCGCTACCGCTTTCTCCACCATTGGTGAGCAGATCACGAGTAGAATATGAAAATTCTAAGTTCTGGACCGGGATTTATTACAACATCACCGCAGATCAGGAGAATATTGCTCCTTCCTTTGGAGAGACCAGAACTCCAGGTTATAGTTTAATGGATCTAAAAGCCGGAACTACCGCTATTAAAAACCTAAATATTGGTGTGGGAATCCTAAATGTTTTTGATAAATATTATTATAACCATTTAAATTTCGCTTTTAATAACCAGGCAGATTTCACCCGTCAACCAATCACCGAACCGGGTAGAAATTTTACGATTTTTATTAATTATAATTTCTAATTAAAGGCTATTACAAAATAAAGAGGCCGTCTAAAAAGTATTTAGATGGCCTTTTTTATTGATAAAAGTTTTTGTGAGAGAAGTGCTTCTTCTTTTGTAGATATTCTTAATGATAAAAAAAGGCAAGGAAGCCCCCTTCCTATGCTATACTGAATTTTCTTAAGTTGTGCGCCATAGCAATTAACCCTATTTCAGTAGTTACTTTCTCCATTCCCCGAAGCATAAATCGCTTGAAGCCCATATTTTGCTTGATATTCCCAAAGACGGCTTCCACATCCCAGCACCGACGTTTACGATGTGCTATTCCCGCTTCACTTAATAGTAGGTTCCTGGCTTTTTCCTTGAGAC
>NZ_FOOH01000002.1 GCF_900113135.1 Salegentibacter agarivorans | reverse complement strand
TGCAAAAGTTTTTAAATAAAAAACTTACCTCAAATAGCCTGAAAGCCCCAATAAAACCGTTGAAATTTGCAGTAAAACTAATTTGAATTAGACAGTATTTTTATACCGGAGTAGTGAAATGAACGCGAGATTACCAGTAAATGGACTGGAACACCCTGAAAATAGGTTAAAATTTACTGGTATTACAAAAACAAAATAGGTTTTGCGCCCTATGCTGTTTTTACTTTTCACTTAACTTCCCGTACGCTATAAAAACAGCATAGGATCCAGCGCTGTAAGTTATGGTAGATTTGGGACCATATTTTTTCTTTTTTAACTAGCTTATTTTATATCAAAACCTGCAAAATCTATACAAAGTTCAGCATCGTTTTATTTTTGATGACAAAGTGATGCGGAAATGATGCGGCTGAAAATCCCCAGTATTACTGGTCTTATTTATATCTGGCATCGATTCATCAAAAAAAGAAGAAATTATCGGAGGCTTTTCTCCTTTGTTGTATTCAGAATTTGTTGCTTTGATGCAGATCTTCCCGCAAGCCTTGATAACATTGAGCTATGACCCGCATCACTTCTGCATCGTTTCATCGCTTTTTTAGGAGAGTTTAGATTGCAATTGATCCATATCGTCTCCTAATTTTTGATCAACTACTCTGGCATAGATTTGCGTAGTTGATAATTTAGTGTGCCCCAGGAGCTTTGAAACGGTTTCTATGGGCACTCCATTGGATAGGGTGACCGTTGTAGCAAAAGTATGTCTGGCAACGTGAAAACTAAGCTTTTTAGGAATTTTACACTGCTCTGCAATTTCCTTCAAGTAAGTATTTGTTTTTTGGTTGCTATACACCGGTAATAGAAATTCTGAAGTTGGTTTTTCATATTTATACAAAATACTGCGGGCTTTTTCCAGTAGCGGTACCTTAATCGGTTCATTGCTTTTCTCCCGCCTGCTATAGATCCAGTCCTTCCCATTCACACCTTTTATCAGGTTATCTCGGGTAAGGTTTTTTATTTCCCCATAACACATACCAGTATAGCAGGAAAAAACAAAAATATCCTTAGTGGTCTCCAGTGTTACTCTTCTGAATCGGGTCTCCTCAATATAATCTAGTTCTCTTTGGCTCAAATACGCACGATCAAATTTTTCAAATTTCATTTTATAGTCCCGGAATGGATCCTTATCCAGCCAACCAAGTTTAATGGCTAAATTTGTGAGCTTCTTAAATCGCTCCATGTGTTTCATTATTCCGTTATTACTCAATTGCTTTTTGCCATTTTTCCCCTTTTTTCTTCTTAGAAACTTGTCGAAACTGGTAACGAATTGATAATCTATATTTTTAAGATAGATATCTTTGATTCTATGATCGTAGGAAAGGTAATCATTCAAATACTTTTCTGTAGCTCCGTAATTTTTTAGCGTTCCTGGTTTAAGCACATCAACCATAGTGGTTTTATGATATTCAAGAATTTCCTGGAGTGATTTAAAAGTCGCATCAGCCCCAAGAAAACGGGCTTTGATAGCCTTGGCTGTTATAATTCTATCTTCTTTGAGCAGGTCTTCATAACACTGCAATAGTTTCGAATACTTGGCGTCCAGATAATTATTCAAAACTGTCGCTTCAAGGTTTCTTCCTTTTAACCTGTGGGCGCGATCATCCCAGGATTCCGGGTCACATTGTCGTCTTAAACTAATTTCTGCCCGACGGCCATTGACAGTTACCCTTGCATAAATAGGTGCAAGAGTATCTTTTTTCTTGGCCAAATTCAGCCAAAAGAGAATACGAAAAGTGGGTTTTGTTTTCATTGCCTTTCATTTAGGTAACCGATTTAACATAATTGTCGAAGTCAAATCACGCTAAAGCCCTAAGGCAACTGAAAGGTAAGAAAAAATGGGTGACCGATTAGGTAACCGAATAGGTCACATTTTATTTGATATCAAACAAAAAAAAATGATTCCCAGTTTTGCTAAAAGCACTGAAAATCATTTATTTAGGTAGTTTTTGAGCTATTTTGATACTCAAAAAGTCGGGGTGGCAGGATTCGAACCTGCGGCCTCCTGCTCCCAAAGCAGGCGCGATAACCGGGCTACGCTACACCCCGAGTAATTTTTTAATCGCGCTCGGCGCGATAACTGGCCAGAGAATATCCCAACAATGTCGAGACTATACCCATAGCTTAAGCTTACTAGCTTAAAAATTTTAGCCTTTCCGATCCAAAATACTCTTTCAAAAAGCAGTCCGGGAGACGGAGGAAGATTATCCCTATCTTTTCCAGAAGAAAAAGGAGAATAATAATCCGCAGACTAAAAAATCTTGCGGAGAGACCGGGATTCGAACCCGGGCATCCCGAAGGATGACAGCTTAGCAGGCTGCTGCATTACCACTCTGCCACCTCTCCAAATATTTAAGAACGTGCAAACATTTTTGCGGTTGCAAATGTAACTTTTACTTACTTACCTTCCAAACTTTTTTGGGCTAAAGAATGCAATAAAATAAGTACTAATTTTTAAACGCTTTGACATCAGAATTTTAAGTTTAAAAATTTTTAAACATTTATTTCTTCCTGGTCTATTAAGCGCGCTACATTTTTAATAATTCGTTGGTGATTCTTTACAAACGGATTGCTTTTATCCCAAACATAGCCTGCGAGAACTGCGCAAATCTGTTCTTTTATTTCAGTTTTTGGCATTTCATGGAAAAACAATTTTTGCAAATTCCCAGTATACCATTCTTTTACATAATTGCTAAATACCGAAATTCCATTTTGCATATATTCAGCATAATCTTTTTCCCAATTTACATCCTTACCTTCAACTTCAAGTTTGGCAAGCGTGGCAGCCTGCAAACCAGATTCGGTTGCAAAGGCAACTCCAGATGAGAAAATGGGGTCAAGAAACTCGGCGCTGTTTCCGCATAAAGCGAATCCGTTGCCATACATTTTCTTTACATTTCTTGAAATACTTGGAATTTTTATCGGGTTAAAAAGAAATAATTCTTCGTCAAATCTGCCCCGGTAATATTTCAGCTCTTTGAGCATTTCCCTAAAGGCTACTGAATTATCACTACTAAAACCTTTAAACCACTCATCTTCGCTAACAAAACCGAGACTGGAATTTCCATTTGAAAAAGGAAAATACCAAAACCAGGTTTTTGTATCCAAAACTTCAAAAGTGATCAATTCACCTTCTTTTCCTTCTGGTCTATTTGTTTCTTTAATATGAGTAAAGATTGAAGAATTACCTGTGATTTTTGGAGAAGTATTCAAGTCTAATTGGTTAGCTAAAACCCGACCGTTACCGCTGGCGTCAATTATAAAATCAGCGTTTATCTCTATATTTTCTTCAAAATTAATAAGAATTTCAGTAGTCGATTTTTTCCCGTAGAAATTTACCTTTGAAACTTCGGCACCAAAGAATATTTCTACGCCCTGTCGCTGAATTTCATTTGCCAAAACCAGGTCAAAATCGGCTCGTGGTACCTGCCAGGTCCAATCCCAACCATTGCCATATTTTTCACTAAAATCAAATTCACCAACTTTACCGTTTTTTATAAACCTTGCCCCATATTTTTTCTGAAATCCGGCAGCCATAATAGCGTCCAGTAACCCAGCTTCCTCAAAATTTTCCATACTCTTAGGAAGTAAACTCTCACCTATACTAAAACGCGGAAAACTACTTTTTTCTACCACCAAACAATTAACCCCGTGCTTTTTTAAATAACCGGCAGCGACCATTCCAGATGGTCCCGCGCCAATAATTAAGATTTGGGTTTCAAGTTTTTTCATTTTAAAGGTTTCAACTATTTAGATCTCTAATGAATATTCATTCTAAATCGAAAAACGGCAATTTTAAATACGGTCTAAATATAGTACATTTGTTAAGATTCTTAACAATAATGCGGCCTATGCTCCAAATTAATGATGCCCTTAGCCTGGAAGATTTTTACAAGGTTTTGTTTGAAAATGCTGAAATTCAGTCGTCTTCACAAAACCTATCCAAAATTGAAGCCAGTTTTGAGTTTCTAAAAAATTTTTCTCAAAATAAGGTAATTTATGGCGTAAACACGGGTTTTGGCCCAATGGCGCAGTATAAGATAAAAGATAAGGACCGTATACAACTTCAGTATAACTTAATTAGAAGTCACGCTTCAGGTGCCGGTAAACCTATGGAACCGCTGTATGTAAAAGCGCTGATGCTTGCACGTTTAAATACGCTTTCCCTTGGGAAATCTGGCATACACAAATCTGTTGTTGAAGTTATGCAGCAGCTTATCAATAAAAATATTACCCCATTAATTTTTGAACACGGTGGAGTAGGAGCTTCGGGAGATTTGGTGCAATTAGCGCATTTAGCGCTGGTTTTAATTGGAGAAGGAGAAGTTTTTTATAAAAATGAACGTCGTGAAACTAAAGAGGTTTTTGCTGAAGAAAATATTCAACCTATAAAAATTGAAATCAGGGAAGGCCTGGCTTTAATGAATGGTACTTCGGCAATGACGGGCATTGGGATTGTAAATATAATTTACGCCAAATGCCTGCTCAACTGGTCGGTTTTTTGTTCTTCGGCTATTAATGAAATCGTTCAGGCTTACGACGATCATTTATCTGAAGAGTTAAACACCGCTAAAAAACATATAGGCCAGCAAAAGATCGCTGAAAAAATGCGAAATCATTTAAAAGACAGTAAACTTACACGAGACCGTAATGAGCATTTATATAATGATACGGCCGATAAAAACACGTATTTTAAAGAAAAAGTACAGGAATATTATAGTTTGCGCTGCGTGCCACAAATTTTAGGTCCGGTTTACGACACAATAGAACAAACCACCAAAATCCTTATTGAAGAAGTAAATTCTGCCAACGATAATCCTATTATAGATGTGGAAAACGAGCACGTGTATCACGGCGGAAATTTCCACGGAGATTATGTGGCCCTGGAAATGGATAAATTAAAATTGGTGGTTACAAAACTATCAATGCTGGCCGAGCGTCAACTTAATTATTTACTGAATAATAAACTTAACGATATTTTACCGCCATTCGTAAATCTTGGGAAACTTGGATTGAATTTTGGATTGCAGGGCGTGCAATTTACCGCGGTTTCTACAACTGCCGAGAATCAAACTTTAGCTAACCCAATGTATATTCACAGTATTCCAAACAATAATGATAACCAGGATATCGTGAGTATGGGCACTAATGCAGCGAATATTACAAAAACGGTTATAGATAATACTTTTGAAGTACTTTCGGTAGAAATTATTACTATTGTGCAGGCTTTGCGGTACCTGGATTTTGATGAAAAACTATCAAAAAAAACCCGGGAGATTTTTAAGGAAATGAATAAAATTATCCCTGAAATAAAAGAGGATTTCCCATTTTATAAAACCAACGCCGAATTAAAAGATTATCTAAAAAATAGCGCGGTTTATTAACCCTGCGAGTTTTTTTAATCTCGGCAAGGTTTAAACTTTGCAGGATAAAATTTTGAATATCGTTAAATGTTGATAATGAAATATTCTAAATTGGATTATGATTTTGGAGTTTTTAAATCCTTTTTCGCAGAATATGTAGACCAAACCGCGAGATTCAGGATAGCCGATTTTTTCAATCGGTTATCCGCGGGGTTTTGTTCACGGTTTTTGGCTTTTTTGCCAAAAAATTCCTTGAAAAAGGTGTCTTTTTCTTTGCTTCGTTTCTTTTGGACGAGCAAAAGAAATGAAGGGCAGGTTAAACCAAAATTTCATTGATAAGATTTACCCAGAATTAAGAGTTATTAATTGTTTTAAATTTGAGATTAAATGAAATACGCCCTCATCACCGGTGCTTCTCGCGGAATTGGAAAAGCTATTGCTTTAAAAATAGCCCAGGAATTGCAGTATAATATTTTGCTGAATTTCCAATCCAATGCCGAAGCTGCGGAATCTACCAAAAAACTAATTGAAGCTGAAGGTGTAAAATGCGAATTACTAAAGTTTGACGTTGCAGATGCTGAAAAAACTTCTAAAGCGCTTGAAAATTTCACTAAAAATAATCCGGAAGCAGAAATTGAAATCATTGTAAATAATGCGGGGATTAACCGCGACGGACTTTTTATGTGGATGAAACCTGAAGACTGGCATTCGGTGATCAATACCAGTTTAAATGGTTTTTACAATGTCACTCAGCCACTAATCAAAGATATGCTGAAAAGGCGCTATGGTAGAATTATCAATATTGTTTCACTTTCAGGATTAAAAGGCAATGCGGGCCAGGTAAATTATTCGGCGGCAAAAGGAGCGGTGGTCGCTGCCACGAAGGCCCTGGCACAGGAAATAGGTAAAAGAAAAGTTACTGTAAATGCTGTAGCGCCCGGTTTTATCACTTCAGACATGACTGCCGATTTTGATGACAATGAACTTAAAAAATTGATTCCCTTAAATCGTTTTGGCGAAGCCGAGGAAGTAGCCGATTTGGTAAGTTTCCTGGCCTCTAAAAAGGCTTCCTATATTACCGGCGAAGTCATTAATATTAACGGCGGACTCTATTCATAAATTATGTCTAATTGGAAAGGACAATCGCGTGGTACCGTTCTGGGATTAAGGATCTACGTTTTTATAATTAAAACTTTCGGGCTTTATGCTTCTTATTTTGTCCTTCTTTTTGTAGCTCTTTACTTTATTTTCTTCGCTTTTAATTCTACTAAAAGTGTTTATTATTTATTTCGAAAAAGATTAGGTTTTTCAAAAATTAAAGCGGCTTTAAATGTTTATAAAAGCTATTTTACCTTTGGAAGAATTCAATTAGATCGCGTGGCTATAGCTTCTGGATTAAAACATAAATATAGCTTTGAGTTTGATGGGATTCAGAATATCCAAAACTTACTTCAACAGAAAAAAGGAGGAATTTTACTTACCGCTCACATTGGAAATTTTAATCTTGCAAAACATTTTTTTGATGAAACCAACAATCATCATATTGTAAACCTGGTGGTAACCGATTTAGAGCACGAGGAAATTAAAGACTACCTGGATTCGGTTACAGGGAAATCGGCTATAAAACTCATTGTTTTAAAAGAAGATCTTTCCCATATTTTTGAGATGAACCGTGCACTTCAAAACAACGAGCTCCTGGTTTTTGCCGCAGACCGGTATACCGAAAATGCTAAGACTTTTACTCAAGATTTTATGGGAAAACCAGTGAAATTTCCGCAGGGACCATTTAAATTAGCGGCCCGTAATGAAATTCCTGTATTATTTGTACATATTATGCGAGAGAAGAATTTTCATTATCATTTTTATGCCAGGCCTTATAATCCTGAGAATAATGATGCGAAAAATCTATTAAAAGCTTATCTTGAAAACCTGGAAATTATGCTAAAAAAGTATCCGCATCAATGGTATAATTATTACGATTACTGGAACGATTTCAGCTAAAAAAAACAGCTTATGGCAGAAAATTTACTCAAAGAACCAATTAGAGAATTAGACCGAATTCTGCAGTTAATTCCACAAAAACCTCCATTTGTTATGGTAGACAGTTTATTGGAATACACCGATAAGACCGGCACTACCGGGTTCACCATACCTATGGATAATATTTTGGTGGAAGATGCCATTTTTTCTGAACCGGGTCTTATTGAGCATATGGCCCAAAGTATGTCGCTTTGGCGTGGTTACGAAGGATTTTTAAGCGGACTGGATAAACCAAAAACCGGTTTTATTGGCGCTATTAAAGCTGTTGAAATCCTTGAACTTCCAAAAGCTGGAACTAAATTAGTCACGTACGTAGAAATCCTTCAGGAGTTTATGAATGTAACTTCGGTTGGTGCACGTACTTTTGATGAAGAAGGAAAGCTTTTAGCCACTTCAGAAATGAAAACTGTTACTGTAGATTAATATGCTGGAGAAATCCTTAACCACCATTACAAAATTAAGAGTCCGTTTTCACGAGTGTGATCCGTTGCAAATTGTATGGCACGGCAACTATCTAAAATATTTCGAAGAAGGTCGTGAAGATTTTGGCCGCGAACACGGTATTTCTTACTTAGATGCTCAAACTAAAGGTTTTTCCACACCAATTGTAAAATCTATTTGCGAACACAAATTGCCTTTAAAATATAGCGATTCGTTTCAGGTGGAAACCACTTTTATAAATTCTGAAGCTGCAAAAATAAATTTCAGTTATAAAATTTTTAAAGGGGAAGACCTGATTTGCACCGGAGAAACGCTACAGGTTTTTCTGGATGAAAACCGGAAATTGATATTAAATAATCCGCCGTTTTTCTTAGATTGGAAAAAGAAAATGAAGCTGCTTTAATGAAGAAACTCTACCTGTTAGAAGATGCGATTATTTCTCCATTGGGATTTTCTACCAAAGAAAATATCCAGGCCATTCGTGAGGGAAAGTCGGGTTTAAAATTTCAGAAACCAGAATTTACCGAAAACCAATTTTTTGCCGGAATTATTGATGAAACACTATTAAACCAGGTTTTTTCAAAAATTGGAGCTATTGAAAAGTTTACCAAACTGGAAAAAATGATCCTGCTGGCAGTAAAGCAGCTCCTGGACAAAAATAAAAACCTGGATTTAACAGAAACTGCGCTAATTCTTACAACCACCAAAGGAAACATAAACCTTTTAAAAGAACCTGGCGATTTTCCTGAAAGTCGTTTAAAATTAAGTAAATTGGGTAAAATTGTTGCTAATTTTTTCGGTTTTAAGCAAACACCCATAATTCTTTCCAACGCCTGTATTTCCGGAGGATTAGGCCTTGCAGTGGCAAGAGGGTTGGGGAATTCTGGAAAATTTACAAATGCCATAGTTGTTGGAGCGGATTTAGTGAGTGATTTTGTGATCTCGGGTTTTAATTCATTCCAGGCTTTAAGCACTGAAGCCTGCAAACCTTTTTCAAAAGAACGGGACGGGATTAGCCTTGGAGAAGCCGCAGCAGCTATCATGGTAAGTACTGAAAAGCCCGAGATTTCAAATGTTATCAGTTTGATTGGTGATGCTTCTGCGAATGATGCCAACCATATTTCGGGGCCTTCGCGGACCGGGGAGGGTTTATATATAAGCATTCAAAAAGCGCTAAAAGATGCATCAATTTCCGCAGAAAAAGTCGGGCTTTTATCGGCACACGGCACGGCTACGGTATATAATGACGAGATGGAAAGTATTGCATTTCATAGATCTGGTTTGCAGGAAGTGCCAATTCATAGCTTAAAAGGTTTTTATGGGCATACTTTGGGCGCTTCAGCTTTATTAGAAAGTATTATAACCAAACATTCGATGCTGAATAATGAATTAATTGCTTCTAAAAATTTCGGCGAATTGGGAGTTTCGAAGTCTTTAAATATTATTCAAAGTAATAAACACAAAGAAATCTATTATGCCCTAAAAACCGCGTCGGGATTTGGCGGATGTAACCTGGCTTTGGTTTTTAAAGCAGAAAAAGAATAAAATGTCAAATCAATTTTACATACAGGATTGGGTAAAGATTAAAAACGGTGAAATTTTTAATTCAGGAAAATTGATTTTTGAATCTACAGAAAAGGAACTTAATCTTTTTCTAAAGGAATGCTATGAATTTTTAGAAATAAAGTATCCTAAATTTCACAAAATGGACGGACTGTCAAAATTGGGAATTTTGGGTTCAGAAATTATTTTCAGAAAAAATAAACCCACAAAAGATACCGCCCTGGTAATCTCAAACAATGCTTCCAGCCTGGAAACCGATAAGCAATTTCAGGAAAGCACAAAAACTTTTGCGTCGCCTGCGTTGTTTGTTTATACACTTCCAAATATAGTTTTAGGCGAAATAAGCATTAAATATAAATTGCAAAGTGAAAATGCCTTTTTTATTTCAGAAGATTTTAATGCCGGCCTGCTAAAAGATTATTCAGAATCCCTGTTATCTTCAGAAAAAACTTCCAGGGTGCTTTGTGGTTGGTTAGACTTGCAAAATGGCGAATATGATGTATTTTTGTGCCTGGTTTCAAAGGAAAAAAACATTCCATTTTCTGAAGAAAGCCTCAAAAAATTATATTGCGCTGAAAATGACAAACCTACACACCGAACTTAAAGAAAGCATCATCGAGCAACTTAACCTGGAAGATATGGAACCTGCCGATATAAGCAACGACGAACCGCTTTTTGGCGATGGTCTTGGCCTGGATTCTATAGATGCATTGGAGCTTATTGTGCTTTTGGAAAAAGATTATGGGATAAAACTCACCGATCCAGCTCAGGGAAAAGAAATTTTTGTCTCCATAAACCAAATGGCTCAATTTATTGAAGAAAACCGAACTAAATAATTTATGAATAAAAGTGTTGCCGTTACCGGAATGGGGATTATCTCTGCGATTGGCAACAACACTGCGGCAAATTATAATTCTTTAATTTCAGGAAAGCACGGTATTTCTACTCCTGAAGTTCTAAAAACAATTTATAAGCATTTGCCTGTGGGGGAAATAAAAATTTCTAACGAAAGCATTGCTAAAAAATTAAACCTTCCGGAAAATCATAGTTATACACGGGCTGCTTTATTAGGAGCGTTGGCCGTGAAAGAAGCCATATTCCAGGCTAATCTTAAATTAGATGGAGATACTGGTTTTATTTCGGGCACCAGCGTTGGGGGAATGGATGCTACTGAAACCTATTTCAAAGATTTTTCAGAAGGGAAAACTGATAATAACCGATTTATTCGTGCGCAGCATCCCGGTTTTACTACGGAAAAGATCGCGGAGTATTTTGAAGTTAACGGGTTTGTAAGTACAATAAGTACCGCCTGTTCTTCTGGAGCTAATGCGATAATGCTGGGCGCTAGAATGATTAAAACCGGAAAGCTGAAACGGGTAATTGTTGGCGGAACAGACTGTCTCACAAAATTTACACTTAACGGATTTAACTCTTTAATGATTCTATCTAATGAACAATGCAAACCTTTTGATGAAAACCGTAAAGGATTAAATTTAGGCGAAGGCGCTGCCTATTTAGTTTTAGAAGCTGAAGAGGAAATTAATGGTAAACCGGTTTTAGGGCGAATTTCAGGATATGGTAATGCTAACGATGCATTTCACCAAACTGCGTCTTCAGAAAATGGGGAAGGAGCTTTTTTAGCTATGCAAAAAGCTTTAAAAACTGCGGGAATTCCTGTCGAAAAAATTAATTATATAAATGCCCACGGTACCGCAACCAAAAATAATGATAAGGCTGAAAGTGCAGCTCTGGAGAGAATTTTTAGCAATAAACTTCCAGATTTTAGTTCAACAAAAGCTTTTACCGGGCATACTTTAGCAGCATCGGGAGCTTTGGAAGCGGTTTATAGCTTGTTAGCAATTCAAAATGAACAGGTATTTCCAAACCTTAATTTTTCTAATCCAATGCTAAATCCTGGGTTTATACCGGTGACTAATTTGAAGGAAAAACCTATAGATTACGTGTTATCAAACTCTTTTGGCTTCGGGGGAAATTGTACTTCTTTAATTTTTAGTAAAAATGGGATATAAGATCTATATAAATGGGATTGGGAGTATTTCTGCTCAGGAGGAAGATTTATTTTCCAGAGGATCTGCAACTATTTATCGGGAGAACATTTTTCCTGCAATTTCCCCAAATTATAAAGAATTTATAAAACCTATGGCTTTAAGGCGAATGTCTAAAGCCATAAAAATGGGAGTTACTTCAGCCAAAATTGCTTTAAAAGAAGCCAAAGTTGAAGTTCCCGGTGCAATTATTACCGGAACAGGCGAAGGCTGCAAACAGGATACCGAGAAATTCCTGGAAAATCTGCTCGATTTGGACGAGAAATTATTGACTCCAACTTCTTTTATCCAATCTACCCACAACACGATTGGGGGGCAAATAGCCTTAAATTTAGGATGTAAAAATTATAATGTGACTTACACCCAAAATTCGGTTTCCCTGGAAACTGCTTTGCTGGATGCCCAAATGCAGTTCAATGAAAATCCTGAAATTGGTTCAATATTAGCTGGAGGAGTAGATGAGATTTCAGAAAAAATCACTTCATTTCAAAAACTTGATGGTCAGTTAAAACTGAATCCCATTAAAAATCTTGATCTACTGAGGGAAGATTCTACTGGTACGATTACTTCAGAAGGTGCACATTTTTTTGTCCTTTCTAAAGAAAAGAAGGAAAATACTTATGCTGAATTTCAAAGTGTTTCTATAAAAAATGTGATTAAACCTGAAACTATTATTAATGAAATTGAAAATTTTCTGGCAAAAAACAACCTGAATAGTACAGCTATAGATGCAGTTATTTTAGGAAAAAATGGAGATAATAGGTACGATTATTTTTATAAAAATCTTCAAAGAAAATTGTTGAAAAATAAACCTCAGTTAGCTTATAAGCATCTTGTGGGCGACTTTGATACGGCGTCGGGATATGCAGTTTTTGTGGCTGCTAAAATTCTAAAAACTAGTAAGATTCCTGCAATTTTAAAGCTAAACAATGTTGATTGTAAAATCCCGAAACATATTCTTATTTACAATCAGTATCTTGGCAGGGATCACAGTTTAATGCTACTTAGTGCGGTTTAAAATTATAAATACGGTTATTATCTTTCTGCTTTGCGGAGCTTTGGTACTGACTTTCTTCGGTCTCACCTCATTTTGGTATGTCTTAACTTTTATTATTCTCTACCTGCTTTTTTTACTTACCGTCTCAACGAATGTTAGGTTCAATTTCTTTGTAAACTCTATTAGTGAAAATCGAAATATTATAAATAAACAAGTAGCGATAACTTTTGATGATGGCCCGGTGGAAAATACACTGGAAATTCTAAAGGTTTTAAAGAAATATGAGGTAAAAGCCGGGTTTTTCTGTATTGGAAAGCATATAGAAGCACAACCTGAAATTTTCAGAAAAATTATTGAAGAAAATCATTTGGTTGGCAATCATACATATAGTCATACCCGTAAAATGGGAGCTTTACCCGTTTCTACCCTGGTGCGTGAAATAGAAGAATGTAATAGAATTGCCGAAGAAACCGCCGGGATAAAAATGAATCTTTTTAGATCGCCTTTCGGAATTGTAAGTCCCAAAACGCAAAAAGCTCTTCAAAAAACAGGAATGCAATCTATAGGCTGGAGCATTAGGTCTTTTGATGCGGTACTTTCTTCAGAAGAAATTATTCTGAATAGAATTAAAAAAAGGCTTAAACCGGGAGCGGTAATCCTTTTGCACGATAATAATGCTAAAACCGTCAATATACTGGAACAGTTGTTGCTATTTTTGAAAAATAATCAATATGAGGTTGTAAGACCTGATAAATTATTGGAAATCAATGCGTATTCTTAATATTCTAATTTTATTTCTAAGTCTGAATTTAGCGGCACAGGAGGAGCTTTCTAAAGATGAAATATCTCAATTTCAGGAGGAAATGATGACTAAAGCTAACGAGCTCACCACTCTGGAAGCCGACTTTATACAAACCAAAAAGATTGAAATGATCACAGAAGAATCTGTGAGCCGCGGCAAACTTTATTATCAAAACCCTGAAAAATTAAAATGGGAATACGCAGAGCCACAAGATTATGTAATTCTTTTTGTAGAAGGTGAACTTCATATAAATGACGCAGGTGATAAAAGCGTGAGAAACACCGGCTCTAACAAGCTTTTTGATAAAATTGCCAAACTTATTACAGGAAGTGTTAACGGGAAATTGCTTCAGGATAATGAGAATTTTGATATTTCCTATAGTCGCGAAAACAATTTGATTGCTGCTTTAATAATTCCGAAGGATAAAAACTTAAAAGCAATGTTTGCTGAAATCCACTTATCCTTTAATGAAAAAAATATCGTTGAAAAAGTTGATTTGCGGGAAGAAGCAGGAGATATGACGACTATTGAGTTTAGTAATATTAAAATTAACCGCGAAATACCTGCTAGCCTTTTTGAACCATAAAATGTTTATGAAAGGTAAAATACCTGAATTTTTCTGTGTAATTTAGTAAGACAACAATACCAGCCAATACATGTTATTAAAGAATTTTTATTCAGTTTTAAATTCTTCCGAAGAAAACGGGAAGCAGCTTACCCAGATAAAAATTAATAAAGATCACGAGATTTACGAGGGCCATTTTCCAGGTAGGCCGGTAACTCCGGGTGTTATTTTAATGAATTTATTCAAAGAAGAAGCAGAGCGAAGGTGTGGATGTAAACTTCAGTTTAAAAAAGGTAATAACGTAAAATTTATGGCCGTGGTAGATCCAAATACCGATGCGGTTTTAAACCTTGAAACAGAAATTACAGAAGAGAATCAGGAAATAAAACTTAAAGGTATAGCTAAGAATTCTGAAGGTATTTCTTTGAAAATCAACTCTCTTTATAAAAAAGTTGAATCTTAAGCTTTTAGAAGTTTGTGCTTTACTTTTTAATTTTACTTTTGCAATTAAAGCCATTTTAATTTGAACCAAGAACCCATACACCAGTCCAGATTTGAAGCTTTAAATTGTTGTATCCTAATTCCTACATACAACAATGAAAAAAGCCTGGCCAGCGTTTTACAGGATCTATTGTTGTATACCTCTAATCTTTTGGTAGTAAATGATGGTTCTACCGATGCTACGGAAGAAATTCTGAAAGAATTTTCTCAAATAAATGTGCATCATTTTGAAGAAAACAGGGGGAAGGGAGAAGCTTTAAAACACGGATTTAAAATTGCGGAAAAAGTTGGTTACGAATATGCAATAACCATAGATTCAGACGGGCAGCATTATCCTGACGATCTGGATGTTTTTTTAAGTCATTTAGAGGAAAAAAGTCCCGATTCTGAAATTTTACTGGTTGGAGATCGCAATATGGGACAGGATGGAATTCCCGGAAAAAGTACCACCGGAAATAAATTTTCTAACTTCTGGTTTTTAGTGGTAACCGGTACTCAATTAACCGATACACAAAGTGGCTACCGACTTTATCCTTTAAGGGTAATAAACCAAATTAAGCTGTATACCAGTAAGTTTGAACTGGAGATTGAGATTATAGTAAAGGCCGCCTGGCGTAAAGTGAAGGTAAGAAACGTGCCTATTAAGGTTTTTTATGAAGAAAACCGCGTAACACACTTCCGGCCTTTTTGGGATATTACTAGGATAACATTACTGTATATATGGTTTGTTTTGGTGAGTTTTTTCTATATCCACCCCCGCGATACTTACCAGGATTTTAGAAAGAAAGGCTTTAAGCGTTTTTGGAAAGAAAATATAATTAAAAGTCAGGAACCTGCGCATAAAAAAGCTGCAGCGATTGCCCTGGGTGTATTTGTGGGAATTTTACCGTTCTGGGGCTTACATACTTTGCTTGTTTTTAGTTTAGCTGCAATGTTTAAGCTCAATAAAGTTGTAGCATTTCTATTCAGCAATATTAGTATTCCTCCGCTTATTCCTTTTATAATTTATGCGAGTTACCAGGCAGGATCTTTATTAACTGGCCGCGGATTTGCCTGGGAATTAAGACCGGAAGATTTTGATTCTACTGCCGATATTTTCCTTGGATTATGGCAGTATATAATTGGTAGTTTTGCACTGGCAGGAATTGCCGCTGTACTGCTTTGGATTGTGTTTTATTTCTTATTTTCGGTAAGAAACCAAAAACAGGTGGTAAAACCTTAAATGCACAATTTTTTCCTAAAGCTTTATTATTTTTTTAGAAGACAAAAGGCTGTTGGTTTTTTGTTACTGCTTCTCTTTGTGCTTGCCGGCGGATATTTCTCTTTTAAAATCCAACTGGAAGAAGATATCACCAAACTAATTCCTTCAGGGGAAAAGCAGGATGCTTTACGCAAGATTTTGGATAATACCGAGTTTTCAGATAAACTTATTATTACGATTTCTTCAGAAGATAAAAATCCGGAAGAACTTACTGCTTATGCCAATAAACTCACAGATTCTTTAGATAAAAAACTCCCGGAATATATTACCAAAATACAGGGAAAAATCCCGGAAGAAGGGATTTTGGAAGTTTATGATTTTGTTTATCAAAATCTACCATTATTTCTTAATTCAGAGGATTATGAAGAAATAAATGCCCGACTACGGGAAGACAGCATTCAGGAAAGATTGAAAAGCTCTTACAGAGACTTAATTTCCCCAACCGGATTTATAACAAAGCAATTTCTCTTTAAAGATCCACTTTCTTTAACCCACCTGGGATTAGAGAAATTACAGGAACTACAGGTAGACGACAATTTTAAGATTTACAATAATTACCTGGTGACCAAAGATGAAAAGCATTTGTTACTCTTTATCACACCTACATATCCGGCTTCTGAAACTAAAAATAATCAGGTTTTTATTGAGAGATTAGACAAAATTATTTCTGAATTAAATGGGAATTCAGAAGTAAAAGCTGAATATTTTGGAGGAGTTCTGTACGCCATTGCTAATGCAAAACAAATAAAAAGCGATATTCAGCTTACGCTTAGTATTGCTTTTTCTATTTTACTAATCCTCCTAATCCTATTTTACCGAAGATTTTACGTACCATTATTGCTTTTTCTTCCCAGTCTATTGGGCGCTTTTTCGGCAATTACTTTGCTATATTTTGTCAAAGGAAGTGTTTCAGCAATTTCTTTAGGAATAGGTGCGATTTTATTGGGAATAAGCCTCGATTATGCGTTGCATATACTCACCCATTTTAGAAATAATGCCGATGTAAGAATTCTATATAAAGAAGTGAGCAAACCTATTTTAATGAGCAGCTTTACTACTGCTATCGCATTTTTGTGTTTGCTTTTCCTGGAAAGTGAAGCTTTGAATGATTTGGGGATCTTTGCTGCTGTGAGTGTAATCACGGCTTCAGTATTTTCTTTAATTCTTATTCCGCAGTTTTATAAGCCGCCTAAAAACAAGCAGAAAGTTAAAAACAACTGGATAGATAAGCTCGCATCTCAGCGATTCTATAAAAATAAATTTTTAG
Organism: Salegentibacter agarivorans; assembly: GCF_900113135.1. Taxonomy (GTDB): domain Bacteria; phylum Bacteroidota; class Bacteroidia; order Flavobacteriales; family Flavobacteriaceae; genus Salegentibacter; species Salegentibacter agarivorans. Next base: position 263,149 of record NZ_FOOH01000002.1, on the reverse strand, counting down.
TCGGATTTGTACTCTTGCTATTTCTCTGCGGATTATTTTTCTTCAGCAAAGTTGAGTTTAATGAAGATATTTCCCAACTTAATTTTGAGCCGGAAGACATACAGCAAACTGAAGAAAAAATTAAGCAGATTGCAGATGAAGCTGCTAATATCACTTATTTGGTTTCCTATGGGAACGATATAGAGGAGGCTCTTTCCAGAAATAACGAGCTTTACCGGGAACTTAAAAACCTGGAAAAAACAGGTGATATTAAGAGTTTTAGCAGTATTGGCGGGGTAGTCCTTTCTACCGATAAACAAACAGAAAGAATAGAGTACTGGGAAGAGTTTTGGACAGATTCTAAAAAGGAAAACCTAAAAAATACTCTTTTAAATGAATCTGCTGAACTTGGTTTTAAAGCAGAAAGTTTTAACCGATTTTACGAGCAATTGAATAAAGACTTTGACGGTATATTCCTGGACGATTACCGTGATGTTTCTACTCTTTATTTAGATGATTTTATAAATAATAATCCGGGTTTTTCCACGGTGACCAGTACGCTAAGTTTTGAAGAAAATAATCCTGAAATATTACAGGAACTGGAAGAAAAAGAGGGCATTATTGCTATAGACCGAAAGCAAATGAACGAGGATTTCCTTGGGGATTTAAAGAGCGAATTTAACCAACTTATTTTATTCTCTCTAATTGCTGTTTTTATTGTTTTACTCGTTTTTTACAGGAATTTGTTGCTTAGTTTACTTACTTTATTGCCCATTGCTATAACTTGGATCATCGCTTTAGGGATAATGGCCGTTTTAGGCATAGAATTCAACATTCTAAATATTATAATTTCAACATTTATTTTCGGGCTAGGGCTGGATTACAGTATTTTTATCACCAACGCCTGCTTAAAGGAATACGAGACAGGGAAACCTGCTTTAAAAACTTACCAGGCTTCCATTTTGCTTTCGGTAATTACTACTTTACTGGGCATAGGTGCTCTGGTTTTAGCCAAACATCCGGCTCTCCAATCGGTTTCTGTGGTTTCTGTAATTGGAGTTCTAACCGCGGTTTTGGTGGCTTTTGTAATTCAAACAAAATTATTCGATCTTTTATTTTTCCGAAGAAAATTGGTGCAGAAAGCTCCTTTTAGCTTCTATGCTCTGTTTAAAAAATCAGGGAATAAAGAGCAACTTTACTTAAAAAATGCTGTTTTGGGAAATTACAGGTATAAATCTGTGTATCCATTTGCTAAAAAGGAATTTACCCAAAATCGCGAACGATTTTTAAAAGTTTCCGAATTTATAGATTCGAAGGAGAAAATTTTTATGTTGAATTCCTCTTACGGGATTCTCCCTGTATTTTTAAGTCTGAAAAATCCTGAAAATAAATTCTTTGTTTTAGATATAAATAAAGAAAATAGAAAAATTTCCAAAAACACTGCTCAAAGTAATGCTGAGAATATTACTTTTCGCAAATCCTGGCCAGAAGATTTAAAGGAATATCCAGTTTATCTAATTAGTGAAAAACCTTCAGAAGAAATCGCTTCGGTATTAAAAGAAAATATTTCCCGGAACGCTAAACAAGTGATTATTTTAACTTCAGAATACGAGAACCGGTGGCTTATCGATTTAAATTTTGAGATTATTTATCGACAAAATAATATCCTGGTTTTAAAAAGAATGGATTAAATGAAGTTACTTTTTATTAAAATATCTATTGTTTTTGGGATTTTGTTCCTCTTAAATTCCTGCGGAGTAAAACGTTCCATGGAGGACCGGCCAGATATTACCGGAATAGAAAAAATAGATACTTCCAGAACCAAGATAAGCGACAATCATTATCGTTTAGGGAAGAATTCCCTTTATAAAAATAAACACGGAATTTGGGAGCTTTATATTGAAGGCAACGCGCTGGAACGTGGCGTAACTAGCGGAAGCCTAACCCGGGAGTTGATGCATAAACAAGAAACTGCCTTTATGGAGAATATCTATGAGTTGGTTCCTGAAACCGGTTACCGAAATTTCTTAAAGAAAACAGTCGCCTGGTTTAACCGAAAAATGTACCTGCACGTCCCCGAAGAATATAAACAGGAAATTTACGGCACCTCTCTTTTTGGATTGGAAAAGTACAATGATTTTGCCCCGGCTTATGTGCGTATGCTCTATTTCCATGGAGCACACGATATAGGTCACGCGTTGCAGGATTTGATGTTGGTAGGCTGTACTTCTTTTGCCGCCTGGGACGATAAAACTGAAGACGGACAATTACTACTTGGGCGGAACTTCGATTTCTATGCGGGAGATGAGTTTGCGGAAGAAAAGATTGCAGCCTTTGTTAATCCCGATAAAGGGCATAAGTTTATGATGTACACCTGGGCCGGGATGATTGGTTCTGTGAGTGGTTTGAATGAAAAGGGAATAAGTGTAACCATAAATGCTGGAAAAAGTAAAATTCCGTTGCAGGCCAAAACTCCAATTAGTTTGGTTGCCCGTGAAATTCTTCAATATGCAACTTCAACTACCGAAGCCATAGAGATCGCTAAAAAGCGTGAAGTTTTTGTTTCGGAATCTATTATGGTGGGGAGCGCAAAAGAAGGTAGGGCGATCTTAATTGAAGTAGCTCCGGGAAATTTTGGAGTTTTTGAAGTTGAAAATTCTAATAAATTAATTTGCAGCAATCATTTTCAAAGTGAAGCTTATGCGGAAGATAACCGAAACTTAAAAACCATTGAGGAAAGCCATACTCAGTATAGATTTGATAGAATGCAGGAGTTACTTTCTGAAAAAGAGAAATTAAACCCTCAAAAAGCTGCTGAAATATTAAGGAACAAAGAAGGTTTAGAAGGTGTTAAGCTGGGAACGGGAAATGAAATGGCTATTAATCAATTGCTTGCCCACCACGGCATTATTTTTAAACCTGAAGAAAATAAGGTTTGGATATCTGCGAATCCTTATCAATTGGGTGCTTTTGTGGCTTACGACCTTGATACTGCATTTAAAAAGTTTGAAGCTGGAAATGTTTCTGGCAGTGTTATGCTTGCTGAAGAAAACATTGCAGAAGATCTTTTTGTAAATACTGAAGCTTATAAAGATTACGAGAAATACAGAAAATTAAATGGGAAAATCATTGAAGCCATTTCTAAAGAACAAGAAGTTTCAGAAGATAAAATTAAGCGTTTAAAGTATTTAAATCCTCATTTCTGGGAAGTTTATAAAATTGCCGGAGATTATTATTTTCAGCAAAAAGAATTTAAAAAAGCGGTGATCAATTATAAGCAGGCAAAAAGGAGGCAAGTAACCACTTTACCAGATGAAGAATACTTAGATAAAATGATAAAAAAATCTTACCGCAAAATCTAAATGACTAATTTCTACGATATAAATAAGAATGAGGAATTGCTAAAAATACAGCTAAGTTACGTTGTGGCAAATTCTCCATTTTATAAAAAGCGTTTTACAGATTGTAAAATTGATATTGAAGGAATTCCATCTTATGAGGAATTCAGAAAGATCCCGATTACTACTAAAGAAGATTTACAGCATTATAATCAAGAATTTATTGCGGTTCCTAAAGATGAAATTATAGATTATGTTACCACTTCAGGAACTTTAGGCAATCCCGTTAGTTTTGCCTTAAATGACGCCGATTTAGATCGGCTGGCAGAAAATGAACGTCAGTCTTTTGAAATGGTAGGAGTCAAGAAATCTAGCGTGGTGCAACTTACTACGACTTTAGATCGCAGATTTATGGCCGGGATGGCTTACTTTTTAGGATTACGAAAACTGGGAGCCGGGATTATAAGAACCGGCAGCGGTCTGCCCGGATTGCAGTGGGAATCTATAGAACGATTTCAACCTGGTTTTCTCGTCGCAGTTCCATCATTTTTGTTGAAAATGATCGATTTTGCCAGGCAAAATGGAATTGATTATAAAAGCTCTTCGATTAAAGCTACTGTTTGTATTGGCGAACCTTTGCGAAACCCAGATTTCAGTCTGAATTCTTTAGGACAAAAATTAAAGGATTTATGGGATATAGAATTATTTTCTACCTACGCCAGTACAGAAATGGGTACGGCTTTTACCGAGTGTGAATTCCACACCGGAAATCATAGCTTGCCCGATTTGATTTTTACTGAAGTTTTAGATGAAAATGCTGATGCTGTGAATCCTGGTGAAATTGGAGAATTAGTAGTCACTCCTTTGCAAACCCAAACAATGCCATTGGTGAGATTTGCCACCGGGGATATGGTGAAATTCTATGGTGAAAATTGTGAATGCGGTAGAAAGTCAATGAGAATTAGCACTCCTGTTGGGCGTAAAAAGCAAATGATAAAATTAAAAGGAACTACACTTTATCCGCAGCAAATCATCAATTTACTTACGGCTTTTCATTCCCTGAAAATCTTTGTTATTGAAGCAAGTTCAAATGAAAATCAAACGGATGAAATCCTGATAAGGATTCCGAATGATTTTACTGAAACTAGTAAGCTTCAGGAGCATTTACAATCTGGATTAAAAGTGAAGGTCACATTAGAAAAAACTTCCGTAGAAAAAATAGAAAAACTAAAATTTCCCAGAGAAAGTAGAAAACCAAAACTTTTCCACGATTTTCGATAAATCTTAAATGATCTTTTTTATTACCCGCAATTGGTGGGTATGTCTTTTTAATTCGGCATTAAAAATTCCTGAATGATCAATGCGATCAATTCTAACCTTTCCATCTACGTGAATAATGTAGTTATCGTTCATCATAATACCTACGTGATCTATTATTCCTTCTTTATCATCAAAAAAGGCAAGATCTCCGGCTTCACTTTCTTCAATAAAACTAAGTGGTTCACCTTGTTTAGCCTGATCGGCTGAATTTTTATTTAATTGGTAGCCGTTTAGCTTATAAACCATTTGTGTAAGTCCGCTGCAATCAATTCCCAGCGGCGATTTTCCGCCCCAGGCATACGGACTGTTTAAATAGAGTAGTGCAGTTTTTACATTTTCCATTTTAGGTTTCTCTCCCGAAACCGAATGTCCCTCAAAGTGATGGTTTAATAAACCGATAGCATTAAGCGAAGCGCCAATAGGAATAGTTATAAGATGCCCGTTATGATCGGTCACAAAATCAAAAAGATCTGCAGAATATTTTGGAGTAGCCTGGTCTAACTGGAAGTAAGTTTCTTCCGAAATTTTAAGTAATTGTTTATTTGAGATCCAGGCCTCAAAATTATCGAATGCAACACGAATCCTGCTCCATTGAGCACGTTCTTCAAGTATTTTAAAATGTTCTCCATAAAGAACCTGAGAGACCATTTCGCTATTATTAGATGTGGTTTCGCGAAGTGGCACAATGCTTAGGGGGCAAATTCCGTATTGCATTCAATAAAAAATATAAAATTAAGAGTTTCGCTCTATTACCATTGCAGATGCACCGCCACCGCCATTACAAATTGCGGCTACACCTAATTTAGCATTATTTTGCTGCAATACATTTAGTAAAGTAATAAGAATTCTTACTCCGCTACAGCCCAGTGGGTGACCTAGAGAAACAGCACCACCGTGAACATTGGTGATCTCGTCGCTAATTCCTAAAATCTTCATATTGGCCAGTCCAACTACAGAGAAAGCTTCGTTAAATTCAAAGAAATCTATATCATCTTGAGCAACACCTGCGTTTTTAAGCGCTAAAGGCAAAGCTTTGGCTGGAGCAGTTGTAAACCATTTTGGCTCCTGTGCGGCATCAGCAAAACCTTTAATGCTGGCCAGGATCTCTACGCCCAATTCTTCTGCTTTTGCACGGCTCATTAAAACCACGGCACCTGCACCATCGTTAATGGTAGAAGCATTTGCAGCAGTTACCGTTCCGTCTTTACTAAACGCTGGACGAAGTGAGGTTATTTTATCCATTCTCACATTCTTGAATTCTTCGTCTTCTTTTACCACTAAAGGATCTCCTTTTCGCTGCGGAACTTCAACCGGCACAACTTCATTATCAAATTTTCCATCGGCCCAGGCCTCAGCAGAACGTTCGTAAGATTTAATGGCAAATGCATCCTGATCTTCTCTGGAGAAATTATGCTCCGTAGCACATAGATCGGCGCAAACACCCATCGCATTATGGTCGTAAGCATCTACCAAACCATCTTTTTGCATCCCGTCTTCCATTTTTGCAGGCCCAAATTTCTGACCTTTTCTATGGTATAAATAATGCGGAATTAAACTCATATTTTCCATTCCACCGGCAACAACTATAGAATTTTGTCCTAGCATAATAGATTGTGCGCCTTGCATCACGGCTTTCATCCCGCTGGCACATACTTTATTTACAGTTGTACAAGGAACAGTATCTGGAATTCCGGCTTTCAAAGCCGCCTGTCTTGCAGGTGCCTGGCCAACACCGGCCTGCACTACATTTCCCATTAAAACTTCCTGTACAAGTTCAGGTTTTAAATTAATTTTATTTAGAGCTCCTTTGATGGCAACAGCACCAAGATCTGTAGCTTCTACGGTAGATAAGCTACCTAAAAAACTTCCAATTGGAGTCCTTGCGGCGCTTACAATTACTACTTCGTTATTCATCATTTATGTTTTAGTTATTTCTTCTTTTGCGAATTTAGTGATTTTATAAGGAACTTAACAAGAGTGCTCCTTTGGGCGCTATTTTTTAGTACATTTGAGCAATAGCACGATTTATATGAAGAAATTCGTAAATAACCTGTATAAGAATCAGGCATTATTTTACAAGGTATTTTTATTTGCGCTTACCGCAGTGCTAATTGTTTACCTGCTTCCTAAAGGTGGAAATTTTAAATATGAAATTCCTAAGGGGAAGCCGTGGCAATATGAAAATTTATATGCGCCTTTTGATTTTGCTATATTAAAATCTGAAGAAGAAATCCAGGATGAGCGCCAGCAAATAATAAACAACCATACTCCATATTTTCAGTTTAACAAGGAAATTCCCAATCAGGTAAAATCTGAAGTGCCCGAGGTAGTAACGGAAGTTTTTCCCGACTCTATTTTAAAAAACAGGGAAATTCAAATTATTGGTTTTGTAAATGAAACCCTGGAAGGTGTCTATGAATATGGTTTATTACAGGACAACAACAGGTTAGAAGATAATCAGTTGGTTTATTTACGAAAGGGAAATGAAGCCTTTGAAATTTCTTATAAAAATATTTTAAAACAAGACCAGGTAAGGGATTTTTTAAATTCTGAAATTGAAGAATCTAATCTTTCAGAAGTTGAAAATGAATTATTAGAAGTATTTTTCAACCTCATAGAACCTAACGTAAGTTTTGATAGCGAATTTACCCAGAAAGAGCTACAAAGTAAACTGGATAACATCTCTTATACCCGCGGTAATATAGAACAGGGCAGTAGGGTAATAGCCCGGGGGGAAGTGGTAGAAGGCAATAAATATAATATTCTTAGATCGCTTAAAAATGAATATGAATCCCAGGTTTGGAGTGAAAGCAATTATAAGTGGATTATAGTTGGATATAGTGTACTAGTGGCGCTGGCGCTTTTAATGTTACTGCTATTTATTAGGAAATACCGGCAGGAAATTTTTGAGAATAATGTGAAGGTAACATTTATTTTCTTCAATATTCTCTTTATGGTGTTGCTCACCACCCTGGTGGTTAATTTCAATATAGATTACGTATATGTAGTACCTTTGTGTATTTTACCACTTACTTTAAAAGCCTTTTTTGATGCTCGTTTAGGAATGTTCACTCACGTGATTACGGTGCTATTATTAGGTTTTATTGTACCTAACAGTTACGAGTATATGTTTCTGCAAATTATAGCAGGAATTGTTACTATTCTAACTGTTTCTGAACTTTATAAGAGGGCAAATCTTTTTATATCTGTAGGGCAAATTACCCTGGTTTACATTATTTCATACTTTGCTTTCACCGTTATTCAGGAAGGAAATATTGCCGATGTAGAAGGTGAAGTTTTACTAACCTTCCTACTTGGGGGATTGGCCACTCTATTTGTGCAGCCTTTGATTTATATCTATGAAAAGATCTTCGGAATGGTTTCAGATATGTCTTTGTTGGAACTCTCAGATACCAATTCAAAATTACTGAAAGAGCTTTCAGAAAAAGCACCTGGAACATTTCACCACTCTCTCAATGTTGCTAACCTGGCTGAAGCTGCCGCCAATGAAATTAATGCAAATGCCATGTTGGTTAGGGTAGGAGCGCTTTATCACGATATTGGGAAAATGAAAAATCCGACTTATTTCTCTGAAAATCAAACTTCAGCGGTGAATTCACATGATGAACTGGCGCCCAAAGAAAGCGCACAAATTATTACCGATCACGTAATTAACGGAATTGAAATCGCTAAAAAACATAATCTTCCAGATAGGGTTATAGATTTTATTAGAACACATCACGGGACCACCACGGTTTACTTCTTTTATATGAAAGAGAAAGAGCAAAATGATAACGCGGTAGCAGATGATTTCAGGTATCCCGGCCCTATTCCTTTCAGTAAAGAAACAGCAATATTAATGATGTGTGATAGTGTAGAAGCCGCCAGTAAAAGTTTAAAGGAACCAACTGCTGGAGTAATAGATAATTTTGTAGAGAAGATTATTGATAAGCAAATGAAGGAAGAGCAATTTTTAAATGCTAATATTACTTTTAAAGAAATACAAGTGGTGAAAAAGATCCTTAAACGTAAGCTTAAGAATATTTTTCACCTCAGGGTAGAATATCCGGAATAGGTTTTTAACCTACTGCGGTAATTTTCACTTCCTCATCATTGAATTTAAAGGTATCTCCTTCTTCTTTTCCTTCCATTTCCTGGTAGATTGGAGCTTCAGTAGAAATTGCATACACGCTACTTCCATCTTCCATAGAAATTTCACCAATAGGGACTGAGATAAAATAATAGTTCCCGCTGGTTTCTACAACGCTACCAAAACTAATTTTCTCGCTATAATGATCTGGATCTATGCGGCTTAAACTTTCTTTCATCTCACGGGCATCGCTCAAACGACTCGCATTTTTTTCGAAATCGCTTAGTAACTCACCTTTATTATCTTCGTCATAATCTGTTTTTACATCGTTGGCCTCCATAGATTCTTTTATGAGGTCCATTTCTTTTTGATATCGTTCTATTTGCTTATTTACAGTATCTAAACAGTTTAAATAGAGTTCTTTTTTATTACTTACCATATTATTTTTTTGTTGATTTTTTTTAAAATTAAATAACCTAAACAGTCTACAAGAACATTTAGCAAAAGTTTAATAAGACCGGTTAATCTGTATATAAGTCTGTAAGCTTATAATGCTTAAATATAAGCCTATAAACTTATAAAGAGTTAATATAAGCTTACAGACTAATATTTTTATTATATTTGAAATATGATAGCCGTAATCACAGCCGATTTAGTGGATTCTTCCAATTATTCAGAATCGTTTTTAGATGAAATTTTAAAGAATCTAAATTCAGAATTTGAAAAATTGCAGCAGGATTATGCCGAAAATGAAATTGATTTTGAAATTTATCGCGGCGATAGTTTCCAGGGTATTATTTCAAAATATCAGGATTCATTAAAAATAGCTTTGCGAATAAAGAGCCTTATTAATAAAGTAAAATCCAAAGATCAAAAAACTTCAAGTAGTTTGGCCGATGTGAAAATTGCTATTGGAATTGGCACTTTCGACTATAAAGGAGATTCTATAGCCGAATCTAACGGACAGGCTTTTCAATTATCGGGAAGAACTTTAGACGAGATGAAAAACGATTCCAGGAAAATTCGTTTAAAGACACCGCTGGAAAGCTTAAATTCTGAATTTGAGGCAAGCTTATTTCTATTAAATGCGGTTATGGAAAAATGGAGCCAGGCTTCAGCAGAAGTGGTTTATTTTCTTTTAAAAGGAATGAAAGAAACCGAGATTGCCAAAATATTGAATATAAGTCAATCGGCGGTAAATCAGCGAAAAAAGGCTTGTGGTTGGGAAGCAATTTCGGTCTTACTGAAACGTTTTGAAAATGTAACCGCCCAGAGCTTTTAATTATGGAAGAAATTACCTTAATCTTGCTTCAACTTCTCCTGGCACATATTTTAACCGATTTTGTGCTGCAACCCACCAAACTGGTAAAACAAAAAAGAGAGAAAAAAGCGAAGTCCTGGTTTTTATATTTTCACTCATTTTTAGCGGGTTTCCTAACTTATCTCTTTCTTCAGCAATGGCATTTATGGTATATACCTATTGTAATTAGTGTAAGCCACTTTTTTATCGATCTATGGAAACTTCAGCATAAAAAAGATACTTTAAAACTGTTTTTATTAGATCAATTATGGCATATACTCATCATAATTTTGATTTGGCTTTATCTTATTGAAGGCTTTTCAGAATTGATTCCTTTTGTTGCTGAAATATTTTCTTCACAACAGATCCTTGCAATTTTGATGGGATATTTACTGGTTATTTTTCCAACCGGTTTTCTAATTGGGAAAGCTACCAGCCGCTGGCATAATGAACTTGAACCCAATGGCGAAAGCCATAGCCTGGAAGCTGCAGGAAGATATATAGGTATTTTTGAAAGGATTTTAGTACTAACCTTTATTCTCACTCAAAATTTTTCGGCCATAGGTTTTCTTATCGCTGCTAAATCTATTCTACGCTTCAGCGATAAAACCGATGCCAGCGCCAGAAAGCAAACCGAATACGTACTTATAGGAACATTAATGAGTTTTGCGATCACTATTTTAATCGGGCTTCTAGTACGCTACTTCCTCTTCTAAAAGCTGAATATTGCTTTGTAAACGCTCTTTTACAATATTCATCATACGTTTATTTAAGGCCGAAGAATTTTCAATATAGGTAGCATATTCTTCTAAAGTGAATTGTCCTATTATAATACCCTTTAAACTATTTCTGAATTTTATATCCTTTTGGATTGCGTTTTCAATATAAATAAAGCGTTTTTCCAGCTTAAGTTCATAGAATTTATTCTTGTGTTTTTTGGTGTAATTTCTAAAGACTTCCAGTAACAATTCATCCTGAAGTTTGGCGATTGGCCGTAAAGTTCTGTTCTGAAATTGTTCGTCTAAACTCATGTTTTCTGAAACTCGGGCCGAAGGAATTTCTGGCCTAAGTGCTACTAATTGAAGGTCACGTGGTATCATAAGAACTGTGTTTTTCTTAAATTTAATAAACTTTAAACCTCAAAAGTCGGGCCTCATTAAAGACTTGTAAACTAGTTATAAACATTTCTGCACGTTAAAATCGTCTTAATCGGCCTGCCTAAGCCTATTCTTCTTTTTATCTTTAAATGAAAGCCTGGATCAACCAAATTCTAAAAACATTAATTAACCAATGATAATTTCAAGGAATCCATATACAGGAGAGGAAATTTCTAACCATCACGAATTAAGTGATACCGAAGTTGAAAAATGTATACAAAAAGCTCATTCCAGGTTTAAATCCTGGAAGGAAACTTCATTTGCAGAGCGCAGTAATTTAATGATGAAAGCTGCAAAAGAGCTTAAAGATAATACCCAGGAATATGCAGAAGCTATTACAAAGGAAATGGGGAAACCTATTACCCAGGCTGTGGCAGAAATTGATAAATGTGCCTGGGTTTGTGAATATTACGCTGAAAATGCAGAATCTCAATTAGAAAATGAAAAGATAAAAACCGATGCTAAAAACTCTTACGTAGCTTATGAGCCTTTAGGAGTAGTCTTGGCAGTGATGCCGTGGAATTATCCTTTCTGGCAGGTATTTAGGTTTGCGGCGCCTGCACTTATGGCTGGGAATATTGGAATTCTAAAACACGCCAGTAATGTGATGCTTTCCGCCAATAATATTCAAAAAGTATTTGAAAGGGCAGGTTTTCCAAAAGATTGTTTTCAAAACCTGGTAATTGGCAGTAAAAAAGTTGAAAATATAATACGAAATACAAATGTAAAAGCCGTAACCTTGACCGGTAGCGGTCGTGCAGGAAGCAGTGTCGCTTCTATTGCCGGCGAAGAAATAATGAAATCGGTTTTAGAGCTTGGAGGAAGTAATGCGTTAGTGATATTTAAAGACGCTAATATTGCTGAAAGCGTTAAAACATGCGTACAAGCTCGGTTTCAAAATACAGGTCAAAGCTGTATTGCCGGGAAACGTTTACTATTACATAAAGATATCGCTGAAGAATTCCTGGATGAATTCACCAGGCAGGTTCGCGAATTAAAAAGTGGCGATCCTATGAATAAAGAAACCTTTATTGGGGTCATGGCCAAAGAAAGCCTGGCCGAAGATTTGGAAGACCAGATCAAAGATTCTGTAAAAAAAGGTGCAAAAATTATCCTGGGCGGAAAACGCGATGGAACTTATTTTGAACCTACTATCATCACAGGAGCCAAAGAAGGAATGCCTGTTTTTGATGAAGAAACTTTTGGACCTGCGATCTCTGTAACCGAATTTAAAGATGACCAGGAAGCGGTAGATCTCGTTAATTCTTCCAGTTTTGGTCTTGGCGTTTCTATTTTTACAGAAGATGAAAAATTCGCGCTTAAAATGGTTCCCAAATTTGAAGATGGAGCTGTGTTTGTGAACGAGCTTGTTAAGAGTGACCCCAGACTACCTTTTGGCGGTACTAAGATTTCGGGCTATGGGAGAGAATTATCGCATCACGGGATCAGGGAATTTACCAATAGAAAAACTGTTTACTTTAACAAATATTAGTTTAAAATGAATTTTGGAAAAGTAGACCATCCCGAAAATATGGATTTTACGCTGCCTGAGACTCATTCAGACACCATTAAAGTACTTAATAAGAGTGGAAATAAAAATGGGTTTAAAGATGTGCGTATTGGCTGTGCAAAATGGAACAAAAAAGACCTGAAGAACTTTTATCCGAAGGGTACAAAAGATGAGTTGAAATATTACTCTTCCCAATTTAATAGTATAGAATTCAACGGTTCTTTTTATAGAATGTATCCCGAAGAACAGTTTGAAAAGTGGTATGGAAAAGCCGATGATAATTTTAAGTTTTTCCCAAAAGTTCCAAGAATTATTAGTCATATAAAAAGGCTTAATGGGACCGAGGGGCTAACTGATGATTTTGTAAAAAACCTGCTTCAATTAAAAGAGAAATTGGGAATGGTTTTTCTTCAAATGCGTGACGATTTTGCTCCAAAGTTTATAGATAGGTTAGATGATTTCCTTGCACATTGGCCAAAGGAAATTCCGCTCTCATTAGAATTAAGGCACCCGGATTGGTATGCTGATGAAAACACAGCTAATGAACTATACGATGTTCTGATAACAAGAGATGTGGCACATATAATTACCGATACCGCCGGAAGACGCGATCTAATTCATATGCGGTTAAGTAATACCACCGTTTTTATTAGATACAACGGCGCTAATCACAGTTCAGATTATACAAGGTTAGACGATTGGTTAGATAAGCTTGAAGAATGGCATAAAGAAGGTTTGGAGAATGTATACTTTTTTATACATCAAAATGTAGAAGAGGCTTCGCCATTGCTTTCAGCATATTTTATAGAACGCTTCAATAAAAGATTTAAAACAGATATAAAAATACCTAAAACTTTAAATTAGAATAATAATGAAACAGCAAGAAGTAGCAGTAACCGTAGATAGTGTAGTTTTTTGTAATGCAAATAATGAATTCAAGGTTTTACTTATAAAAAGAAAAAATGATCCTTACGGAGGCCAGTGGGCATTGCCTGGTGGCTATATTAATGAGGCCGAAGATTTAGAAACAGCCGCCAAAAGAGAACTCGAAGAAGAAACAGGAGTTGCGGTAAAAACAATGGAACAGGTGAGAGCCTTTGGAGCTCCGGGTCGGGATCCAAGAGGAAGAACTATTTCTATAGCCTTTGTAAGCCGAATATTCTGTGAAGAGGAACTTAAGGCTGGGGACGATGCAGGTGAAGCCTCATGGGTAAATGTTAATGATTTACCGGAATTAGCTTTTGATCACGCCCAAATAATTGATGCTGCAAAAAATTATTTATAGAATTTAAAAATTCTTATGCTCTTAATTATTAAAATCTGAAATAATCCATTTGATTTTAAGGAGCCGGTAAAAATTTTAAAAGTTTTTATCAGCCTGTATTTTATGGTTATTTTTAAAACAAAAATATGAGATTTCATACCAGAAAATGGATTAAACCAGAAGACCTAAACCCCAATGGTACTTTGTTTGGCGGGAATTTACTGGCCTGGATAGACGAAGAATGTGCTTTGTACAGTATTATTCAGCTGGAAAATTCAAAGTGTGTCACTAAATATATGAGTGAGATAAATTTTCAGCATTCTGCGAGACAGGGAGATATTGTTGAAATAGGGATTGAAGTGCTTAAATTCGGTAATACCTCGCTAACCTTAAAATGCGAGGTTAGAAATAAAATGACACGCCATACTATTATTACTATAGATAAAGTGATTATGGTAACTTTAGATGAAGAGGGCAAGCCAACCCCGCACGGGAAAACCAAGGTTGAATTTGTAAAAGACAGGTTACAGAATCGCGCCTAAACCTTTTCGCAAACCAGCACTATTTTTTGATTATTGATATTGGTGGTAAAGAATAAATAGGTTTTTCCGCCGTCTTTTATTTTTAATTTTTTTCTCAAAATAACAACGCTTTCAGGAAAATTTCTGGTGGTAATATTAGCTTTAAGGTTTTTAAACTTCTTCTTTAATAAACCGGGTTTATATTTTTCAATTTCAAGTATTTTGAATTTTCTTCCCGGGAAATTAATTTCTTTTTCTGAAGTATACAAATGAGAATTGGTATGAAGTTTTGAAGTTTGCGTTTGTAAAGCAATTTCCTTGAAAAGTCCGCTTTTCATAATGGCGGCATTAGGCTCATATAGAAAATTTTTAGGTAAAGAATATGCTACTTCGCCAGTGAGTTTGTCTAAAATACCTTCAAATTTTTCTACACCTTTTTTCGTAAAGTTTAGCGTTGTGATTTTCATTTCCTGATTATCGCCTTTCTTCAAAAACCAGAGTAATTCTTTAACTTCATTATTTACCGCTATTATATGTATTTCAGTAACAAACTGTAATTCTGAAATTCCGGATTGTAAATCGAGTAGTGGAGAGGTTTTTATAAGAATTATATCGGTTTTCTTGAAAAGCAAGTCACGATTTGCAGGAACATTTGGTAAACAATCGGCCAGTCTAAAGACTTTACCACCTGCATTATCACGCCGCGCGGGATCTACATAAATACAATCGAAATTTTGATCTGTATTTTTTAAATATTCAATACTATCTTCATTTTTAAAGGAAATATTTTCCCACCCTAATTGTTTTAAATTATGTGCTGCGATTTCAGATAATTCAGCATTTAATTCGCAATGAATTACTTCTTTAAAATTCTGAGCAAAATAAAAATCATCTATTCCCAGTCCGCCGGTTAGATCTATTAAAGTTTTACCTTTTACAAGTGAAGCCTTGTATTTTGCGGTAGTTTCAGAAGAAGTTTGCTCTAAATTTAATTTTTGTGGATAATAAATCTGGGAGTTTTTAAACCAGGTTGGCAACTTTTTTTCAGCCTTTTGTAATCCTGTTAATTGCTGCGCTAATTCTGAAGAAGAAATTCCGCTAAAAGAGCTTCCGCGTAGCGCTAACTCAGCAGCAGTGGTTTTCAGGTTATTTCTAAGAAATTCCTGAACCTCTTCATTTAAAATCGCTTTATTCAAAATTAAGGATTTAAAGGTCTCGGGTAAGTCGTTTTACGATCTTATATTCACTTAAAGATTCTTTTGCAATTACTTTAAGCGCCGTATAGAAGGGAACTGCGACCACCATCCCGGTAATTCCAAAAATAATACCTGCAATTAAGATTATTAGAAAAATTTCTAATGGATGTGATCTTACGCTGGCACCAAAAATCATAGGTTGGGAGATCATATTATCTATAAGCTGACAAATAGCATAGCCCAACATTATATACCCTAATTTTGGGAGTATAATTAGTTGAAAATCGGCACCAAGATTACTGGAAATAACAAATAATGCCATTAAAATCCCGGCAAAAAGAGGACCTAGATAAGGTACCAGGTTTAAAAATGCACAAATAAAAGCAATGGCTATAGGATTATTAATTTCGAAAACACTTAATAAAACCGCGTAAAGAACAAATAGTACGGTTATTTGTAAGGTAAGCCCAACAAAATAGCGCGATAGTAAAATTTTAATCTTATTAAAAACACGCTGAAATTTCTTTTCGTCACCACGGTTTGCAAAAACCAGGATACTATTCAGCATTAACTTACTGTCTTTAAGCAGAAAAAAGGAAATAAATAGTATAGAAAAAATAGCAATAATAGTAGCTCCCAAAATGCTAAAAACATTGTTTAAAAGCCTGGGAACCGCACTTATATCAAAGTTTCTAATAAATTCACTTTGTTTTAAGCCTTCAATTAAATTAATCTCCTGAACTCCCAGATAATTATTTATTTGATCGTTAAGTTCATTTAGATCGCTCCTAAAAGCTTCCATATCTATTCGGCTTAAATACTGACTTTGCTCTACCACGATGGGGACAAAGACGAAAATAATTCCCGCAAATATGGAAAGGACAAGAATGAGCACAAGAATTACCGAAAGTTGGTTTGGAATCTTTAATCTTTGTCTAAAAAAGATAACTACAGGCCGGCCAATAAGCGAAATTACTGCTGCAATAGCGATATAAACCAATACCGATTGGATTTCCCATAAAAAATACAGCAAAAGAACAATGCCAATCATTATTCCTGCCGCTCTTAATATCCCTAAAGTAATCGATTTTGAGTTCACGAGGTAAATATATTATTTCTTAGTGAAAGCGAATATTGTTTTTGATATTTCATATAATGCAATTCCTGCGGCCTGGGCAACATTCATACTACTATTTTGCCCAAACATATTGATATGCAAATGTTTATCTGAAATTTCTAATAATTCTTTATTTATTCCTGAAACTTCATTTCCCAGGATTAGAATAACGTTCTTTTTTTCTTCAGAATATTTAAAATCTTCAACAGGAATACTGGCTGAAGTAATTTCAAGCGCATAAACGTTACTATTGTCTTTTAAATCTCTTATAAAACCCTGTGCATCCTGCGTAAATTCATACACTACGGTTTTATGAGTATTTCTGGCCGTTTTTTGCAGTCTTCTGCTATCAAGATTAGGTTCAGTGCCCGAGAATACAATCTTTTCTACATTAAAAGCATCGGCGGTTCTAAAGATGCTACCAATATTCGCTTCCCCGGTAATATTGTCTAATAGAAGAATAACCGGAGATTTTTCTTTATTGAATTTTTCGTCAAAATGGGTGAGTTGTTCCATTAATTCTCAAATACGTATTTTAAAATATTTGCTCCCATTTGCAGTGCTTTTAATCTTACTTCTTCGGGATCCTTGTGAACTTCGGGGCTTTCCCAGCCATCACCTAAATCACTTTCTACAGTAAATAAGAGAACAAGCCTGTTTTTATCAAAAATCCCTAAAGCCTGTGGCGGTTTATTATCATGTTCGTGAATTTTAGGCAAGCCACGCGGAAAATTAAATGCTGAATTAAAAATAGGATGATTGGCCGGCAATTCTTCAAGTGTTTCTTCGGGAAAAATTTTCTTTAGCTCTTTTTCTAAATATTGCTGCATTCCGTAATTATCGTCTATATGGAGGAAACCACCGCTTAATAAATAATTTCTAAGATTTTCGGCTTCTTTATCATTGAAAACTATATTTCCATGGCCCGTCATATGCACAAAAGGATATTGAAAAATATCTGAATTCTCTGGGGTAACCGTAACCGGTTTGGCGTTTAAATGTGTACCGATATTATTGTTGGCAAAA
The DNA here is from genome assembly GCF_900113135.1 of Salegentibacter agarivorans. Lineage (GTDB taxonomy): Bacteria > Bacteroidota > Bacteroidia > Flavobacteriales > Flavobacteriaceae > Salegentibacter > Salegentibacter agarivorans. The sequence continues at coordinate 245,331 of NZ_FOOH01000002.1, read as the reverse complement.
TTTATAAGATTGGGTAAGGAAGTAGGATTTGCATACCAATCGCCACCGCCATTATATTTTAATAGCGCTATCTCCTGAGCTGCTAAGAACTGGCAGCAACCAAGAAAAATAATTAAGAATAAATATTTTTTTAAATTCAACATTTGGGTAAAAATATCAATAAAAAAGGGAGTTTACTAACCCGGAATAAATTTCAAAATATTTTGAAAAAATTTAGGTTAATTCTATAGGCTTAATCCTGGTTTATAAGTGCTAAGGTATGGCAGGCAACTACGGCTGCAGTTTCTGTTCTTAAGCGGCTTTCACCCAAACTCACAGGTTTCCAGTTATTTTTAAGTGCTAATTTTATTTCTTCAGGAGAAAAATCACCTTCGGGACCAATTAAAATAGTTATATTTTCTTGTGGTTTAGCTTGATTTTTTAATAAAAAACGTTCCATTCCATCTTCACAATGAGCAATAAATTTTTGCCCTTCGGTTTCAGTTGTTATAAATCCTGAAAAACTAATCGCTTCATTAAGAATAGGTAAATTATAATGTAAAGATTGCTTCATCGCACTTTGCAAAACCCTTTCGTAACGATTCAATTTTATGGTTTTTCTTTCGCTGTGATCACAAATTATAGGGGTGATCTCATCAATCCCAATTTCGGTAGCTTTTTCCAGGAACCACTCGTACCTGTCATTCATTTTGGTAGGCGCTACTACAAGATGCAAACGATAAGGTTTAGAAGCTTCTTCTTCAACCTTAATAACCTTAGCTAAACACTGCTTAGGGTTAGCTTCAATTATTTCTGCCGTAAATAAAAATCCTTTTCCGTTGGTTACTTTTAAAGTATCACCAGCACTTTTTCGCAAAACCTTCGCAATATGCCGACTTTCATCTTTTGGAAAGACAATTTGTTTATCGGTTTTTTCAATATTTGGCGTGTAAAAAAGTTGCATTGATTAAAAGTTATAACGTGCCTGGGCAGTAATAGAATAGTCTGAAAAATCTTTTTCCAAATATTTGTAATGGCCCGCGATAGCAATCATCGCTGCATTATCTGTAGTATATTCAAATTTTGGAATAAAACAGTTCCAGCCGTATTTTTTTTCAGCATCCATAAGCGCATTTCTAATCCCGCTGTTTGCTGAAACCCCACCGGCTATGGCAATTTGATTAATTCCGGTTTGTTTTACTGCTTTCTTCAGTTTATCCATTAAAATTCTAACTATTGAAAACTGAATGGAAGCGCAGATATCTTTCAAATTTTCAGCAACAAAATCAGGATTTTCTTTGGTTTGTTTCTGCACAAAATAGAGCACTGAAGTTTTAAATCCGCTAAAGCTAAAATTCAAATCAGATACTTTAGGATTGGGAAACGGAAAAGCTTTATGATTCCCTTCTTTAGAATATTTATCTATTAAAGGCCCGCCGGGATAGGGTAGACCTAGAATTTTAGCGCTTTTGTCAAAAGCTTCCCCCACGGCATCATCGGTAGTTTCACCAATTACTTCCATTTCAAAATAACTAGAAACTTTTACGATTTGGGTGTGGCCACCGCTTATGGTTAAAGCCAAAAAAGGAAACTCTGGTTTTTTAAAACCATTTTCTTCAATAAAGTGCGCTAAAATATGCGCTTGCATATGATTCACTTCAATAAGTGGAATTCCTAAACCAAGCGATAAAGACTTGGCAAAAGAAGTGCCCACAAGCAAAGAACCCATAAGGCCGGGACCACGTGTAAAAGCAATTGCAGATACATCTTTTTTACCGATATTTGCGCTGGCCAATGCCTGGTGAATTACAGGAACTATGTTTTGTTGGTGAGCCCTGGAAGCGAGTTCTGGTACTACACCGCCGTATTGTTTATGAACTTCCTGGGTTGCTACAATGTTAGATAGTATTTTACCGTTATGCAGTACAGCTGCAGCAGTATCGTCGCAGGAAGATTCGATCCCTAATATGTAAATATTTTGTGAAACCATTAAGAAATAAGGGGCATAGAAATTGTTAATATTGTGTACAAAGTTAAAATATAAAAGCGTATCAAAAAATTCTGGAAAATATTAACTAGAACAGTGGTTGCGCTGGTTTTACTTTTTGTCATAATTTTGATCGTATTCTCCATTCCTGCCGTCCAAACCGGTATTGCAAACCGCATTACTACTTCAATTAACGAAAATAACCAGGTAAATATTTCTGTAGACCGTGTTAGTCTCACGTATTTTGGCCGGGTGAAAATTAATGGAGTTTACATTGAAGATCATCATAAAGATACCTTAATTTTTTCTAAAGAATTACGTACTTCACTATTAGGAATTTCAAACCTCTTTAGCAATAACCCACATTTAGGAAAAACCTATTTAGAAGGTTTAGAACTAAATATGAAAAAATATAAAGGCGAAGACAGGGATAATCTTGCTTATTTTATTCAGCAATTAAGCACTAAACCCTCTGGCAATTCTACACAATTTGAACTTCTGGTAGATAGGGTAGAGATTAATAACGGTTCTTACAGTTTTATAAATGAAGATAGTGAAAACCCGGAATTCGTAGTTCTGGACGATTTAAATATTTATGCCACAGATTTAAAAATTAAGGGGCCAGAAATTAATGTTGATATTGAAGGACTTAAGGGTTACGAAAAGCGTGGCTTAAGGGTAGATAACCTAAGCACGAATTTTTTCTATAGTCCGCAAAAAATGGTTTTTGATAATCTCAGGATTCAAACTCCCCAGTCTTTTGTAAAAGCAAACCTGGAATTTAATTATGAAACCGAGTATTTCTCTGATTTTGTTAATAAAGTTGAAGTAACAGGAACTTTTACTGAAAGTATTATTTCCAGTACCGATCTTCAGGCTTTTTATTCAAGTTTTGGAGATGACCAAATAATGCAATTAACTACCGATATTGATGGAACGTTAAACGATTTTGTTCTTCCCAATTTGCAATTAACCGGGATGGATCGTAGCAGGATTGAGGGAGAAGTTAATGTTGAAGGAGCATTTTCTCGCGGAGGTGAAAATTTTAAATTAACAGGAGATTTTAGTGATTTTACTACTAATTATTACGACCTGGTGAATTTATTGCCGGGTGATCTTCAGGGAAAACTTCCCGAAAATCTTCGGGATTTTGGTAATTTAAGAATGCGTGGTGATGCTATTGTTACCGGTTCAAATTTAGATGCAGATGTAATTATAAATACGCAATTAGGCTCGGCTGAAGCAGATCTAATTTTACGTGGTTTTGATAACCCGAGAGAAGTAACCTACCAGGGTAAACTAATTTTTGAAGATGTAAACATTGGTAAACTCGCTAATAATTCAAGCCTGGGAAAAACCAGCTTTAACCTGGATATAGATGGTAGCGGATTTGATGCTGAATCGCTGGATGCCGAATTAAAAGGACAAATTTCTAAATTGCAATTTAACGGGTATACCTACCAGGGCATACGGGTTATTGGGAATCTTAGAAATCCGGTTTTTAATGGTTTATTAATGGCCAGCGATCCTAATTTAAAAATGGAATTTAATGGTTTGGCCGACCTTTCTGAAGATATAAATAACTACGATTTTGAAGCTTCTGTTGGTTATGCCGATCTTAATGCCCTAAATTTTGTGTCTCGCGATACCCTTTCTATTTTTAAAGGAGACGTGATTATGAATATGAAAGGCACCAGTATAGACGATGCTTTTGGTGAAATTTTGCTGCTTAACACTTCCTACCAAAATCAAAATGATCTTTACTTTTTTGATGATTTCAGCATAACTTCCAGTTTTGAAGGCAGGGAAAGAACTTTAAGTATAAACTCTCCCGATGTGATAAGCGGTGAAATTATTGGAGATTTCAATCTTTCAGAAATAAGACCTTTAATTGAGAATTCGCTGGGAAGTATTTATACCAATTATCAACCCAGAACCATTACCAATAATCAATACCTTGAATTCGATTTTGATATTTATAATAAGATTATAGAAGTTTTTTACCCCGAAATTAATCTTGCACCAAATACATTTATTCGTGGTCACTTAGCTTCAGATGAATCTGAATTTAAAGTGAATTTCCGTTCTCCCAGAATAGATATTTTCGGGAATATGATGGAGACCGTAAATCTAAACGTAGATAATACCAACCCTATTTATAATACCTATTTTGAAGCCGATAGCGTTTCTACAAATTTTTATAATTTTTCTGAATTCAGCTTTATTAACGTAACTCAGCGCGATACGCTTTTTATAAGATCTGAATTTCAGGGTGGCAAAAACAATGAAGATTTTTTTAACCTTAACCTTTTTCATACTATTAACGAAGAAAATAAATCGGTTGTTGGGATACAGCGGTCAGATCTTACTTTTAAAAATAATACGTGGTATATAAATGAGGAAAGCAATAAAAGCAATAAAATAGTTTTTGACCTAGATTTTAAAGATTTTGCGATAGATTCTTTGGTGATGAATCATAAAAATGAAGAAATAAGGCTTAGCGGCGTTATGAGAGATTCTACGTATAAAGATTTTAAAATGGAATTTGATAATGTAGATATTGGCAAAATCACTCCCCATATAGATAGCCTGGACCTTGCCGGAACGCTAAATGGAAAATTCGATTTACTTCAGGAAAACGGGGCTTATTATCCCAATACAAATCTTAAGGTAGATTCTTTAAATATTAACGACAATTTACTGGGTAATTTGGTACTGGATGTAGAAGGAAATGAAAATCTCACCAATTATAATATAAATGCCAATTTACGTAAAAATGGCAATGAATCTTTAAATGCCATAGGAAGTATAAATGTGAGTGGGAGTGAACCCACCATAGAAATGGATGTAGATTTAGACGAATTAAATCTTGCTGCATTTAGTTCTTTGGGAGGTGAAGTACTTAGTAATATTAGGGGTGGTGCCTCAGGAAATGCCCAGGTTTCGGGAAATTACAAAAATCCCGATTTTTCAGGAGAAATAAGTCTTGAAAATGCAGGTTTACGGGTTCCATATCTTAATATAGATCTGGATTTTAAAGATGAAGCAATAGTTAATTTAACCCAGCAGGAGTTTGTATTTGATGATGTTGAAATTGAAGATACTAAATACAAAACCACCGGAACCCTTAATGGAAGTATTGGGCATAAAAATTTCAAGGAATGGGATTTAGATCTAAATATTGATACAGACAGGCTTTTGGTTTTAGATACCGAAGGTGATGAGGACGCCCTGTATTACGGAACAGCTTTTATAAGTGGAGACGCAAGTATAGCCGGCCCTACAGATCAATTGGTTATAGATGTTACCGCCACAACCGAGCGCGGAACGGTTTTTAAAATTCCGTTAAGTGATACAGAATCAGTAGGAGATAACTCGTACATTCATTTTTTAAGTCCAGAAGAAAAAGCTGCCCGTGAAGCCGGTGAATCTATTGAGCTGCCTGAAGTCACTGGCCTGGAACTTATATTTGATCTTGATGTTACCAATGATGCTGAAGTAGAAGTAGTAGTAGACCAAACCAGTGGAAGTACATTGAAAGGCCGTGGTTCAGGAAACTTACTTTTGGAGATAAATACTAACGGAAAATTTAATATGTGGGGTGATTTCGTAGTATATGAAGGAGTTTATAATTTTAAGTATGCGGGGCTGGTTCAAAAAGTTTTTAATGTAGAATCTGGCGGAAGTATCAATTGGAATGGAGATCCTACCGATGCTCAACTTGATGTGAGTGCAATTTATTCCTTAAACGCAAACCCAGCAGTTTTACTTGAAAATCCTTCAATTAACAGAAAAATTCCGGTGGAAGTAGTTATAAATTTGCAGGGAGAAATAGAACAACCCGATATTACTTTTGATATTGCTTTTCCAAACGCCAGCTCTGTGGTTAGATCTGAGTTAGAATATAGAATGGACGACCGTTCCAGTAAAGAGCTACAAGCGTTATTCCTGGTAACCCAGGGAGCTTTCTATAGTGAATTCGGATTAAGGCAAAATGCAATTACAGGAACTTTGGCTGAAAGGGCTTCGAGTATAGTGAACGATATTTTTGCGGGAGATGATGGTAAATTTCAGGTTGGCGTTAATTATGTACAGGGAGATCGCACGCCAGACCAACAAACCGTAGACCGGTTTGGATTAACACTTTCTACCCAAATTAACGACCGGGTAATTATTAATGGCCAGGTAGGTGTGCCCATTGGAGGGGTTACCGAATCTATTATTGTAGGCGATCTGGAGATAGATTTTCTTTTAAACGAAGACGGAAGCTTAAGAGCAAAGGTTTTTAATCGGGAAAATAATATTCAGTTTATAGGGGAAGAAATAGGCTTCACACAGGGAATTGGGTTGTCTTATTCGGTAGATTTTGACACCTTCAAAGAATTGATTAGAAAAATTGCAAATACCGAAATTCAATCTTTAAATAGCGAAACCGAGCAAGAAGAGCCTGCAACGCGTCCCCAGTCTCCTGATTATATTCGTTTTCCAGATGAAAATTAAAAATCAGGAATATTAAGCAAATCAATTAAGAATATTCAAATCTCGAATATTGGGTAAAACTTATTCTTTTTTCTTTTCAGGTAGCTTCTGAGTTTGTAATTTTAGGCAAGAATTTTAAAGTATGACAAAAAGAATTAAACGAATAGGAGTAATGACCTCCGGCGGAGATTCCCCCGGAATGAACGCTGCAATAAGAGCTGTGGCAAGGGCAAGTTCTTATTATCGTGTTGAATGTCTCGGGTTTATGAGAGGCTTCCAGGGAATGATAGAAAACGATTATATAGAGCTTAATGCACGTAGCGTTAGAAATATTATCAATTTAGGCGGAACTATCCTAAAATCGGCCCGGTCTAAAGAATTTCTTACTGAAGAAGGTAGGGTGAAAGCCGCGGCCAATCTTAAAAAAGCTAATATAGATGCAATGATTCTTATTGGTGGTGACGGGACCTTTAGAGGTGGAAAAGTTTTTAGTGAAGAACATAATATCCCTGTAATTGGCGTGCCGGGAACTATAGATAACGATATTTTTGGAACCCATTATACCATAGGTTACGATACGGCTTTAAATACAGTTATAGATGCTGTAGATAAAATTCGCGATACTGCCAGTTCCCATAATAGATTATTCTTTGTAGAAGTAATGGGTAGAGACGCGGGATTTATTGCGCTAAACAGTGGAATTGGAGCAGGAGCAGAAGAAATTTTAATTCCAGAAGAAGATCTTGGTTTAGATCGTTTGCTAAACTCCCTGGAGCGCAGCCGTAGATCTGGAAAAACATCAAGTATAGTTATTGTTTCTGAAGGTGACAAAATTGGTAAAAATGTATTTGAGCTGGCAGCTTACGTAAAAGACAATTTACCTTATTACGATGCAAAAGTTACCGTTTTAGGGCATATTCAACGAGGTGGAAGTCCAACTTGTTTTGATCGTGTTTTGGCCAGTAGATTATGCGTGAAAGCAGTAGAACTTGCCCTGGACGGTCAGCAGGATATTATGGTTGGAATGATGAATAATGAAATAAAATCTATAGAACTGGTAAATGCATTAAAATCAAAACCTACAATTAATAAGGAATTACTTCGCATTTCTGATATTTTATCTGTCTAATTTATGAAAACAGTTGCAATCATTGCCCACAACGGGAAAAAGGCTGAGATGGTTCAGTTTTTAAATAACCATAGAGAAGCCCTTCAGGCTAAAAATATTACCTTAATTGCTACGGGAACTACGGGCGCAAAAACAGAATCTGCCGGTTTTGAGGTTGAAAAACTACTATCAGGCCCCTTAGGTGGAGATGCGCAAATAGCCTCCCGTATTGCCGAAGGTAAAGTAGATATGGTAATCTTCTTTAGAGACCCGCTGGACAAGCACCCACATGAACCCGATATTTTTATGTTAATGCGTTTGTGCGATGTACACGATATTCCCCTGGCTACAAATCCCGCCAGTGCCCGTTTATTAATGCAGGCTTTCTAAAATCTAATTTATTTAATTGAAATTTTCACCCCGCTTTCTTCTATTTTTAATTATTGTTTTATTGATCTCAACCTCCCAGGCACGGTCACAGAGCAACCAAACTGAAGCGGCTATTTTTAATATAGGAATAGGGACGGTTTTTAGTGGAATTGGTGCTGTAATTAATAAAGAACCGCAGGAAAAGTTCGGAAAAGTACTGGTTAAAGGAATGGCACAGGGTGCACTCGGCGGCTACCTGGTTTATGAAAGTAAAGTTATTGCCGGAAGAATTTCTAACCAAAAAAACCTTACTTATGGCTGGCCGGCAAAGTTTATGAACTCTGCAGGAACTTCAATAATAGAGAATGCCGCTTCTAATAGAAATTTCTGGGAACAATGGAACCTGAATATTGGCTTTAACCGAATTGAATTTCACACTAAAGACCGTTTTCATCTTAAATACAGGATACAACCGGTTTCTTTTCTTCTTACTGCTTATACCGCGGTTCAGAATAAATTTGAAGCTGAATTAAGCCTAAGAGTTGGAGAATTTGTTTTCTCAGGCAATAATACTTTTGGCTATGAAGATAATAACGATTATTACCTTGGCAGAGCCATAAGCACGGCAATATTACTAAATCCTGAAGCCGGCGGATTCAATTATAATACCGTTGCCCACGAATTAATTCACGTGTTCCAGTATCACGATTTTAATGTACTAAACGCTTATGCAAATAAACCATTGAAAGAATTCAAAAAAGGCTCTGGCTTCTTCCGGAAAATGGATAAAATCTTTCATTACGATTTTAATATTTTCGTTTTTGCCGGTTTATATAAAATGGAGCATTTTGGAAAAGACCAAAAATCGTTTGAAGGCTATTATTCCAATTATTTTGAGCGTGAAGCTTATCTTTTTAGCAATTATTAATCTTTTACCGCAATTGCGCTAATCTCTACATTTACAAATTTAGGGAGGTTTGCAACTTCTACCGTTTCTCTTGCAGGAGCAGTTTCTGCATTAAAATAAGATCCATAAACCTCGTTGATTTTAGCGAAATTATTCATATCGCTTATAAAAATTGAAGTTTTTATTACATTTTCAAAATTCATCCCGGCTTCAGCTAAAATTGCCTTTAAGTTTTGCATTACCCTGGTAGTTTCTTTTTTAAGTTCGCCTGTTTCCAGTTCGTTAGTTTCTGGATTAAGCGCTATTTGACCAGAAATATAAAGCATATTTCCGGTTAAAACTGCCTGGTTATAAGGCCCAATTGGAGCCGGAGCTTTGTCGGTTTTAATTATTTTTTTCATCATTTTTAAACTTTTAAATTTTATAAACTTCGGTCTGGTTCGTTTCGTTTATCGTATTTAATATCACTTAAGATAGACGATTTTATCCCGATAAAGAAATACCAGGATCTACGCTCACTAAAAGGCACCCAGTTAAAACTTAATCGCCAGGTATTTAAATCACGCTGAAATCTTAATTGGGTATAAGTAAAGCCTAACTCTTTTAAATCGTAACCCGAGGAAGCTCCAACTACCCATTTTGGCGAAAGTTCCACATCTCCCGAAAACATTATAGAGTGGGAGGTAATTTCATTTTGACGAGCCGTATTATTGTACGTCATGGTATAAGAGAGCCGTAAATCCCATGGGATTTTATAATTATACCAGTTATCGGTTCTTTCTTCACGATCTTCATCTGCAAATGGGTCTTCTTCTTCATCGTAGAACTTTCCTTCTAAATCAGATCCTTTTCCAAAAAGGTCATCACGTCTTCCGCCACCGCGATAAGTATCGTTATCTATTTCATCTTCACTTTCGTCTTCGCCCTCGTCTTCAAAATCTTTACTGGAGAAAGCATAGCCAAAGCTTACATTGGCGTTGGTAAACCTAAATAAACTACCACCGTTATTTATATTTAGTTTATCGGTTCTTCGGTTATTATTATCTAAAGCATAAATATCCATATTACCGGCAACATTAATATCCAATTTATCGCGAACTATGGGAATACTACCTCTAAGAGCAATGGGAGACAGCTTTGGTTGGCCATCTTCCCCGGCAAGGTTATATGCCGTACTCATACTAAAATTATTAAGTAGTGTGATCTTCTCGGGTTCGGTAGCGGTACTGTCTTTAGAACGCACTTTGGCTTCCAGGGTATTGCTTAAACTAAGCCCCAGCGAACTTGAAAACCTGTTTCCCGGTGCTCCATATAATGTCCCATTAAACCGGGAATAATCTACCATATTGGTTTCAATAGGGTTTGCAGGATCAATACGCTCATATGTATCGTAATACTGGTCAAAAGCGGGGTTTACATTATAACTAATCGAGGGTCGCATCACATGCCTAATAGCCTGGATTTTTTTGTCCTTTCCAAAATTCTTTAATCCATATAAGGTGGTACCAATACTGGCTCCAAAATTATAGGTTCTGTAAGAATCAAACCCGTTTATAGTATCAATTACCACCTCGTTATTAAACTCATCGTAAGATTGTTCGAAGGTTTTGAAAACCCAACTTTCTTCGTAATTAGCATTAGCACTAACACTTAGATAATTGAAAAGCTTAAAGTTTGTGGTAACCGGAATAGAATGCTGTGCGCCATAATTGGCATCCTGGAACATTTCGGGTTTAAAAAACAAAGAATCTGTTGTTCTAATTTGATTCTCGGCCCTTACGTTATACTGAAAATTTATATTTTCTATCAATCCTTTTTTTGCGCCGGTTTTTGGAGCAAAAGGATAAATACGCGTCATACTCGCCTGTAAAGTTGGCAAACTCATATTTATAGTTTGCGTCCTTGTATTTTGTTGATGCCTTGCTGCAAGGCTTAAATTAATCTGAGGTTCACCGGGAAAGGTTTTACTATACGAAACCGAAGAACTTAAAGTGTTTGTTAAGAAGTTTCCTGTATTCATTTGATTTACAGAATTCTGATAATAAGTACTACTCCCTAAGTTTACCGAGGCACTAAACCTGGAATTAGGATTTGCCTTGGCATCCTGGTTATGGGACCATTGAATATTATAGACAGATTGCTCAGCAAAATCTGGGAATCCTCGTTCACTTTGAAATAGGTTTTCGTACCGTATTCTTACGTTACCGCGGTAATTATAACGCTTGGCATAATTACTTTCCAGGCGTACAGCATAACTTCCATTGGTATAATAATCGCCTAAAGTTAGTAAATCTACATAATCGCTAATCGCAAAATAATAACCTCCGTTTTGCAGAAAATAACCACGACGGCTATCCCCAAAACTGGGGATAATGAATCCTGAAGTTTCTTCTTCGGTTAAAGGAAAATATCCAAAGGGAAGCCCCAACGGTGTAGGTACATCTGCCAGGTACATATTAACAAAACCTGCCACGATCTTTTTATCTGGAACAAATTTTATTTTTCTCGCATAGAAATAATAATCGGGATTATCTAAATCGTCATCTGTGGTAAAGCGCACATTTTGCATAAAATACACCGAATCGTTTTCACGTTTGGTAACTTCACCTCTTACATTAAAATTGGCTTGTTGTGTCCTGGAATTATAAACCAGTGCTCTTTCAGTATCAAAATTAAACCGAATAGAATCTGGCTCTACGGTTTGATTTCCCTGTACAAAAACCGGTTTTTGAGAATATGCACCGGTAGAATCGGGAATTCCGTAGGCATAGACTTCATTTTTTTCATTGTCCATTATTATAAGCCCGGCATTTATCTGCATATCTCCATAAATAATTTGTGCTTCATTATAGAGATACATGCGATTCTCTTTCTGGCTAATACGCATATAATCTTTAGCCTGGTACTTTACCGCATCAGTAATTAATTGGTTGCCCCGTTGCGGAGTTTGCAACGAATCTCCCACAATACTATCGGTTAGCCTTATGGTTTCGGTAAGTGGTAAGGAATCGCCCACAGTAACCAGCGAATCTCGTTCCCGGGCTTCAATATCTATTTCCTGATTATTCCCTATTTCCTGTGCGTTTAGACAAACGATAGGAAGCAGTATAAAAATACAGCGAAAAAGTATATTAGGTATGTTTGTTTGCAATGCTCTAAGTGCTATTTTTGTAAAGAATGGCTTGCTTTTTGCAAAATCAAAATTACATATATTTTTTCAGCTTAGATTTGAGATTTCCTGAAAAAAGTAATTAAAATAATTAGCCTAAACTTAGCGTTACCTTTTTATGAGAACGAACCTACTTAAACTTTTCGTATTTTTCTTCATTTTTATTGCAAGCTTGCAAAGCTTATTTGCAAATAATGATAAACCGAGAGATAGATTTGTGGTGGTTTTAGATGCCGGGCACGGTGGGAAAGATCCCGGAAATATGGGAAATGGTTTTAAAGAGAAAGATATTGCGCTTAATATTATTCTAAAAATTGGAAAGGCATTAGAAAAACAGGAAGGAATAGAAGTGATCTATACCCGCGATTCTGATATATTTATTCCTTTAGATAAACGAGCACAAATTGCCAATGAGGCCGATGCTGATCTTTTTGTTTCGGTACATTGTAATTCTCATAATTCCCAGGCTTACGGTACCGAAACCTTTGTATTGGGACTTCATAAAACCGAAGAAAATTTTGAAGTAGCCAAGAAAGAAAACTCGGTAATATTTTTAGAGGAAGATTACGAAGTAACTTATGGTGGTTTTAATCCCAATTCCCCTGAATCTTATATAGGAATGGCGCTAATGCAAGAGGAATATTTAAATCAAAGTATTCTTTTAGCCGATTTTGTTCAGAAAAATTTCACCCACGAATTAAAAAGAAAAAATCGTGGAGTTAAACAAGCCGGTTTCGTGGTATTAAAAATGGCGGTAATGCCAAGTGTGCTTATTGAAACTGGATTTTTAACCAATAACCACGAAGGCCCATATTTAAACAGTGCGGGCGGCCAAAACAAAATGGCTGCGGCTATTGTAGAAGCAATAAATAAATATGCTAACACCATAAACCTGTCTAACCTTGAGAGTATTGGGAGTACTTCCTCTTCAAACATCCCACCTCAAAGCCAAATTTATGAGGGAATTACCTTTAAAATTCAACTTGCGGCCGGTTCTAAACGTTTAGAAACCAAAGCCTACAATTTTAAAGGATTGCAAAATGTAGAGCGAGCAAAGGAAGAGGGAATGTATAAATACTATTATGGAGCTACTTCAGATTATATAAAAATAAATAAGCTTCATAACGAGGCAAAACAAAATGGATATCCTTCAAGTTATATTGTTGCATTTAAGGAAGGCAGCAAGATTACAGTTAATGAGGCGTTAAAATCTAAGGTGAATTAACGGTTCTTTTCTATTTTTATTTCTAAATTTGTCCATATTCCTAAAAAAATAGCTTTTGAAATTTACACGTGAAGTAAAAACTGCATTCCTAGCAATAATTGCTATCCTCTTATTAATATTTGGTTATAGTTTCTTAAAGGGTAAAAACCTGTTGGATTCCAGCAGAACTTTTCATGCAGTTTATAACGATGTAGAAGGGCTATCACCTTCCTCGGCAGTAACCATAAACGGTCTTAAAGTAGGGCAGGTAACCCAAATTAATTTTCTTGATGCCCAGGGAACCCTGGTAGTTAGCTTTACTGTAGAAAATGATTTCGAATTCTCAAAAAATAGTACTGCGCAAATTTATGGTGGGAATATAATTGGCGGAAAATCTCTTGCTATTCTTCCAGATTACGAAATTAATCAAATGGCAAAATCTGGAGATACCTTAAACAGTGATATTGAAGAAGGTATTATGGAGTTGGTAAACGATAGGTTGACCCCGCTTCAGGATAAAGTTGAAAATACCATAGTTAGCGCAGATTCTTTAGTTACAGCAATTAATAAAATTCTAAACGATAGTACCAGGTATAATATTCAAAACACTTTTAAAGATCTTAATGCAACTGTTGCTTCGTTTAAAGTAACCGCTAATGCACTAGAAGGAATTGTAGGTAGAAATTCAGGAAAAATAGATAATACTTTTACTAATCTTGATGAAATGACTACCAATTTCAATTCATTTTCAGATACTTTAACCAAAATGGATATTGGTAAAATCACTGCTGATCTTGAAAAAGTGGTAGCCGATTTTGAAAGTGTTTCAGACAAACTAAATAATAAAGAAGGTACTGCAGGGAAGTTAATTAATGATGATGCCGTTTATAATAATCTGGATAATGCTACCAAACAGTTGGAACAATTACTACAAGACGTAAAACTGAATCCTAAAAGATACGTACATTTCTCTGTCTTCGGTAAAAACCCGAAACCATATCAGGAACCCAAAGAAAAGGATTCTATTAAATAACCAACTATGCAAATTATTTCCCAGGTCTTATTTCTAATTGCCTTAGTGGTAGGTATAGGTTTTTTTATTCGAAACATCCGTAGGTTATTAAGAAATATAAAATTAGGAAAAGAAGTAGATCGTAGCGATAATAAAGGAGAGCGTTTCGCTAAAATGGCCAGGATTGCGCTTGGGCAAAGCAAAATGGTGAAAAAACCAGTTTCAGGCTTTCTTCACGTAATTGTTTATGTAGGCTTTATTATAATAAATATTGAAGTTCTTGAAATTATAATAGATGGTTTATTCGGAACTCACCGGGTACTCTCTTTTATGGGCGGCTTCTACAATGTTCTTATCGCTTCTTTTGAAGTTCTAGCGCTATTAGTTTTAATTGGAGTTATTGTATTTTGGATTAGAAGAAATATCTTAAACATTTATCGGTTTTTAAGTCGTGAATTAAAAGGCTGGCCTAAAAATGACGCCAATTACATTCTTTATTTTGAAATGGTGCTTATGGTGCTTTTCCTAGTAATGAATGCTACAGATTATCAACTTCAGCTTAATGGAGCTCCTCATTATGCAAGTGAAGCAGGCATAACCGGAAGTTTTCCTATTAGCCAATTCTTACTTCCTATTTTTGAAGGAATGAGCAATGCAACGCTCATCATAATAGAAAGAGCAGCCTGGTGGTTACATATTTTAGGAATTCTTTTCTTCTTAAATTACCTGTATTACTCCAAGCACTTACACATTCTCCTGGCTTTCCCAAATGTTTATTTATCTAAACTTCAGCCACAGGGAGAAATGAACAATCTGCAAGCGGTTACCGATGAAGTTAAATTAATGATGGATCCGGATGCCGATCCTTTTGCTGCCCCGGCAGAGGAAGAGGAAGGTGCAGAACCCGATAAGTTTGGAGCATCAGATGTTTTTGACCTTAACCAGGTGCAATTATTAAACTCATACACCTGTACCGAATGCGGAAGATGTACGGCAGAATGTCCCGCAAATCAAACCGGTAAAAAACTTTCTCCCAGGAAGATTATGATGGATACCAGAGACAGGCTGGAAGAAGTAGGGGAGATTATTAATACAAAAGGGAAATACGAAGATAACGGCAAGCAATTACTGGACGACTTTATTTTACGCGAAGAACTTTGGGCCTGTACCACCTGTAATGCTTGTGTAGAAGCCTGCCCGGTTGGGATAGACCCGCTTTCCATAATTTTAGATATGCGTCGTTATTTAGTGATGGAAGAAAGTGCTGCTCCAAATGAGCTGGCTATTGCAATGACCAATATTGAAAACAATGGCGCACCCTGGCCTTACAACCAGCAAGATAGATTAAACTGGGCTAAAGAAAATTAATTTTCTTAATAGCTCAAAAATATATTGAATACCAGACTTATTAGAAGTCTTCGGAATAAAATTAAAAGAAATTAGATATGGCAGAAGCGTTAAAAGTACCAACAATGGCCGAGTATATGGCAGAAGGCAAAAAACCCGAAGTTTTATTTTGGGTTGGTTGCGCCGGTAGTTTTGATGATAGGGCAAAGAAAATCACCAAGGCCTTTGTAAAATTATTGCACGAAGCCGGAGTTGATTTTGCTGTTTTAGGAACCGAAGAAAGCTGTACGGGAGATCCTGCGAAACGCGCCGGGAACGAGTTTCTTTTTCAAATGCAGGCTGCTACAAATATTGAAGTTCTTAATGGCTATGAAATAGAAAAAGTGGTTACTGCCTGTCCGCACTGTTTTAATACCATAAAAAACGAATATCCTGCCCTTGGTGGAAATTACGAAGTAATGCACCATACACAATTTTTAAAATCCCTTCTTACTGAAGGAAAGTTAAAGGTTGAAGGAGGAAAATTTAAAGGAAAACGAATTACTTTTCACGATCCCTGTTATTTAGGCCGTGCTAACGGAGAATACGAAGCGCCTCGAGACTTACTAAGAAAACTTGAAGTAGAACTCGTAGAAATGCGCAAATGCAAGTCTAACGGACTTTGTTGCGGTGCAGGTGGCGGCCAAATGTTTAAAGAACCGGAGCCAGGAAATAAAGACGTGAATATTGAACGTACCGAACAAGCTATGGAGGTTAAACCTGAAGTTATTGCCGCGGGTTGTCCCTTTTGCAATACGATGATGACCGATGGTGTAAAAGGAAAAAATAAAGAAGATAGTGTAGAAGTAATGGATGTGGCAGAACTTATTGCCAATGCCCACGATCTCTAAAATATTTTAAGTATTCAATCAAAAAATTCAATTTAAAAAAGCTTGAGATTTTTTCTCGGGCTTTTTGATTTTTTAAGTATAATTTTTGATGAAATCCAAACGTTAAAAGGTAAAAGTAACCTTGAGACAATGTTTAAATCAATTAGTTTTGTAAAAATATAATTTCAGTAATTTATGTTAGTACCATTCGAAAATCTACCCGATTCTTCAAGGGTTTGGATATACCAGGCAAACCGTTCTTTTACTACTGAAGAGTTAGAAGAAATAAAATCAAGATTGGACCAGTTTGTAACTCAATGGACGGCCCATGGAGCCGATTTACAGGCCGGTTATCTAATTAAATATAAAAGATTTATCGTTCTGGCTTTAGACCAGGAAATGAATGCAGCCACCGGTTGTTCTATTGATGCTTCAGTACATTTTATCCAGCAATTGGAAAAAGAATTTAATGTAGATCTATTAGATAAGATGAATGTCTCTTATAAACAGGGAGAGTTTATAGCCTATAAAACCCTTTCAGATTTTAGAAAAATGGCGAAAGAAAAAGCTGTTTCTTCTAAAACCATTGTATTTAATAATCTTGTAAATAATAAAGCTGAATTTCTTTCAGATTGGGAAGTTCCTGCTTCTGAAAGTTGGCATAAGCGTTTTGTTAGTTAATGAAATTCACTTTCACTCCGAAAATCTTTGTATTAACCTGTTTTCTTCTTGTTTGCTCTAATCTTTCTGCACAAAACAATCCTTTGCTGGCAGAAGATACCATTGCACAAAAAGAATGGGTAGATAGCACCTATAATGCAATGAGCCTTAAAGAAAAAATAGGGCAGTTGCTAATGATTAGTGTTTCTTCAGAAAGTGGTAAGGCTTATATTGAAAAGGCGAAAAAACAAATTTCAGAAGAATATATTGGAGGGGTTATTTTCTCTAAAGGCGGCCCACAAAGGCAGATAAAATTAACCAACGAATTCCAGGAACTTTCAAGAACTCCATTACTTATTGGTATGGATGCCGAGTGGGGCCTGGCCATGCGCCTTGATTCTACCTTTGCGCTACCCTGGAATATGACGCTGGGTGCTATTCAGGATAATAATTTAATTGAAGAGGCCGGGGCGGCAATTTCCAGGCATTCCAAAAGACTTGGCGTACATATTAATTTTGCTCCAGTAGTAGATATTAATACCAATTCCAATAATCCCATTATTGGAAATAGAAGTTTTGGCGAGAATAAAATTAATGTAGCCGAAAAATCGCTTGCGTTTATGCGTGGTATGCACCGGGTAGGTACATTATCCAGTGCAAAACATTTTCCGGGTCACGGTGATACAGATACCGATTCGCATAAAACCTTACCCACCATTCCTTTTTCTAAAGAAAGGTTGGATAGTTTAGAACTATATCCATATTACCCCTTAATTGCCCACGGACTTTCCAGCGTAATGGTTGCTCATTTAAATGTTCCTGCCCTTCAGGAAAATCCTAATACGCCATCTTCGCTTTCAAAAGCGCTAATCACAGACCTTTTAAAAGAAAGAATGAATTTTGAAGGGCTTATTTTTACCGATGCCCTTAATATGAAAGGTCTCACCAACAATGCAGAGCCCGGTGATGCCGAGTTAAGAGCATTTTTAGCAGGCAATGATGTATTATTAATGCCGGAAAAAGTTGAAGTTGCTTCTGAAGTTTTAATCAATGCTTATAAGAATAATATTATAAGTCCCGGTAGATTGGCACATTCAGTAAAAAAAATATTGAAGGCGAAATATAAAGTAGGCCTGCATCAGCAACAAAGCATCCAGGAAAATTTTATTTTTGAAGAACTTAATTCTGTTCGCGATAAAGTTCTCCTGGAAGAACTCTTTGAAAATGCAATTACCTTAATTAAAAATAACAGAGCCGTACTCCCGGTTAAAGATATTGCCGACACCAGGATTGCTTATGTGAATTTTGGAGATGATGACGGGAGTACCTTTTTAAATGAATTAAAACGATATGCCCATATAGATTGGATTTCAGCAACGCATTTAAACGATTTACAAAAGAAATTAAAAGAATACGATCTCGTAATTTTAGGTTACCATAAATCTAATAACAGTCCCTGGGCGTCCTATAAATTTTCTTCGGGAGAATTACACTGGATCAATCAAATTGCCATAGAAAATAAAACCGTTCTAAGTCTTTTTTCGAGTCCGTATGCGTTAAGGGAACTTCGGGGAATCAGTGAATTGGAAGGTATTTTAGTTAATTACCAAAACCATCCCGTAGCCCAAAAAAAAGCTGCACAATTAATTTTTGGTGCTGTTGAAGCCAGGGGAAAACTCCCGATAAGCATACGAAATAATTTTCCCGAAGGTACCGGCTATCAAACCAGAAATATAGATAGGTTGGCATACGGGTTACCGGAAAGTGTAGGTCTAAATTCCTATAAATTAAACAGAATTGATAGTATTATTACTGAAGCTATTGACAAAGAAATGACACCCGGCGCTCAAATTTTAATAGCGAGAAAAGGGAAAATAGTTTACAACAAGAATTTTGGCTATCATACCTACGATAAACAAATTCCCGTTTCAGATACATCGGTTTACGATTTGGCATCATTAACCAAAATTCTGGCAACTTTACCGCTTATTATGGAGCAGGAAGAAGAAGGGATTGTAAGTTTTGATTCAAAGTTGGGAGAAATGATGCCGGTTTTTCAAAATTCGAATAAAGCGAATATTAGGTTACAGGATATGCTTATGCATTATGCCCGGTTAAAATCCTGGATTCCTTTTCATATTAATACTATAGACAGGAAAACAAGGTTACCTTCTAAAGATTATTTTCAAAAAACTCCTTCAGCTGAATTTAATACTAAAGTTGCCAATGAAATGTATCTTAGAAATGACATGAAAGATACAATTATCAGTATTATTAGGGATAGCGACTTAGAACGAAGATTAGATTATAAATACAGTGATCTACCTTTCTACATTTTAAAATATTACCTGGAAGGCTATTATGGCCAAACTTTGCATAATCTTACCCAGGAGAAAATTTATAAACCTTTGGGAGCAACCCATACAGGTTATATACCAGCTTCAAGATTCCCCTTAGCACAAGTTGTTCCTACCGAAATTGATAAACTTTGGCGTAGGCAACTTATTCACGGGGTGGTGCATGATCAGGGTGCCGCTTTGCAGGGAGGTATTGGAGGGCACGCCGGGCTTTTTAGCACCGCTAACGATGTTGCTAAAATAATGCATGTTTACCTTAATAATGGGGTTTACGGTGGTAAAAGGTATTTAAAAGAAGAAACCATTTCTAAATTTAATACCTGTTATTATTGCGAAAAAAATGTAAGACGTGGCGTTGGTTTCGACAAACCCCAACTAGGAAGTTCAGGACCAACCTGTAATTGCTTATCTATGGAAAGTTTTGGTCATAGCGGTTTTACGGGCACCTTTGCCTGGGCAGACCCCGAAGAAGAAATTGTTTATGTATTTTTGTCTAATAGAACTTTCCCCGATTCTACCAATAGGAAGTTAATTAGGGAAGATGTAAGATCTAGAATACAGGAAGTTATCTACGAATCTATAGATTTTTAGATAATTGGGGGAATGGCCCGCAGAACTTAATTTGAAAACAAAAAATCGGCCTTGGTCGTAATTTAAATTCTCGCTAAGGTGAGTAAATCGAGCCAAATGAAAATAGCCATTGTATGTTATCCTACCTTTGGGGGTAGTGGAGTGGTAGCCACAGAGCTGGGGCTGGCCCTTGCAAAACGTGGTCACGAAATACATTTTGTAACCTACAGCCAACCTGTACGTTTAGATCAACTTTCCAGCAATGTACGTTTTCACGAAGTACACGTTCCAGAATATCCGCTATTTCACTATCAACCATACGAGCTTGCGCTTAGTAGTAAATTGGTAAATGTTGTAAAACAGTTTGATATTGAAATGCTGCATGTTCATTATGCAATTCCGCACGCTTATGCCGGTTATATGGCTAAAAAAATGCTTGCTGAAGAAGGAATTAACCTACCCATGGTAACCACACTTCACGGTACCGATATTACTTTGGTTGGCAATCATCCTTTTTACAAACCGGCGGTAACTTTTAGTATTAATAATAGCGATATAGTGACTTCGGTATCTAAAAGTTTAAAAGAAGATACCTTAAAATTCTTCAAAATCAGGAATGAAATTGAAGTAATACCCAATTTTATAGATTGCAGCAAATACGATAATAAAGCCTTTACCGACTGCCAACGCGAAATGATGGCCGAAAATAAAGAGAGAATTATTACGCATATTAGTAACTTCAGAAAAGTAAAACGCATAGATGATGTGATTAAAATCTTTTATGAAATTCAGAAAAAAATAGATGCAAAATTAATGATGGTTGGAGAAGGCCCTGAAAAAGAAATGGCAGAAGATTTAGTAGATGAACTCAATATTGCCGATAAAGTAATGTTTCTGGGGCAAAGTCACGAAATAGATAAGATTCTTTGCTTCTCTGATTTATTCTTACTGCCTTCAGAAAAAGAGAGTTTTGGTCTTTCAGCACTGGAAGCAATGGTTAATGGAGTTGCAATAATTTCTACAAATACCGGCGGACTTCCTGAAGTTAACCAAAATGGAATTTCTGGGTATTTAAGTAATGTGGGTGATGTTCAGGAAATGGCAGCTAATGCTTTAAAAATCCTGGAAAACGATGAAACCCTGGAGAAATTTAAAAACAACGCCAGGAGTGTTGCAGAAAAATTTGACATTAAAAATGTAATGCCCCTTTATGAAGATATTTATAAAAGAGCTTAACAAATTACCGTATAAAAAAAGAGGCTGATTTTGAATCAGCCTCTTTTTCTTTAACCTTATCTGTTATTATTTAGAATTGGTATCTTACTCCAAGAGCTATATCTGGAGAAAATTCATTCAGTACATTATTATCACTAAAGAATCCAAATTCTGGTCTAAAGTCTAAAGAAAGCAATAACGGGATATCGAAATTGTATTCTATACCTATATCACCTGCAAGGAATAAATAAGTACCGTCATCCTCATCACGAAACTCCCGGTTAGCATCTACCCCTAAGATTCCGGCTCCTGCACCTGCATACCAGTTAAATCCGCCTTCAATGTTCCAAACCCATTGGTACAGTCCGGTAAGTTTAAATGCATCATAATCGCTATTATCACGCCATCCAAGGTCAAATTCTAAACGATTATTATTGGTTCCTACTGCTCTTTGATAAGAAACTTCAGCACCAACACCATCTCCACCACCAAATCTTAGTCCAATGGCATTGTCTGAAATAGTCTGAGCTTCAGCCTGGTTATAAAACGTAGCGCCGATTGTAAAAACGGCAAGTAAAACTAATTTCTTCATAGTTAGCATTTTTAGATTTGTTGGCAAATTTAAATGTTAAAACCGCTCCGAAAACTTCTGGTAAGCCAATCTATTGTTAATATTGTTTAAAAATCTGTTAAGCGCTTTAGGGGAAATTTTCTATTTTTAACCCATAATTATGAAAGAAAAACTTAACCAACTATCCCAGCAAATTGACGGCCAGTTATATGACGATAAATTATGGCGATCAATCTTTGCTACAGATGCTTCCGTTTATCGCGAAATGCCTTTGGCAGTCTGTTATCCAAAAAGTAAAAATGACTTAAAGAAACTTATAAAATTTGCAAAAACAAATAAAACTTCTTTAATCCCAAGAACGGCAGGAACCTCTCTCGCCGGCCAGTGTGTGGGAGATGGCATCGTGGTAGATGTATCAAAGCATTTTACAAAAATCTTAAAAATAGATCCGGAAGCAAAAACCGTAACCTTGCAGCCCGGTGTAATTCGTGACGACCTTAACCGGGTTTTAAATGAATTTGGTTTATTTTTCGGCCCCAATACTTCAACTTCCAATAGGTGTATGGTTGGTGGAATGGTTGGAAATAATTCCAGCGGAACCACTTCTATTAAATACGGTACAACCCGGGAGAAACTGGTTTCTTTAAAAACCATTCTTAGCGATGGGAGTGAAGCCGAATTTAAAGATATTTCTGCAGAAGAATTTCAGGAAAAATTAAAGCTGGAAAACCTGGAAGGTGAGATTTATCGAAATATCCATAAGCACTTATCTTCTGAAGAAAACAAAAAAGAGCTAATTGAGAAATATCCACCTAAAAGTTTACACCGAAGAAATACCGGTTACGCAATAGATGAATTGCTCTATGCTGAAGTTTTTTCGGAAGGTTCTACCGAGCCATTAAACCTGTGTAAATTACTTTGCGGAAGTGAAGGTACTTTGGCTTTTACTACAGAAATAACGCTGAAACTGGACGATTTACAACCTCCGGAAGCCGCTATGATCGCCGCTCATTTTGATAGTATAGAAAGTTGCATGCAAGCCGTGGTACCGGTGATGAAGCATTCGCTGTATACCTGTGAAATGATGGATAAAACCATCCTGGATTGCACCAAACAAAACCTAAAATATAAAGAAAATCGCTTCTTTATTGAAGGCGATCCCAAGGCGATTTTAATGCTGGAAATAAGGGCAAATACCGCTGAAGAAGTCCAGGAACAAAGCCAGCAGGTATTAGAAACCTTAAAAGCATCAAATTTAAGTTATGCTTTTCCGGTTTTAATGGGCGATCAAATAGAGCTGGCAATGGAGCTGAGAAAGGCTGGACTCGGACTTTTAGGAAATATTATCGGCGATAAAAAAGCCGTAGCCTGTATAGAAGATACTGCGGTAGCGATTCCATATTTAGCCGATTATATTGCTGAATTTGCCGAAATAATGAAAAATTACGGCCAGGATGCGGTGTATTACGCGCACGCCGGTGCCGGTGAGATTCATTTACGTCCAATCCTGGATTTAAAGAAATCTGAAGATGTAAAACTCTTTAGAAGTATAACAACCGATGTTGCTAAACTCGTAAAAAAATACAATGGTTCTTTAAGTGGTGAGCACGGTGACGGTAGGGTAAGGGCTGAATTTATTGAAATGATGATTGGCCCTAAAAACTACCAAATTATCAGGGATATTAAATTCACTTTTGATCCCGATAATATTTTTAATCCCGGTAAGATTACCGATACCGCTCCAATGGATACTTCCCTTCGTTATGAAGTAGACAGAAAAGAGCCTGAGATTTCCACTTTAATGGATTTTTCAGAGTCTGAAGGAATTCTAAAACTTGCGGAAAAATGTAACGGGAGTGGAGATTGTAGAAAATCGGCTGAAGCCGGTGGCACAATGTGCCCAAGTTATCGGGCCACAAAAGACGAAAAAGATACTACTCGCGCCCGGGCAAATACTTTACGGGAGTTTTTAACAAATTCAGATAAAAGTAACCGATTTAACCACGAAGAAATAAAGGAGGCCTTTGATCTTTGTATTAGTTGTAAAGGTTGTAAAAGCGAATGCCCTTCCAGTGTTGATGTAGCTGCTTTAAAAGCCGAATTCCAGTACCAATATCAAAAAGAAAACGGGAAAAGCTTAAGAAGTAAGGCATTTGCGAACAATGGCAGAATGAACGGCCTGGCTTCTAAAGCTCACGGAATCTCCAATTTTTTCTTTAAAAATTCTTTCACTTCCAGCATTGCCAAAAAGATGATGGGCGTAGCACCGGAAAGGAATTTACCAATTTTAGCAAAGCGAACTCTGGCTAATTATTATAAGAAAAATAAGATGCGTTTTCAACTTGAAAATCCTATCAAAACAGTATATTTCTTTAATGATGAATTCACCAATTTTCTCGATTCAGAAATAGGAATTGATGCGCTGGAATTATTACATAAACTCAACTATCGGGTAGAATTTGTAAAACACGAAGAAAGTGGCCGTAGCCATATTTCCAAAGGTTTCCTGGAAGAAGCTAAAGAGTTCGCCAATAAAAACATTAGTATATTTAAAGATATCGTTTCTGAAAAAACCCCTTTAATAGGTTTGGAGCCATCGGCTATTTTGACTTTTAGAGATGAATATTTGCGTTTAGCCGATAATAAACCAGAAGCTGAAAAACTGGCAAAAAACTCATTCATCATAGAAGAATTCCTGAAAAAGGAAATCGCACTTGGTAATATAAACCCGGAACAATTTACTTCAGAAGAAAAAAATATTAAAATTCACGGGCATTGCCATCAGAAAGCACTTTCTAATACGGTGGTGACGTTTGATATCCTCAATCTTCCGAAGAACTTTAAAGTGAGTATAATTCCATCAGGTTGCTGTGGCATGGCTGGCTCTTTTGGTTACGAAAAAGAACATTACGAAGTGAGTATGAATATTGGTGAACAAACTTTGTTCCCCGCAGTTAGAAAAGCGTCTAAGGAGACAGTGATTTCAGCAAATGGTACAAGTTGTCGCCACCAGATTTTTGATGGAACAAAACGTAACGCACTGCATCCTGTGAGTATTTTAAGGGAAGCTTTGGTTTAATTAAGTGCTCGCCCTTGCGCGATTGTATTTATTTCGGTACTGAACCGGGGAAATCCCGGTTATTTTTTTGAAAGTGTTCCGGAATGCTTTTTCATCAGAATAACCGACTTCAAACATTACTTCTCCCACATTTTCACGGGAAGTTTCCAGGCTACGCTTGGCGGCTTCAACTTTTACGCGTTGTGTGTACTGGCTTATAGTATTATCTGTTGCCTTCTTAAATCGGCGTTCCAGGCTGCGACGGCTAAGAGCGAATTTATTAGCCAGATTATCTACAGTAATTTTTTCCGGAAAATGAGCTTCAATATATTCCTGAACCTTTTTTACGGTTTGATCTTCATGACTTTTTTGACCTTCAAATATTCTAAATGCGGATTGCTCCGCTTTATCCATATCTATCATAAAAGCTTTAGAAGTGAGAATAGCCATTTCACGACCCGCATATTTTTCAACTAAATACAGAAGTAAATTTAAATAAGAATAAGCCCCGCCACTGGTATAAATACCCGAATCTTCAGTCAAAATTTTATCGGCTACCAAATTGGCTTCAGGGTAACGAGATTTAAAATTATCAGCGTGAATCCAATGGGTGGAACATTGTTTTCCGTTTAAAAGCCCCGTTTCTGCCAGGAAGAATGCTGCCACGCATAAACTGGCAATTTCGGTTCCTTCATCATAGCGTTTCTTTAACCAGGGTATAAAATCTTTATTTTTTTCTAAAGCAACTGCCGGTTCATCGTGAATGGCGGGAATAATTATAAGATCGGTTTTAGTGATCTCCCCAATCATTTTTTCGGGTTTAACTGAAAAAAGTCCGTTGGTTTGCTCAGTAGGATTAGAAACGCCTACAAGTTCCACTTCAAAGAGCGGTTTCTTAGCGCGCTGTTCTAAAAAGCCGTTCACCTGATTAAAAATTTGGTGAGAACCAACAATATTTACCAAACTGGTATGGCCCCTGGGAATTAGTATGGAAATATGTTTTTTCATCTGTCTTACTCTTGTATCTAAAACGAATTTATTATTGATTTATTCTGAAAATCAAGGAACTAATTTAATAACTCTAAAACTTTTTTGACGCAAACTCCCCTAAAATTTGGCGTATTTCCCCCAGCTGTTTTTACTAAAAACCCTGTAATTTTATGATAACCAATAAATTAATGTGAAATGTTTAAGTATTCAGCAGTATTTAGCGGCTTTTCGGTAAACGATATAGAGAAAGCAGAAAAGTTTTATAGCAATATCCTGGAGTTTTCAGTGAAGAGTAATGCTATGGGACATATTGAATTAGATATTCCTGATAATAATAACATTATTATCTATCCAAAACCAGATCACCAACCGGCTGTTTTTACCGTATTAAATATACCGGTAGAAAATATTGATGAAGCTGTAAACCACCTGGTTAGAAAAGGAGTTCAGTTTGAACAATATGAAGGAGAAATCGCCACCGATGAAAAAGGAATATGTAGAAGTGATGGAAAAGGTCCAGATATAGCCTGGTTTAAAGACCCAGCTGGAAATATTATCTCGATTTTGAAGGAATGAATTAAAACATAACCTCACAGGTTTTACTAAAAACGAAATTATGACAGAAAAAGAAAAGTTTATCCGGGAGCTTAACGATGCATTTGCGAAAGGAGATGTTCCATATATTCTAAATTGTATGGCTGAAGATATTGTATGGGAAATGATTGGAGGAAACACCAGCCGCGGTAAAGCAGAAATTGAAAAAGAAATGGCTACAATGGAAGATATTGAAATGCTGGAAATGAAGGTTGATAAAATCATTACCCACGGAAAATCTGCTGCCTCAAATGGTACTTTCAGGTTGAAGAAAAACGGTAAAGAAAAGGCATATGGGTTTTGTGACCTCTATGAATTCAACGGATTTAAAAATGCGAAAGTGAAGAAAATGACTTCGTATGTAATTCCGCTGAAGGAAGAATAGTTTTAAAGAAATAGTCTCTGAACTGTTTTAAAATGACCTATAAATTCAAATGATTAGAAAAATGAAAACACAAAAAATTATATCCCATCTGTGGTTCGATAACGAAAAAAATTCGGTAGAGAAAGTGGTGGAGTTCTATAAAACAGTTTTTAAAAACGTTGAAATTAAAAATATTTCCCGCTATGGGAAAGCAGGTCAGGAAATTCATAAGCAAAAACCAGGTAGTGTAATGACTGTGAATTTCTCTATTGAAAATTATGAATTCGTAGGCTTAAATGGCGGAGATTATTTTCAATTAAATCCTTCAGTCTCATTTTTCGTGCTTTGTAATACAGAAAAAGAAATTGAAGATTTTTGGTCTAAATTGAAGGAAAATGGAAAAGTTTTAATGCCCTTAGATAACTATGAATGGAGTCCAAAATATGGATGGGTTGAGGATAAGTTTGGAGTTAACTGGCAATTAATGTTGGAAGAATCTCGAAGCACAAAAGAAAAAATTGTGCCCTCGTTCTTTTTTACCGGTAAAAGCCACGGAAGGGCAGAAGAGGCGATAAATTTCTATACTTCGGTTTTTAAAAATTCCCAGATTGAAGGCATCTTAAAATATACCAAAGATGATAAAAACGATTACGCTTTTGGTACGGTTAAACACGCCCAGTTTCAGCTGGAAGGGCAAACTTTTATGGCAATGGATAGCGGGATAGAGAACGATTTTCCATTTAATGAAGCCATTTCATTCATTATTGATTGCCAAACACAGGAAGAAATAGATTATTACTGGAACAAGCTTTCTACAATACCCGAAGCAGAGCAATGTGGGTGGCTAAAAGATAAGTTTGGAATTTCCTGGCAGGTGGTACCATCCACATTACTTAATAAAATGCTGCAGGATCCTGATAATGAAAAAAGAGAACGTGCCGTCGCTTCCTTTATGCAAATGAAGAAATTCAATATTCAGCAATTAAAGAAGGATTTTGAAGGCTAGTAAACTACCTCAAAGTATTTAAATCTCCATTATCGAGTCAAAACTTAAATCTAAAGCTTATGAAGACAAAGCAAATATGGGCAAATTTAGCTGTAAAAGATTTAGAGCGAACAACAAGTTTTTATACCAAATTAGGTTTTAAATCCAATAATTCCCGCCCCTCAAAAGAGCTTACGAGTTTCATGGTGGGAGATAATAATTTTGTGATTCACTTTTTTATAAAAAGTAAACTTAAGACCGCATTAAATGGTGAATTAGCTAATTTAAAGAAGGGAAATGAAATTTTATTCACCCTGGCAGCTTCAAGCACTGAGGAAGTAAACCAGTGGGAAATAGAAGTTAAAAATGCAGGGGGCACCATTGTTTCCAAACCTCATGAATTTGGGGAAGGATATTACGGTTTTGTGTTTTCTGATCCAGACGGTCATAAGTTCAATGTATTTTAAATGGAAGACTTTTAATGATTTAAAAGCTTAAAAAACTAATTCTATAATTCAACGGAACTATTAGCTTAATAATAAAAAATAAAATTATGGAACGAAAAGAATTTACAAGCACAATTAATGCTTCTAGAGAAAAGGTTTGGGAGGCATTATGGAGCGATGAAACCTACTCAAAGTGGACCGCGCCGTTTAGCGAAGGCTCCCGGGCAAAATCTGACTGGGAGGAAGGCAGTAAAGTATATTTCTTAAATGCCGATGGAGAAGGTATGGTGGCATTAATCTATAAACGTAAAGATCCCGAAATTATGAATTTTAAGCATATTGGGATGGTTGATAAAAACGGCAACGAAGATTATGAAAGTGAAAAAGTAAAATCCTGGGCCGGGCTGATGGAAAATTACCGGTTAGAAGATAAAAACGGAAAGACCATTCTCACCGTAACTATGGATTTAAAAGCTGAATACAAGGATTATTTTTTAAAAACCTGGCCCAAAGCATTGGAGAAATTAAAAGAAATAGCTGAAAACGATAGCCAGATGAAAAACCCGATAACAATTTCTGCTATAGTTAATGCTCCTGTTGAAAAGGTTTGGGAGGTATGGAACACACCGGAACATATTGAAAACTGGAATGCGGCTTCAGATGACTGGCATACAACTTCAGCTAAAAATAATTTAAAAAAAGGCGGCAAAATATCTTACCGTATGGAAGCAAAAGACGGTAGTACTGGCTTTGATTTTGAAGGTATTTATAGCGAAGTAAAACCTAACAAATCTCTTAGCTTTAAACTTTCTGATGGGAGGAAAGTCAGTGTAAATTTTAATGAAAAAGATAACAATACTCTTATAGAGGAAAGCTTTGAAGCCGAAAACCAAAACAGTCGCCAAATGCAGCAAGAAGGCTGGCAGGCCATTTTGAATAATTTTAAAAAGTATGCGGAAAATTTAAAATGAAATTACCAGGCTTAGAAATCTTTGTCACCCTGAACTTGTTTCAGGGTCTCATTTGAATTATTATAAAAATAAACTACAATCATTTAAACTACAAAACAATGGCAACACTAAATCCTTATTTGAATTTTAACGGCAATACCGAAGAAGCTTTTAACTTCTATAAATCGGTGTTTAAAAGTGATTTCTCACAGTTGATGCGTTTTACGGATATGCCTCCGGGAGAAGAAGGTGCAGATAAAATTCCGAAGGAATACGAAAATCAAATTCTGCATGTTTCTTTACCATTTGGTGACAGCGTTTTAATGGGATCTGATTGTATTGAAGCATTTGGGCAGAAAGCTGTTTTTGGTAGCAATAATTATATTTCGGTAACTCCCGAAAGTGAAGAAGAAACCCGCCGACTTTTCAAAGAACTTACGGCTGGCGGAGATATAGAAATGCCGCTGGAAGAAATGTTCTGGGGTGATCTTTTTGCGAGTTTTACAGATAAATTCGGAATCAAATGGAATCTGAATTATCCAATAGAAAAATAAAATTTATACCATCAAAAACAATCAATATAAAATTCAATTATGAAAAATTCAATTTTAGGCATCTTGTTTTTAATAGCAGCTTTGCCAATTACAGCACAGCAAAATACAAACAACAATGAGTTTCTTTTAAATTATTTTGAAGAAACTACAGTGAACCTGCAAGACGAAATCTCCGGACTTTCAGAAGAGCAAATGCATTTTAAACCTTCTGAAAATGAATGGTCAATTAGTCAATGTATAGAACACATTATTTTAACTGAAAAAATGCTGTTTGAAATGGCTAAAAGCGAGCTAAAAAAAGCCGAAAATCCGGAACTAAAAGGAGAAGTGAAATTTAAAGACGAAGATTTAATTAAAGGAATAAAAGACAGAAGTAAAAAAGCCCAGGCCACCGATGAACTAACGGGCGATGGGCAGTACAACAATCCTGAAACAGCTATGGCAGCTTTTAATGAACAGCGGCAAATAATCCTGGATTTTATAGAGAAAACGCCGGTAGAAACTTTCAGAAATCATATTAGTGATTCCCCTTTTGGCGCAGTAGATGCCTATCAATCTATGCTATTTATCGCCGGCCATACCGGTAGGCATACGTTACAGATTGAAGAGATAAAATCTTCAGAGGATTTTCCAGAATAGAACTACTTAATTTGTTAACTATAAATTAACCTTAGGTTCTGTAACTTATTAAGGAGACTGCTACTAACTGGAAACTTAAAATAAATTTGTTAAAAAAATCCTTAACCAAAAAATGAACAAAAATGGTTAGAGTATTTAAAACCAATATTACAGATACAGCCCTGGCAGAAGAATTTGTGGATTCTATTCACTTAAATTTCAGCAATTATATAGCGAATTTTGATTTAGAAGATTGTGATAATATCCTGAGAATTGAATCTTTTAATAATGAAATTTGTAGGGAGGCTATTATTAATCTAATTGCTGAAAAAGGTTTTTATGCTGAAGAATTGCCAGACTAATCTTTATTTTATTACGGTTATTGCTGCGAGCAGGCCTTTTTCAGGTTGTTTTTGAAGTTGATGGTAATAAGTGATGTTCCACTTTTTATCTTCATACTCCAGTGCGCTCAGGTTTTCTACCCAATCTCCAGAATTTAAATATAAACACGTACCTTTTTTATTGGTTTTTCTTACGATTTTGGGCTGGTGAATATGGCCGCAAATCACATATTTATAGCCATTTTCTATGGCAAGATCTGAAACGGTTTTTTCAAATGCCGAGATAAATTTCCCGGCATTTTTTACACTGTTTTTTATCTTTTTAGAAAGCGAATATTTGTTTCTTCTCATTTTAACAAGTATTTGGTTGAGTAGACGATTAATGAGAATCAGCACATCGTAACCCCAACCGCCCAATTTAGCGATCCACTTCGCTTTGTGAATTCCAACATCAAATACATCTCCGTGAAAGAACCAGGCTTTTTTGCCATCCAGCTCTAGCACTAATTTATTGGTAATTGTTAAATCACCAAGTTGAGTATCGCTAAATTTTCTAAGGAATTCATCGTGGTTTCCGGTAATATAAATTACCTCGGTTCCAGTGGTACTAAGATCAATGATCTTTTTAATAACTTCAAGATGAGATTTTGGGAAATAACTTTTTCTAAACTGCCAAATATCAATAATATCTCCATTTAACACCAGTTTTTTGGGCTGAATACTCTCCAAATATTCAAGAAGTTCTTTAGCGTGAGCGCCAAATGTGCCTAAATGAATATCTGAAATAACAACTATTTCCGGCTTTCTCTTACTTGTCAAATGCTTGAAATTCTTTTCATTACAAATAACAGAAATTGACAAAATTTAAACCATTAATCTGCCTTATTGAATATTTATCAAATCATTAAATTCATTTCCATTTGTTAACGGAATATTAAATCAACTTACATTTTCAAATATTGACTGAAAAAATTACATTTGTTCAAAATCAATAAAATGGCAGGAAATTCCTTCGGAAAACTTTTTAAACTAACCACTTTTGGAGAATCCCACGGGCAGGCCATTGGAGGAATTATAGACGGTTGCCCGGCCGGAATAAAGTTGGATCTTGAAAAAATTCAAACTGAACTCAACCGTAGAAAACCCGGTCAATCGGCGATTGTTACTCAACGAAAGGAACCTGATACCGTAGAATTTTATTCGGGAACTTTTGAAGGAGAAACTACTGGAACTCCTATTGGGTTTGTAATTAAAAATGCCAACCAGAAATCTAAAGATTATTCACATATAAAAGACACGTATCGTCCCAGCCACGCCGATTATACGTACGATGAAAAATATGGCGTGCGCGATTATCGCGGCGGCGGAAGATCTTCTGCCCGTGAAACTGCCTGTAGGGTAGTAGCCGGTGCGGTCGCAAAGCAGTTTTTAAAGGATATTCAGTTTAATGCCTATACAGCTTCGGTTGGAAAAATTGAACTGGATAAAAATATCAAAGAACTTGACTTTAGTTTAATTGAAACTAACGCTGTACGTTGTCCAGATCCAGCTTCCGCAGAAAAAATGGAAGATTACATCAAGCAAATTAGAAAAGAAGGGGATACCGTGGGTGGAACCGTGCAATGTGTAATTAGAAATATGCCAAAAGGCCTTGGAGAACCGGTTTTTGATAAACTTCACGCCGAATTGGGAAAAGCTATGCTTTCTATAAATGCCGTAAAAGGTTTTGAATACGGTAGTGGGTTTGAAGGAACTAAAATGAAAGGTAGCGAACATAATGACCTTTTTAATGAAGACGGCTCCACTAAAACCAATTTAAGCGGTGGCATACAGGGTGGTATTTCTAACGGAATGGATATTTATTTTAATGTAGCTTTTAAACCTGTGGCTACAATTATGCAAAAACAGGAAACCATAAATAAACAGGGCGAAAATGTTGAAATGCAGGGAAAGGGAAGACACGATCCTTGTGTAGTACCTCGTGCTGTCCCAATAGTTGAGGCAATGGCCGCCCTGGTAATCGCCGATTATTTACTTCAGAATAAAAGTTCAAAAATTTAATTGATTTAAATCCTGAAATTTACTTAGCATGAAAAAACTTGCACTGCACTGGCAGATTTTACTTGGAATGGCTGCCGGGGTTATTTTTGCCTTAATTCTTACAAATTTTAGCTGGGGATCAGAATTTATTGCAGATTGGATAAAACCTTTTGGGAACATTTTTATCAATGCCTTGAAACTTATTGCAGTGCCGCTTATTTTGGCATCTTTGGTAAAAGGAATTTCCGACCTTAAAGATATTTCGAAGCTTTCAAAAATGGGAGCGCGTACCATAGGGATCTATATTTTCACCACTATTGTAGCGGTAAGCATAGGGCTAGGAATGGTTAACCTTATAAAACCTGGGAACGCAATTACCGCAGAAACCCAGCAAGATCTTATTGCAAGTTATGAGGGAGACGCATCTGGGATTAAAGCCAATGCGGATAAACAAAGGGAATCTGGGCCTTTACAGGCTTTAGAAGATATAGTTCCAGAAAATATTTTTGCAGCTGCAGGAGATAATGCCAATATGCTTCAGGTAATTTTCTTCGCCATTTTCTTTGGAATTGGACTCATTCTTATTCCCGAAAAAACGGCAAAACCGGTAAAAGATTTCTTTGACGGATTCAATGAAGTGATCCTAAAAATGATCGATTTAATTATGCTTACGGCGCCATATGGTGTATTTGCACTTCTTGCCGCCCTGGTGGTAGAATCTCCCAGCACCGATCTTTTTGCAGCACTTGCCATGTACGGAGTAACCGTTTTAATTGGTCTTGCCTTAATGATAGGATTTTATATTCTTTTGGTTTGGGGTGTAACTAAAAATAAACCTTCTTTTTTTGTAAACGGAATTGCTCCGGCACAATTACTGGCATTTTCAACAAGTTCCAGCGCTGCTACTTTACCCGTTACTATGGAGAGGGTAGAGGAACATATGGGCGTGAGCCGGGAGGTTTCCAGTTTTGTACTGCCAATTGGAGCCACTATTAATATGGATGGGACCAGCCTTTACCAGGCCGTCGCTGCAGTTTTTATTGCCCAGGCCTTTGGAATGGACCTTAGTATTGGTACCCAACTGGGAATTATCGCCACTGCTACTTTAGCCTCTATTGGCTCTGCTGCTGTGCCAGGTGCGGGAATGGTGATGCTCGTTATTGTACTGGCCCAGGCCGGTATTCCAGAAGCCGGTTTAGCCCTTATTTTTGCGGTAGACAGACCTTTAGATATGTGTAGAACTATGGTAAATGTTACCGGTGACGCCGCAGTTTCACTAATGGTTGCAAAATCTGTAGACAAGATGGGGCCACCCAATGTAAAAGAATGGAATGATGATTACCACCCTGACAGTGATGTTGATGAAACCGGACTGGAGAAAAAAGAGAAAGCTTAGTCCAGGAATTTAGATTTTAATTCTGGTGTAGGGATCATACAACTTTCTTTTTTACCGTACCATTTATAACGGTTGTTAGCCACAAAATTATAAATGCCATCCCGCAGACTTTCGGGAATAAATAGGAAGTTTTTCAGCAAAGAATAACCGCCGGAAAGTTCTCTGGAAATTTCCAGTGCAGCGGTAGATTTTCGATAATAAGCAACTCCTGGATCAATTAAAACAATAGAATCCAATTCTTCTGGATCCATACCGCGTTCTTCAACCAGTTTTCGACCCATTTCGCTTTGTAAAGAGGCAAATCGAAATACATCTTTTTTATCGTGTTCAATTATAAAAGTAACAGCGCTATTACAGAGGTTGCAAACGCCATCAAAAAGAACAATTTTTTTATCTTTTGGAATTTCCATATTATTTCTTTTTCATTGCCTGCACCAGTTCCAGTTTTTCCACATCAACCTGTGTGGTGAACATTCCGTAGTTTACTGTTGCTTTTTCTTTTTCAATTTTATCTAAAGTTCCTACCGAGCGACTGTCTTCTAATCTCACCCTGTCTCCAATTTTAGGCGGAATCTTAGGCTTATTCGCTTCCTGGCGTTCTTTCTCGGTAGTTTTATCCTTTTCTTCTTTCTTCCTTTTTCTAATTACTTCAACCTTCTTTTTAACTTCCTGCTGAACTTTTTTCTCCTTTTCTTTCTGAATTTTTCGCTGTTTAGCCGACTCTTTTTTACGCTTGGAATTTTCAATTTCTACAAACTTGAGGAATTCGCCAATAAGCTCCTTTTTCTTTTTATTCTGAAAATATTTTTCACTCAGCTCATTTACCTTTTGTCCCATATAAATGAGGCGCTGGTTGCTGTCGTACAACTCCTGGTAGCTTTCCAGCTTTTGCTGGATCCTGGTA
Source organism: Salegentibacter agarivorans (assembly GCF_900113135.1). Taxonomy (GTDB): domain Bacteria; phylum Bacteroidota; class Bacteroidia; order Flavobacteriales; family Flavobacteriaceae; genus Salegentibacter; species Salegentibacter agarivorans. The sequence continues at coordinate 210,288 of NZ_FOOH01000002.1, read as the reverse complement.
TTGGTTTCCTCCAGTTTATCTTTTTCAAGAGCTGCCTTTTGTTCCTTAGTTTTTAGAGAATTGGTAGTTTTTTCAAGTTTAGAGCGTTCTTGCTGAAGTTTTGCAATACTCCTGTCAAACCTAATTTTTCCTTTTTCAACTTTTTTTCGGGATCTATTTATCAAACTATAAGGAATACCATTTTTTTGGGCAACTTCAAAAGTAAATGAGCTACCGGCTTCCCCAACCTGAAGCTTATAAATTGGTTCCAGGCTTTTAGAATCAAAAAGCATATTGGCATTGCTCATATTAGGCATTTCGTTGGCCAGCTTTTTTAAATTCGCATAATGCGTGGTTAAAATACCAAAAGATTCTTTTTCGTAAAAAACTTCGAGAAAAGTTTCAGCTAAAGCACCACCGAGTTCTGGATCACTTCCGGTTCCAAATTCATCGATAAGGAAGAGGGTTTTATCGTCACATTTCCGCAGAAAATAATTCATATTCTTGAGGCGGTAGCTATAGGTACTCAAGTGATTTTCTATAGATTGATTATCACCAATATCGGTTAGAATTTTTTCAAACAAGCACATCCTGCTATACTCATGAACAGGTACTAAAATTCCACTTTGTAGCATTAACTGTAATAATCCTACGGTCTTTAAGGTAATACTTTTTCCGCCGGCATTAGGCCCGGAGATTACAATAATTCTGTTGTCTTTTGCTAGTTCAATACTTTGCGGATAGGTTTTATCGCCTTTTTTCTTATTGCTTAAATAGAGTAGTGGGTGGTAAGCATCTTTAAGCTGAAGTTCGCGCTCTTTTGTGATTTTTGGCAGCAACCCATTGGTCATTTCGGCATATTTCGCTTTTGCCGCAATAACATCTATTTCACAAAGCAAATTCTGATAATCTATTAAAAGTGGTTTAAACGGCCTTATTCTATTGGTCAGCTCCTTTAAAATACGTTTAATTTCCTCTTTTTCTTCATACTCAAGATTATTAAGCTCACGAGTATACTGGTAAGTCGCTTCCGGCTGAATATAAACAATACTTCCGGTTTTCGAATTTCCTAAAATTCCGCCTTTAACCTTTCGGCGATGCATTGCCGTAACGGCTAAAACCCTGACGTTTTCAACCACACTTTCTCTAATTTCATCTAAATAACCATAAGAATGATAAGTGGTAAGCGCTTTTGCGAAACTGGAGTTAATTTGACCTTTTACCTGGTTAATTGATCGTCTAATTTGTTGTAAATGCGGCGTGGCATCATCTTTTAACTCGCCAAATTTGTTGATCACCCCGCCAATGCTATCTACAATTTCAGTAGTATATTCTACTTCAGAAGTTGTTTCAAACAAACTCGGGTAATACTCCTCGAATTTTCTAAAAAATTTGATGTGTGTATTTACAGTTTCTGAAAGGCTTGCGATTTTTCTGAAACTTCCAATTTCCAGGATAGAATCTTCAATTTCCAGAGTACGCAATTCATTTTTAATAGCATCAAAGCCGTGATTTGGAATGCGGCTTTCCCGGGTTTTTGAACTTACATACTCATTTGTTTGATGAAGTCCGAAGAGTGTCTTTTTTCCAGTTTTATATGGCTGAAGTTTTAAAGCTTTTTCTTTTCCCGGTCCTGTAATGCATAAATCTGAAATTTGCTGGCAAACAACAGGAAATTCGAGGTCTATAAGGCTTTTTGGTGCAATTTTAATCATAAATAAATTTCCCTACTTTTGAGGTTCTGCAAATTTACTTAATTAAAATGAAGGTAGATATACACCCCAGCTGGAAAAAAGAACTGGCAGAAGAATTTGAAAAAGGTTATTTTAGAAGCCTGACAGAATTTGTAAAAACCGAATATACCGAACATACTTGTTTTCCAAAAGGGAAAGATATTTTCTCGGCTTTTGAACACGCCACTTTTCCCAATACCAAGGTGGTTATTTTAGGTCAGGATCCTTACCACGGGCCGGGACAGGCTAATGGGCTCTGTTTTTCTGTTAACGATGGAATTCAATCACCGCCATCGCTTCAAAATATTTTTAGGGAGATTAAAGATGATTTGGGTAAACCGGTACCAGATTCCGGAAATTTAGAACGCTGGGCAGATCAGGGTGTCTTATTGCTGAATGCCACATTAACGGTTAGAGCGCACCAGGCAGGTTCTCACCAAAAGAAAGGCTGGGAACAATTTACCGATAGGATTATAGAAATAATTTCTAAGGAAAAAGAAAATGTAGTTTTCTTACTCTGGGGCGGTTATGCAAAAAAGAAAGGAGCCATAATTGACTCCTCTAAACATCTTATATTACCCAGTGGGCATCCATCTCCTTTAAGCGCAAATCGTGGTTACTGGTTTGGTAATAAGCATTTCAGCAAAGCAAATGCTTATCTAAAAGAAAACGGGAAACAGCCAATAGACTGGTAAGCTTAAAATCTAAATCCAAGATTTACGTTAAACTGGCCCACGATAGTTGGAGAGTTTTCGCTAAGTAGATTTCTACCAATTCCTGCACCTAGGTCTAGAAAGAATCCTCCCGTAGAAACGAATTTGCCGCCAACGCCAAAGCCAAGCGCAAAATCTGTGTAATTTTCATATTCGTAATAACCATAGCCGTCTGGTCCCACTACATAATTATCGTCATATTCTCCACTGGAAAGCATTCCGAAACCGTGAACGTAGAAACCACGAGCGTAACGGTCGCCAAAGAAATATTTGTATTTCCCGGTTAGCGAAAAATCTTTATAAAATGCATCGTCTATATTCTCGTTGTCGCGATCTAAAGCTTTTATAAAGCCTTCAATTGCCCAACTGGAATTCTTGTCGATAATGCGTTCGTATGTGAGATCTAAAGCGCCAAAGGCAACGAGGTTAAGCGCACCAATACTTAATTCATTTTGAGTAATATCCCTTTTATCGGGTTCGGTAGTTTGGGTATTTTGCGAGTCTTGCGCGAAAGTAACTGATGAAATAAGTACTAAAAATAGTAGTAATAGTTTTTTCATTAAAGTAAAATTGATGAGTTATGATTGATGATTAATTAGGCTACAAATTATGAATAAATTCGGATGAACGCTGTTTTTTTGAAATTAAGTTTAGTTCCAATAATTTCTCCTGCACTTTTTCTACCTCAGCTTCAGCAATTTGCTCTGCACTCCAATGTGTAATATCAAGCCATTTTTCAATATCTTCAAGGCGCTGATCGTATCTTTCGGCTAATTTTTCGGCGATTTTTGGTAGTTTTTTAAAGCGTTGAGTCTCCCTGTTTAAAATTTCTAACATCGTCTTAAGGCGTTCCGGTTCATTTTTTAAACTCTCATTTCTGGCTGCAATCACAAAGCACGGCCAGGGCGTAGGGCAATCGGCAAGTCTTCTAAAGGTATGGTTATCTACCAGAGGTTTGGTAGTAAAATGCTCCCACATAAAATACTGGGCTTTATCTTCTTTTAGCGCTTCTACAGCTCCATCCAGGTCTTTTACTATTTCAAACTGTAATTCTTCAGGATTCCATTCGTGGTTTTGTGCATTAACATAGGCCATAAGATGTGAACCGCTACCTTTTCTGCTAATTGCCGCTTTTGTGTGTTTAAGTTCTTCAACCGATTTATACTTAGAACCAGCCGCTACGTGAATTCCCCAAACCAAAGGAGAACCTATGTAAGTTTGAATAATCTTACTTTCATTTCCCGAAATTATATCTTTTAAAATTCCTTCAGTTAAAATTACTGCGACATCAATTTCTCCAGATCGTAAGGCTTTGTTCATAGCACCGGTTCCACCTGGAAAATCTTTCCAAATAACATTAATGCCACGCGTTTCAAATAATTTTTCTTCTATACATAAATGCCACGGAAGGTTAAAATGCTCGAGGACTCCACCTACTTTTATAGTTTTCATTTGCTATGTTTTTCTTTTAAATAATTATAGATTTCGTATTGCGATCTCACGGGCTGCTCACCGTTTGTTCTCTTAACATACTCATTTTTCTCATCAGCATCCTGAATTCTCGCTTTTACATTATCGTTTAGCTGAATTTCAAGGATTTCTTTGAATTCCTGTGCTACATCTTTATCCAGAATAGGGGAGAGCACTTCTATTCGGCGGGAAAGGTTACGCGTCATCCAGTCGGCACTACCGTAATAGATCTTTTCATCTCCACCGTTTTCAAAAATATAAATACGCCCGTGTTCTAAATATCTATCTACAATACTGGTAATATAAATATTTTCACTTAAACCTTTAATTCCGGGAGTTAGGCAGGTAAAACCGCGAACCAGCAGTCTTATTTCTACACCGGCATTACTGGCTTTATAAAGTAACTCGATTATTTCGGGATCTTCAAGGCTGTTCATTTTAGCGGTGATTTTTGCCTTTTTTCCTTCCCGGGCGTTATCAATTTCGTTGTAGATAAGTTTAATAAATTCCTGTCGTGTAGAAAATGGAGAGATCAATAAGTTTTTTTCCCGCGGAATAATTAATTCTCCTTCAAGAACTTTAAACAAACGCGATAATTCTTTAGCAATTTGTTTATTTGAAGTAAAAATAGCGTGATCGCAATATATTTCTGAAGTTTCACTATTAAAATTCCCCGTGCCAATATAGGAATAGTTGACTAAATCATCGCCTTCCATACGCTGTACCAGCATTATTTTAGAATGCACTTTGATCTTGGGGTAAGAATAAATTACATTGGCGCCTTTTTCCTCAAATTTTCGGCCCCAAATTATATTATTTTCTTCATCAAACCTGGCTTTGGCTTCTACAAATACCGTAACCTGTTTTCCGTTTTCCAGAGCCTTTAAAAGTAAACTTGTTAATCTTGATTCATCTGCAACGCGGTATAAAGAAATCTTAATAGCGGTTACATCTTTATCTTTTACGGCCTGTTCCAGGAAATTCTCTACATAAGCAAAAGACATATAAGGGAAATGTACTGCCTGGTCTTTCTCTGAAATTGTTTCAAAATAATTTTTTGATCCCGAGAGTACTTTATGCTCTATTGCAGGAAGTTTTTTATAATGAAGATCTGGATTGTTTGTAGGATCGGGGAAAGAAAAGAAATCATTAAAATTATGATATTTCCCCCCAGGCATCATATCAATTTTTCCCAGCTTCAGCAGTTTTCTAATTTTTTTATGAAGAAAATTTGGCATTTCTGCATCATATAATAGTCGTGTTGGCTGCCCATCGGTTCTTTGAGCGAGGGAGTCGTAAATTTTTTCAGCTAAAACACCTTCATAAATATCTTCAATATAAAGCTCGGCATCGCGGGAAAGTTTAATTTCATAAACACCTTCAATCTTATGATCTTTAAAAATAGAACTTACCTGACTTCTAATAATTTCGTCTAAATAAGTTATGGAATTATCTTCGCCGTCGCCTTCAAGATTAACAAATCTTCCGCAGGCATCCACAGGAATATTTACGATCCCAAGTTTTTCTTTATCGGTAAAACTCACCACAAAATATAATTCGGCGTTTTGAAGAAAAAGTTCATTTTCTTCCTCAAGATCAATAACCTCGGGCTTAATATGCGATTTTACCTTTTGCTGAAAATAATTAGATGCAAATTCATTTTGGGCTGTATTAAAATGCTCGGCATCTATAAGAAGAATATCGTTTTTAGCAAGCTCAGGTAAAATTTGTTTTTGGTAAATCTCGCCAAATTTGTGCTGCTGCCGTTTTACTTCCTCCAGGATTTCCTTGGTAGTTTTAGTAGGTTTTAAGGCGAGTTTTTTACGAATGCTTTTCTCCACACGCTTCATTTGGCGAAGCTGCGCAACCCTTACCCTAAAGTATTCATCTAAATTAGAAGAGAAAATAGCTAAAAAACGAATCCGCTCGTAAAGCGGATTGAGTTTATCTTCTGCCTCCTGTAAGACTCTAGCATTAAAGCTCAGCCAGTTAAGGTCACGATGCCTTAATGGAATTTCTTGTGGTTCCTGCATTATTGATTAGTGGTTTGACCAAAAATACAAATAAGGGCAGAGGTTTGCTTTTAATTTTCTGTTAAATGCGCAGGCAGAAAGATTTTAAGACTCCTATAATTTTATAATAAGATTACTTTGCCAATTGCTCTAAACTGTATTGAATAAGCTCATCTACGGTATTTTTAGGATCTTTAGAAAATGTTCCCGCAGCCCGGTTAGCAATTATTGCATTCATTGAAATCGCATTATGTCCAAGTAATTTAGATAAGCCGTAAATCGCTGAAGTTTCCATTTCAAGATTTGTGATTTTCTTATTATTGAATGAAAACGAAGCTAGTTTATCGTTCATTTTATCATCCTGGAGTGCTAAACGTAAAATTCTACCCTGCGGACCGTAAAATCCAATATTTGTAGCGGTCACCCCTTTATGCAACCTGGAATAAGCCATACGGGAAATAAGCTTTTCACTCCCGTCTACAACATAAGGTGCAGCTTTCTTTTTAAACCAGTCTAAATGTTGACTAAAAGCATCAGCAAATTCTGAATTTTGAATATGCTCGCTTTCATAGAAGTGTAAAAGTCCGTCAAAGCCAATAGCGCTTTCGCTAATTAAAAAGGAATCTACCGGAACTTCCTTTTGAATAGAGCCCGAAGTTCCAATTCTTATAATATCTAAACTCGTAATTTCTTTTTTAAGCTCCCTGGTTTCAAAATCTATATTTACAAGTGCATCAAGTTCGTTAAGTACAATATCAATATTATCGGGTCCAATGCCAGTAGAAATCACACTGATGCGTTTTCCTTTATAATAACCTGTTTGAGTATAAAATTCCCGTTTTTTTAATTTGAATTCAACTCTATCAAAATGCCTGGTAATTCTCTCAACCCGGTTAGGATCGCCCACTAAAATCACAGTCTTAGCAAGATGTTTTGGTAATAAATTTAAATGGTAAACGCTACCATCACTGTTTTGTATAAATTCTGAAGCTTCTATTGGCATATTATAATTTTAAAACTTTATGGGAGTCGGCATCATAGAGAAAATCAAAAACTCTTGCACCTCCCAAATATTCTTCGTTCTTAAGTTCCTGGTAAAAATTTTTCTTCTGGTTTAAGACATCCTGACCTTTTGAGGTTAACACCACGCGATTATCTTCCAGCGCATAGAAAATAGATAGTTTACTGAGTACCCTTTCCATTTGAGAATCGCTATAACCATAATATCCCTGGTACTGCAGGGCGTAACCCAACAATTGGTTAAATGAAGTTATTTGCTGATTTTCTACCAGTTTAAGTACATTTCTCTCCAGCGAATTAATACCGGTTTTACTATTGGGAAAACGTTCTATATGCGCCCTAATGCAACTGGAAAGATATTCAAAATTTGAAGTCTTTTTTATTTGTTTTTTGAGTTTCATGGGGTCGTTGCTGCAATACAGCTCCCAAACCAAATTAGCAATCTCCAGGTCTTCTTCTTCTAACTGAATTTTTTTATTAAAATGATTTAATAAATGTTTTTGCGGAAGCCTGGAAAGCGGTAGAAATTCATCCTCTCCTTTTTGGCGTTTACTACATACCAGGTAAAAAGGAACTTTTGGCTGGTGTTCCCTGTAAAAACTTATGGCCGCCAGCATATTTATATGGCAAAAAAGATCGAATTCAAACCAGAGTACCACGTGGTCGTAATCTTTAGCTTTTTTTAGTTTTTTAAGCTGGGATACAAAACGTTTTTTATATTCTTCAGAAGAAATATTGTAGGCTTCTTTTAAAAATTCCTCTCTTTTCCTAATGAATTTCAAAGAACCGACTTCTTTAACACACGGCCCTTCGCAAAGCAATTCCCGCCAAACAATAATTTGCCCGGGTAGATCCAGTTCTTCAACCTGTTCGGTTAAGCTATCACCATTAACAATATGCAGGGCCTTTTTTTCCATTGGGAGAATTTAAAGGTTGGTGGAAATTAACCGCCAACCCGTTTTACATTATAACCATCTATTCTAAGCAGTTCCATAATTTTTTCCCTGTCGTCACCCTGGATAATAATCTCACCATCTTTAGCCGAACCGCCAACTCCACATTTTTTCTTTAGCTTCTTTCCAAGAATTACTAAATCGTCATTAGTTCCTTCAAAGCCTTTAATAATAGTAACGGTTTTTCCACCGCGACCTTTACTGCTAAAATGCGCTTCCAGTTGCTGATCTGCTGGTGCTAAGGTTTCTTCGGTTTCTTCGTGCTCGTTTCCTTCAAAATCATCATTTGTAGAAAAAACAAAACCGCCTAAATCTTCTAGTCCGAGTTTTTTCTTCGCCATAACTTACTTTTTTAGGAGTCCAATTTCTACCAGGCGCTGGTGTAAAAATTCGCCGGCAGTAATATCTTCATATTGTTTTGGGTTCTCTTCATCTATACATTCTTCCAGGCAATCTAAGCGCATCTCACTTCTGGGGTGCATAAAGAAAGGAATTGAATATCTTGGTTTATCCCATTGCTCCTTTGGCGGGTTAATTACGCGATGAATTGTAGAGCGTAATTTATTATTGGTATGTCTCTCTAACATATCTCCCACATTGATTACCAACTCATCTTCCTGGGGTACCGCATCAATCCACTCGCCATCTTTTCGCAATACCTGTAAACCTCCTGTAGAGGCTCCCATAAGTAAAGTGATAAGGTTTATGTCTCCATGAGCGCCGGCTCTAACCGCACCTTTAGGTTCCTCGGTAATAGGAGGGTAGTGGATTGGTCTTAAAATACTATTTCCGTTGCTGGCCCAGTGATCAAAATAATGTTCTTCCAAACCAATGTATAAAGCTAATGCCCGTAATACATAAATACCGGTTTTTTCCAGCATTCGGTAAGCTTCCATGCCTACCTTATTAAAATCCTTAAGTTCAGAAACCTGTACATTTTCGGGGTATTCTTCAGTAAGATTTGCATCTTCAGCCGGTTCCTGCCCAAAATGCCAGAACTCTTTAAGATCACCTTCTTTTTTACCTTTTGCGTGTTCTTTTCCGAAGGAAATATAGCCCCGCTGACCTGCAAGACCTTCAATTTCATATTTTTTCTTTATTTCTAAAGGAAGCGCAAAAAAACTTTTTACTTCTTTATATAGGTTTTCTTCCAGCTCATTATCAAGAAAATGATTTTTTAAAGCTACAAAACCAATCTCTTCGTAAGCTTTGCCAATCTCTTCAACAAATTTTTGTTTTCTGTTTGGATAATCAGATAGAAAATCGGCAAGATCTACGCTTGGAATATTATTCATTGCCATAATATGCTTAGTTTTTTGAGAATTTAACACACAAAGTTAAAGAAAAATACGGGAGCTAACGAGGCTTTTTAAATTTCTTAGCATTTATAATTTTGGTTACATTTGGTAAACAAATACACACTATGCAACCAAATTCTTCCCAGCCGCCTGCTATAAAATTTGAGAAGAAAAATCTCTCCTCAACCCAGTTATTAGACTTATATGCATCTTTATTAAAGCCACGTTTAATAGAAGAAAAAATGCTCATCTTGCTAAGACAGGGCAAAATTTCTAAATGGTTTAGTGGGATAGGCCAGGAAGCTATTTCCATTGGAGTTACGAAAGCGCTTAACGCCGATGAGTATATTTTACCAATGCACCGTAATTTAGGAGTATTTACTTCTAGAAACGTCCCTTTAAACCGACTTTTCTCCCAGTGGCAGGGAAAACAAAACGGTTTCACAAAAGGTCGTGACCGCAGTTTTCATTTTGGTACCCAGGAGTATAAAATTGTTGGAATGATTTCTCATTTAGGCCCACAGCTTGGCGTGGCCGATGGGATTGCTTTAGCGCATAAATTGAAAAATGAAAATAAGCTTACCGCGGTTTTTACTGGAGAGGGAGGCACCAGTGAAGGCGATTTTCACGAAGCGCTAAATATTGCATCAGTCTGGGATTTACCGGTTTTGTTTTGCATAGAAAACAATGGCTACGGACTTTCAACTCCAACAAATGAACAATATAGATGTAAAGATCTTGCCGACCGGGCCCAGGGCTACGGAATGGAATCTCATATTATAGACGGAAATAATATAATTGAAGTATACTCTAAAGTTTCTGAGGTTGCTGAAAGTATTAGACAAAATCCCCGACCGGTTTTACTGGAGTTCAAAACTTTTAGAATGCGCGGCCACGAGGAAGCCAGTGGAACAAAATACGTTCCAGAAGATTTAATGAATTTCTGGCAACAAAAAGATCCCGTAGAGAATTTTAAACGTTTTCTCATAGAAGAAAATATACTTTCTGAAGAGCAGGATGTGCACTTTAAAAACGAAATTAAAGCTGAAATTGATGAAAATTTAAAAGCAGCTAATGAAGAACCGGTTTCAGAATACATTGAAATTAATGAATTAAATGATGTTTACCAGGAGTTTATATATCAAGAGATTAAAACAAATTCAGAAACTGAAACTATAAGATTTATTGACGCTATTTCTCAAGCGGTAAAACAATCTATGCAAAGACATAAGTCCCTGGTGTTAATGGGACAGGATATTGCAGAATACGGTGGGGTTTTTAAAATTACTGAAGGATTACTGGAAGAATTTGGCAAAGAAAGAGTGCGAAACACACCTATTTGCGAGTCGGCTATTGTTGGAACTGCAATGGGACTTTCTATAAATGGAATGAAGGCTATGGTAGAAATGCAGTTTGGAGATTTTGTGAGTTCCGGTTTTAATCCTATTGTAAATTACCTGGCTAAAAGCAATTACCGATGGAATCAAAACGCCGATGTGGTTATAAGAATGCCTTGTGGAGCCGGTGTAGGTGCAGGACCTTTCCATAGTCAGACCAACGAGGCCTGGTTTACTAAAATTCCGGGCTTAAAAGTTGTTTACCCAGCTTTTCCATATGATGCAAAAGGCTTGCTGAATACAGCTTTTAACGATCCAAATCCCGTGTTATTCTTTGAACACAAGGCCTTATACCGCAGTATTCGGCAGGAAGTTCCTTTAGATTATTACACCTTACCATTTGGAAAAGCTTCAATATTAAAAGAAGGGGAAAAACTTACAATTATAACCTATGGTGCAGCCGTTCACTGGGCTTTAGATACCTTAGAGGGAGCAGAGTTAGAAAACATTGAATTAATAGATCTTCGTAGCCTGCAACCTTTAGATAAAGAGACCATAATTAATTCGGTTAAAAAGACCGGAAAAGCACTTGTACTTACTGAAGACTCGCTTTTTGGAAGTTTAGCCTCAGAAATTTCAGCAATTATTTCAGAAGCATGTTTTGAATTTTTAGACGCTCCAGTAATGCGACTTGGCAGTGGGGAAACTCCAATTCCGTTTGCCGCTGCACTTGAAGAAGGATATCTTCCGAAGAAAAAATTGAAAGAAAAATTACAGCAATTAATAGACTATTAATAATAAGAAGTCCAAATATTTCATATTTTAAGATTCCTTAACAGTTCTGCTGTTAAAGTATTAATAATCTTTTGTCTCCGTTCAACACCTACCGTAATTTAGATTACAACTAATCAAAAATCTTTTATTATGATACGTTTAATCGTTATTTTCTTAATCATTGCTTTGGTAGCTGCTATTTTCGGCTTTGGTGGAATCGCCGAAGGTTTTGCAGACATTGCTAAAATAATCTTTTACATTTTCCTGGTACTATTAGTAATTTCTTTAGTGAGCAGATTATTTAGAAGATAAAAACAAATAAATAAAGAATAAAATCCAATGTATTGCGCCAGGTACCAATCGGCAAGCATTGGATTTTTATGTATAACCCAAACAACTAACTAATGAAAAAAATATTTATACTTGGCTTTGTAGCGGTACTACTTGCCGCTTGCGGACCCAGCAAAACCGCCAAAGAAGCCAGAAAAACCTTTAATGGAAACTGGACGCTTACCAGTGTAACTTACCCAAATAGTTCTGGTGAGTTTGATGTTACCCTACTAAATGATGCCAATGCCTCCTGTTTTGAAAACAGTACGTGGAATTTTGTCTCTAATAATAACAGGGGCGCATATACTGTACAGGGACCTAATTGCAGTGCAGGGCAGCGGTATTTTGTTTGGTCTATAGATGAAGAAAATACTCCGGAAGGAATTTTCGATTTTCTATTGAAACCAACCGATGAAGATTATAACTCTACAACGGGAAATCAAGGTTTCCGAATGAATTTAAGATCACTTTCTGAAACACAAATGGTATGGGAACAATCTGTAATGCTTGAAGGTTCTCCATTTGTGATAAGAATGAATTTTTCTAAACTTTAATTAAATTAATTTACTATGAAAACTACTATAAACAGAATGTTTGCCATTCTTTTTGCTGCCACACTTCTTTTTAGTTGTGAAGCCACTAAGAATGCGAATAATAAACAAAAAGGAGCTGTAATTGGATCTGCCGGTGGAGCCGTAATTGGTGGTGTTGTTGGAAACAATACCGGAGACGGAAATACTGCGCTTGGCGCCATTATTGGCGGAGTTGTAGGTGGAGCAGCCGGAGCAATTATTGGTAACCGTATGGACGAGCAAGCCAAGGAAATTGAACAGGAAATTCCAGGTGCTGAAGTTGAAAGAGTTGGCGAAGGAATTAACGTGACTTTTGATGAAAGCAGCGGGGTATATTTTGATACTGAAAAATATAATATCAACTCTAAATCCCAGGCTACTTTAAATAAACTGGCCGATATTTTTAAAGAATATCCAGATTCTAATATTCTTGTAGAGGGACATACAGATGATACCGGTAGTGAATCCTATAACCTTACACTTTCTAAAAACAGAGCACAGGCTGTGACTAATTATTTAACCAGCCAGGGTCTTAGCAGCGGAAGATTTGATACTAAATGGTATGGCGAAGCCCAGCCTAAATATGATAACGAAACTGCAGAAGGTCGTGCTAAAAACCGTAGGGTAGAGCTTGCAATTGTTGCAAACGAAGAATTAAAAGAAGAAGCCAGGAAACAGGCTGAACAGAAGAACTAGGTTCTATTTCTTCAAACAAATATTAAATCCCGGAAATTTCCGGGATTTTTTTATGTATTTATTTATCTTCAACCAATGGCAGATTTTCAAGTAATTATAGTAGGTGCAGGCCTGGCGGGATTAACTGCTGCCATTCATCTTTCCCGGGCAGGAAAACGTGTCTTGCTTATAGAGAAAAAAGCATATCCCAGACATAAAGTCTGTGGGGAATACCTTTCTAACGAAGTAATTCCTTATCTCCATTCCCTGGATATAGATCTCGAAAAAGATTTAAACCCGGTAAAAATTCATAAACTCCTTTACAGTACCCAGAATGCAAAATCGATAGAAACTTCTTTAAACCTGGGCGGAATGGGCTTAAGCCGTTATGCTTTAGATGATTTTCTTTTTAAAAAAGCTGAAGAAAATGGAGCAGAAACTCTAATTGAATCAGTTGAAAATATAAATTTTGAAAATGATGAATTTACACTGAAACTTTCTTCAGGAAAACAACTAAAAACCCCTATAGTATTAGGTGCTTTTGGAAAAAGATCTAATCTCGATAAAAGCCTGGGACGGGAATTTATCCAGGAAAAATCTTCCTGGCTCGCTATAAAATCACATTATGAAAAGCCAGAATTTCCTCCAGATTTAGTGGCGCTACACAATTTTGAAGGCGGCTACTGCGGATTATCAAAAACTGAAACCGGCGCAGTAAACGCCTGTTATATGGTTTCGTATAAAAGCTTCAAAAAATACAGGAATACCGAAGAATTCAAGGAAAAAGTTTTATTTCAGAATGCTTATTTAAAAGGTTTCTTTAAAAAAGCTAAACCTCTATTTGAAAAAGACCTGAGTATTGCTCAGATCTCTTTTCATAAAAAATCCCTGATCAACAATCATATTTTGATGCTGGGTGACGCTACGGGCTTAATTCACCCGCTTTGTGGTAATGGGATGGCTATGGCTATTCATTCTGGAAAAATCGCTTCAGAAGCTGTTTTAAATAATTTCCACGGAAATAATTTAGACCGCAAAAACCTGGAAAATCAATACCGACAAAACTGGAATACGCATTTCGAAATCCGATTAAAGACTGGACGAATCCTTCAGAAAATATTGATCAATCCATTTTTAGCTTCAACTTCACAGCAGCTCGTTAAAAAATTTCCGTACCTGTTAGAGAAAATCATTAGTAAAACCCACGGGCAACCCATAGTATGAGCATAGATACCTCAAAAAGAACAAACGCGGTTGAAATTATGGACGATTTTGACCTCCAGGGAAAAGAACTGGACAAAACCTTACGTGACCTGGATAACATAAACAAATGGTTGGGTGGGAATAAAATCACCTTAGAAGGAGTAAAAAATATTGTACAAAACCATTCGAAAACGAAAGAAATCCACATTGCTGATGTGGGTTGCGGCAATGGTGCTGTACTTCGGGAAATCGCGAGATGGGGAAGGAAGAACGGCTATAAATTTAAACTTACCGGCATTGATGCCAATAGCTATGCCATCAAAATTGCTGAAGAAATGTCTATAGACTATCCCGAAATTGATTTTAAATCTATAGATATTTTTAGCCTGGAATTAAATTTTTATAGCGACATAATCTTGTGTACCTTAACACTACATCATTTTAAAAACGGTGAAATTTCAGCTTTACTAAACCTTTTTAATCAACAATCCAGGCTGGGTGTGGTGATTAACGATTTACATCGCTCCAAACTTGCGTATAGGTTATTTCAGGTTTTTTGTGCAGTTTTTATCAACAACGAGATTGCGCGAAAAGATGGGTTGACATCTATCTTAAGAGGATTTAAAAAAGAAGAATTAAAAGATTTTGCCGGGAAAATTCCGCAAACCAATCATCAAATTAGCTGGAAGTGGGCATTTCGCTACCAATGGATTATTCAGAAAGATAAAATATGAGTGTAAAAATTACAGGCGTAGAAAAAGAATTACCGCAGTATGCCCGGGAAACCAAAGATATTTTACCGTTGGTAGAAACCTGGCTTCAGGACCAAAATGATCGCTATCGACGAAAAGTATTGAAGATTTTTGAAGGTGCTGCGGTAGATAAACGCTATTCTATAATGGATCCCGAAGAAGTTTTCACGGCAACTTCTTTTGAAGATAAAAACAATATTTATATACGGGAAGTTAAGAAACTCGGCAAAAATGTATTAAAAAAAGCTTTACAGAATAATAAGTGGGAAGCAGATTCAATCGATTTTATAATTACCGTGAGTTGCACCGGGATTATGATTCCTTCCTTAGATGCTTACCTAATCAATGAAGTAAAATTACGCCAGGATATTACCCGGCTCCCGGTTACCGAAATGGGCTGCGCGGCAGGAATTTCAGG
This sequence comes from Salegentibacter agarivorans, assembly GCF_900113135.1. Taxonomy (GTDB): domain Bacteria; phylum Bacteroidota; class Bacteroidia; order Flavobacteriales; family Flavobacteriaceae; genus Salegentibacter; species Salegentibacter agarivorans. The sequence goes on along the minus strand of NZ_FOOH01000002.1, from coordinate 195,049 downwards.
AATAATGTATGCCGCGAATTTTCTTAAGGCAAATCCGGGAAAACGAGCGGCCGTTATTGCAGTTGAAAGTCCTACGGCTACATTTCAGTTAGATGATTTCTCGATGGCCAATATGGTGAGCGCTGCAATTTTTGGAGATGGTGCCGCTTGTGTATTGCTATCTTCAGAGGAAAACGCTACAGGGCCGAAAATTCTGGGTGAAGAAATGTATCATTTTTATGAAGCCACCCATTTAATGGGTTTTGATCTCACCAACCACGGCCTCAAAATGATTTTAGATGAAAGCGTGCCGCAAACTATAGCTTCCCATTTTCCTGAAATTGTTCATCCGTTTTTGAAAAAATTCAACTCAAATATTGAAAAAGTAGACCATTTAATATTTCATCCCGGCGGAAAGAAAATTGTACAAACAGTTGAAGATCTTTTTGGTAACTTAGGAAAGAATATTGATAAAACCCGTGAGGTGCTTAAGCAATACGGGAACATGAGCAGTGCAACGGTGCTGTTTGTGTTAGAAGAATTTATGAAAAATCAGCCAAAACCGGGCGAGCAAGGCTTAATGTTAAGTTTTGGTCCAGGTTTTTCGGCACAAAGAATTTTATTGGAATGGTAACAGAGTTTAAAGATCGTAATTACTGGGCAATTATTTTAGGCGGAAGTACAGGCCTTGGCTTTGCCACCGCCAGAAAACTCGCCCATCATGGGATGAATATAATTATAGTACACCGTGATAGAAGAACCGATATAGCCGAAATAGAAGAAGCTTTTGAAGATATTAGAGAACAGGATGTTAAGTTTGAAAGCTTTAATGTGGATGCTACAAACGCTGAAAAACGAGCAAATTTAATTGAAGAAATTGCTAAGATCTTAGGAAAAGAAGGCAAAATTAGAAGTTTGGTACATAGTATTGCAAAGGGAAACCTAAAACCTATGACCGGTGATGAACCTACTTTAGATAATGTAGATTTTCAAATTACTATAGATGCGATGGCTATTAGCCTTTACGATTGGACAAAAGCTATTTTCAAAGCTAATCTTTTTGCAAAAGATGCCAGGATTATATCGTTTACCAGTGAAGGCAATAAAAAAGCCTGGGCCAATTACGCCGCGGTTTCTGCAGCAAAAGTAGCCTTAGAATCTATAACCCGAAATATCGCCCTGGAATTTGCTCCTTACGGTATTCGCGCAAATTGTATCCAGGCGGGAGTTACGGTTACCCGGTCTTTCCAGATGATTCCCGGGAACGAAACTTTACGCAACCACGCGCTAAAACATAATCCGTTTAAAAGGCTTACCGTTCCAAATGATGTGGCCAATGTGGTTTATTTATTGAGTAAAGACGAAGCCGGTTGGATTACGGGGACTATTATTCCGGTAAATGGTGGGGAACATTTAAAATAAGCAGCGATTGGATTATAAAAACATACTCGAAAAATTACCTTATTCAAAGCCATTCCTATTTATAGATGAATTGTTGAACGTAAATGAGAAATCTGCTGAAGGAATTTATACATTTCCAGAAGATTCTTTTTTTTATAAAGGGCATTTTAAAAATAATCCGGTAACGCCAGGTGTTATTTTAACTGAATGTATGGCGCAAATTGGCGTGGTATGCCTGGGGATTTTCCTGCTGGGAAATGAAAAAACTAATTCTGAAAATATTAAACTTGCCTTAAGTTCTTCTGAAGTAGATTTTTACTTGCCGGTTTTTCCCGGGGAAACGGTAAAAGTAGTTTCAGAAAAGTTGTTTTATAGGTTTAATAAATTGAAATGTGAAGTAAGAATGTATAGCAAGAAAGATAAGCTAATTTGTCGCGGAAAGATTGCCGGAATGATTAAAAACGAATCTGTTTAGAAATTTATTTAAATGAAAAAGCGCGTAGTCATCACAGGAATGGGTGTGGTTGCACCAAATGGTGTTGGGCTGGCTAATTTTGAAGATGCAATTAGAAAAAGCGCAAGTGGGATTAGGTTTGAAGAGGAACTGGAACGTTTAAACTTTAGTTGCCAGATTGCTGGAAAACCACAACTTTCGGAAGAAAAAATAGCTGAATATTTTACGTCTTTACAACTACGCGGACTTAATTCCAGCGGGATTGTGTACGGGGTAATTGCCGGAACCGATGCCTGGCAGGATGCAGGACTTAAAATTGGAGATAACGAACAACCAGATTGGGACTGCGGAATTGTTTTTGGCACCGGAATTCTAGGTGTAGATAAATTTCGGGAAGCGATTCATTTAATAGATGCCGGGAAAACCAGAAGGTTGGGAAGTACCAGCGTTATGCAAACTATGGCCAGTGGAATTAGCGCTTATTTAGGCGGTATTTTAGGCTGCGGAAATCAGGTAACTACTAACTCCTCGGCCTGTACCACGGGCACCGAAGCTTTATTAATGGGATTTGAAAGAATTGCTGCCGGAAAAGCAAAGCGAATGTTAGTTGGAAGCTGCAGCGATCACGGCCCTTATGTTTGGGGCGGTTTTGATGCCATGCGTATTTTACCTTCAAAATATAACAAAAATCCTACTGAAGCTTCCCGGCCAATGAGCGCCTCGGCAGCAGGTCTTGTGCCCGGCAGTGGAGCAGGGGCCTTGGTGTTAGAAGAATACGAATCGGCTAAAGAGCGGGGCGCGAAAATTTACGCCGAAGTTTTAGGTGGTGCTGTAAATAGTGGTGGCCAGCGGGGTGGTGGCAGTATGACGGCTGCTAATAGCGAAGCGGTTATTCGTTGTATTAAGGAAGCTATTCATTTTTCTAACATTTCATCAGAGGAAATCGACGTGATTAATGGGCATCTTACCGCAACCACTAAAGATGCGCTGGAAATTGAGAATTGGAAGAAAGCATTGAAAAGAAGTGATTTTCCGTATATAAATTCTTTAAAGGGAATGACCGGGCATTGCCTGGCCGCTTCGGGAAGTATAGAATGTGTTGCAAGTGTGTTACAGATGGATAAAAATTTTATCTTCGGAAATGTGAATTGCGAAGACCTGAAACCGGAAATAGCAAATTTGGTTTCAGAAGAGAAAATTCCAAGGAAAACTTTAGAGATACCAACTAATATTCTGGCAAAATCCAGTTTTGGATTTGGGGATGTAAATTCCGTAGTTATTTTTAAAAAAATATAAAGCTATTTATTACAAAAAATGAAAGAAAAAGAAATATTGGATGCTATCAAAAAGATCGTCACGCCTTATACCCAACGCAAGGAAGGCCTGGAAAATTTTAGCCAAAAAACCGATTTTATTAAAGACCTGGAAGTAAATTCGGCTAACCTGGTAGATGTGATTTTGGATGTTGAAGACGAGTTTAATATTGAAATAGACAACGAATCTATGGAAGGTATGCTCACTGTGGGCGATGCTAAAAATATTATTGAGCGCAAACTTGCTTCAGCGTGATTGGCAACGATATCATAGACCTTAACCTGATTCGGGCTCAAAGTAACTGGCAAAGAGAAGGCTTTCTTCAGAAATTATTTTCGGAAGAAGAACAAACTTTTATTCAGAATTCAGAAGATCCTGAATTAAATGTCTGGTTGCTTTGGAGTATGAAAGAGGCGGTTTATAAAGCGGTTCAGCGTAAATATAAGCTGAAGCGTTTTTATAATCCGAAGCAATTTGTTTGCGAACAGGTTAAAATTAATCCTGATAAGGCAAGGGGAGTGGTGTGCTATAAAGAAGATGTTTTTGTAATAAATTCTATTCTTTTTCCAAATATGATTCATACAATTACCGGAAACACTGAGTTTTCCCTTATTTCAGAAAATAAAAATTCCAGGCTCAGGTTGCTTCAAAAAATTGCTGAGCAGAGAGGAATTCCATTAGAATCCCTTAACATAAGTAAAGACCAGCAGGGAGTACCATTTGTGAGCTACGGGGGTGATAATCTGCAAATTCCGTTTAGCCTTTCCCACCACGGTAATTTTTCAGCTTACGCTGTCTCGTTAAATCTGTCCTAAAACCCGACTTCAGCATTGTGAAAACATAGCCTTATTTGTATCTTGAAACAACTAATTTAAAACGATTTTGATTATGAAGACTGTTGATAAGATGGAAGTGCTGCACAGCCAAAGTGCCGAATTTGTTGAAAAAGGTGAAACCGGTAAATTTTTAAAGTTAATCCCAGACACATTTATTATTAAAGGTGAAGAAAAAGATGGCGTTTTTAACCAGGGTTACGCTATTAGACATATAAACAGGCAGGATATACTGCTTATTGATGTAGTTGAAAAATCTTCTAAAGATGCTATAAAAAAGCTGGTAACCGATGGGTATAAAATAAAAGGTATTTTAATTACCTGCGATGCTATTTTAAAAGATGCTTATGCCGATCTAAAGACAATTTCTGAAGATGCCGGTGGCGCACCAATTTTTGCACATCCACGCAACAATTTTAAAGACAGTTTTAAAACCAAAGATATAACAGAACGCAAAGGAGTTTTAAAAGATTTTGGTTTAAAAGTTTTTGATCTTCCAGGAAACGGTGGCGCTTCAGTAGTTATTTATTCTGAAGTAAACGATGGAATGTTATTCCCGGGTGAAGATGCCGAAGGCTCTCCATATAATTCAAATTTAAATACCTTTAAAAGACCAAAAATGGATAAATCTAACGACGATTTTGGATTGGCAGGAAGCTGGAGTGCTTTTGATGAAGAATTTGCCTATTTATTTCCAAGAAAAGGAAAACCCGGTTTCAATATTGAAGAAGGTCAGCAAACCGATATTTTAAACGCTTTAAGCAGAAGTTAAAAATATAATTAAGCTGTTTCGAAAGTAGCCCGTTGAATATTTACAACTTAGATTCAGAATATTACAACAGCTATTTTTCAAACAGCTTTTTTTGAAGCCATAAATAAAGAAGAGAACCTTCTCTATTTGTGGCTTTTTTAATGTTTAAAGTTTTCAATATCCGCTAAACATTAAGTATTTAGGGCAGGGTAGAAGATATAAGATATTGTTAAACGCACCCTTTGTTCTTATAAATTGTAATATTTTAAAGCTTAAAAATAACCAACTATGTCTAAATTAAACGTAACTCAAAAATTAATTAAAGAACATTTGCTCAAGGGAGAAATGATTCCCGGAAAGGAAATAGGAATAAAAATAGATCAGGCATTACTGCAGGATGCTACGGGAACACTGGTACAATTAGAGCTTGAAGCTATGGGGCTCGAAAAAGCTCAAACCGAGGTAGCCGTGCAATATGTAGATCACAACCTGCTACAAACCGACTTTAAAAATGCCGATGACCACTTGTTTTTACTTTCGGCAGCGCAAAAATTCGGACTTTGGTATAGTAGACCCGGAAACGGTGTAAGCCATCCAGTACATATGGAACGCTTTGGGAAACCGGGTAAAACTATGGTAGGTTCAGATAGCCACACTCCGGCTGCAGGTTCTTTAGGAATGCTGGCCATTGGTACTGGTGGACTTGACGTTGCGGCAGCGATTGCAGGACAACCATATTTCGTGAAAATGCCAAAAGTTTGGGGCGTAAAACTTACCGGAAAATTACCAGACTGGGTAAGTGCTAAAGATGTTATTCTTGAAATGCTTCGCCGTCACGATGTAAAAGGCGGAGTTGGCAAAGTAATAGAATATTATGGCGACGGACTTAAGAATTTAAGTGCTATGGATCGTCACGTGATTGCCAATATGGGTGCTGAACTTGGTGCTACCACCACCGTTTTCCCAAGTGATAACGAGACAAAAAGATTTCTAAAATCTCAGGAACGTGAAGATGATTGGAGAGAATTGGTAGCCGATGAAGGTTGTGAATACGATCTTCACGAAGAAATAATTTTAGATGAACTGGTTCCCTTAATTGCCTTACCAACCAGTCCTGGAAATGTTGTTCCAGTGAGGGAGGTTGCAGGAAAATCAATTAGCCAGGTAGTTATTGGTTCTTCAGCCAATCCCGGTTTAAGAGATTTCTGGGTGGCAGGTGCTATAGTAGAAGATAAATCGGTTAGTAGTGATGTTTCTTTTGATATTAACCCAACTTCAAGGCAAATTATTCAGAATATGATAGAAAATAGAGCTTTTGCGAACTTAATCAAGGCAGGAGCGCGTTTTCACCAGTCAGGATGTATGGGTTGTATAGGAATGGGACAGGCACCGGCATCTGGAACTATTAGTTTGCGTACTATGCCCAGAAACTTCCCAGATCGTTCCGGTACAAAAGATGACCAGGTACATTTATGTAGTCCAGAAACAGCAGCAGCTTCAGCTTTAACAGGAAAAATTACCGATCCAAGGGATATGGAAAAGCTTTATAATATGAAGTATCCTAAATTTGAATATCCCGAATTTCAGATTATTAAAGAAGATATGCTGGTTGCTCCTCCAGAAGATGGTTCTAAAGTTGAACTTCAAAAAGGTCCAAATATTAAATCGCTCCCATATATTGAGCCTATGCAGGATAAATACAGCGTACCGGTTATGCTGAAAATGGGTGATAATATTTCTACCGATGAAATTTTAAAAGCAGGAGCAGAGGTACTGCCATTTAGAAGTAACCTGCCAGAAATTAGTAAATTTTCTTACACGGTTATTGACGAAAGTTTTTATGATCGTGCAATGAAAGCTAAAGGAGAACACGGCGGCCATATTGTAGTTGCTAAAGATAATTATGCGCAAGGTTCCAGTAGGGAGCACGCGGCAATTGCCCCAAAATATTTAGGACAGGTAGCGGTAATTGCAAATAGTTATGCAAGAATTGCCTGGCAAAACCTGGTGAATTTTGGTATTCTTCCGTTGGAATTTTTAGACATCGCAGATTATGAAAAAATAGATCAGGACGATCAAATAATTTTTAGAAACCTGCGGGAAGATATCATAAACCGAAATAATATTAAGGTAATTGTTAGAAAAGCAAATGGTGATAAACTGGAGTTTGAAACAAAACACAGTATGAGCGACAGACAAATTAATATTTTACTAAAAGGTGGAATTATTAATGAGTTTAAAGAACGTATTGAAGCAAACGAACTTGGTGAAGATCAAGCCAAAGATGCTGAAGAAGCCGAAACAAAATAAAAATTGATATTCCCGAATTCACTTCTGGATATTCTGATTATTATCTACCTGGTTTCTGAAACAATTGTAGGACGAAAAAAACCCTGATGTGAGTTACATCAGGGTTTTTTATGAATTAAACTGAAAATATTCTTAGTTTGAATGTGTTTTCATTTGGCCTTTTCTTTTTGATAACTGCCGTTCCAAATCTCTAATAGTTTCAGAGGTTGCAGCTTCAAAAGAGTTTTCGTTAGATTCGGCAAAAATTTGAGGCCCGGGAGCACTCAATTTAATATTACAAATATAACCTTTAGGATCCTGGACTTCTTCCTTTTTAAAATACACCTGGGCTTTCACGATCCAGTCATATTTATTCTCCAGTTTATCTAATTTTTTTTGAGCGAACTCCTGTAGTGATTCGCTTTTATCGAGTTTTACGAACTGATATATTGCTTCCATAAATAAGTTTATTTTAGTAGTACCAATAAACCCATAATTCTCTAAGTACCCAAATCAATTAAGTGATTCTTAGCAAAGGTTTAAGAATATTTTTAAGTGCATAAACTTATTTTTTAGTTGAAGATAAATTAGAACTATATTTATCAATAAAATAGCTTGGAAAAATTTGTGAACTACGAATTTAAAAGTCTTTTAAGAGTAATAAAAAGTTAAAGATTGTATCTTAAGCTAAGAATCTTATAAAGTTGATTATGAACCTTAAAATCAAATATTTAACTATTATTTTTGCTCTAATTGTACTGCAAAGTTGTGGTAGTAGTGCTGATACTACTAAAATTGCTGAAACCAAAGCTTTAATTGAAAGCATGGAATTTGAAATTGAGCACGATTGGCTCAACCCGATGTCTGGTGGTAGAATTAACCTGATAGGAAATACTAATTTTATACGCTTTAAAAAAGATTCTGTGAATTTATTTCTGCCATTTTTTGGTGAACGTTTTTCTGGCGGTGGTTATAATAATGAAGGCGGCATAATTTATAACGGCCCGTTACAGGATTTTGAAATTAGCAGCGGAAAGAATAATTCCCAAATAATAAAATTTTCTACCGACCAGGATACTGAGAATCTGGATTTTTCAATAAATATTTTTCCTGAAGGAGATGTAAATACCAGGGTGAATAGCAGCCAGCGTTCGTTTATATCTTACCAGGGAAGGTTAAGTGAGTTAGAAGAAGAGGAGTAGGTTCTAAATGAAAGATAAGTTTCAGCTCTAAAATATTCTATTTTACATAATATAAATTATAGTTCTTTTTTATATCTATTAGTCATATCGTACTGTGAGCTGGAAGATATTTTTTCAAAAGTCGCTTCAATTCGTTTTTATCAATTGGCTTTGGAATATAATCATTACTCCCAATCTCAATAAACTTGTCCCTGTCATTAGGCATGGCGAATGCCGTTTGGGCAATAATAGGAATAGTTGGATTAAAAATTCTTATTTTTGAATTGCTTCTTCGCCACTCATTTTTGGCATTTTTATGTCCATGAGCACCAAAGAGATTTCAGTATCTTTTTTAACCATTTCAACTGCTTCTAAACCATTTTCTGCATGTAGAATATTGGTTACCCCCATATTTTCGACGATCTTTTTCAGAATTAAATAATTCAATTTATCATCTTCAGCAATTAAAATCTTATGGTTTGGTAGCTGGGTTATTTCGTTATTCTCTTTATTGGTATGGGTTGTTGTGGTAGTGACTTCATCTTTAGGAATGCTAAAATAGAAGGTGCTGCCTTTATCTTCTTCAGATTCTACCCATATATTACCCCCAAGCATTTCGGCATAAGCTTTGGCTATTGATAAGCCCAAACCAGAACCTTCGTGTGGGCGACTTAAACTCGAATCTGCCTGTACAAACCGATCGAAAATAACATCAATTCGGTTTTCCGGAATTCCTATACCATTATCTTTTACATAAAAAACAATATTACCGTGTTCATCTAAACTTCCAAATTCAATAATTCCGTCTGCAGTAAACTTATTAGCATTACTCAACAAATTGATAAAAATGCTGGTAAGCATATTTTTATCGGTATAAAGCATGGTATTGGTATGAAGATATTTGCTGGTACATACTATTTTGTTATTCTTTTTACCAGCTATAGGCGTCGCCACATTTAGGTGATTCGCTATTATTTCAGAAAGATTAAAGTTAGATTTATTGACCTTTATTTGCCGGGTTTCCACCTGGGAAATATCTATTAGATCATTGATAGTAGAGAGTAATCTCGTACCACTTAATCGTAATACTTCATAATACTTTTCACGAACCTCTTTCTCCGATGATTCTTTCAATAGGTCTATAGTACCCATAATTGCATTAATAGGAGTACGAATTTCGTGACTTATATTTTGTAGAAAAACACTTTTTAAGCGATTACTCTCTTCTGCTTTTTCCTTTGCTTCTTTTAGATTATTGAGTGTGGCTTTTTTCTCTGTAATATTCTCTCCTAAACTGGCTATACCCTTTATTTTTCCGTAGTCATCGGTAATTACCGAATTGTACCAGGAGATATAAAGTTCTTTATTGTCTTTTGTGAGTATCTTACTTTCAAAATGATGTAGGCTTCTGTTATTTTCAAATAATTCTTTAAGACCTTTTTCCGTAGTTTCTTTTTCATCTTCAGGCACAAAAATATCAACAGTGTTTTTGCCAATAAGCTCTTCCTCGGTATACCCGGTAATTGAAAGTAAATAGTCATTACAAAAAATGATCTTGCTGTCGATATCAAGATTTATAAAAACCATATTAATGTCCAGCATCATTTTAGTAAATCGCTGCTCAGATTCATATAACCTATCTTTTTCTTTTCGGTTTCTCCAAACTTTTAATTGCCGGTTCATTAACAGTCCAAGAAGTACGGTGATAACTGGGTATATAATTAAAATAGGCAAAGCCATAAACTCTACAAGAGCCAGAGCCCCCTCTATAGGTATAAATATGGGCAGAATTAACATACACACGTGCACTATCACACCCAAAAGATATAAAGATACTATGCTGTTTTTGACCCCTAGCCTTTGTTGAAAATATTTCCACCCAATACCTAACAAACCCGAAATTATAATGAGGCCAACTCCTGCTATTACATAATCCCCACCAAGATACAAGCGGTAAGCTGCTATAATTAAAATGGCAATAATGGTGGGTACAGCTCCAAGGTATAAGCCGGCTATTGCCAATAAAATTGTTCGTAGATCAAAATAATGTCCTGGTTGATACGTCCAGGGCGTAAACATTAGGAGAACCCCAATGCCCCCAACAATAATACCTGCAAAAACATTGGGGAGTAATTTTTTAGAATGGGTAGAATCAATCCACTTTGTGGCATATAAAAAACTGAAAACCAAAAGCAATGCTACGTTTTGTATTAATCCTGAAAAAAAGGGGTAATCCATATTTTAACGGTGAGTTTTGGAAACAGTTTATTAAATTTTAATAAACTTAAACATCTAGATAAGTACTAGAGACAAAATGAATTTACAGAAACAATTTTGTTCAATGTATTATTAATGCTGCATCACTGATTACTTAAAGTACTAAATATAAGAATTTATTACTATACTAACCATTGAGTAATCATTAGCCTACACCCATAAAAAAGCTAGCGGTGCCACTACTTCCCTTTCAAAAATGGCATACACACTTTTAAATTATCGCACTCTATACAACCAGGTTTAAAAATAAATCTTTAGTAAGATCCGCTCCATCCTCTTATCAAATAAATTATCCTCATTTATTTAACAGCAAATTAAAATTATCTCCTCTCCTTTTTTATAATTTAGATTACTTAAACCAAAAAACTAAGAGTATGAGAAATTTTGTAATGATTTTAGCCCTTGTAGCTATAGGTTTTACAAGTTGTAACGATAATGCCAATAAGGATTTGGAAAAGCAACAACAGGAATTAACAAAGGCCAATGATAGTATTGTGAGTACCCACGAAGAGCTTAGGCAAAAGCACCAGGAATTAATGAACAATCATAACCAGGTATCACAGGAATTACGCGGACTCGAACAATTGGAAGATTCTACCCAATTAGAAAAACTGGCAGAGCTTGAAGGGCAAATTAGAGACCACCAGGTTACCCTGGCTTCTCACGAAGAAATGATTAGAAGTCATAACGAGCTTAATAAAGAATACGGTTCTTTAAGCACCGATGAGAAAAAAGCGCAACTTGACGAAATGCAAAAAACTCACGAACGTATTATGAGTGAACAGGACGAAATCAAATCGGAACACGATGGGATTGAAAAAGGGCATCAATCTATTAAGGATGTAATTGCTCAATCTTCCGGTGAAGATTCTGAAGACTCGATGTAATTTATCGAGGTAGTTTACTATAATTGAATAAGAAAGAAGGCTGTTTGAAAGTTTTTAACCCGTCATCCTGAACTCGTTTCAGAATCTAACATGATTATAATTAATTTCATATTAGAAGCTAAAACGAGTTCAGCTTGACGGAAATAGATCTTTCAAGCAGCCTCTTTTTATGCCTAAAATCTAATTAAGCTGTTTCCAACTCAAGATCTTTCTTAGATTTTCTATATAAAAAAGAACTATAAATATTTCTTTTCGCAAATCTCACTTGTTTGTCTGAACTGATGAACTTCATAAAAAGCTTCTTGTTCACTCCAAAATATTCGTAGGTAGTACCGTTGGTAAAAGAGATTTCCAGTAGGTTTCCTTTGTGCTGGTAATCTGCAATTCCGGCTTCGTTTATAGTGCGGTTATATTCTTCAAGGTTGGCTTCGCGAGTTTGTGGCGCAATGCTTACCAAAAAGTGATAGCCATCTATAATCTCTTTGCTCTTAATTTCGGCTTCGGCGTGCTTCTCGTCGGTTTCCCTAAATTTATCGGGATGCCATTCTTTCACCAGGTTTCGGTAACTGGTTTTAAGTTCTTTAAGGTCTATCTCTTTTTCAACATTAAAGAGCTTTTTATATTGATTTACACGCTTCATTTTTCTTATTTTAAATAAGCGGCAAAACTACTCCTTTTTATCGGATAATAAATAGGTTATTCTCCTACCCTTTTCCTTTATTTTCTCTAAAACTTTAAAAGGTACATCCAGTTGAGCAAATGGTAAGTAACCAAACCAGCAATTAAAGCTATTACCAGCTTTAATCCATTAAATCTTAACCATTGTAGAATGCTTCTCATCAAAATATCTAGCGAAATTTCCGATTTTACCTCAAAACCGAAATATCAAAGATATCTGTAATTATTGAATTAATTTTACGGATATCCGCATTAATGGTAAAAATAGGGAAATTCAGTACTTAAAGCGATTCAAGGTATAGATTCTCTACTTTGGTTCTTGCCCAGGGCGTTTTTCGTAAAAACTTTAAGCTGGATTTTATAGAGGGATCTTGCGTAAAACATTTAATATTGATGCGTTTCCCCATTTCTTCCCAGCCATATTTTGCTACCAGAAATTCTAAAATTTCGGCAAGTTTAACACCGTGTAACGGATTATTAGGTTGTTTGGATTCCATATTTAAATATAACGCACTCTTACTTTTTTCTTTTTAAGCCTGGAATTGTTAAGCGTTGAAATAAGTTCTTCAGCTTTTTCATTTGGAACAGCCACAAATGCGCAATCCTGTTTCAGTTCTATAAGTCCCAGTTCTTCTTTTTTAAGATTCCCCTGCTTTAAGAAAAGTCCAGCGATATCTCCTTTTGAAATTTTATCTTTTCTTCCTCCCGAAATAAACAAGGTAGTCTTTTCAACTACATCGGTATTGTGTTTCTTATTGTGAATTACATAATCATTTGATTTAATAAAATCTGGAAGGGTTCTTCTATCTGAAAGTACGTAAGCAATTCCCTCCTGGTGCATTCTCGCTGTACGCCCATTTCTATGGGTAAACTCTGAAGCCTTAAAGGGTAATTGATAATGAATTATAAAATCTATCTCGGGCACATCTATGCCACGCGCAGCAAGATCGGTAGCGATCAAAATTCGATGCGTTCCATTTCTAAATTTAATAAGTGATCTTTCCCGGTCTTTTTGCTCCATCCCGCCAGAAAAAATTCCGTGCTTAATATTATTTTCACCCAGGAAATCACTTACTTCAGCTATACTATCTTTTAAATTGCAAAAAATAATTCCTGAGCCTTCAGCATTTTCAGAAAGTAATTTTACAAGGCTTTGCAATTTGGTTTTTGGATTTACCTGTATGGTTTTAATTTCCAGGGATGGCTGTTCTCCTTTTAAATAATCTACTCGCTTCGGATTTTTAAGACCTACAAAACCCGGAATATCAATATTTTGCGTTGCTGAAGTCAGGATGCGTTTATCTAAACCCGTAAGCTCCCCAATAATTTCTTTCATTTCGTTTTCAAAACCTACTTCTAAAGATTTATCAAATTCATCTAAAACCAGCGCTTTAATATTTTTGGTGGAGAAAGTTTCCCTTCTAAAATGATCGGCAACCCGGCCGGGCGTACCTATTAAAATGGCGGGGGCGTGTTGCAATTCTATTTTATCTTTAGAAAAAGCTCTGCCGCCGTAAACAGCGTTTGCTTTAAAACCGGCACCCATTTCGCGGGTAACCTGTTCAATTTGAATAGCGAGTTCACGAGAAGGCACTAAAATCAAAGCCTGCACTTCTGCCAGGTCTGGATCTAATATCTCAAGTAAGGGTAATAGGAATGCCAGGGTTTTTCCCGATCCTGTTGGCGAGAGTAGCACCGTATTTTGGTTTTCGGCAATAGTTTTAAAAGCTTCCTGCTGCATAGCATTAAGCTGGGAAATCTCCAATTTGTCAAGGATTTCCTGTAAATTCTTAGTTTGCATGTTAATTGAAATAATAAAGCCTTAAACCAGACTTTAAGGGGAAACACCCCCGTTAGGAAAGATAAAAAAGAAAGGTTCAGCAATAATTAAAGATTACCGAACCTTTTATGGGTGTTGAGAATTACTCGATAATTGAGGTTTTATACTTAAATGGCTAGCGTATAAAAATTAAATAATTTATACTCTAAATACCTCGAAAGTTTGTTCGAAAGTTTACTGTTGCTTAACGCGAACAGCGTTCATACCTTTCATTCCTCGTTCCAGTTCAAAAGTTACCTTGTCGTTTTCGTCAATCTCATCGATTAATCCGGTAACGTGAACAAAATATTTTTCGTTGTTTTCTGAATCTATAATAAACCCGAAACCTTTAGAATGATCAAAAAATGAGACCTTTCCGTTTCTTTGCGGATCTTCTTCTGGCATATCCTCTTTCTTAGGAACACCAATTTCTATACTTTCGGCTTCAACTTCAACTTTTTGAGAAGGATCTGGTGGAGTGTCGGTAAGATTTCCATCAGCATCTACATAAGCGATCATATCTTCAAAATTACCGCCTTTGTTAGAGTTCTCTTTGCGCTCCTGCTTCTTAGCCTCTTTTTCTTTACGCTTTTTTATTTTCTTTTTTTCTTTTTCAGTTTTACTGAATGTCTGCTGCGATTTGCCCATTAATTAATTTTAATTAGTAATTGAGTGAGTAAGCTTGAATTTTTTTCCTGAAGATTTTTGTGGTAGTAACCCGGCTTGTAATGCCATTAATCTTCAATAAATGTAAAGAATCCTGGTTAGGACACTGCTTAAACTTCTACAAAGATAAGTGATAGAAATTAAATTACTTAATTTGAAGCGAATAAATAATTTACGATTTCTTAAAACCACTGCTTCCCTCCTATTTTTTGCGCTTTTTCTTATCCCACCACACGTATAAAATAAAAATAACCAAACTTACAATAGATCCCCAGAGAAGTCCGGTTTTTAGGCCATCGGTGCTTTTACCTATAATTGCAATAAAAATAGTGAGCGGGGCAATACCTACAAGGGTTGCACCAATAAAACGCCAGTAACCCATTTTAAGAATTCCTCCCACAAAGCTAATGGCATCGTTAGAAAGAAAAGGATTTATTCTGGTAACGATTACCGCCCAAAAGCCATAATCATCAATAAAATCCTCAATTTTATTTTCGTTTTTTGGGCCTATTAACTTTTGAACAATTACCGGCCCAAAATAACGACCTATAAAATATCCTACGCTAGAAGCCGAAAAAATAGCTGCGAAAATAATTAGACTTCCAAAAAAAGGCCCATAAGCCAGTATTGAAACTACCATTAAAGCCACTGATGGAATCACGATTAAAAACATTTGCGCCACCATAGCCAGGATAAGTATTGTTGGGCCCAACCACCCAAATTGGGAAACCCACTGGGTGATACGCTCTTCATCGTTACTGGTTAACACCTCCCAGGCGTTGGAGAAAAATTCCCTTACCCCGGGAATAAAGAAATAAGCCGCTATCAAAGCAGCTATTATAATTCCAGAAACAATTAGTGGGGCTTTACTTTTTTTTACGGAGGTAGTTTCAATAGATTCGGGCATAGAATTTATTTAATCGTTTAGTTTAACTCTCAAAATATTTGCGGGTTGTCTCCTACTTTCATTAGAAATATATAGCCTATTTTCCTCATCAAAAGCAAGACCTTCAGGCTGGGGAAAAGTTTCAGGATCAAGAAGATGAATTTTCGCCTCGTTTCCATCCTGGTCCAGAATGATTAATTTTGGCTGATTTCCTTCTAAAATATATAATTCACCGGTAGTTGGATGAAACCTTATAGAAGAGGGTCTAATAATTTGGGAAGACTTCCCCCCTCTTAGATTTTGGTAAATTTCATCGCGCCCGTCTAAAGTGAAGAGTCGTTCCTTATTTACTTTTTGGATAGTAAGATTAAAGGTATAAATTCCTTTGGTTTCTTTTCTATTGTTGTATTCTTTAACCGCAAATAATAAGCGCTTATTTTTAGCATCAAATTCCAGGCTTTCAATGCCATTACTATCTAATCCAGATATTTGATAAGTATTTATTTCGGGATTATTTTCCCTAAAACCGGCTACTTTAAAAATTTTACCATCACTTCTTACAACATAAGCCGTGTCTTCTATTACTGTTATATCTTCATAATCACCGCTTTCCCCAAAAGAAATCCTGGATGTGATTTTTGAGGTTTCTATATTGAAAATAAAAATCATCCCATCTTCATCCTGAATGCAGGCAACCTCGTTATTCCCAAGGTAGCTTATGCCTGATATTTCCTGCAGGATTGGGGGTAAATTCCATTTCTCCTCAATAGTATAGGTCTTATTATCGTCGTCAAAAGATAAGTAACTGTTATTTTTAAAAGCCCAGAAAATGCACCCGGCGAGAATGAACACCCCTACCACAATACCAATTACTATTTTATTCAATTTCATATAACTCGCTCCAAGTTGATTTCTAAAATAGGTTTAATATTAAAGTCTGCCACCATAATTAAATATTATTAACACCCAGATTTTAAAATTACCAAAAAATACCGGCCGAAACTTCCCCTAAAAACCCCCTATTTGTTAAAAGTAAGTTAATTTAGTACTATTTATAGCATAGTACTGTAACAAACCAAATTCAATGGAGTCTATTAGATATAAACCTTTAAATTTTAGAAATTATGAAAACTTTTGAAACAATTAGCCGACCATTTTTTAACCAGGAAAAGAAGAACTCTAAAAGTACCTGGACCAGTAAAAGACGTTATTTAAAATAATCACTAAAAATTAGAAATCATGAAAAATTCAGTAAACCTTCGTTCATTTTTAAATCAAAGTAAGTCCAATAATCGTAGTAACTGGGAAATTAAACGCCGTTACCTTTAAACTTAACACAATGAAAATTCAGGAGTATATTAATTTAAACTGTGGAAGTACGCGAGAGCCCCAGGTTTTTGGGAAAAAACCCCGTAACAAGTTCCGTGAAAATTTTACCAGGAACACCTGGTGTTTGAACCTTAGACCTATGAGTTAACCTTAAAAACATTCGCCTTATGGAACTCAGTAAACCTTAGCCGGCACCTTAAAAAGTAGCCGGCTTTTTATTTTCAAAGATTTGGATATTGCTGAATGTCTGAATTTTAAAAAAACTTAAAATATCTTTAAAATTTAATTTTGGTTTGTATGGTATTTGTTTATTTGTATCAATTAAACCTCCTATGCTAAACAAGATTAAAAAATTTCCCAAAATAAAATGGGCTCTAATAATACTTCTAAGCCTTTTTGCTCTATTTTTTCTGTTTTTTGCAAGTATTTATTTTGGAGCCTGGGGCCAACTCCCCTCCTCTACCGAATTAAAAGAGCTTAAACAAAACAGGGCAACCGAAGTTCTTGCCAAAAACGGAGATCTTATTGGCAAATTTTATGTGTTTGATAGGCAACCTATCACCTATAAAGAACTCCCAACCCATTTAATAAATGCCCTTGTGGCTACCGAAGATGCACGGTTTTTTGAACATGATGGAATCGATAATCGAAGTTTATTACGTGTTGTTTTTAAATCAATTCTGCTTCAGGATGATTCGGCCGGCGGCGGGAGTACCATTAGTCTTCAATTAGCCAAAAATATCTACGGAAGAAAAGATTACGGTGCTTTAGGGATTGTGGTAAATAAATTCCAGGAGGCCATTATTGCCAAAAGACTGGAAGATATTTATTCAAAAGAAGAAATTATCAGGCTCTATTTTAATACCGTTCCTTTTAGTGACAACACTTTCGGAATTGAGAGTGCTTCTATGAAATTTTTTGGAAAGCATACTTCAGAAATAAATCTTGAAGAAGCTGCGGTTTTGGTAGGAACTTTAAAAGCTTCCCATTCGTATAATCCAAGGATTTTTCCTGAAAGAAGTCGGTTACGCCGGGACGTGGTTCTCGAACAAATGGGAAAATATGGATATTTAACTGAAGAAGAAGTACAGGAAGCCAAGCAACTCGAATTGGTATTAAATTATAAAAATTACAGTCACGATAAAGGGCTTGCGCCATATTTTAGGGAACAGGTTAGAAAAGATGTAAGTAAAATTCTGGATACGCTTAAAAATAAAGACGGAAAGAAATTCAATATTTACCGGGACGGTTTGAGTGTGCACACTACCCTGGATGTAAAAATGCAAACTTTAGCTGAAGAAGCCTTAAAAGGACATTTACAAAATTTACAAAAACAACACGAGGATGCCTGGGGAAGCGCAGCGCCATGGTTAACCAACCGTGAAATTGTAAACGATGCTTTAAAAAGAACTTCAGCCTGGAAAAATCTTGAGAAAGAAGGTCGTAGTGAGACTGAAATTATGGATGTTTTAACCCAGGAACATCCAACTGAATTATTCAGTTATGAAGGTACAGAAACCAAAAATATAAGTACACGAGATAGTGTTGCCCATTATCTCAAGTTCCTTAATGCGGGAATGTTGGTGGTAACCCCACAAACCGGGGCTGTACAGGCCTGGGTTGGCGGGGTAAATTTTGAACATTTTCAGTATGACCATGTTTCCCAAAGTAAGCGCCAGGTAGGCTCTACGTTTAAGCCTTTTGTGTACACCGCGGCTTTAGAAAACGGTATAGAACCCTGTGAATATTTTTCGGCCCGGGAGGTCACTTATGCAAAGGGATGGACCCCTTCAAACTCCGGTAGCGAAGAAGAAGATCCGCATATGAATTACAATTTAAAAGAAGCATTAAGTAAGTCTATGAATACCATTGCGGTTAAAGTGCTTATGGAAACTGGTATTGAAAATGTTGTGAACCAGGCTAAAGCAATGGGAATTAAATCAGATTTACCCCGAGTGCCCTCTATTGCACTGGGAACTGCCTCTTTAAATTTAACCGAATTAACCGAAGCTTACACTCCTTTTGCAAATAACGGAAAAACCAGCAAAGCTTTTTATATCACTAAAATAGAAGATGGCGAGGGCAATATTTTAGCCGAATTTAAACCTGAAATTTCTGATAACAGAAGTCTTTCTGAAACCAACAGGAAGATCATGATAGAAATGATGAAAGCCACGGTAAATGAAGGTACAGCAACCAGGTTAAGAACAACTTACGGATTAAGAAACGATATTGCTGGAAAAACGGGAACTACCCAAAATAACAAAGATGGTTGGTTTGTGGGAATAACCCCAAATCTTCTAGCCGTAACCTGGGTAGGAGCTGACGATCACAGAATTGGGTTTAGAAACACTTATATTGGGCAGGGTGCTAATTCGGCTTTACCGGTTTTTGCAAAATTAATGCAGAAAATGAATAACGACCCCGACTTTAATGATATTACACAGGCAAGATTTGCACCTCTTTCTGTTGAAATTAAAGAAATGATGAATTGCGATCCTGAAAAACGCGATGGTTTCTTTAAGCGACTTTTTGGAGGTGGTGATAAAGATGAAACCAAAAAACCAGAAAAAGAAGAAAAAAAGGAAAAAAAAGGCTTTTTTAAACGACTTTTTGGTGGAAAGGATAAGGATTAAAAAAGAGACTGTTTGAAAAGTCTAATTCCGTCAAGCTGAACTTGTTTCAGCTTATAATTTGTTTAAATTATAAAATCTTAGATTCTGAAATAAATTCAGAATGACGACTTATAAAACTTTTCAAACAGTCTCAATATTTATAACATATTTCAGAAAAAATTATGCAGGAATACTATCTTTTTCCTCTCTTTTCCAGAAACGGTGTTGTCCTATAGCTTTAATAAATTCTGATGATTTATCTTTTCCTACAATCACCCCATCTTCAGCAAGGTTTTTCTTATCCAGTTTATTCCAGAAATAAGTTTCTTCAATTAAACCGTTTTCCTGGGCTGTAGCAATTGGTTTACAATGCTTGTAACCTTCGTTTAAAAAATGAATTGCTTTCGGAATTTTTTTCAGTGCCATATGGGCTTTTTCACCAGCCGGAACATAAAAAGCGTCAAATACTACAGAAGCACTGGTTCTAAAAGCTTCATCTACTTTTAGTGATTTACCATCGGCGGTTTTAACTTCAGTAGAATTTGGCCCAAGAATTTTTACCATCGCCCCTTCTTTATCCAGGGCTTTCTTCATATCGTTAACCGATTTATCATCTACACCATCTGCGCATAAAAACGCTACTTTTCTGGTTGCAATATTTCCAAATCCATTGCGCATCATACTTAATGCAGGGTCTTTATCTAAAGACGGATTGCTCTTAGTAGGTTCATAACGTTCTGGATCAAAATCTGCAGGAACTCCATGATTTAATTGTGTTTTTTTCTTTGGTACAGGCATTCCCAAATTAGATGCAACTTCTTTTGCCAGTTCTTTACTTACCTCGTTTAATAAACCAAGTACTCTTTCCCTTACTTCTGCCACATCTACTTTTCCCAGTTCAAAACTGAAAGCATTAATAATGTGTTGCTGCTCAACTTCACTCTGGCTGTTAAAGAACAAAGTAGCCTGGCTAAAATGATCTTTAAAACTTTCGCTGCGTTCACGTACTTTTTTAGCATCAACTTTTTCAGGATAACTATCAAATCCGCCTTCTGCAATCTTGGCCTGGAATGGGCAGCCATTTCCTAAAGAATTTGGCTGGTAACTGGTTTGTCCTTTATTTATTTGCTGACGCATATGCCCATCACGCTGGTTGTTGTGCATTGGTGCAATTGGCCGGTTAATTGGGATTTCGTGAAAGTTTGGTCCTCCCAGTCGCTTCAGTTGGGTATCGGTATAAGAGAATAACCTACCCTGGAGTAGCGGATCATTAGTAAAGTCTATTCCGGGTACAATATGGCCGGGGTGGAAGGCTACCTGTTCGGTTTCTGCAAAAAAATTATCGGGATTCCTGTCTAGCACCATTTTACCAATTTTCTTTACCGGCACCATCTCTTCCGGAACTAGTTTTGTAGCATCTAGAAGATCAAAATCAAATTTATGCTCATCTTCTTCAGGAATTAATTGAACTCCTAACTCCCACTCTGGGAACTGGCCGTTTTCTATTGCTTCCCAAAGATCTCTTCTATGGAAATCGGGATCGTTTCCTGAAATTTTTTGTGCTTCGTCCCAGGCAACTCCGTGAGTTCCTAACAATGGTTTCCAGTGGAATTTTACAAAAGTTCCTTTTCCCTCTTTATTTACAAATCTAAAGGTATGAACGCCAAAACCTTCCATCATTCTTAAACTTCTTGGAATTGCCCTATCACTCATAGCCCACATAATCATATGCATAGACTCTGGCATTAGGGAAACAAAATCCCAAAACGTATCGTGTGCTGAAGCTGCCTGCGGAATTTCATTATGTGGTTCTGGCTTTACAGCGTGAATTAGATCTGGGAATTTTATAGCATCCTGGATAAAAAACACCGGGATATTATTTCCTACCAGGTCATAATTTCCTTCTTCGGTATAAAATTTAACTGAAAAACCGCGTACATCCCGGGCTAAATCGGTTGAACCTTTAAATCCAGCCACAGTAGAAAATCTTGTAAATACCGGGGTTTTCTTAGATGGATCCTGTAAAAAACCGGCTTTGGTATATTTCTCCATAGATTCGTATACCTGGAAATATCCATGGGCTCCAGATCCGCGAGCGTGTACTATTCTTTCTGGAATTCTTTCGTGGTCAAAATGGGTGATTTTTTCTCTTAAAATAAAATCTTCCAGCAAAGAAGCGCCCCGGTCTCCAGCTTTAAGAGAGTTTTGATTATCATTAATTCTAACGCCCTGGTTGGTGGTTAAAAACTGTTCCTGGCCATCTTCCCGATTTTTTTCCAGGTCTTCATGCTTCTTATTTTTGGAAGCTTTTTTCTTTCCGTCATCTTTCATAATTATAATTTTTTATTGGTTCCTTTAAAATTCATAAATAAATGGCTGTAATAAAATTTAGCGCTGTTAAATAAATCCTATAATTACTGATGTGCTTTTGAAGCAGGTAAATATTCCGCAATTTTGAATTTCAAGAAGGAAAAAAATGAAAGAAAATACTGCCAAATTCAGCAAACTGGATTACCAAATTAGCGAGTGGATGTATAAATATGGGAAACCCATTTTACGATTTTCACTGGCCATAAATTTTATTTGGTTTGGAGCTTTAAAAGTGGTTTGGGATAGCCCGGCGCAGGAACTTATTGCTGCTACTGTTTTTTGGTTTGATCCTGAATTTTTTATTCCTTTTTTAGGGGTTTGGGAGGTTTTAATAGGCGTATTTTTACTCTCTAAACGCACGCTAAGGCTGGCAATTGTTTTACTGGTATTACAAATGCCCGGAACATTTTTACCTTTTATTATTTTACCTGAAGTTTGCTTTGAAAATTTTCCATTTGTGCTAACTACCGAAGGCCAGTATATTATTAAAAACCTGGTGTTAATTAGCGCAGCTATAGTAGTTGGTGGCTCGGTTAGGGAAAGGGAATTTATTGAGCGGGATGTAAAATCTGCAGATACCGATTAATTCTATTTCTTCTTAAAGATTCTGAACCCGCCAGACGCCTAAGGCAGGTTCAGAAAAAAATCCCGCTTCGAAAATCTTCGCAACGAGATCTATTAGTTTGTATTTTGACTTCAACTAATATGGAGTATAATCAAGAAAAAACTTACTTGACGTAAAAACCACTTAAAATTCTTTATTAATGGCCATTCGCAATTTTCGGGAGTAATCTTCTTCCAACCAATCGCGGTAATTTTTAGTGCTCTTGCTTATACAATAAGAATATTGCTTAATGCGAGAACTAATATCATCTTTAAGCTCTTTTGCAAGGATTCTTGCATCAAAAACATCTTCAGAATTTTCTACGCACATTTTTACGTGCTGCTCCATAGACCATTCTAAGACTGCTTTAGATTTTAATCCTTTTTTAATCACTTTATCGTAAGCTTCTTCAACGTCAAAATCTACATCTTCGGTATTAGAAAATTGCTCCCTTATTTCGGGAGGCATTACGTATTTAAACTCACGCTCAATTTCTTCATCACTTAATAGATTTTCAAAATAGAAATCTGGAGCCCTAAAGATTTGTTTCCAGTCTACTGGAGAACTCCACTCTCCAAAACGAGCCAGGTTATTACCTAAATCTATCACATTGAATTCAGATTTTCCCGGTAAAACCCTGGAGCCACGACCAATCATTTGAAAATAAAGCGTTAGGGATTTTGTAGCCCGGTTCAATACAATGGTTTCTACCGTAGGTTCATCAAAACCGGTGGTAAGAATACTTACCGAAGTTACAATGGCATCAGGCGTGTGCTTAAACCATTTTAAAATATCTCTTCTATCCTGTTTACTGGTGGTATTATCTAAATGCCGAATAGGTAAACCTGCATTTCTAAAAGTCTCATAAACTTCAATAGAAGTATTAATACCATTATTAAAAATAAGGGTTTTCTTTCCCTTAGAGCGTTCGTAATAAGCTGTAAGCAGTTTTTCCTGCATGGAAATATTAGAATATAACTCTTCTGAAGATTTTACGGTATAATCTCCATTCATTCCCACTTTTAAACTGGTAAGTCCTACGTTATAGCTATAGGTATTTGCACGGGCCAAAAAGCCTTTTTCAATAAGTGAACCTATAGAATCTCCTACAATGAGTTCGCGGTAGTTATCCTTCATAGGTAATTTTATGTTAGAGCTTAGCGGCGTGGCCGTTACTCCAAGAATAAAACACTTCTCAAAAAATTTAAATAATTTCCGGAAAGAATTATAATGAGCCTCATCTATAATTACAAGCCCAATATCTTTAATTTCCAGCTTTTCATCGTGCAAGCGGTTATTTAAGGTTTCTACCATAGCCACAAAACACATATAGTCTTCCTGATCTGGTAATTCTTTAACCTTGGAATTTATAATTTTATTACGCACGCCAAACCCATCTAACATATTGGAGGTTTGCTTACACAATTCTATTCTATGAGTTAGAATAAGTACTTTCTTTTCGGTACGTTGTATATATTCACGCACCATTTGTGAAAAAATAACCGTTTTACCACCACCTGTAGGTAATTGGTAAAGCAGGTTATAATGTTCAGGATGCTTATCTATCACATTAAAGATCTTGTCTATATCTTTTTGTTGATAGTCATAAAGTTCCTTGTCAACTTTTTTGTCTTCTATTCCAAAGGTTTCCACCGCCATAATTTTTTTTCAGATCTGCAAGTTTGCAAAAATAGCTGATTTCTTAGGTTTAAAGAAATATTTACGACAGAAATACAATTTAATAATTAGGAAATGAGTAATTTTAGAATTCATTTTTTGTTCCCTCCCGAAGGTTTTATAAATCAAAACAATTGATTATGAATCAAAAAGGAAAGGGAAATGCGTTGGGATTAAAAACCATTGAAAACAGTATTCTTTTCAAAGATTTTGATAAAGAATCTTTACTATTGATTGCTTCCCAGTTTATTATAGAAAAATGGCCAGCTCATACCTGCAGTAGCTGTTATCAATTAAGACATAAATTTCATATTATAATTTCGGGCCGTTTAAAAGTTTTTAAAACAGACAAAAGGACTGGACGGGAATTTACTTTGTTTTTACTTAGAAAAAATGACTTCTTTGATGTTATAACTTTAATTGAAGATTGCTCTCACAAATTATATTATGAGTCTTTAGAAGATGTAAAAATGTTATCTACACCTATATTAATTGTACGCCGGTGGTTAATTAAATATCCTATATTAAACCAAAGACTGCTCCCTTATTTAGGAAAACAACTTTTAAATATAGAAGAGTATGCCGTTAATCACACTCTTCTAGAAATTCCCGCTCGACTAGCCAGTCTAATTTTAAAGAATATAAATCAGGAATCAAAAAAGCTGGAATTTATTAATGACCTGTCTAATGAAGAAATTGCCAATTTAATAGGATCTACCCGCGCTGTAGTAAACAGGCACTTCCAGGAATTTAAGCATGAAGGAATATTGAAATTAGGGAGAAAAAAGATGGAAGTTATAAATTTAACCCTACTTATAAAGAAAGCGACCAACCAGTAAAAATTTATTCAATTAAATTTTGTTAAATATTATATTAGTGATACTTAAGTAGTTTTACTTCAAGTAATACTCGATTAATTTTAGAGAACAATTATTTATTAATCTCTAAATTAAATTATTATGAGAAAGTTAATCTTAAGCTTACTTTGTATTGCCTTTTTAGGGATGGCATATTCACAGAATGTAATTAAGCTAGACGAATTGAAAATGGACTTAAATCCAAAATCCCTTGAAATTGAAGAATCTTCCAATTCATTAACCTATAATGTGAGTGAAGATTATGTAGGCCAATTTCATTCCAACCCAATGAAATATGCCAGGCAAAATTTTAGCATTATGGACTTTATTACTGCCAACCGCGATAAAGAATACGATACATATCAGGTTACTTTTATCACCAATAAAGGGAATTTAAAAGTTATTTATAATAACCTGGGAGAAATTATTTCCAGTAGCCAAAAATTTATCGATATAAATTTACCTTATAATTCTTTGATAAGTGTTCTAAAAGCTAACAAGGGTTATAGCATTGTTGGCACAAAACATTTAGCATTTTCCAGGGCTGGAGGAGAAATTAATAAGGAGTTTTACAAGGTGAAGCTTGAAAATGGTAAGAAAAGTAAAACTGTAAAAATGAATATTAACAGAGACGCATCAGGCGTGGCAGTGGCAACAATTGTTGAATAACCCAATTTTTAATTTATACTCCGGAAATTAAACCATTCAACTTCCGGAGTAATTTTTTATTCAAAAATATTTGAAGACAAATACCGGTCTCCCCTATCGCAAATTATACTTACTACAATCCCTTCTTCCAACTCATTGCATAATCTAATTGCTGCAGCTGCAGCACCTCCACTGCTCATTCCGGCAAAAATTCCTTCTTCAACAGCGAGTTTTTTAGTCATTGTCACGGCCTCATCTTCACTTACTTCCAAAATTCGATCAACTCTCTCTGGTTTAAAAATTTTGGGTAAATAAGCTTCTGGCCATTTTCTAATTCCTGGAATACGGGAATCGTCCGTGGGTTGAACTCCAACAATTTGAATGTCTTTGTTTTTTTCTTTTAGATAAGTAGATGTTCCCATTATGGTACCCGTGGTTCCCATTGAGGATACGAAGTGGGTGATTTTATGTTTGGTATCGTTCCAAATTTCAGGTCCTGTAGTATTATAATGCGCCTGCCAGTTATCGTTATTACTAAACTGGTTAATCATAAAATAATCGCCACCAGCCATTTTTTCTTCGGCATAATCGCGCGCTCCTTCAATACCACCATCTGCATCAGTAAGCGTAACTTTTGCTCCATAAGCACGCATAGTTTGTACTCTTTCTATAGTAGAATTTTCTGGCATTACCAGTTCTATATCCAGTTTAAATAATCCGGCTATCATTGCCAGAGCAATTCCTGTATTACCACTAGTGGCTTCAATGAGTTTGGTTTCTTTCGTAATATCTCCCCTGTCTAATGCGCTTTTAATCATATTATAAGCGGCCCTATCTTTTACGCTTCCGCCGGGATTTTGACCTTCCAATTTAAAATATAGCTTAACCTTAGGATTTTTAATAAGCGTTTGCGCTTTTACGAGAGGCGTATTTCCTATTAGGTCTAATATAGAATCGTTCATTATTTACTCGTCTTTTTAATATTAATTTGAGGTGTATGGGAAACCATAGAATTTTTAGGTACCGAAGCGGTTAACCAAACATTTCCTCCAATAATACTATTGGCACCAATTACCGTTTCCCCACCAAGAATAGTAGCATTGGCATAAATAGTAACATTCTTTTCTATGGTGGGATGCCTTTTTATATCTTTTAGGTTACGGTCTACAAAAAGGGCGCCCAGGGTAACTCCCTGGTAAATTTTCACATTATCTTCTATTACTGCGGTTTCCCCAATCACCACTCCTGTAGCGTGGTCTATAAAAAATGGAGTTCCTATTTTCGCCCCAGGATTAATATCGGTTCCCGTAAGTCCATGGGCACATTCTGTCATTAAACGTGGAACCAAAGGAAGTCCGAATTTATAGAACTCGTGGCTAAAACGATAAATAGCAATAGCGAAAAAGCCGGGGTAAGATAAAATTACCTCTTCCAGCGAGTTTGCAGCGGGATCGTTTTCTGAAATAGCACGAGCATCTTTATTGAGTTTCTCAAGAATTCCCGGTAATCTGTCTAAATATTCCTGCCAAATATCCCGGCAGGGAGTTTTCGGTTCCCAGCAAACAAGATCTGCCAATTCTTCAAAATCTTTCCCCAGTTTTATAATATTCTCTTCTACCGGTGTTTCTTCATCAAACAACGTGTAAAAGAGGTTATTTGTAAAAGCCTCTGTTTTCTCTTTTATACTGAATTTTAAATTCGGTAGTTTCTTTTGTGCTTTTATCTGCTCTATAACCTCATTCTGGCTCATTTAAAACTATAATTTTAGAATGATAATCTTTGATTTATTCAAATGTAAACAATAGCCAGTCAAATTACATTTAAATTGCTATAAATGCTTTCAATAAGCCTATTTAATTTTTGAAATATTAAAGATTCAAGTTAATATTCTGCTAGTTAATATTTTCATAATTAACTATTAACCAGTTTATTATAAGTATATCTTTATTCTATTAATCAATAAATATAAATAAAATGGCACAGCAAGCAAATCACAAAAAGGACGATGCAAAGAAGGAGCCTAAAAAATCACAGGCAGCACCAAAAAAGCAACCAGCCAGAGAAGGAAAGCCTAAAAAATAATTTAGGTTTATTCAAAAAATCGAAATCCAGGCCACCTCAAAAGGGTGGCTTTTATATTTCAAGGAATTAAAACACATACTTTTCTCTATTGTTCGCCTGTAGTCTTAACTTTGCAACTTTTAAAAATTGAAATAGAACAGTTTGAAAGATTATTTCTACTTTTTACGAGAAAATTATAGAAAAGTCAGTTTTGGCTGGCTACTTACATTTCTATCCAGTTTTGGGCAAACTTTCCTAATTTCATTATATGTTCCAGAAATTGTAAAAGCTTTTTCAATAACCGAAGGTACTTTTGGAGCCATTTACGCCGGGTGTACGGTAGCGGCTTCCATAATAATGCTTAGCGTGGGGCATACCGTAGACCATAAACCGGTGAAAAAAGTAACCGCGTTCACCGTGTTAAGTCTTGGACTTTCCAGTATCTTGCTGGGGCTTTCTTATCATATCGCTATACTTTTTGTTGCTTTAATAGGCTTAAGACTATGTGGGCAGGGATTGATGAGCCATATTAGTATGACTATAATTTCCAAATATTTTGATAAAAACCGCGGAAAAGCACTTAGTATTTCTTCCCTGGGATATTCTATGGGAGAAGCCATTTTTCCTATTATTATTACTTCAATAATTGCGTTTTTTGATTGGCGAATGGCAGCTATTATTAGTGGTATTGCCCTCCTACTCTATTTAATACGCTTAAAATTCACAAACCTAATAGCGTTTGATAAGCAACTTTCTACCGAAGGAAAACCTTCTACCTGGTTGCTTTTAAAAGATTATAAAAGCGTGGTTTCCGATAAACGCTTTGGGATTATGATGCCTGCCAGTTTTATTTTAGGTTTTACCAACACTGCTATTTTCTTTTATCAATATGTATTTGTAGAAGATAAAGGCTGGTCTCCGCAACTTTATGCAACATTTTTTACGGTTTATGCTATTTCCAGATTTATATTTTCCCTGGTTGGTGGCACATGGGTGGATAAATTTACCGCGAAAAAAATGTTTAGAATATATCTTATTCCAATGACTTTAGGTCTTATTCCTTTTGCTTTAATGGATAGTATTATTGGTGCACTTTTATTCCTCATTACTGCCGGTATTACCGGCGGGATGGCGGGAACGGTTAAAACATCCTTAATTGCTGAAATTTACGGAACCGAAAAAATGGGAGCCATTCGAAGTGTTTTTACGATGTTTATGGTTATTAGTACCGCTTTAGGCCCATTATTAGTTGGATTTATGATTGATGGTGGTTTTGATTTTAGCACCATTATCCTGGTAATATTTGCGGCAATGCTTTTAATAAGCATTAACTCACAACGAATAAAAAATATTAGTAAAAAAGCTTCACCGCTTTAAACTAAAAGAACCTTTAAGGGTTTTAAAGCCTTCAATTTTAATATGATACCAGTAATCGTCTGACGGAAGGGAACGCCCGTCTAGAGTGCCATTCCAGTTAAAATCTTTACCATCATCTGCTTTTATTAACTTCCCGTAGCGATCAAAAATTCTTATTTCTGAAGAAGGAAAATATTCGAGTCCGTTAATGCTGAAATCATCATTATATCCATCTGCATTTGGGGTAATAAATTTTGGGATCACAATATGCGGAAATTCCTGGATTACGGTATTACACGACGAAAGATCGCGCATATAAATGGTATAAATTCCGCCGGGAACCAACGTAAAAATATTTGAGGATTGAAAATTTGTACCATCTATAGAATATTCAAAATCACCCTCATTCGCGGGGGTTACTACTATATTTTCTTCCTCTGAAGTTACCGATTCAATTTCGGCAATATCAACCTGGTTAATTTCAAAGTTTTTAGTGGTAGAGCAGCCTTCAGCCGTGGTAAGAACCACGCTATAACTCCCTGCAGCATTTATTTCTATTTGTTCAGAATTCTCTCCTGTAGACCATTGATAGGAAAGCCCCGGTAAACCGGCGTCCAGGATTAAATTGGCCCCATCACAAAGTTGCAGAACTTCATCTTCAACCTGTGGAGTTTCATTTATAGTAAATTCTATCGCTGTTTTAGCACTCGGGGTACATTCTAAACCTTCATTTAAAGCTTCAACATAATAAGTACCGGGTGATTCGGGTAGATAAGAGGTGGTATTTTGCACCAGTAAATTATTATTTTCATCATACCAGTTCGCCACTTCATTTTCTTCAATTGTAACACTTAAAGTTGGAATTTCTTCATCACTGCAAATACTCACATCACCATCGCTTTGTGGTGACGCAGGAGTTTTTAAAATATTTACAGTAAAAATTTCTGAAACAGAACTGCAAAGATTAGCGCTTAAATTAACGGGATCTTCGGCTACTTTCACCCTATAATACCGGGAAGTATTTAAGGCGGGAGTGTTATAGATTTCATCATTTTCACCGGGAATATTTATCCAGGTTTGATTATCGCTACTTTCCTGCCACTGGTAGGCGTGAGTATTATACACCGAATAATCTGGAGTTGCTTCCAGCCTAAGGGTTATAGGGGCTTCTTCAGCACAAATATCTATTCGGTTTTCATCATTTTCAGCAGTAACCGTAGTAAGATCACCGCAAGATCTAAAAATTATATCGTCTATAGCAAGATCATTTCCGCAGCCTCCATCACCATTATTGAACATTTTTAGAATTACAGAATCCTGACCTGCTTCGGTTTGAAAAGTAAGTGCATATTGCTCCCATTCCGGACTGCTTTGTGAGGGAATATTTCCTGTATTTCCTTCTTTTAATAAGTTAGCATCGTTCTCATCCCAAATTTCAAAACGTACATTTATAGGAATTCCACCATCTGGACATACCGTACTGGAACGATTGTAAATATTAATTAAATAGGCAGAAAACTCATAGGTAGTATTTTCGCAAAGTCCGTTAATTTCTGTCCTGTAAAATCTGCCAGAACTAAAAGAAGCATTTACAATTAAGGCATCTCGATTTGAAATGGTGCCGTTGGGTAAACTTGAATGCCAGGAAGTGATTACCCTTCCTATTTGGCTGGAAAGTGTATATTGTCCATCTTGTGGATCCTGGTTTACATAAGTATAATTAGTAGTGCCGGCAGGTAATTGCGAGGCGGTTTCAAAATCTTCATAAAAAATAGGGTCACCCTTGCTCCCTTCACAAAAGCCTAACTGGGCAAAACCTGAAGTGCAGATTATAAGAAAACAAAAAAGAAAGAAAACTTTCATTAATTATAAGGTCAATCCCATAGCAAAAAACATCTCTGGCTTAAATCCATTTCCGGTAGTATGCCAATAATAGATTCCAGCATCATGCTGGTTTCATTTTCTCAAATGTACACAATTACGGCGCGTCTTGAAATTGCATTTCAACTTTTTCGAATTTGTAAGCATTTGGCCAGCTTTGATTTTCAGATTCCGCAGCTATTTTTAAAATTCTATTTTTAAAATCGGGAAGTACGCCTTTTTTCAAAATAAACTTCACCGCTTCTTCAAAAGATTTGAAGATACTTTTACAAAATGCTTCTTTTAAATTGCTTTTTTCTTCAGCAAAAGTTTGGGCAATTTCAATATTAAAAAGCATTAAATCTGCCGTTAAATGGGGTTCTACCCCAAGTTGTTGAAAATGTTTAATTTCCTTTTGGGCAATAGATCTACGGGCTTTTGGTTTACGCCTGGTTTCAGGAAAATATTCTTTAGAAATCTTTAATTTGGCCTTCCGCATTAATTCTTCTTCCCGCGGATTAAACACAAAATCGTAAAAAACCTTTACCGGTATAAAACGTTCGTAGAGATTTACAATTTGCTCTTCCAGCTGCTCCTTATCTAATTCCTGAAGGTATTTTTTTAATTGGCGTTTACTCATTTAGCTGAAGTTTGTTTTCGCTATGGTCTTTTGAAGGTTTTCTGAAATTTCTAATAACCATTGTACCTGGCTACTTACTAATTGAGCTTCCTGCAACCTTAATTGTACATCTTTTTGGTCTTTTACGGGATCTTCCTTTAACTGATTTTCCCTTTCTACCAATAATTCTTTATAGGTTTTTAATAAAGCTGAAGCCGCTTTTTCTGTGCGGGCAGTGTCAAAACCTTTTAATGTTTCTTCCTCTTCTAATCCTTTTATAGCATTTTCTAAATTAGTACAAATGTGAGACACAAAAACTTCAAAATTCTTAGAAGCTGCCGTAGTTTTATGATTTTGAATAAAAGTTCCCAGCGAAGCCAAAGCCGAAAGAAAAGTTTGATTTAAACCTACAATTTTATAAAGCTGGCTTAATTCTTTCTGTTTGTATTTAGGTTCCTGGGTCATACGTTGAAAGGAAGCACTTAAATTACCCATTTCTAAAAATGCTTTTTTCCTTGAAAGTTTATAAGAGGTTGGCAAAGTTCCTTTTATATGATAAAAACTATCAATTTCTTGCAGGTAATTTTTGTTGGCACCAATACTTTCTTTAACCACATTTTTAATATGTTGTGACTCCCAGGCCGGCCATAAAATAAAATTCCCAAGGGCAGCAAGGCCCGCTCCCAATACGGTATCTATAACCCTAAACTGAATCACATTAAAAACATCTGGTTTTAAAAGCGAATAAATAAAAACAATACTCAAAGTTATAAAAACAGCTGCTGTACGGTAGTTGCGTTGAATTAGAGAAAAAGCAAGAGTAAGGGAAAACAGTCCTAAAATTCCATAAACTACCTGGTTTTTTGTTATAAAAACAATTCCCAATGCGATTACCGCACCAATTAAAGTGCCCACTATTCGCTGTTTAGAACGGTCTTTGGTAAGTCCGTAATTGGGTCGCATAATTACCACAATAGTGAGAATTATCCAGTAAGCATTTTCAAAAGAAAAATATAATCCTATGCTGAATCCTACTAAAATTACAATAGCCAGCCTTAAGGAATGCTTAAAAATTGGAGAACCAAAATTGAAGTTTTCAACAAGCATTTTAGGGTCGTAATCTTGTGGAGTAATAAATTGGGAAACTTCTTTATTTTTCAGCAAAACCGGTTCCCGGGTATCTAAATTATGTAAAACCCTAACTATGGTATTTATTTTTTGACCCTGCTTTTCTAAATAATCGAATAAATTTTGAAGTAGAAATGTTTTCTCATTATTTTCTGAAGAAATAAGCATCCGAACTTCCTGGAAATTTTCTTCTACAGCCTTTAAATATTGCCTAATTTCTTTTGTAGAAGATTTCTTTTTCTTCTCTATAACCACCGAAATTTCATCAAGCTGAAAAGCAATTTTTTTTATCAATTTTTTAAAACGCTCCAACAATTCGCGATCTTCCTGTAAAACTTCGTCCATTTTACTGTAATCTACAGGATTGGCCATTGCCAGCTCTAAAATATCTACTAATTCAATAAAAATTAATAAACGTTTTCGGGCATAATTTGAATTCCCCGAGGCACGCCTGGCGTTTATAAGAATATTGCGTAAACTTTCGTGCTTTTCGTTAAGATCGGTTTGAAGAATAAATAATTCCTTCTGAAGTTTTTCTCTTTTAGCGGTTTCAGTAAGTAAATGCGCCCTTGTTTTTAAGTATTTGGCGGTAAGTTCAAGACATTCGGCTAAAAGCTGTTCGGTATGGTGTTTAGGGTTTAAAAAATTCCAGATATTACTTAAAACCAAATACCATAAACCACCTCCAACAATAAGTAAACCGCGTTCCCAGGGTAGAATTTCAGTAGAAATATTTGCAAAACTTAGTACAATGGCAAACAAACCGGCAAAAACAACCAGCGATGCTCTAAAACCGTAAACCGCGAGATAGGCAATACCAAACATTAATATTCCTAAAAGTGGTAAAACCAGCCATAGATAAGCTGAAGCATAGCCCATAATTATAGAAACAATACCGGCCAGCATAGCTGCAAGAATCACCCCTATATTCCTGTGTCTAAAACTGCCCGGAATATCACTGGGAGAACTTAATAAAGCGCCCATTGCGAGAACAACTCCAATTTCAAAATTCCCCAACCAAATAAAAATCCCCACAGGTGAACCTATAGCAAAAGTGAGTACCATTGCCTTAGAGAAATCGGTGCTTCTAATATATTTCAGGAATTCCTGCCAGTAAGTAAGTATAATGTTGGGCAAATCTTATGCGTTTATCGAAGCAAAGTTACGGTGTATTATAGAGTATCAACCAATAGTTTAAGAAATGATAACATTTGAAACATAAATTAGATTACGGTGCATCTTGCTACGAACTTATTCTTTTCGGTTTAATCCATTTCTGTTTATCAGAAGTAATCAGCTTAAAAAATGATTTTAAGTTTAAATTAATAATTGTGAGTTGCAGGGTTCTATTCTTAGCAGTAATTTGAACGAAAGCTGAATTTTTCTGGCCGTGATATAATGAAGAAAATTTCAGTATTAAAATAATTAAATAGTTTAGAAATGAATAAGAGTATACTTTTAAAGAACCGCCCAAAGGGAAAACCTTCCTTATCGGATTTTGAAATTACCGAAATTGAAAAGCCTTCCCCAAAAGATGGAGAGATTTTGCTGCAAACCAAATACATTTCAGTAGATCCTTATTTACGCGGAAGAATGCGCGATGAAGAATCCTATATTCCCCCTTTTGAATTAAACAAACCCATAGAATCTATGTTGGTTGCTGAAGTTATAGAAAGCAAAAACAAGGATTTTAAAACTGGAGATGTTGTTAGCGGAATGTTGAAATGGGAACTTTATCAAATTCATACGGGTGAGAATTTGAACAAGATTGATACCAACCTGGCCAAACCAAGTGCCTACCTGGGCATTTTAGGATTAACCGGGCTAACCGCTCATTTAGCGTTGAAACATATTGGAAAGCCTGAAAAAGGAGAAACCCTCGTGGTTTCTGGCGCTGCCGGTGCGGTTGGAAGTGTAGCCGGACAAATTGGAAAAATTAAAGGCTGCAGAGTTGTTGGAATTGCAGGAAGTGATGAAAAGATTGATCATATAAAGAAGAAATTCGGCTACGATGAAGGAATCAACTATAAAACCACTGAAAATATGCAAAAAGCCATTGAGAAAAATTGTCCCGATGGCGTAGATGTTTATTTCGATAATGTAGGTGGTGGAACCCTGGACGCAGTTATGATGAATATTAACCGCTTTGCCCGAATTATTAATTGTGGTGCGATTTCTATTTATAACGAAAAAGGTATGCCAACCGGCTCAAGACTTGAAGGAATTATGATTAAAAAAAGTGCTTTAATGCAAGGCTTTTTAGTGCGTAATCATTTTGAAGAATTTGAAAGTTCTATTAAAGAATTAGCAGGATGGTTAAATGAAGAAAAGCTTAAATACGATGAAACTATTGTAAAAGGTTTTGATGAAACGCCGCAGGCATTTCTAGATCTTTTTGAAGGAAAAAACACCGGAAAAATGGTAGTTGAAATTTAAGAAACAACCTTTAAATATTAGGCATAAAAAAAGCGTATTTGGAAAATTCCAAACACGCTTTTTTTAATTAATAAGGAACCTAATCTATTGCTCCTGATCTGTTGGCATGATATATACATCATTAATGTTAGCTCTTTTCGGCTGACTTAATGAATAATAGATTGCTTCAGCAATATCTTCTGCTTGCAATGGAGTTAATTCTTTAAACATTGGCTCCATATCTTTCTTGATCTCATCATCTGTAATGGTATCTGTTAGTTCTGTAGATACAAATCCTGGATCTATAGAAGTTACATTTATTCCGTAATGAGGAGCTAATTCTGCTCTAAGTCCTTCAGTGAACATTTTTACCGCTGCTTTAGTAGCACAATAAACAGCTCCACCTGGATAATATTTGTGTGCTGCACTAGAAGATATGTTAACTATATTTCCGCTTTTTTGCTCCATCATTGTTGGTAGCACTGCAGAAACACCATTAGTTACTCCTTTTATATTTACATCTATCATCTTATCCCACTCATCGGTATGTAGATTCTTAACGTAAGAAAGTGGCATTAAACCAGCATTATTTATAATTCCATCAATGCTTCCAAATTCTTCTAAAGTTGAGGAAACAACTTTTTTAAAATCTTCTTTCTTAGTAACATCAGCAGGAACAACTAAAGCCAATCCACCATTTTTTACGATCTCATCTTTTAAAGAATTCAATCTATCTTCACGGCGTGCACTTAATACTACATTAGCGCCTTCCTGGGATAATTTTTTTGCGGTAGCTTCTCCAATTCCACTAGAAGCTCCAGTTATAATTATAGTTTTTCCTTTAATACTCATATCTAATTTTTTTTTTGGTTTCACTCAAAATTAGCGCAGAGTATAGTAACTAACCAGCAATTTTAGATTTTTAGTATGGGTTTAACGGCATAGCCTAACATGCATCAATATTAGAGGATAAAAGCTCTTAAAAAATTGGGAAACTTAGTCTTTTAGATATTCGGAGACTTCTTGTATGGTAGCGCGTGCGCTTCGGCCCACCCCTATTAGAGTAGCAGAAGCATATCCTGTCCAGCCACCATACCCCACTAACCAAAGTCCGTTAGTGTTTTTCGCTCTGGTTCCTTCGGTTATTATTTTTCCATTAGCATCGGTATCCACTATATTGTTTAAATGATCTGTAGCATAATGAAAACCTGTACACCAAATTATAAGGTCAAAATCTTCTTTAGTTCCATCTTCCCAAATTACGCCATTCTCGGTAAACTCGGTGAAACTCCCTTTGGTTTTAAGTACGCCCCTTTCCCGGGCTTCCTTAACTGTGGGCACCATAAGGATATTACCAAGGTTATAAGCTGCGGGATCAAATTTCTTTCCTTCTTTTTCGGCTTTATATTTTGCAGTGGCCACATTAAAAAGTACTCTGCCATCTACATCGTCTGGCAAATATTCGGGATCTTTTAAAGTTGCCCAACTGGTATTCGTTACTTTAGAAACTTCGGCTAAAATTTGTGCTCCGGAATTTCCTTCCCCAACAATAAGCACCTTCTTATTCTCAAGCTTATCGGTATTTTTATATTGAGCTGAATGAATTTGTTTTCCGCGGAAAATATCTATTCCTTTTACTTTCGGAATAAATGGCGCTTTCCAGGTTCCGGTTGCTGAAATTACTGTTTTTGCTGAAAAATCTCCTGCTGAAGTTTTAAGCTTAAAAACACCTGATTCTTTTTCTACATTTTCAACTTTTACCGGACGCTTCACCGGAAAATCATAACGTTCTTCGTACTTGCACAAATAATTAATTACGTGATCCTTGGGCGGAAATCCATCCTCGTTCTTAGGCATTAACCAACCGGGAAGCGAAGACTGATCTGCCGGAGAAAAAAGCCGCAAAGAATCCCAGGTTTTTTGCCAGGCACCACCACAGTTTTCCTGCTCATCAAGTATTAAATAATTCAGTTTTGTTCGTCTTAAATAATAAGCACAGGCGAGTCCGCTTTGGCCGCCTCCAATTATTATAACGTCGTAAACTTCAGCCATTATGCTAATTTTTCTTTAGGATAATATTTCTGTTTCAACCAAAACGCTACACTTACTAAACCAATTAAAACCGGAACTTCAACCAAAGGCCCAATGACTCCTGCAAAAGCCTGGCCGCTATCAATTCCGAAGACAGCAATTGCTACGGCTATGGCAAGTTCAAAATTATTCCCGGTTGCGGTAAATGAAATAGAGGCATTCTGCTTATAACCTGCACCGAAATATTTAGAGACAAAAAAGCTTATAAAAAACATCAGAATAAAATAAACTACCAGCGGAATAGCAATTAAAACAATATCTACCGGGATCTCCACGATGGTTTCACCTTTTAGGCTAAACATCACTAAAATTGTGAACAAAAGCGCAATAAGCGTTAGCGGTGAGATTGCCGGAAGAAATTTTTCTTTATACCAGGCTTCGCTTTTGGCTCTAACTAAAATAACCCGACTTAAATAGCCCGCCAGGAATGGAATACCGAGATAAATAGCAACGCTTTTAGCAATTGTACCAATAGAAATGTCTACAATAGCGCCTTCAAACCCAAAATATGGCGGTAAAACGGTGATAAAAATCCAGGCATAAAAACTATAGAAAAACACCTGAAAAATGCTGTTTAAAGCAACCAAACCAGCACCATATTCGCTGCTTCCTTCCGCGAGATCGTTCCATACTAAAACCATAGCGATACAACGGGCAAGGCCGATTAGAATAAGTCCAACCATATATTCGGGATGATCCTGGAGAAAAATTATGGCGAGAAAGAACATTAAAATGGGGCCTATAATCCAGTTTAGTAATAAGGAGACACTAAGAATTTTTACATTTTTAAAAATCTTAGGTAAATATTTATAATTCACCTTGGCTAAAGGCGGATACATCATTAAAATTAAACCTATGGCAATAGGGATATTTGTTGATCCAACGCTATAGGAATCTATAATCCCGGCACTTTGTGGCATATAATAGCCAATGGCTACCCCTATAAACATTGACAGGAAAATCCATACTGTAAGATATTTATCGAGGAAATTCATCTTTTTTCGAGCCATAACAAAAAGAATTTTTTATTCTATAAGTAAGATTTGAGTTGAAATTTTGGATACCCAGTTATTGCTTTAGCAACACTCATCGTTAGGAGAAATATTAGAATCAAGAAAAGTGGCAAAAAGTTCTTTGACATGGTTCCATTTTTCAGGGTTTATACAGTAACAAACCCGGGTTCCTTCTATATCTCCTTTTATAAGTCCTATGTTTTTCAGCTCCTTTAAATGCTGTGAAATTGTAGGCTGCGCCAATCCCACTTCCTGAACCAGGTCGCCGCAAATACAGGATTTTGATTTTATTATTTCCTGTAGAATGGCAATTCTTGCAGGATGTCCCAGAACTTTGGCGATTCCCGCCAGTTCGTTTTGCAAGGGGCTAAATATTTCCGATTTTGTAAGACCCATTTTTCAATTGTTTATTGCAATATTACGATAAAAGAAATGATAAAGAAAGAGGCTGTCTGGAAAGTTCTTAAAATTGTCATCCTGAATTTATTTCAGGATATAAAATGTTTATAGTTAAAACAAATTAGAAGCTGAACCAAGTTCAGCTTGACGAAAATTATACTTTTCAGTCAGCCTCAATTTCTAATTTCTTAAAAAATTATTTCTTAGGTGGTTGCGATGGTCTTACCTCTATCTTACTTGGTAAGGTACGCTTATTCATTTTTAAAAGATCTACAACTAATTCACCAATATCTTCCGGTTGAATTTTCCAGGCATCTTCTGCATTTGGAGTGTGATCGTTAAAATGAGTAGCCACAGAACCCGGCATAATGGTACTTACATTAATTCCTTTTTGTCTAAGATCTAACATCACCGCCTGGGTAAATCCTGTTAAACCAAATTTACTGGCATTATAAGCAGCTCCTCCTGCAAAAAAGTTAGTTCCGGCAAGACTGGAAATAGTAATAAGATATCCTTTAGATTTTTCTAAAGCGGCTAAACTGGACTTAACGCTGTAAAAAACTCCTGTTAAATTGGTATCGATAGTTTCCTGCCATTTCTCTGGAGATAATTCATCTATAGATCCAAAATGTCCAATTCCCGCATTTGCAACCATCACATCAAGTTGCCCAAATTTATCTATTGCCGCCTTTACGGCTTTTTCCTGACTTTCGTAATTTCTTACATCGGCTTCAAGACCTAAGGCATCAGTTGCGCTTAGTTCTTTAGCGGCTTTTTCAGCAGCATCTTTAGAACGGCTTGTTATGGCTACCTTCATTCCCAAATCTAAAAGCGATTGGGCCACGCCGTATCCAATTCCTTTACTTCCACCGGTAATAAATGCAACTTTTCCTTTTAATAAACTCATAGTATTTTAATTTTTTAGTTAGGCTAAAGCTACTAAACAATGTGATTTCGCTGAAATCTTAAGGACTAAGATATTGTTAATTTTAGAGGCTTTATAATTAAGGGTTAAATGAAGATTATAGGAATAAATAATCTCAAAAACTCATTTAAAAGTGTATAAAAGCTTCTTAATTTCTTTGTTAAAATGTTTTATAAAACTACGAAAGCAGTACATTTGCAAAAAAATTAGTATAACCTGATTAACCTATATTCTCTTGAATAATATCAAAGCCCAAAAATTACTCAATAAGATTCAGCGTGATTTAATGCGCAATGGAATAATTACCAATACCCTGGTAAACGACCTGAAAGAATTAAGAACCCTTGTTGTAGAAGAAGGTCAGCCTTTATTGGCAAAAACCATCAGGTTAACTTTTGAACACGTAGAAGCTTACGATTCTTTTAATATTGCGATCCCAGAAGATGATCCGGTAGAGGAAGGTGAAGAAGCACCTTTACAGGAAGAAGCAACTGGGCAGGAAAGTCTTGATTATCTACTTTCTTTAATGGCAGATCCTTCTAACCGTGTAAATGAATTGGAGTTACGTGAATACGTAAAAGCTTTCAATGAATATGCTGAAGAAAACTAGATCTTAGCTTGAAAGAGTAAACTGGTCTGGTATTTGAATATTAGTCGGCATAAAAAACCTTATTGAACTACCTCGATAAGAAATCCTGGGGTAACCCATAAGGCATTAAGCTGAGATAATTAAAGGAGCCGATATATAAATCGGAATATTTAAATCTCGCTTAGTGAGTAAATTGCTAAAGGAGAATTTGATGAAGAAAGATGCGAAATCTAAAAAGAAGTCGCGCATACGCTTATTGCACCAGTATTATAGTTATACCGGTTTTTACAGCTTTGTTTGGAAAAGTGTAAAAAAAGCAATTTTACCCATAGTTTTATTTGTAGCAGCGCTTTGGGCAATAGATCGTTGGGTGCTGGATATTGAGCAAATGCTGGTAACGGTAACCGAAACTTATTCGCCGCTAGGTATTATAAGTGTTTTCTTTGCTTCAGAATCTTTACTGGGATTAATCCCGCCAGAACTATTTATAGCATGGTCTGGCAAATCTTCCAGTCCAATTCTATACCTTTCTTTACTGGCACTGGCTTCTTACCTAGGAGGTGTAATTTCTTACTTTATAGGTCGCTGGATGACTAAGATCCCGGCTGTACACGAAGCTATTGAAGTAAAAATGGCACAACATATTAAAAATACCCGAAAATGGGGCGGATTTTTAATTATAGTGGGTGCCCTACTCCCAATTCCTTTTGCGATGACGAGTATTGCAGCGGGAATTATAAAATTTCCATTTCCCAGTTATCTTATGTTTGGTTTACTGCGTTTTGTAAGATTTTACCTGTACGCCCTGGTTATTTTTGAAATGGTTTAAAGATTTTTACTTTAAATATTTCGCTAAACAGATCTTTTAAACCCTATATTTAAAACATTTAAATTTTTCAAAATTCATAATTTTGAACCTTTAAAATTTTCCCAAGTCTTCGTTTAACCGTTTTCAAAGAATTAAATTTAGTTTACTAACCAAACAAATTCTTAAGAAAATGGACTCTAAATTAAAGAAAATGGCCCAGGTGGGTTATGTTGCTAAAGCTACTGTTTATGGCATTATGGGGATACTCACTTTTCTCGCTGCATTTAATATGGGCGGTCAAAAATCCAGTAATTTACAGGTAATCAAATTTTTGGAAGACCAAGCATTTGGAAATGCCTTACTGGTTTTAATAGGTCTTGGTCTTTTGTGCTACTCGGCCTGGCGATTTATTCAGTCCATTCAGGACCCTGAAAATATTGGAGAAGATAAAAAAGGGAAAGGAAAACGTGTT
This sequence comes from Salegentibacter agarivorans, assembly GCF_900113135.1. GTDB lineage: Bacteria > Bacteroidota > Bacteroidia > Flavobacteriales > Flavobacteriaceae > Salegentibacter > Salegentibacter agarivorans. The sequence goes on along the minus strand of NZ_FOOH01000002.1, from coordinate 153,798 downwards.
GCTTATTTTATTAGTGCTGTTTTATACCTGGGCCTGGCCGTTTATGCATTTATGACGTTAATAAACGCCGGATCATCTTCAGGTGGCAGCTCTGGTGGTGGAATTACCGGAACCCTTGGTGTGGTGGTTTTTGCAATTATAGGCGTAGGACTTATTGTAGCCAGTATTGCCCAATTTAATAAAGCTAAAACAAAGAAATTTCTTGAAGATTTTGGCTACGACTCTATTACAGATGAAAAGAAACGGAAAACAGTTAAAAACACCGGCTACCTTGGGCTAATTGCTCGCGGAATTATTTTCGGGATTTTAGCTTATATTTTTATAAGGGCAGCCGTAGAATCTAATACTTCAAATATGAAGGGAACCTCTGATGCTTTTTCATTTTTGCAGGATTCACCTTATGGTTCATGGCTAATGGGATTAGTTGCTGCAGGTTTGGTTTGCTATAGTATATACGTATTTATGCTGGCCAGGTACAGAAAATTCAAAGCATGATATTTTGTTAAACCCGTACCAAGAACCCGTTAAATCTAATTGGATGACTTGTATTTCTATGTAATTTCGATAGAAATAACCAATTAAAAAAATTATTATGTTAACGATCATTTTAAATATCTTATTACCTCCTTTAGCCGTTTTTATGAAACACGGTCTTGGAGTAACTTTTCTAATAAGTTTACTATTAACAGCTTTAGGTTGGATTCCCGGCATAATTCACGCTTTTATAGTAAACGGTACACGCTAAGCTTTTAAAGCTAACTAACCAATAAAAAAGGTCTGAAAATATTTTCAGACCTTTTTTATTTATAATCAATAGAATAGGAAACTAATTTTCTTCCTCTTCTCTTTTTACTACTTCCTTTTGCCATTCCCAGGCACTTTTTAAAGCTTCATCTAAATGCTTCTCGGTTTTCCAGCCCAACTCTTCATTGGCTTTTTGGGTATCGGCATAGGCTGCAACAATATCACCTTCTCTTCTACCTACAATTTTATAAGGTAATTTTTCTCCGGTAGAACGTTCAAAAGAATTAATCACTTCTAAAACCGAACTTCCTTTTCCTGTTCCCAGGTTAAAAACTTCAAAATTGCTCTTTTCTTTATTTTGCTGAAGTCGCTCTAAAGCTACCACGTGAGCTTTAGCAAGATCCATCACGTGAATATAATCTCTAATGCAAGTTCCATCTGGTGTGGGATAATCATCTCCGAATACCGAAAGTTCTTTTCTCTTTCCAATTGCGGTTTGCGTAATAAAAGGAATTAGATTTTGGGGCGTACCAATGGGTAATTCTCCAATTTCAGCAGAAGGGTGAGCGCCTATGGGATTAAAATATCTAAGGGAAATCGCTTTAAAATTCTTATTTATTTTAGCCGTATCAGTAATAATCTCCTCTCCTATTTGCTTGGTATTTCCGTAAGGAGATTCTGCTTTTTTAACGGGAGCGTTTTCGGTAATTGGCAAACTATCGGCCTGGCCGTATACGGTACAGGAAGAACTAAAAATAAAATATGCGTTTTCTTTTACTTGAAGTTCCTGTAGTAAATAAATTAAACTAGCCAGGTTATTTTCGTAATATAATAGCGGGTTTTCAACACTTTCTCCTACCGCTTTTGAAGCTGCAAAATGAATAACCCCCTCTATATCGGGATATTTTTCAAAAAACTCTTTTACCTGGTTTTTATTTCGAAGATCTAAATTTTCAAAAATCGGAGTTTTTTGAGTGATTTTGGTAATTCCTCCAAGTACATCTATAGAAGAGTTTGAAAGATTATCTATAATTACTACTTCGTAACCTTGTTCCTGAAGCGCGACAACCGTGTGAGAACCTATAAATCCGAGTCCGCCGGTTACCAATATTTTTGAGCTCATTTCTTTTATTTTAATTAAGACGCAAATTAATAAAAATGAAATTGCTAAACCTTCCCCTTAAATATTAATTCCCTGCTAAATATTTCAAGGAAATGTCTATTCTAAATTACCAGATTCTCTATAAAACCTATCTTTGCAATCTAAAATTTAAACTATGCCCCTGGAAAAGCAAAAAACTGTCTTTAAATATGTAAGCATCCTGGAAGGACTTTCATTTTTACTATTATTATTTATAGCCATGCCCCTAAAATATATTTGGGAAATGCCACAAATGGTGCAACAAGTTGGGATGGCTCACGGTGTTCTTTTTATCGCCTATGTTATGGGTGCCATCTGGCTTTTTAAACCTCTAAACTGGAATTTTAAAGAGTTATTAATAATACTTGGTTGCTCCCTGGTGCCTTTTGGACCATTTTACGTAGAAAAAAAATACCTTTAAACTATGAATATAGAGGAAGGATTTAAAAATCTTATTTGTCTTTTTGAAACTTTTCTAATAGATCAGGGAGTAAACCCAACACTCGCGCTGTATTTAAATTTACTGCTAAATATCCTGGTATTAATCCTGATAATTATAGGAGTAAATTACCTGATTAAAACTTTTGTGATTGAAGCTTTTAAAAGTTTTAGTAACAAGACAAAAACTACTTTTGACGATTTTTTAATTAAAACTAATTTCCCAAAATATATTGGGCAAATTCTTCCTCTGGTTATAATTTACCTTACCGTTCCTTATATTCTGGTAGATTTTCCGCTGGCTATAAAGGCTTTTTATTTCCTGATAGATGTCTATATCATTTTTCTTATTGTATGGATAATTAGAAGCATTTTACGCACTACCAAGAGCTACCTAAGAACCTTAGAATCTTTTAAAGATAAACCGGTAGAAAGTTACATTCAGGTAGTAATGATTATCGTTTGGCTGTTCGCCTTTATCTTTATTATTGCTGAAATTACCGGGAAAGATGTAATTAATTTTATAATCTCCCTGGGTGCTGCTTCAGCAATTTTGCTGTTAATTTTTAAAGATACCATCTTAGGTTTTGTCGCTTCCATTCAGGTTAGTGTAAACGATATTGTAAGAATTGGCGATTGGATTACCTTTAGTAAATACGGCGCCGATGGTACCGTGACCGAAATTACCCTGGCAACCGTTAGGGTACAGAATTTTGACAATACCTTTACCTCTATTCCCACCTATAGTTTGATTTCTGAATCTTTTCAGAATTGGCGCGGAATGCAAGAATCTCCCGGGAGAAGAATTAAACGTTCGGTTTTTATAAAACAGAATTCGGTTAAATTTATTACTCCTGAAGATTTTGAAAAGTATAAGAACATACAACTTATTTCTACCTATCTGGAAGACCGGCAAAATGAGATTAACGCTTATAATACTACTAACGAAATAGACAGAAACCTGCCGTTAAACGGAAGAAACCAAACTAACCTGGGTATTTTTAGAAAATATATTGATACTTATTTAAACAACCACTCGGCTGTACATAAAGAAATGTATATTATTGTAAGGCACTTGCAGCCTACCGAGCATGGGATACCCTTAGAAGTATTATGTTTTAGCCGCGATAAACGCTGGGAGAATTTTGAATATATCACCGCCGATATTTTTGACCACATAATTGCTGCCGTTTCATACTTTGATCTTCAGTTATTCGAAGCACCTTCCGGCGATGACATTAGGGATTATTTTAATAAGACGAATTTAGAAAACCCTCCAGATAAAAATTCGTAAATTTTTCCGACGAAATTTAAGTTGAAAAGCTTGAATCAGGCTAATTTTTATTATCCTAAACCTAGATTGGAAGTGGATAAAAATTATCTTTTAGCCACCAAACAAAAACAAATATGACTTTAAAAGGTTTTCTTCAGGGTTTTGGAATTATCGCGGTTGTAATGACCCTAGTTCCTTTAATCGCCGCAGATTTCTGGTGGATTCGTATTTTTGATTATTTGCACATACAATTAACGCTTCTCACCCTCACGGCAATTGCAGCATATTTTATAAGGTTTGATATAAAAAGAGCCGAAGATTATATTTTTATGGTTGTTTTACTGGCTTGTTTTATTTTCCAGGTTGTAAAGATATATCCCTATTTTCCGCATAAAAATTATGAAGTTGGCCAGGCTTCAGAAGAGAATTTCAGTAATAAATTTAGCCTCTATACTTCAAATGTTCTTCAGAAAAATGAAAATCCTGACCTGGTTGTAGCCGATATTAAAAAGCAAAACCCAGATATTTTATTATTTACTGAAACCAATACCCGCTGGAAAAACGATCTTGCTGCAGTAACCAATTCTTATCCTTATAAAGTTGAAGTTCCTTTAGACAATACTTACGGGATGTTATTCTATTCCCGGTTAGAACTTAAAAATCCTGAAATACGTTTTTTAGTAGACGATAGCATACCTTCCATCCATAGTATTTTAAAATTACGCTCTGGGGAAGAAGTGATGTTTCACGCCATACACCCTACGCCACCAATGCCGCAGCATAATCCTTCTTCTTCAGACAGGGATGCCGAAATGATGAAAATTGCATTTATGGTAAAAGATTCTAAGTTGCCGGTAATAGTAGCGGGAGATTTTAATGATGTGGCCTGGTCTTCTACCACGGCACTTTTTCAAAATGTTGGTGGTCTACTAAACACCAGGATTGGCCGTGGCTTTTATAATACTTTTGATGCTTCCAGTTTTATTATGCGATGGTCTTTAGATCACGTATTTGTCACTGAAGAATTTAGGGTTGCCGATTTTAAACTGGGAAGTTCTATAGATTCAGATCACTTACCTCTTTATATAGAACTTAACCTTGAGCCTGAAAAAGCTGAAGAACAAAAGCCCGGGCCTGCAACTAAAGAGGAAATTAAATCTGCCCGCGAACAAATAAAAGCAGAACAAGAAGCTAAAGGAAATAATTAACAAAGACTAAAGCTCTTTCTTGTTTTCACTTCAAATTTCCATTTAGTGCACATATTTCTCACTCTTTAAGTAATTCTTTACTAGAATTCTTAAATAAAACCCAAAGTAAGTTTATGCATTAGTTTTCCTTAGTTTTCTTTCTAAATTTAAATATTGTTTAGCCACATTATAGCTCTTATTTAGCTAATACACAGTGGTTTTATCTTAATAAAATTCAATAGAAAACTTTAGAAAAACTTAGAATGCTGAATATATCTGAATTATCGGAGAAATCAATTAAACAAATTTTAACAATCCTTGAAGAAGATGGCAAAATAAGTGCTTCACTTCCGGGGGCTGGTTTAATTCATATAGAAGATAATTTACCCTACCTGGTTGTTTATAGAAAAAGAGAAGACGATCCCGGCACCGAAAGAATAATTATTAGTGAAGCATCTTACCTTTTAATTGGAAATAAGTTTTTTGAAGCTTACCAAAGATTAATCTATGCCCTGGCCGATAAGCTTTCTTCAGATTTTAAATCTTATATGGTTTTTGAGATCTATACGGGAGAACCTAATAATTGTTTTACCATTAAAGCCCCTGCGCAAAAGCTACCAAGTTCTGTAAAAGTATTAGAAAAAGAACTTAACAGTATAAACGATATATTTTCGGGACTTTATTTAAAAGCCGAAATAAAAGATACTCCCCATCGTCAACGCGAAGGAGACGAGGATATTTTAAGTATAGATGAGGCAAAGAAATCTGGCGCAGTAATCGTAGGGCTAGAAATTCCTCCCGTTTTTCGGAACGAAAATAATGAAGTTTACCCCGTTTTTTTAAGGCAATTTAAAGATTACCTAATTACGTGTATACATAAAGCATTATTTGATTATGTGCGGGTGCAAACTTCCAGTGGGGTGGGCAGTTATCTTGCCCTGGGTAGAAAACATTTAAAGGAAAAAGTCTTTGAAATTGATAAAGCCCTCGCTAAAATAGAACGCTCTTACCAGTTTTTATGGTTGGTTTCTCCCGCCAATATTCAGGATATAAAACAAACCTTTTTTGAAAGTAATTATGAGAAGGTTTTAGATTATCACTATAGATTGCTTCCCATAGACCCAGATCTTTTAAAAAGAGAACTTTATAACCTTAAAGTTGAAGAAATAGACGATCCTGCGATGTCCCATATTTTTAGGGAGAAACGTGAAGAACTGGATCAACAAATCACGATGTTAAGTGAACGGGGCACCTCTAATTTCTTTTATAACAGTATTAGACTTTATAAAGGTTTAGACTCTAAATTAAGTCAGGAAGCAGGTCAAATACTTAGGGAAGTAGACGAAGTAGCCGAAGAAGAAGATGCTGAATTTATTGATGCAAAAGGCTTTAGTAGCTTAGCCCGCCGGGAGTTTGATTATTTTGCTGAACAGGATGAAAATTTTAAAAGTAAGGTTCACATTCGTAAAGATGTGAATATTATGATGGTGAATAAAGGCGAACTTTATATCCCTGCAGATTATAGAATGAATAAAACCGAAGCCACGGCCCTTATTCAACACGAGGTGGGAACACACGTTTTAACCTATTATAATGGTACACGACAACCTTTAGAATTATTAAGCAGTGGCCTCGCAGATTACGATCCGCTTCAGGAAGGACTTGCAGTAATGTCAGAATTTTTAGTAGACGGGCTTACCGGAAATAGATTAAGAACTTTAGCCGGAAGGGTAATTGCTGGTTCGGCATTAATGGAGGGCGCTGAGTTTCCGCAGTTGTTCCGTTTATTAAAAATGGATTATGGATTTACCGCCGAAAGAGCTTTTAATATTACTTCCAGGATTATGCAGGGCGGCGGATTTCTAAAAGATATAATTTATTTAAAAGGATTGGTTCAACTTCGCGATCACTTACAAAATGGCGGGGAATATGAACCGCTATTAGCAGGAAAATTTGGATTAAAACACACCAAAATAATTGAAGAATTAACCGAAAGAAAAGTATTAAAAACGAGCGCACTGCGCCCAAGCTATTTATTAACCGAAAATGTTACCAATAAATTAAACATAATCAGAGAGGGGCTTCCCCTTTCACAAATGATAACCTAATGAAAATTTGCTTTGTATTAAACGATATTAAAAACGAAAAATGTGGAACCTCGGTATTATTAATGAATACTGCTCACGCTCGAGGACATGAGGTTTATGCCATGGGAGTTGGTGATTTTAATTTTCATCACGATGCACCAATTAGTATAAATAGTGTGCAGGTGCCAAAAAATACTAAAACAAAATCTCCGGCTAAATTTCTGGAAGCTTTACAGAGTTCTAAAGCACGTAAAAAGACTATAGCAGCCAATAAACTGGATGTACTCTTTATTAGAAATAACCCTACCGAAGAAGAATCTGGGCGGGAATGGGCAGAACATGCCGGGGTTGCTTTTGGCAGAATGATTCAGCAAGAAGGCGTTTTGGTTTTAAACGATGCTAATGCCCTCTCTAATGCATTTATTGATAAACTCTATTTTGAAGAACTTCCGCAAGAAATAAAACCAGATTCTTTAATTACCAGGAATAAAGAAGATATTTTAAAATTCTGGGAAAAGAATAATAAAAAAATTGTTTTGAAACCCCTGGAAGGTTCTGGTGGTCAAAATGTTTTTTTAATAGATGAAAATGAAAAAAATATCAATCAAATTATTGAAACCATTAGTCAGCATGGCTATGTAATTGCCCAGGAATACTTACCGGCAGTTAAAGACGGTGATGTTCGAATTTTATTAATGAATGGACGGGTCATGGTTAAAGATGGAAAACAGGCTATTATTAGACGCGTTAGTGGTGAAGGAGAATTCCGAAGTAATTTTGCACTTGGTGCCACTGCCGATAGTAGTGACCTTACTCCAGAAATGCAACGTATTGTAGATCTAACCGCTCCAAAACTTATCCGCGACGGACTTTTCTTTGTTGGGCTGGATGTGGTAAAAGATAAATTGATAGAAATTAACGTGTTAAGCCCGGGCGGGATGGAGCGTTTTAAAGACATAGGCTTACCAGATTTCACTCCAATGGTAATTGAAGCCATTGAGCGAAAAGTTGAATACAAAGAGCTTTACGGGCACCAGTTTGATAACAGGGAAATTGCCTGTATGGAATAGTAAACTGTTTCAGAGCATTCAATATAGATTATCGAGTAAAACTGAAAAAGAGATATTATGAGTAATAAACCAGAAAAACATATTCCCAGGATAATTGGGAAATATACCAGCAATAAAAAAGGACCTTTACTTTTTGTAACTGCCGGCATTCACGGCAACGAGCCAAGTGGTGTTAAGGCACTGGAAGAAGTTTTTAAACAATTAGAGAAAACGAAACCTGAAATTGAAGGAACTTTGGTTGGAGTCTCTGGAAACCACAAGGCGCTTAATCAGAATAAGCGCTATATAGATGAAGACCTGAACCGGGTTTGGACCGAAGAGAATATTGATGAGAAAAAATCTGAAACCCACGAGCAGAAGGAAATGTGGGAAATTATAGATATTTTAAAGCAATTTCCTGAAGAAGATTTTACTAAACGTTATTTCCTGGATTGCCACACCACTTCATCGGCGAGTTTACCTTACGTTTCTGTACAGGAGGTTAATGATAATGATGAATGGGCACATAACTTCCCCACTTTTATAGTAAGAGGATTTAGCGATATAATTACCGGAGATATAGATCATTATTTAAGCAGAATTGGAATGACGGGTTTCGTTTTTGAAGCCGGGCAACACGAAGATAAAACCTCGGTTGAAAATCATGAAGGAGTGATCTGGCTTGCTTTAAAAGAAGCTTGCAAGCTAGATCTTTCTAAAATTGAAACTTATCCAGAATGTGTAAATCGTTTTGCTGAAAAAAATGCACCAGATCAAAAAACCTTTGAATTGGTTCATCGTCACGGCCTTGAAGATTCTGATGTATTTGAAATGGAACCGGGCTACGAAAATTTTCAGGAAATTAAAAAAGGAGAGCTAATGGCAAAACAAAATGGCAAGGAAATAAAAAGCGAATGGGATGCCCGTATTTTTATGCCATTATACCAAGCTCAGGGAAATGATGGCTTTTTTGTGATTGAGGAAGTAGAAGGAAAGTAATTGAAGTAAGCTCGAAAATCATAGGTTATTCTGAATTATTTCAGAATCTAATGCGTTAGAACTAATAAAAAGACCTCACCGGTAAAAAACAGTGAGGTCTTTTTATTTGATTAATTTTCAGCAAATTCTACACACACCGGAGACATTACCTCAACGGGAAGTAAATGTTCTTCAAGTTCTCCCGTGTTCATATTTATTTTAAAACTGCTAATTGTAGAAGTATCCTGGTTAGCTGCATAAAGAAAGTTTCCATTTGGAGAAATCGCAAAATTACGTGGTGTTTCGCCTTTGGTTGGGTAATAACCAATCACGCTTAATTTACCGGAATTTTTAACAACTTTAAAAGCCGCGATACTATTATGCCCACGGTTAGAAGTGTACACAAATTTCCCCGAAGGATGTAAATGAATATCTGCTCCTGAATTATTTTCTTTAAAATCTTCAGGAAGCGTTGATATATTTTGAATAATCTCCAGGTTCCCGTCTTCTTCTATTTTCAATACACTTAGCGTTGAATTCAATTCGTTCATTGAAAAAGCGAAGTTTTCATCTTTAGAAAAACTAAAATGCCTTGGTCCCGAGCCTTCTTCTAATTGTAAAAAAGCTTTTTCTTTCTTACTTAATTTCCCGGTTGTTGCATTAAAATTAAACATCCATATTTTATTGTTTCCAAGATCAGAAATATAAGCGGTTTGATTATCTGAAGAAATTGAAACCGAATGCGCGTGAGAGGCTCCAGGATTCTCTAACTGAATTTTTTGTTGTTTTTCCAGGTTTCCATCCTCTCCCCTTTTATAAACCATAACCACGCCACCCATATAATTGGAGACAAAAACATAATTTCCACTTTTGTCAATCTCTATATGGCAGGGCGCAAAACTTTCGGTAGAAATTTTTCCTAATTCTTCTAAACTATTATCACTATTCCTTTTAAACGAATAAATAAAACCAGATTCAGCATCGCCACCACCTAATTCGCTCACCGCATACAGGTTTTTACCATCTTTAGAAGCTTTTACAAAGCTGGGATTAGTAATTTTCGCCACAGTTTTTTCTGGATGCAAACTTCCGTTTTCAGGATCTTGCAAGGCTAGAAATATTCCTTTTGCTTTTCCATCTACATGGCCTTCTTTTTTGGTGTAAGTACCTATGTAAACCGGTATTTCAGCATTTTGAGCGGCACAGGTTGTGGTAAGGACCACGGCCAAACTAATTAGCGTAAATCTTATCATAATTTTATTTGATTAAAGCCATTTTTTACGTTTAAAATAATAGATCATAAGTAGAAAAATAACAATCATTACTCCCCATAATACAAAGTAACTGTATTCCCACTGCAGCTCGGGGATATATTCAAAATTCATCCCATATATTCCCGCAATAAATGTTAACGGAATAAATATAGAGGCCATAATGGTTAAAACCTTCATGACCTCGTTCATTTTATTGCTAATGGTAGTCATGTACATATCCATAAGCCCCCAGGCCATCTCGCGGTATAAATCTATATTCTCTGAAACCTGGAGAATATGATCGTGAAGGTCGTTTATATAATTTTTGGTTCGGGTTTTTATGAGATCGTTCTCTAAATTCTGAAACCGGGAAATAACTTCTTTAAGCGGAAAAACTGCCCGTCTAACCCGTAAAATTGCTCTTTTTAAATCCTGAATCTCATAAGTAATATCGTCACTTGGCTGACTTTCAAAAAGTTGTTCCTCCAGTTTTTCTACTTTTTCGCTTAACTCATCTACCACCAGGAAATAATGGTCTACTATAGCATCTAAAAGAGCAAAAACCAGGTAATCTGAACCATTAGTACGAATGCGTCCGTAAGCCTTTTCCAGGCGACCCCTAACACCATCAAACACATCGCCTCCTGCTTCCTGAAAAGTAAGTACATAATCTTTACCTAAAACAAAACTTATATGTTCATTTACCAATTTATCGTCCTGGTGATAAAGCATTTTGGCCACAATAAACAAATAATCTTCATATTCATCTATTTTTGGACGTTGGGTAGTATTTACAATATCTTCAATAATTAACGGGTGTAGATCGTAATATTTACCCAGTTTTTCTATCTCTGCGGTATTACTTAAACCATCTATATTAAACCAGGTAATTCGGTCTTCAGCTTCAAATTTAAAAGCATCTTCGGTAGAAGAAGAAATATGCCTTTCATAATTCTCTTTATTATAATCTATAACTTCCAGGCTGGTTTCACCAGATTCTTTTCTACCAACATAGGTTACAGTTCCCGGGGGTTGGTTTACAGATTTCATTTTTGGCCTACGTAAACTTTGCGTAATTCTTTTTACCATAATCGTACTTTGTAGGTTAAAGGTAGCAAAGTTTTGTTTTTGGCTCTATTAAAAACACGACGAAACTAAACTTCATTCAAAAATTATCACAAACCTACCTCAGCCAAAAAAAGCCCTTTTAAAAAGTTAATCGTGATGTGAGGGCAGATTTTAAAACATTTAAGTTTCAATTATTCAGTAAAACTGAGTTTAATCATATTTATATGAAGAAAACGACAATAAATTTACCTAATCCTATTAACTGAATATTCTTTACAAACAGGTTATTATGAAAAAATCGCCCCTTGATATTTACCTGCTCTTACCTATTAAAAACTTTATTGAGAAAAAAACTTCAGTTGGATTATTGCTTATTTTCTCTGCAATTCTTGCAATGATCGTTGCCAACTCACCACTGGCTGATGCGTATCACAATCTTTGGAAACAATATATTCACCTGGGAATTAACGATTTTGTAATTAGAAAAAACCTGTTGCATTGGATTAACGATGGCCTCATGTCTATTTTCTTTTTTATGATTGGTCTTGAGTTAAAACGAGAAATATTACAGGGCGAACTTTCCAGTTTTAGAAAGTCTATACTTCCAATTGCAGCTGCTATTGGCGGAATGATTTTTCCGGCTTTAATTTATTATTATTTTAATACCGGTGTAGATTCAATTTCGGGATGGGGAATTCCTATGGCTACAGATATCGCTTTTGCACTGGGTATTCTCTATCTCCTTGGAGACCGGGTTCCTCTTCCCCTAAAAGTATTTCTAACCGCAATTGCTATTGTAGACGATCTTGGAGCGGTGCTGGTAATTGCATTTTTTTATACTTCAGATATTTCTTTACAAAGCCTTGCTATTGCGGGTGTTTTTGTACTTATACTGGCTACCGCTAATTTAATTGGTATTAGAAATACCTTGTTTTATGCAATTATGGGAATTGGAGGTTTATGGCTGGCTATTTTACTTTCGGGTGTTCACGCTACTATTGCAGCGGTTTTAGCGGCCTTTGCCATACCCAATACCATACGTATTAATACGCCCTTATTTCTAAGAAAAACTAAACTCTTAGCTTATGAAATTAAAGAGGAATTTAGGAATAGAAATAAAAACCCGAAAGAAGCTGATGACCATATTTCTCATACTATACAAAAATTCACTTCTTTAACCGAAGATGCCACTCCGCCCCTACAACGTTTAGAACATGCGCTTTACCCCTTTGTAAGTTTTGTGGTTCTTCCAATTTTTGCATTCGCCAATGCAGGCGTGAGCCTTGGTAATGTTTCTTTTGAAGCACTATTAAGCCCGGTAACAATTGGGGTAATGTTCGGACTCATTTTTGGAAAATTTATTGGCATCGTATTCTTCTCCAGGCTTATGGTTTGGACTAAGATTGCCAGTTTACCGCATAAAGTTAAGTGGAAACATGTCTATGGAATTGGTTTTCTCGCTGCTATAGGCTTCACCATGTCTTTATTTATTACTGAGCTCGCTTTTGAAAATGAAAATTACCTGGCCCAGGCCAAAATAGGGATTCTTTCAGCTTCTTTAATTGCAGGCCTAATTGGATATTTCTACTTACGAAAAACGGGAAATGAATAATTATTAATCTTAAAGCTGATTACCATCATATTATCTGATTCAAATTTTCTAAAAATTTGCGGCTAAAATATTTAAGAATGAACAGCTGTTTTCACTGCGGTGAAGAATGTAAGGAAGATCACATTGTTTTTCAGGAAAAAGATTTCTGTTGCACCGGTTGTAAAACAGTTTTTGAGATCCTGAACGAAAGTGACCTTACTTATTATTATGATATCCAGGAAAAACCTGGAATTTCTCCCGGAGCTTCAGAAGGAAAATTCGATTTTCTTGATAACGAGGAAATAACCGAAAAACTGCTGGAATTTAATGAGAACAATACCCAAATAGTTAATTTTCTTATTCCTTCTATGCACTGTAGCTCTTGTATTTGGGTGCTGGAAAATTTAGGGAAATTACACAAAGGTGTGAAATCGGCACAGGTAGATTTTCCAAAGAAAACTGTACGAATAAGTTTTTCTTCAGAAAAAATTAGTTTAAAAGAGCTCGTATATCTTCTTAGTAGAATTGGTTACGAACCCTATATTTCTCTTAAAGATTACGATGAAAAAGATCATCGTGTAGACCGAAGCTTAATCTATAAATTGGGCGTTGCTGGTTTTGCTTTTGGAAATGTGATGTTTCTCTCTTTTCCCGAGTATTTTGAAGTTAAAGAATTCTGGCTGGAGCAATTCAAGCATTTATTTAGATGGTTGATGTTTGCTTTTTCTCTACCGGTGGTTTTTTACTCTGGTGCAGATTATTTTATTTCAGCTTACAAAGGTTTGCGGGCAAAGATCCTAAATATAGATGTTCCCATTGCCCTGGGAATTGCAGTACTTTTTATTAGAAGTACCACAGAAATTATCCTCGATCTTGGCACCGGCTTTTTTGATAGCCTAACCGGACTTGTTTTCTTTTTACTTCTGGGTAAATTCTTTCAGCAAAAAACCTATTCCTATTTATCATTTGAGCGGGATTATAAATCTTATTTCCCAATGGCGGTAACGCGATTAAAAATCAATGCTTCAAAAGAAATTACAGAAGAACAGGTTCAGGTTTATAATATAAAACCCGGCGATCGAATTTTAATAAGAAACGGCGAATTAATTCCTATAGATTCGGTTTTAATGAAAGGCCGCGCGAATATAGATTACAGTTTTGTAACCGGTGAGGCCGAAGCCGTTAGGAAAGAGTCTGGTGAAACGCTTTATGCCGGTGGCCGCCAACAAGGCGGAATACTGGAGATTAAAGCTATAAAAGCCATAGACCAGAGTTACCTCACCAAACTTTGGAGCAATGAAGTCTTCAAAAAAGACAGAAAAGGCCAGTTTCAAAGTTTAATCAATCAAATAAGCAAGCGATTTACCGCTGGGGTTTTAAGTATAGCATTTCTATCAACCCTTTTCTGGCTAATTTACGATCCTTCAATAGCATTAAATGTATTTACCGCGGTTCTAATAATCGCGTGTCCCTGCGCTATTGCTTTAGCAACTCCGTTTACACTTGGTAATCTGTTGCGCATCTACGGAAGAAATAAATTCTACTTAAAAAAAGCGGGGGTAATAGAACAAATTGCAAAAATAGATTGTCTTGTTTTTGATAAAACCGGCACTATAACTTCCAATAAAAAAACCGAGGTATTCTATGAAGGTTTAAAACTTAATGCTGAAGAAGAACAATTGCTTAGCAGCAGTTTAAGAGCATCTGGGCACCCGCTAAGCAGGCAACTTTATCAGATCCTTGATAAAAATAATATTCTAAGTTTAGATGAATTTAATGAACATACCGGAAAAGGAATTAGCTCTGGCAGTAAGGGTAGTAAAATGAAAATTGGTTCCTCTTCTTTTGTAAAAGAAAGCGAAACTGAAACTAAAGAACTCAATAAAACAGCGGTTCATATAAGTAGTAATGAAGAATATAAAGGTTGCTACATTTTTAAGAATTCTTACCGGGAAGGCCTTGCCCATTTATTTAAGGAGTTAGGAGAAAACAAGCAACTCTTTATCCTTTCCGGTGATAATGATGGTGAAAAGGAAAAACTTGAAAATATGCTTCCCTTAAATACTAAGTTTTACTTCAATCAAAAACCTGACGATAAGCTAAATTTCATTAAAAAGCTTCAGGAAGAAGGGAAATCGGTGATGATGATTGGCGACGGACTTAACGATGCAGGTGCACTTGCCCAAAGTAATGTTGGGATTGCAGTTTCAGAAAATATTAATGTATTCTCCCCTGCTTGTGATGGAATCCTGGAAGCTTCAAATCTTACCAGATTGAGTGAATATTTTAAACTTTCAGAAAAGGGTATAAAAATTATCAAATGGAGTTTTGTACTAAGTCTTTGTTATAACGTAGTAGGCCTTGCCTTCGCCGTAACCGGTAACTTAATGCCCGTAATTGCCGCTATTTTAATGCCGCTAAGTTCTATTAGTATCGTGGCATTTACAAGCCTGGCCACAAACCTTGCCGGGAAAAAATTAAAACCTGTATTAACGAAAACCTGATTTCAATCATATTTTAAATTTTAACACCGCTTTAAGTTTGCTGAAAATAATTCATTCTAAATGAACATCATTTACCTCTTACTTGCATTAAGTGTTTTAGTAGCCCTTATTTTCTTTGTTGCCTTTATTTTTTCAGTAAAAAAGGGACAGTATGACGATGTCTATACACCATCGGTAAGGATGCTTTTTGATGATGAATTAGTTAAAGAAAAATCTGATAAATCCAATTCCACCAAAAACAAGAAATCTAATTAACTATGGAAGTAGAACAGTTTCATTACGATAATAAGATCGTAAAAAAGTTTACTATGGCTACCCTGTTCTGGGGTATAGTAGGTATGAGTGTTGGGCTACTGCTCGCCTTTATGTTTATATTTCCCGATCTTACCGACGGAATTTCATGGTTAAGTTTTGGCCGTTTAAGACCATTACATACTAACGCGGTAATTTTTGCTTTTGTTGGGAACGCCATTTTCGCAGGGGTTTACTACTCTACCCAGCGCTTGCTCAAGGCCCGAATGTGGAGTGATTTCTTAAGTAATTTCAACTTTTGGGGTTGGCAGGCTATTATTGTAGCAGCCGCCATTACCCTGCCAATGGGTTTTACCAGTTCTAAAGAATATGCCGAACTGGAATGGCCTATAGATATTGCAATTGCTTTGGTGTGGGTTGCTTTTGGTGCCAATCTTATTGGTACTATGATAAAGAGAAGGCAGCGTCACCTATATGTTGCTATTTGGTTTTACCTCGCAACTTTTGTAACCGTAGCCGTGCTTCATATTGTAAACAATATTGAAATTCCTGTTTCTGCATTTAAAAGTTATTCGATTTATTCGGGAGTTCAGGATGCTTTAGTACAGTGGTGGTATGGGCATAATGCGGTGGCATTTTTCCTTACAACACCTTTCCTGGGTTTAATGTATTATTTTGTTCCAAAAGCGGCAAACAGGCCGGTTTATTCGTATAGACTTTCTATTATTCACTTTTGGTCCCTGATCTTTATTTATATCTGGGCGGGACCACACCACTTATTATATTCAACTTTACCAGACTGGGCACAAAATCTTGGTGTGGCATTTTCTGTTATGTTATTATTCCCATCCTGGGGAGGTATGATTAACGGACTCTTAACCCTACGTGGAGCCTGGGATAAAGTACGTACAGATCCTGTTCTTAAATTCTTTGTAGTAGCTATTACCGGCTACGGGATGGCAACTTTTGAAGGCCCAATGCTTTCGCTTAAAAACGTAAATGCTATCGCGCATTTTAGCGACTGGATTATTGCTCACGTGCACGTTGGGGCTTTAGCCTGGAACGGTTTCTTAACTTTTGGTATGGTTTACTGGTTAGTACCAAGATTATTCAAAACAAAACTCTACTCTATTAAATTGGCCAATGCCCACTTCTGGATTGGTACGTTAGGTATTATTATTTACACTTTACCTATGTACGTTGCCGGATTTGTACAGGCATCTATGTGGAAACAATTTAATCCTGATGGAACCCTTACTTACGGAAATTTCCTGGAAACAGTTACTTCTATTATGCCAATGTACTGGATGCGTGCTATTGGTGGTAGTTTATACATAGTTGGTGCATTTATTTTACTTTATAATATTGTACAAACTGTTAGACAGGGAAGTGCTGTTGAAGACGAATTAGCTGAAGCTGCTCCTTTGCAAAAAGTAACACGAAAAAGAACCAAAGGTGAAGCATATCACTCCTGGTTAGAAAGAAGACCCGTAAAACTTACCATTTTCGCAACTATAGCGATTTTAATTGGTGGCGCGGTACAAATTGTCCCCTCCTTAATGGTAGACGAATATGTACCGGTAATTTCCAGTGTGAAACCTTATACTCCTTTAGAACTTGAAGGCCGGGATATTTACATCCGGGAAGGTTGTGTGGGTTGTCACTCGCAAATGATTAGGCCATTTAGAAGTGAAGTAGAACGCTATGGTGAATACTCCAAAGCCGGAGAATATGCTTACGATTATCCATTCTTATGGGGAAGTAAACGTACCGGCCCCGATCTTATGCGGGTAGGCGGTAAATATTCCGATAACTGGCACCTTAACCATATGTACGATCCGCAGAGCACCTCTTCAGGTTCTATTATGCCTTCTTATAAATGGATAATTACAGACGAGCTTGATAAAAGTGATACCGAAGCTAAAATGAGAGCTCTTAGCAAGCTTGGTGTACCATATACTTTAGAAGAAATAGAAAACGCCCAGCAATGGATGGCAGAACAGGGAACTCAAATTGAGAAAAATCTATACGCAGATCCCGATTTTGTAAAAACTTATGAAGCTGAAAAAGAATTTGCAGAACAAAACGGTACCGAATTCGTAGAAATGCGAAACCGCGAAATTGTAGCGCTAATTGCTTATTTACAGCGACTCGGAACTGACATTAATGCGAAAGATGCAGAAGTATCAACCACTAAAACCAACTAAGCATGTTTAAATTTGTAAAAGGCCATATGGAAAGTATAGACGGGGTTATGATCTACCCGCTAATTTCCCTGCTCATTTTCTTCATCTTTTTTGTAGTGCTATTCTTATGGGTAATTACCGCAAAAAAGAAAGACATAGAAGAGGTAAGCAAATTACCCTTAGATATTAATACCGAAAACCAGGAATTATGAAAACGATAGGATATTTAAGAATTCTGGGGTTTTTAATTCTTGCCCTCGTATTAATAGAATTAACCGTTGAGACCGAAAGTGGTTGGGCAATTGAAGAATACCCGATTATTTGGTGGGTTTTAGGTGTAGTACTGGTAATTGCTGTAGCCATAGAAATTTCTATAGCTGCTTTAGAAAATATGGTTTTTAAAAGTCTTAATTCTGAAGCCCAGCAACATTATACCAGGTTAAAAATTGAAAATTCCGACAAGCAGTTTATAGGCTTAAAAAAGTTCTATAAGAAAATGCTGAACCAGAAACCTCTGGAAAAAGAAGAAGAAATTCTTTTAGATCACAATTACGATGGGATTAAAGAACTGGACAACGATCTTCCCGCCTGGTGGCTTTATGGGTTTTACGTAAGCATTGTATTTGCCTTTGTGTATATGGCTTACTACCACATTTTTGATGGGGAAAATCAAACTGAAGAATACCTGGCTGCCGTTGCCGAAGCCGAAGAAGAAATTGAAGCTTATAAAGCTGCTAATCCAGATCTTATAGATGCTTCTTCAGTAGAATTGCTAACTGATGCTGCCGATTTAGAAGCGGGAGAAACCATTTATATGGCAAGTTGTATGGCTTGTCACCGCGCGGATGGTGGTGGCGCTATTGGTCCTAACCTTACCGATGATCATTGGATTCTTGGAGGCGGAATTAGCAATGTTTTTCAAACAGTTTCTGAAGGTGGCCGTGACGGAAAAGGAATGGTGGCCTGGAAATCTGAGTTGAATGCACAGGAAATAGCCCAGGTATCCAGCTATGTTTTAAGTCTGCAGGGAACCAATCCTCCAGATGCTAAAGCACCGGAAGGAGACATTTGGGAAGCAGATTCAGAATAAATTTTAGAAGAACAGATTTTGGAAAATCAGGAAAAATTCAGGGATAAAATAGCCACGGCAGACGACCAGGGAAAAAGACTATGGGTTTTTCCGAAGAAACCTTCTGGAAAATTTTATGAATATAGAAAATATGTAAGTTATATATTGCTCATTTTACTTTTTGCCGCTCCATTTGTAAAGATAAACGGCAATCAGTTTATGATGTTTAATATCCTGGAAAGACGTTTTAATATTTTTGGTTTTCCTTTCTGGCCCCAGGATTTTCACATTTTTGTAATTATGATGGTAATTGGGGTGGTCTTTATCATCCTCTTTACGGTAGCTTTTGGTAGAATATTTTGCGGTTGGTTTTGCCCACAAACCATTTTTATGGAAATGGTTTTCCGCAGAATTGAATATTGGATTGAAGGTGATCGCGGAAAACAAATGCGCCTGGAAAAGCAAAAATGGGATTCCGAAAAGATTAGAAAACGTTCTCTAAAATGGTTCTTATTCTTTGTTATTTCGTTTCTTATAGCCAATGTTTTTCTCGCTTATTTAATTGGGAGTGATCGCTTAATTCAATACGTAACAGATGGTCCCCTAAACCACCTTAGCACTTTTATTTCATTATTGATTTTTACCGCGGTATTTTACTTTGTATTTGCCTGGTTTAGAGAACAGGTTTGTGTAATTGCCTGTCCTTACGGTAGGCTTCAAGGCGTTCTTTTAGATAATAAATCTATAGTAGTAGCCTACGATCACAAACGCGGAGAAAAGGAAAAAGGAAGGGCAAAATTCAAGAAAAATGAAAACCGTGCAGAAACCGGAAAAGGTGATTGCATAGACTGTTTCCAATGTGTGCAGGTTTGCCCTACCGGAATAGATATTAGGAACGGTACGCAGCTGGAGTGTATAAACTGTACCGCTTGTATAGATGCCTGCGATAGTATGATGGAAGCGGTAGATCTTCCAAAAGGCTTAATACGTTACGCCAGCGAAGAAAATATTGAAAAGAAAGCAAAATTCAGGTTTACGCCCAGGTTAAAAGGTTACAGCATTGTATTAGGAATCTTAACCGCAGTTTTGGTTGGGATGTTATTTATAAGAAGTGAAGTTGAAGCCAGGATTTTAAGATTACCCGGGCAGTTATACGAACGCAAGGCCGATAACGTGGTGAGCAATGTCTTTACTTACAAATTGGTAAATAAAACCACAGCCGATTTTGAAGATATTGAATTTAGATTATTGTCTCACAAAGGAGTAATAAAACCGGTAAAGACTTCAAATATTACCGTGCCGGGACAGGAGTTAACCGAAGGAACACTCTTTATTGAAATACATACGGCCGCATTAGAAGATGAAAAAGAAAAGCTGAAAATTGGGGTTTATAGTGGTGACAGATTAATAGAAACAACAAGCACTATGTTTATGGGACCTCGCAGTTTTAATTAATAAAAGTGCGCATAAGAACTCATAAATTATTAAATCTCGATTAAGAGTAAAATATAAAAAAATGAAAATAAACTGGGGAACAGGAATTGTAATTGGAATGGCACTTTTTATAAGTTTCATTATGTATTTAGTAATAAATATGCTTACCGATAAAAAGTTTGATCACGATTTGGTAACTGAAGAGTATTACCAAAAAGAACTGCATTACCAGGAAGAAATTGATGCAGAAAATAATGCATTTTCCCTTGAAGACAACATTCGTGATCGCAGGGTAAAAGATGGATGGATCGTGGAATTTCCTAAGAATTTAGAACTTTCTAAAATTTCAGGAAACCTAAATTTCTATCGCCCTTCTAATGCTAAACTAGATTTTAATATTCCTTTAGAATTAACATCACATCAAATTTTTATTGCAGATAAAAACCTTGTAGAGGGGCGTTGGAATATCAATATTCATTGGGAATATGAAGAAACGCCCTATTTATATAAAAACGAAATTGTTTACTAAATGTGGATTTCGGCATTAATATTTGGACTTTTAGGAAGTTTCCACTGTGTGGGAATGTGCGGTCCTATTGCATTTTTATTGCCGGTAGATCATAAAAACAATTTAAAAAAACTTGGCCAAATTTCCCTTTATCATTTTGGAAGAATAAGTTCTTATGCCCTTATTGGTATTCTATTTGGCTTACTAGGCAAAAGTTTCAGATTGTTTGGGCTTCAACAGCAACTTTCAATTTTAGTGGGAGTTTTAATGATTTTAGTAATTCTTATTCCGTATAAAAAATTCAGTAAATACAATGGTTCAAAATTTATCTTCAAAATTGTTTCAAAAGTAAAAAGCAACCTGGGTAAACAGCTGAAACAAAAATCACCCGATACTTTTTATACCATTGGCTTTCTAAACGGTTTCCTCCCTTGTGGACTGGTTTATATGGCGGTTTTTGGAGCTATCGCTGCGGGAACGGCTTTAGAAGGCAGTTTATATATGGCACTTTTTGGCCTGGGAACGGTGCCTTTAATGACTGCCGCAATCTACTTGGGAAACTTTATTAACCTTAACCTGAGATCAAAAATAAGAAAAGCGGTTCCTGTTTTTGTGGTAATAATGGGATTGCTGTTTATACTTAGAGGAATGGGACTCGGAATTCCATACCTCTCCCCCATGGAAATAACTCCGAAAATCACTGCAGCGCAAAGCTGCCATTAACCTAAAACACTTGTTATGAATTTATTTGACACTATTGCATTAGTAAATTGGGAACTGGGCACTTTTCTAATCGCGATGTTTTTTGTTGTTTGCGCCGGCCTGGTGCTTATTGTTCTAAATATGATAGGCAGCGGAAATGCCAAAGAATAGAAATTAAATTTTCAAAAAAAAGAAACCTTATAAACATAAAAAAGTCCGTCTGGGAATTTCCAGACGGACTTTTTTGTATTCTACTTTCAGATTAAACTGTCATAGAAAATAATTGGGTGTTTGGTTTCTGTGCCTGCATTCTTAAATCAAAAGCCATACAAATATTACGAACAAAAGGTCTTCCCTTTTCGGGAATGGTTAAGCCTTTTTCAGAAAAACTAACGAGTCCATCAGCTTCCATTTCCCTTAATTTAATAAGTACTTCGGGTAATTCTTCAAAATAATCTTCGGGAGCGACCCAACTCGTTTCCAGGCGACACATTAATTTAAGAATGTGTTTTCTAATTACAAGATCTTCTTCATTTAAAATATGCCCCCGGAAAACCGGAATTATTCCCTCGGCAATAAGTTCCTGGTAAGTCTCAACCGATTTTTCATTTTGGGCAAAACCGTACCAGCTGTCACTAATTGCTGAAACTCCCAGGCCAATCATAGACGCACCAGAAGAGGTGGTATAGCCCATAAAATTACGGTGTAAAGTTTTATCTTCTACCGCTTTATAAAGAGAATCGGTTTTAAGAGCAAAATGATCCATTCCTATTTCAATATATCCTGCTTCTTCCAGCATTTTTTTCCCCGTTTCGTACATTTCACGTTTTTCATCGGCACCGGGAAGATCAGAGTCTTTGAAGCCGCGTTGCCCATTTCCTTTAATCCACGGTACGTGCGCATAGCTGTAAAACGCAATACGGTCTGGCATTAACTGCTTCGTCTTTTCAATAGTATCAATTATATCTTCTTTGGTTTGAAATGGTAAACCAAAAATAATATCATGCCCTACCGATGTAAACCCGGTTTCCCTGGCCTGTTCGGTGGCATTTTTTACGTTTTTAAAAGGTTGAATCCTATGAATTGCTTTTTGTACTTTTTCACTATAATCCTGTACGCCGTAACTTACTCTTCTAAAACCAAGATCGGCTAAAACCTTTAAATGCTCTTTGGTGGTATTATTTGGATGTCCTTCAAAACTTAATTCTGTGTTACAATCTCTTTCCGCTTTACGAAAAAGCATATTCAGTAAAAATTTAAGGTTCTCTGGAGCAAAGAAGGTTGGCGTACCCCCACCAAGATGCACTTCTCTAATAATTGGTTTTTCACCCAGCATTTCTAAATAAAGATCCCATTCCCGCAACACGCTTTCTATATATGGCGTTTCTACCGAGTGCTTTTTTGTAATTCGTTTGTTACAGCCACAAAAAGTACAAAGGCTTTCACAAAACGGTAAATGTATGTAAAGGCTAATTTCTCTATTTTCCTGGAAGCTGCGTTTTAAACTGTTCTCCCAGGCACTTGCAGAAAATGTATTGTCGTCCCAATACGGTACTGTTGGGTAGCTGGTATATCGTGGCCCCGGAACATTGTATTTACTAATAAGGTTAGAAGACATAAAGCAATAGTTTTTTACAAAATTAAAATACGTGTGCTTTATTAGATATGAGTAAGATCAGGTTCTGCATAAAAATTCAAACTAATATGTTTTTTTTCTACATATAGTTTAAAAAACAGAATCTCCAATTTTGTGAATTAATATTTACGATTTTTATAATTTAACTTGTTAATTTTTCTTAAATTTAATTAAATAAGCAAAGGTGAAGCTGGTGATTATTAATATTCGCCCTATAGCAGTTAACCGCGATAAAATCTTATAAGCTTCACTGTTTAATTAAAAAACTATTCTATGTCCCGAAAAATAAAGAAGGAAATTCGAATTAACGAAAATGGAGGTAAAGTATTTAATGCGCTAATAACTCCCAATTTAATTAAAGAATGGTGGGGTGCTTCTCAAGCCATTGTAGTACCAGATGAAGATGGCGTTTTTGCCTTAAGCTAGGGAGAAAATCCTGACAAAGCTGATTACATTGCGGCAGCAAAAATTTCAGAATTTAAACCCCACGTAAAACTTACCTTAAGCGATTATACCTATTTAGCCGATAATGAATATTTACCTTTTAAGGCAAAATTTAAAGTGAAATTCAGGATTCACTGCGAAACTAAATATTGTGTCCTAAAATTAGAACACTCAGGTTTTCCAAATAAATCTGAAGCAGATCAATTTTACTCTGATTGTGAATCTGGTTGGGAAGAAAACCTGGAATCGCTAAAAAATCTTGTAGAACAGGAAAATGTGCCGGTTTATAGCTAAAATGTGCTTCATTTAAAGGAAGAGTAGAAAAATTAAATTACTTTTTCTACCTTCAAAGTTTCAAACCAACTTTAAAAAATGAATTCGGCACCAAAAAACTTGCTTTATCCGCTTGTTGCCTTAATACTAGGCGCTTATTTTCTTTTCACAGGCCTGGTTGATGCAAAAGGCTTTCTAGCTCCCTTAGTAACCGCAATAATTCTCGCGCTGTTACTTATTCCATTGGCTAATCTTATGGAAGCAAAGCTAAAACGCCTTTTTTCATCACTTATAAGTACCATTTTATTACTGCTGTTTTCTTTTGGGGTTTTTATTTTACTCTCTTTTCAAATTAAAAATTTTGTAGATGATTGGGATAAAATTAAGGAGACCATGACGCCCAAAATTGAACAGCTACAAAATTATGCTTACGAGCATACTGCGTTAAGCAGCGAAGATTTAGAAGAATACAAGAAAGAAAATGATATAAAAAGTATGCTCACTTCTGGCGGAAATTCAGGTCAAAAGGCCTTTAACTTTCTTAATTCTGTAACCAGCTTTTTTAGTAATTATTTACTCACTTTTATTTATATTTTTTTCCTGCTAAATTATAGAAGACGCTTCAAAATATTTATTCTAAAATTATTCTCCAATCAACGTAAAGAAGAAGTAAAGCAAATTATTGATGAAACTGCCCGGGTGGCGCAATTTTATTTAAGAGGAAAGTTAATCTTAATTATAATCCTTTCTATTCTCTACAGCATTGGCCTGGGAATTTCGGGCGTGAATAATTATATTTTAATTGCAGTAATCGCTTCTTTTCTCACCCTTATTCCGTTTATAGGAAATATTATTGGGATGGGACTTGCCTTAATATTTGGTTACCTAACCCAGGGCGAAACCAGCATTTTAATTGGCGTAATTCTCACTTTTACTATAGTACAATTTATTGAAAGTTATGTTTTAGAACCTTTTATTGTAGGTGACAAAGTTGATATTCATCCTTTTTTCGTAATCCTCGCCATAATTTTAGGAAATATGATTTGGGGCGTAATGGGAATGATATTGGCAATTCCGGTTTTGGGAATTTTAAATGTAATCTTTAATCACGTGCCATCTTTAAAACCTTTTGGATACCTGCTAAGCACAGATGAAGATAAAGATTAATCTATCTTTCAAAACTACTTTAGTTCTAAATAAAAAGAATGCAAAATCGCGCCGAAAAGCAATTTCAGGGATTTTTAAAAACACCTCCCCTTTGGACAAACTCATTTCAACAAATAGATCAATTTAAACTTCCTGAAATTGAACAGCCATTAAAGCAGCCCATAACCCAAGATTTACCTTCGCTTTCATCAAATTTTGTAATGGGAAAGCGGGTAGAACGATTTTTTAAATGGATAATTAACCAAAATCCAGATTATAATTTGCTGGCTGAAAATATGCAAATTAGCCGCAATAAAATTACCCTTGGCGAATTAGATTTTCTTGTTGAAGACTTAATAAATAGGCGGGTATGTCATATTGAAATGGTTTATAAATTCTATGTTTACGATCCAGCTTTTTCAACAGAAATGCAACGCTGGATAGGCCCTAACCGCCGGGATACTTTTTTGCAAAAAACCGAAAAATTAATAGAAAAACAGTTTCCCCTACTTTACAAACCCGAAACTGAAGAAGTATTGAATTCTTTAGGTGTGAAACCAAAAGAAATATTACAGCAAACCTGTTTTAAAGCTAATTTATTTGTGCCGAAGCATCTTGAGGAAAAACAATTCCCGGTAATAAATAATGAATGTATTGCGGGAATATGGCTTCATTTTAAAGAATTTCTTTCAGCTGAATATCATACGTTACAATTTTACGCTCCACAAAAGCAAGACTGGCCAATTTTACCGCAACACAGCGAAAACTGGGTTAATCATTCAGAAATAATAACTCAAATTGAAAATTCATTCCAAAGAAAAAAAGCGCCATTGATTTGGGTAAAAAAACCGGACAATAAATTTGAACGGCTATTTGTTGTTTGGTGGTAGTTTAGACGATTTTTGGAGAAACACTGGTTTAAATCCAGAGAATAATATTATTCCCATTAAATTTGCAGGCTGAACCACACCACACATGGATCAAAACACCAATGAAGCAATAAAGGCCTCCTGGCTTAGCATTATAGGAAATGCTTTATTGGCTATTGCAAAATTTATTACCGGGGTTTTTGGAAATTCTTACGCCTTAATCGCTGATGCCATTGAATCTACCACCGATGTTTTTTCGTCATTTTTAGTATTATTAGGACTTAAATATTCGAGTCGCCCGCCAGATAAAAATCATCCTTACGGCCACGGAAAGGCAGAACCTTTAATGACATTTGCCGTAGTAGGGTTTTTGGTAGTTTCAGCCACAGTTATCGCTTACGAAAGTATAGAACATATTAGAACCCCGCACAAAGTTCCCGAACCTTATACCCTTATTGTTCTTGCAGTAATTATAATTATTAAAGAATATTTTTACAGAAAAGTTTCTAAAAAAGGCAATGAAACAAACAGCACCTCATTAAAAGCTGATGCCTGGCACCATCGTAGCGATGCCATTACTTCATTAATGGCATTTATAGGAATTTCTATCGCACTTTTTATGGGAAAAGGTTACGAAACGGCAGATGACTGGGCTGCGCTTTTTGCTTCCGGATTTATTTTATACAATGCCTATCTTATTTTACGCCCAGCACTTGGCGAAGTTATGGACGAACATATGTATGACGATATGATTGCTGAGATTAGAGAAATATCTGGCGGCGTTCCAGGAGTTTTAGATACCGAAAAATGCTATGTTAGAAAAACCGGAATGACCTACCACGTAGATCTCCATATAACCGTAAATGCTGAAATTAGCGTAAAAAAAGGTCACGATATTGCTCACAATGTAAAAAATGAACTCCTGGCCCACTTCCCCGAAATTTTTGACGTGCTTATTCACGTTGAACCCGATGATTTCTATTAAATCTAAACTTTGACATCTTCTTAAGATTAGCGTTAAAGCCCTGCTAAACCCCATTGAAATAAAGCGAAATCAACTTATCTTGAATAAATAGTTAACCAAAAAATTAGTAAGATGAGTTTGATAAATGAAAAAGACTTGCAAAAATTAAGCAATCAAGAAAATAAAACCTGTATTTCTATTTTTATTCCTACTCAAAGAGGAGGAAAAGAAGTGCTGGAAGAAAAAAATAAAACCCACCTAAAATCTCTTTGGAAAGAAGTTGGTAATGAACTTAAGAAGAAAGATATTTCTGAAGAGAAAATTCAGGAAATTGGTAAACCTATAGAAGAACTTCTTAATGATAAATCTTTTTGGCGCCATCAAAGCGACGGACTCGCAATTTTTGCTGCTGAAGGATTTTTTGAAAAGTACACCCTGCCGGTAAACTTTGAAACGCATACTTATATTTCAAATGAGTTTTATATAAAACCATTGGTCCCCATGTTTTCTGAAGATACCCGTTTCTATTTGTTGGCACTTCAATTAGAAGATGTGGTTTTATATGAAGCTACCAAATACAGCATAGGCCAGGTAGAGGTAGACGATTTAACACCTTCCCGCTTGGAAGAACGCGTAGGTTTTGATTATAAACAAAAACATTTAGATTTTAGAAGCCAGGGCGCCGGTGGAGAAAAAACCATTTTTCATGGGCACGGCAGTGGTAGCGAAGAAGAACGAAAAGAAGAAATTCTAAAGTATTTTAGAGCTATAGATAAAGGTCTGGATACTATTCTACACAACGAAAATGTTCCACTGGTAGTATCTACTCAAGATTACCTTTTCCCTATTTATAAGGATGTAAACACTTATAAACATTTGTTTGATAAAGTGGTTCCCGGTAACCCATCTGATACCGATATGTTTGGATTGCATGAAAAAGCGCTGCAAACTGTAGAACCATATCTTGAAAAAACAAAAAAGGATAAAATGAAGAAATTTGAAGAACTGAATAATACCGAAAGTACCGGTACATCAGTAACCGATATTCTCCCGGCAATACAACAAGGAAAAGTTGATACTTTATTCCTGGAAAATAGAAATGAAATCTGGGGCACTTACAATAATGATAATATGAATGTGAGTATAAATAATGAGCAAACGAGTAACAACTATTCATTAATGAACTGGGCTGCCAAAGAAGTTTTAAGACAGGGAGGAAATGTTTTTCTAATTCCTGACGCCCAAATGCCAGATAAAAATTCAAAAATGAATGCACTTTATCGTTTTAATTAGTAATTACCTTTTATAGGTTTTATATCTTTATTACCGAGTAAAACTATTAAGTTATCGAATAAGGAAAAGACGGCGTACAGCCGTCTTTTTTATGCAAAAAAAGTATCTTTACTCGATAATCGAGATTAAATGCTCCCAAACTTAACTCGAGATCAAATTATATTTTCCAATAATAATGCTTCGTGAGCTTGCTCCGGAGTAGTATACTTTAAATAATAGATTCTATGGAAACCAACCTAGCGGTACTAATTGATGGTGATAATATACCATCAGCATATATAAAAGAAATGATGGAAGAGATTGCCAAGTACGGTAATCCCACTATTAAAAGGATTTACGGTGACTGGACAAAACCCCATTTGGTAAAATGGAAAAATGTTTTGTTGGAAAACGCAATAAATCCTATTCAGCAATATGGTTACACCCAGGGGAAAAACGCGACAGATTCTGCAATGATCATAGACGCCATGGATATTTTGTATTCAGATAAAGTAGATGGTTTTTGCCTGGTTTCCAGCGATAGTGATTTCACAAGATTAGCTACAAGACTGCGTGAAGCAGGAAAAAATGTAATTGGAATTGGAGAAAAGAAAACCCCGGAACCATTTATTGTAGCTTGCGACCGCTTTATTTATATTGAAATTTTAAAGAGTTCTGATAAGGATAATGAGCAAGAAAGCGAAAAAGGCGGAAAAACTTCCAAAAAGAAAAACGTAGATAAAATTACTCCAAAAGTGGTAAGGCTTATTTCTCAAACAATTTCAGATGTTGCCGATGAAGACGGTTGGGCGTTTCTTGGAGATGTAGGAAGTTTACTTCAGAAAAAACAACCTAATTTTGATTCGCGTAACTATGGCTTTCAGAAACTTACCCCTATGATTCATTCTATAGATAAATTTGAAATTGAATCCCGAACCAACCAAAGCAGTAAATTCAAATTAATTTACGTGAGGAACAAAGATTAAATATTCGTTATATTCCTCTTAAAATCAATATATTCCGTTTTTGATTATATAATTTAGGACAAATTAAAAACCTTAAACTATGAATATCACTTTAGCACAAGCACAAAAAGTAATTGCTGCCGCCGAAAAGAAATCGAAAGAATTAGATGTGAAAATGGATATTGCGGTAGTAGACTCTGGCGCAAACCTAACCGCTTTTGCCAGGATGGACGGCGCCTGGCTGGGCTCGGTAGATATTGCCATTAAAAAGGCTAAGACTGCCAGGTTTTTTGATATGAATACTGGCGAAATTGGAAAATTGTCACAACCCGGTGAAGCACTTTTCAATATTGAGCATTCCAACAACGGACTTATAACGTTTCCTGGTGGCGTGCCTTTAAAAAACAAAAGCGGTGAAATTATTGGAGCAGTAGGAGTTTCTGGAAGTTCTGTAGAAAACGATCACGCAGTTGCAAATTTTGCTGCAGAAAGTATTTAGAGTATTAAAATGGAAACTATTATGTAATGGAAGTCCTATTTTCGGCTTCCATTACATCTTACTTATATATTTGTTTAGAGAATTTAAAATTGAGCTAACCGTCAAAGATTAATATTATTACTACAGCTAAATATTGGTTTCATTAAACAACAAAACTATATGAAAAAATCATTGATTTTAATTTCCTTATTCTTCATATTTATTACGCTTTCTACAAAAGCTCAGGATCTTAATTCTAAAATCACTATCGATCATATCGCAGTTTATGTAGTTGATCTTGAAAAAAGCACCAATTTCTATGAAAACATCATTGGGTTAGAAAAAATACCCGAACCTTTTAAGGATGGTAAACATACCTGGTTTACTTTGGGGTCAAATGTTCAACTGCATTTAATTAAAGGAGCATCTACCATTATTGAACCCGATAAAAACAGCCATCTTTCCCTGTCTGTTCCATCTGTTCCTGATTTTATTAAGGTTTTGGAAAAAAATAAAATACCTTATGAAAACTGGCTTGGAGAAAAACAAACGGTTACCAATCGTGTTGACGGAGTAAAACAAATTTATATCACCGACCCTGACGGAAACTGGTTAGAAATAAATGATGCAAAGAAATAACGCTGCATTTAGCAAACTAATAACAGTTCCTTCAAAACATATTGGCTAAGTCTCTTTTTTAATGTCTGTTTTCCAAAACTTCAGCGATATCTTTTAGGGAATAACCTTTTGCTCTTAGCAGAATCAAGTAATGAAAAAGTAAATCGGCGCTTTCGTTTAAGAATAACTCTTCATTATCATCTTTGGCTTCAATAACCGTTTCTACAGCTTCCTCACCTACTTTTTGGGCAATTTTATTCATTCCCGCCTCAAAAAGTGAAACCACATAAGAATTTTTATCTTCTCGTAACTCAGGCTCCACCTCGCTCATCCTTTTTCGTTTAGCGATAATTCCTTCCAAATGAGAAAGAAAACCGAAATTAGGCTCATTATCCTCTGCCCAGCAAGTATCTGTTCCTTTATGGCAGGTTGGACCTTCAGGTTTAACCGAAATTAGCAAGGTATCATTATCGCAATCATTTTTAATATTGACTAAATGAAGGTAATTACCGCTTTCTTCGCCTTTGGTCCATAAACGATTTTTAGTCCTGCTGAAAAAAGTGACTTTCTTGGTTTCATTGGTTTTCAAAAATGCTTCCTCGTTCATATATCCTAGCATCAACACATTTTTGGTCGAAGCATCCTGAATTATCGCAGGAATAAGTCCGTCGTTATTTTTATTAAAATCTATATTCATCATTATATTTTTATACGTCATCCTAATTTATTTTAGGATGTATATTTGTATTAATAGAAACAGTTTTATAAGCTTTGAAACCCTCATGCTAACCCAAAACTTCAGGATTATTTCAAACGGGTTAGAAGCTGAAACAAGTTCAGCTTGACGAAATATACCACCAATCAAGCTTGTTTCTCTATTCTATCTTCTCTTCTCTTTTTTCATGCTATTATTTAAAGCCTAACTTCCACTCCATTTCTACGAAGTTCCTCTTTTAAATCTTTAATTTCAATTTCTTTAAAGTGAAAAACACTGGCTGCAAGTGCTGCATCAGCTTTTCCTTCAATAAAAGTATCGCAAAAATGCTGCATATTTCCGGCACCACCTGAGGCGATGATCGGAATATTTAATTCTGAAGATAAAACTGCCAGGGCTTCATTAGCAAAGCCTTCTTTAGTTCCATCATTATTCATAGAAGTAAATAAAATTTCTCCGGCACCACGTTCTTCAACTTCTTTCGCCCATTGAAATAAATTGATATCGGTAGGCACTTTTCCACCAACCAAATGTACCAACCATTCGCCGTTTACCTGCTTGGCATCTATCGCCACAGTTATACACTGACTCCCGAATTTAGCTGCAAGTTCATTAATCAAATCAGGATTTTTAACCGCAGAAGAATTTATAGAAACTTTATCGGCGCCATTTTTAAGCAAAATATCTACATCTTCTACTGATGAAATTCCACCGCCAACGGTAAACGGAATGTTTACTTTTTCGGCAACCCGTCTAACCAAATTGGCCAGGGTTTTTCGCTTCTCTTCAGTAGCCGAGATATCAAGGAAAACCAATTCATCTGCACCAGATTTTGCATAGATCTCAGCCAATTCTACAGGATCACCGGCATCGCGTAAATCTATAAAATTTACGCCCTTAACGGTTCTTCCGTCTTTAATATCCAGGCAGGGTATAATTCGTTTTGTAAGCATTTTAAAAGTTTTGTATTAAATAAATACTTTTTGATTTCCCTTTTGGAGGCTAGGGGGCTATTATAAATTTCTCTAATTCTTTCATCTGAATACGGCCTTCGTAAATCGCTTTTCCTATTATAGTGCCTTCGCATCCAAGTTCAGCCAGTTCCGGTAACTCGCTAAAGGTAGAAATTCCACCCGAAGCGATAAGTTTTAGTTTTTTATCTTCTGATGAAGTCTCTTCCAGAATTCTGCGATACAGTTCAAAGGAAGGACCTTCTAACATTCCATCTTTAGAGATATCGGTGCAAATTACATAGTTTATTCCCTCTTCCTGGTATTCCTGAATAAAAGGGATTAGTTCTTTATTAGATTCTTCCTGCCACCCACTAACTGCAATTTTTTCATTGTTGGCATCAGCTCCCAGGATTATTTTATCTGAACCAAATTTCTGAATCCAGGATTTAAAAATATCTGGATCTTTAACAGCAATACTTCCACCGGTAATTTGATGCGCACCGCATTCAAAAGCAATTTGTAAATCTTTATCGGTTTTTAATCCGCCGCCAAAATCAACTTTTAAGCTGGTTTTTGAAACGATCTCTTCCAGAACTTTATGGTTTACGATATTTTTTGATTTGGCACCATCCAAATCTACCAAATGCAAATATTGAATTCCATGTGCTTCAAAATTTTTAGCTACTTCTAGCGGATTTTCATTATAAATTTTCTTGGTGTTATAATCACCTTTAGAAAGGCGAACACATTTACCTTCAATAATATCTATAGCTGGAATTATTCTCATTTTTGTTTTTACTTATTGTTTTGCCACGAATGCACTAATGTTTTGTTTTATTATCAATTTTGCTTCTCTATGTCATTACGAGCGACAAAGGAGCGTGATAATCTTTTGCTAGAAATTTTCTGGTTGAACAGATTGCTTCAGTCGTGCCTCCATCGCAATGACGTCGTCTTTAAATCTACTTTACCGTGTTGGATTGGGTGACTTTCAAAAAATTCTCAAGAATTTTCTCACCCGCATCACTGCTTTTCTCTGGGTGAAATTGTACACCATAGAAATTATCTTTTTGAATAGCCGAAGTGTATTCCACTCCATACTCGGTTGAAGCTATGGTTTCTGCGCATTCCTTTACATAAAAACTATGTACCAAATACACGAATTCTCCTTCTGAAATTCCGGTAAACAACTCGGACCTTAAATCATAAATTTTATTCCACCCAATTTGCGGAACTTTTAATTGGTTATCGAATTTCACCACATCAGCATGAAAAATTCCAAGTCCGTCTGTATCTCCTTCCTCGCAATAAGTACACATTAACTGCATTCCCAGGCAAATCCCTAAAACCGGCTGTTTCAAAGTAGGAATCACTTTATCTAAACCGGTAGACTTTAGCATTTTCATTGCACTGCTGGCCTCGCCCACACCGGGGAAAATTACTTTATCTGCTGACTTTATTTCTTCGGCATCACTACTTAAAATAGCCTCATATCCAAGTCGTTTTATGGCAAATTTGATACTTTGAATATTACCGGCTCCGTAATCTATTATTACAATCTTCATATTCTATTATTGAGTATTAAGCATTGAGTTTTGAGTTTCCTTAAAATATCTAATTACTCAATACTCATATCTAAAATCTTTTAAAGCATTCCTTTAGTTGATGGAAGTATCATTTTTTCAGCATCGCGTTTTACCGCTACTTTAATTGCTTTGGCAAAGGCCTTAAATATCGCTTCAATTTTATGATGCTCGTTTTGCCCTTCAGCTTTTACATTGAGGTTGGCCTTAGCACCATCGGTAAATGATTTAAAGAAATGATAGAACATTTCTGTAGGCATTTTTCCAACCATTTCTCGTTTAAATTCGGTTTCCCAAACTATCCAGTTTCTACCTCCAAAATCTATAGCTACTTGTGCCAGGCAATCGTCCATAGGCAGGCAAAAACCGTATCTTTCTATTCCAAGTTTATTACCCAAAGCTTTACTGAAAACCTCTCCAAGAGCAATTGCCGTATCTTCTATGGTGTGGTGCTCATCAACCTCTAAATCGCCCTTTACCTGAACCGTAAGATCCATTTGGCCGTGGCGTGCTATCTGATCTAACATATGATCAAAAAATGCAATGCCGGTACTAATATCAGATTTTCCGGTACCATCTAAATTTAGTTGAATAAAGATATCGGTTTCTTTGGTTTTCCTTGAAATTTCAGCCGTTCTATCGTTCAGCTTTAAAAATTCATATATTTCTTTCCAACTATCGGTTTTTAAAACAATAGTTTCTTTAACCTTATCCTGATCATTTTTAACCTCATCAGATGCAAGGTCTTCGTGGGTATCTATAAATATACCTTTCCCACCAAAATTATATGCAAATTCAATATCTGTAAGTCGGTCACCGACCATAAAAGAATTCTTTAGATCGTAGTTTTCTTCGTTATTTAGATACTTCTCCTCTAAAAGGCCGGTGTTAGGTTTCCGGGTGGGAGAATTATCTTTTGCAAAAGTACGGTCCATCAAAACCTCTGTAAATTCCACTCCTTCATTTTTAAAGGTTTGAAGAATAAAATTTTGAATAGGCCAAAAGTCTTCTTCAGGATAAGCATCTGTTCCCAGGCCATCCTGATTAGTCACCATTACCAATTCGAAATCAAGTTCTGCGGCAATTTTCTTTAAATAATACAAAGCCTCCGGATAAAACTCCAGCTTTTCAATACGGTCTACCTGGTAATCTTCCGGTTCGTGAATTAAAGTCCCATCACGATCTATAAATAATACTTTTTTCATAATCTATTTTTTCTTCGATGGTCTAACCACCAATTCAAGCTGAACTTGTTTCAGCTTATAATATGTTTTTATGCTAACAACTTAGATCCTGAAACCAGTTCAGGATGACGCTTACGTTTAATCTATATGTTTCAATGCCTCAAGTAATTTATAATTCTCCTCTCCAGTCCCCACCGTAAACCGTAAGGTATTTTCACAAAGCGGTTGTGTGGTTCGGTTTCTGATTACTATGCCTTTTTCTAATAGTTGGTCATAACGTTTATTGGCGTCATCTACTTTTACCAATATAAAATTAGCATCTGAAGGATATATTTTTTCAATAAAATTCACTTGAACTAATGCTTTACTTAAAAGAGCTCTTTCCTTCAGTAAATCAGATATTTCCGAATCCACTTTTTCCTTATTCAGTACACGCTCTAAAGCTCTTAGCTGAGTTAATTCGTTTACATTATAAGGTGGTTTTATCTTATTTAAAATCTGAATAATTTCTTCGGAAGCATAGCAAATTCCCAATCTAATTCCCGCCATTCCATATGCTTTTGAAAGCGTTTGGGTGATCACCAAATTTGGGTATTTTTCCAATTTATTTAGCCAGCTTTCTTCAGTCGAAAAATCAATATAAGCTTCATCGATAATTACTAATCCCTTAAAATTCTCAAGAATATGAATGATCTTTTGTTCGGAAAATGAGTTTCCGGTGGGATTATTCGGCGAACACAAAAAGATCATTTTTGTGTTTTGGTCTACCGAATTCAGGATTTCTTCAACATTTGGTTCAAAATCTGAACTCAGCAAAACTTCCCTATTCTCAATATTATTGATATTGCCCAGTACTTTATACATCCCATAAGTTGGCGGCAAAGTAATCACATTATCAGTTCCAGGCTCACAAAATGCCCTAAACAATAGATCCAGCACTTCATCGCTCCCATTTCCCAATAAAATATGCTCTGTCGAAACATTTTTGATTTTTGCCAATTCAGCCTTTAGGTTGCGTTGTTGCGGATCTGGATAACGGTTTACATCGGTTTGAAACGGATTTTCATTAGCATCCAGAAAAACCATTTCTGAGCCCGTAGACTGGTATTCGTCCCTTGCGGAAGAATAAGGTTTTAAACCGGCCACGTTTGGCCTTACCAGGTTATGTATATTGAATTTTTTCATTTATAATATTAAATTGGATTAAATCGTCATTGCGAACAAAGTGAAGCAATCTCAACATTTAGTTACCACAATTTAAAGATTGCTTCGTGCCTCGCAATGAGGTCCAAAAGTCACTTGAACAATTATTTCAATTCCTTTAATCGTAATGTCACCGCATTTTTATGCGCTTCCAAACCTTCGGCTTCAGCCATTAATTCTATGGCAGGCCCAATTTCCTTAATTCCTTCTTCTGTTATTTTTTGAAAAGTCATACTCTTCATAAAACTATCAAGATTTACACCGCTATATTGCTTGGCGTAGCCATTTGTTGGCAAAGTATGGTTTGTTCCTGAAGCATAATCGCCCGCACTTTCTGGGGTATAGTTTCCTATAAAAACCGAACCTGCATTCTGAATTCCTGCAGCAAAAAAGGCCTCATCATCGGCACAAATAATAAAGTGCTCTGGCCCATATTCGTCGATTAACTCCAGCGCGTCTTCTTTCTTTTCAATGTAAATTAGTCTCGAATGAGCTATAGCCTTTTCAGCAATACTTTTCCTGGGTAAAACCTCTAACTGACTTTCTACCTCTTTCTCCACCTTTTCAATTAGATCTTTAGAAGTAGAAACCAAAATCACCTGGCTATCTGCACCGTGCTCTGCCTGGCTTAGAAGATCTGAAGCCACAAAAGCAGCATTGGAAGAATCATCTGCAAAAACTAATAATTCTGATGGCCCGGCAGGCATATCTATCGCTACATTATGGCGGGTTGCCAGTTGTTTAGCCACGGTAACAAATTGATTTCCGGGACCAAAGATCTTGTAAACTTTAGGAATACTTTCTGTCCCAAAGGTCATAGCCGCAATCGCCTGGATTCCCCCAACTTTATATATTTTGGTAACGCCACACAGTTCGGCGGTGTATAAAATGGCTGGATGCACATTTCCGTTCTTATCTGGCGGAGTACAAAGCACAATTTCCTTACAACCAGCAATATTTGCGGGTGCGGCTAACATTAAAATAGTAGAAAATAAAGGAGCGCTGCCGCCAGGAATATACAACCCAACTTTTTGAATCGCCCTCTTTTCCTGCCAACATTTTACGCCTTTGGTAGTTTCAATTTCAATCCTATCGGTTTTCTGGGCGGTGTGAAATCTTTCGATGTTATTTTTAGCCAATTTAATGGCTTCTTTCAATTCCTCGGAAACCTCATTTGCAGCAGCACTTACTTCTTTTTCGGTAACCTGAGTATTTGTTAGGTTTATGCCATCAAAAAGTTCGGTATATTTTGAAACTGCCGCGTCCCCTTTGGTTTTAACTTCAGCAAAAACCTGATTTACCGTTTCTTCAATATCTTCTACGGTTTGGGTGGGTCTTTTTAAAATTTCAGGCCATTCGGCTTTAGTAGGATTAAAAAACTTTTTCATTTTAAAGTACCATTTTTTCGATTGGCGCTACTAAAATACCTTCGGCACCATTTTGTTTTAATTCATCTATAACTTCCCAGAAACGCTCTTCATTAATTACGGTATGTATAGAACTCCAACCTTCTTCAGCAAGTGGTAAAACAGTTGGGCTGCGCATTCCAGGTAGTAATTTGATTATGTTCTCTAAATTCTCATTTGGAGCATTTAAAAGAATATATTTAGAAGTACGCGCATTTAAAACCGATTTCAACCTGAATTGTAATTTCTCTAAAATCTGTTGACGAACTTCCGAAATTTTAGGTGAAATAGCGAGCACAGCTTCACTCTTCAGCATTACTTCTACTTCTTTTAGTCCGTTTTTGAAAAGCGTGCTTCCACTGGAAACAATATCACAAATACCATCTGCAAGCCCAATATTTGGAGCTATTTCTACTGAACCATTAATAATATGCAATTCGGCTGTAATTCCTTTTTTCTCCAGAAATTCGTTTACGGTATTAGGATAAGAAGTGGCTATTTTTTTACCATCAAGGTCTTCTATTCCGGCATATTTCATAGATTTTGGTACAGCGAGAGAAACACGACATTTTGAAAAGCCAAGTTTTTCGCCCTGGATAATATCTTTACCCTTTTCAATTAAAACATTCTCCCCAATAATTGCTGCATCTACAACACCATCTCTTAAATATTGAGGAATATCACCGTTTCTAAGATACATTACTTCCAAAGGAAAGTTACGAGACGAAGCTTTGAGTTGTTCTTTTCCATTATCTATAGAAATGCCTGCATCCTTTAAAATTTTAAGGGAATCTTCGTTTAATCTCCCTGATTTTTGAATAGCTATTCTTAATTTTTCCTGGCTCATTTTTTTAATTTTTCTTTTTAATTTTTGGTTGGTGTTTATAAAATAAAAAAACCCGTTTGAATAGCTCAAACGGGTTTTAAATATGCTGAAATCACAACACACCAAATTTACCTCGCCTGAGCGCAGTAGTAAATATGATGGTGATCTAATTGAAAATTCTTCATTGTGATTACAAATCTAAATATAAATTTTAAACTGCAAAACAGCTTTCTTGTTTTTTTATGAATTGTTTTACTCGATAATCTATATTTAAATGCTCCGAGGCCTGTTAGATCTAAATTACTCATTTTACTATTTCGGAATAATACTTGAGATAATTTTCTGAAAATCTGTTGAAGTTTGCATTTGCAGTAAAATTCAATTGATTCTATATACTAATCATCTATGGCACTAAAAATCATTTGCCGGAATTTCCAGCCGGTTTCATCACCGGTATTTCCTTGAGTTTGCTTCAACAAAACACCAATTATTTGCTCTTCGGGATCGGCGAAATACTGGGTATTGAAATAACCACCCCAATCAAAAGTACCGGCACTACCCTGCCCTCCTGCAATTTCTCCTTTTTTGCTAACTACGCCAAAGGCAATACCATAGTACTGATTTGGAAAATTAAATTTTTCTCCTGTTTGATTTCCCATTATGATATCTACCGTTTTTCGACTTAATAAGCGAGTACCATTATATTCACCTCCATTTAGATACATTTGAAGGAATTTAGCATAATCTTCTGCGGTACCCGATAGCCCGGCTCCTCCTGAAAAAAATGTCCCATCTTCTGTTAGCGGATAATTGGTATTATAAAATGTATTCGGAAAGTTTTCCCATTTTCCATCTTTTTTATGCTGTACAGTCACTAACCGATCTTTTTTCGATGAAGGTTGATAGAACCTGGTGTCATCCATTTGCAGAGGATCGAAAATTCTTTCTTTCAGAAATTCATCAAAACCCTGTCCTGAAATTACTTCTATAAAATAACCCAGTACATCTAAACCTAAACTATAAGTGAATTTTTCACCGGGTTCGTGATGTAAAGGTAAAACAGCCAATTTTTTTACATTTTCTCCAATCCTTACTTCTTCTTCAGTGAACAATTCGGTAATTCCAGCCTTTGCATAAATCTTTTTAATACGCTCGTCACTGTCTATTGCTCCATAACCAAGTCCGGAAGTATGTGTTAGCAAATGCCGAATAGTTATTTCATTCTCAGCTGGCGTAGAAGTAAAACTACTATCAACTTCATTAAAATTCTTTAGAATTTTGGGATCTTTAAATTCAGGGATATACTTTGAAATAGGATCGTCTAAACGGAACTTCCCTTCTTCCCAAAGCATCATCACGGCAGTTGCAGTAATCGCTTTTGTTTGAGAAGCCAACCTAAAAATAGCGTCCTTTTCAAGCTCTTTACCTGAAGCATTTGCATCTCCAAATGCTTCGTGAAAAACAATTTTGCCGTCGCGAGCTATTAAAGCTACCGCTCCGGGAATTTGGTTATCTTCAATTGCCGATTTTAGCATTGCTTCAATCTTCTGTATCCTTTCTGAAGACATTCCAACTTCTTCGGGAGCAGCTGTTTCAAGTGTTCCCGAATTATTTAAAGAACTGGTTTGTGCAGAAAGAGCAAGGCTTCCTATAAAAATAGAAAGCCTTGCGATATTTAATAAAATAGATCTCATCTTTAATAGTTTAATTTGAACCACCTAAAATTAAAGGCATACCATCTTCACCTGAACCTATAATAACGGTTTTAGAGTTACCCG
Source organism: Salegentibacter agarivorans (assembly GCF_900113135.1). Taxonomy (GTDB): domain Bacteria; phylum Bacteroidota; class Bacteroidia; order Flavobacteriales; family Flavobacteriaceae; genus Salegentibacter; species Salegentibacter agarivorans. Next base: position 114,021 of record NZ_FOOH01000002.1, on the reverse strand, counting down.
ATTTCGCAAGTTCTAATGTTGCCTGAATTCCTTTTTCCTTTAGAATATTGGGTGTTAAAGAGGCGTTTAAGATTTCGTTAGCACGAGCTTTACCTTCAGCATCAATTCGTTGACGTTCGGCTTCTTGTTCAGCTTTGGTCAAGCGAAATTCATATTCTAAAGATTCCTGCTCCTGGCGTAATTTACGCTCAATCGCATCTTTAATATTTGGCGGAAGGGATACATCACGTACCAAAACCTCGTTTACCTGTACATATTGGTCCTGTAGCAAAATTTGAGTTTCTTCTAAGATCTCTTTCTGAATAGCTTCTCTCTTACTGGCATAAAGTTGCTCTGGGTTATATCTTCCTACAACAGATCTTGCAGCTGATCTTACTGCGGGTTGAAGTAAACGCCTAATATATTCTTCACCTTTTTCCCTGTGTAGGCTTCCCAGGTTTGCATAAGAAGGTTGAAACCAGGTAGAAGCATCAATATCAATTTGAAGTCCGTTAGAACTTAGCACTTGCATTTGTTCTTCCAGCGACTGTTGTCTTACTTCATAAACAAAAACCCTGTTCCAGGGAGCTACCAGGTGAAAACCTTCATTTAACGGTGGCTCATCTGTAACTACACCGCCACCAAAAGTTTTATAAAGCACACCGGCTTCACCAGAACCTATGGTAACAGTAGATTTTGCAACAAATATTATTAAAAGTACGATTCCTATAATAATAGGAATTCCGAGTTTAGGTAATCTTTCCATCTATATAATTGTATTTAAATTAATCCTTTGTATTTTCTGAAAAACCATTCTGCGGTGAGTATCAAAACAAGCAGAAATAGAAGGTAATACCAGTCTACCAAAGGTACAATTTTTTGACGGCTTTTCTGAACAGGTTTGTATTTATCGTTGCTTAAAAGTGCATTGCTTATTTCCTGAAGTTCATCTTTGTAATAAACCCTGGTTCCAGAATTTTCTGCAAGCGCCTCCATCGCATTTTTATTAGCTGAAATAAACTGCTGCTCAATATTGTAGGCAATTACTTCAAAGCTACCTGAACGGGATATTTGAGATGTTGTTTCGGTAATAGTAAAATCATAATTTCCGGCAGGTAAATTGCCTAAATCTACTTCATAACCGTTGTTTCTTAGAACTAATTGAGACTCTAGATTCTCTACAGCATTTTCTGCGGAAATCACCAGGTTCGCGTTAGGATCAAACTGATAATTTTGATCGAAGAAATTAGCGGTTATTTTTACAGCTTCATTTTCGTAATAAAATGAATTATAATCTACTGTTAATCGTTCTCGTTGTTGTGTTGAAGCAATATTCTGAACCAGCTTACCAATAAAATTATCAAATTTTTCAAAAGATTTATGCTCTAAAAAGGTATTAGAACGCCATCTCCAGAGATTTTCTCCAAAAATAAAGGCATTTTTATTTTGGCCTTTTCCGGCAATAGCGATTAAAGGCTGTGAAGTTTCTACATTTTCAATTTTCTGAAAATAAATGCTTTCAAAACTATTATTTTGAATATTGATATTTCCAAACTTATCTTCCAACGGAGGAAATTCTGAAAACCCGGTTTCTTCAAACTGAAATTGAATAAAATTGGAATTTTTTACAGCAAAAATTTCCTGTGACTGATTAGTAAAATCTTTTGCCACAAAATCCTGAATTCTATTAATAAAATTCCAATCGGTTTGAGTTCCAGTAACCAGTAGGTAATTTTGATTATTCTCTTTTAAATCTTCAAAGATAGTGGCAAAACCTGAAGTTGGCTGGTACAATATAACTAGCTGATAATCTTCTAAATTTGATAAATTATCCTGAAGATATTTTATATCAAGTTGTCGTTGTTTATTGGTTTCAATAGACTTTTTAAAAGTTCCTATATCGGGATGTGGCGCAGCACTTATTAACAGAATTTTACTGCGTTCGTCAATGACTTCAACGGCAAACTTTTTAGAATTATTTGCTTTGTTTTTTTCATTTTCTAACGGAATAATTTCGGCTTTATAAGAAAGAACACCAAGCTTTGAAGCCGGAAGCTCAGTACGAATTACAGCCGAATTGTTATCTGAATTAAGAGAAATTTTTTCTGAAAAAATTATATTCTCCTCAGATTTAATTACGAATTCTGAATTTATTTGTTCTTCGCCAGAATAGGAAATAAAAGCTTCAACGGGAAAGCGATTATCTAAAAAAGCGTAGGTATTTACATTAAGTTGAGCTAATTCTAAATCTGAATATTGCGTGGTATCACCTACCACTAAGGGATAAATTTCCTGGTTATTTCCGGGTTTAAAGTAACGAAAATCCCTACCCGTGCTTTGATTACCGTCAGAAATAAGAATTACGGCCGTAGCTTTTTTTCGAAATAATTCTTTTAATGATTCCAGCGCAGCGTAAATATTGGTTTGGGAAGCTTTAAATTCGGGTGTGTTAGAGTTTATCAGTTCATTCTCAAAGTTATATTGCACCAACTCAAAACGCTCCTGAAGCGCTTTATTCGACTTTAAGTCTTCTAAAATATCCCGCACTGTATCTTCCTGCTCTAAATGCGCGATAGATTCAGAATCATCTACAGCCAAAATTAAATTCGGTTTTTCGAGTTCGTAAGTTGTTGAAGAAATTTTAGGATTAATAAGTAGCAAAAGAAGTATAAAGACTGAGAAAAATCGTAGAGCAAAAAGAATGTAAATTTCCCTTCTTTTATTTTTATTCTTAAAGAGATACTGAAAAAAAGCAAACCCCAGCGCAGTAATTATGGCCAGGGCTATGAGTATGATGTTGCTTATATTCATTTATGGGAAATAGAGTTAAAAGTTAATGGTAAATCTTTTAACTAATAACTATTCACTTTTATCTGACTAGGTGTGCATTCCGCCGTCTACGTGAAGTACCTGGCCGGTAATATAAGAACTAAGGTCGCTGCCAAGAAAGACACAGGCGTTTGCAATATCTTCTGGAGCTCCACCTCGTTTTAACGGGATAGCCTGTCTCCATCCATCCACAACTTTTTCATCAAGCTTTTCTGTCATTTCGGTTTCTATGAATCCTGGAGCAATCACGTTGGTTCTAATATTCCTGGAACCAAGTTCCTGTGCCATAGATTTAGAAAAACCAATAATCCCGGCTTTTGAGGCTGCGTAATTTGCCTGGCCGGCGTTTCCGGTAACTCCAACTACCGAACTCATATTAATAATACTTCCTTTGCGTTGCTTCAGCATAGTGCGCTGTACAGCTTTGGTCATATTAAAGATAGATTTCAGATTAACTTCAATCACCTTATCAAAATCTTCTTCGCTCATTCGCATTAGCAAGTTGTCTTTGGTGATTCCGGCATTATTAACCACAATATCTATATCTCCAAAATCGGCAGCTACATCCTTTACCAATTGCTCTGCTTCCTTAAAACTTGCCGCATTAGACTGGTAAGCTTTAGCTTTTACTCCAAGTTTACTTAATTCATCGGCTAGTGCATTTGCAGATTCGGCCGAAGAGTTATAGGTAAAAGCTACATTTGCCCCGTGTTGTGCAAACACTTCTGCAATACCTTTCCCTATTCCGCGACTACCACCGGTTATTATGGCATTTTTTCCTTCTAATAATTTCATATTTATAAAAAGATTGGTGTTTATTTAATAGTTTCAAATATAGCAAAAGCTGAAGGCAAGAAATAAAAAATCCTCCTGTATTTAGCCATTATGCCAAATAAGGAGGATTTTAATATAGTTTTAAGCCAGATATTATCCTTTCATAACTTCGGCTACTTTTTTTCCAATTTCAGCTGGAGAATCAACAACGTGAATTCCATTTTCTTTTAGAATAGCTTTTTTGGCTTGGGCGGTATCTTCGCTGCCGCCTACAATTGCTCCTGCGTGCCCCATTGTACGGCCTGCTGGTGCAGTTTCTCCGGCGATAAAACCTACAACCGGTTTTCTGTTTCCATTTTCTTTAATCCACTTAGCCGCATCTGCTTCTAATTGACCTCCAATTTCACCAATCATTACGATGCATTCGGTTTCTTCGTCGTTCATCAATAATTCTACGGCTTCTTTAGTAGTGGTTCCAATAATTGGATCTCCACCAATACCAATTGCAGTGGTAATTCCAAGACCTTGTTTTACAACCTGATCTGCTGCTTCGTAAGTTAAAGTACCCGATTTAGATACAATTCCTACTTTTCCTTTTTTGAAAACAAAACCTGGCATAATCCCAACTTTTGCTTCTCCCGGAGTAATTACACCCGGACAGTTAGGACCTACCAAACGGCAATCTTTATCCTGAATATAATCGTATGCTTTTACCATATCGGCAACAGGAATACCTTCTGTAATTGTAATAATTACTTTAATACCTGCATCTGCAGCTTCCATAATTGCATCTGCAGCAAAAGCCGGTGGTACAAAGATTATTGAAACATCTGCCTCTGTTTTTTCAACAGCCTCAGATACTGTATTAAAAACCGGTTTATTAAGGTGTTTTTGACCTCCTTTACCGGGAGTTACACCTCCAACAACATTGGTTCCGTATTCTATCATTTGTTCAGCGTGAAAAGTACCTTCGCTACCGGTAAATCCCTGCACTATTATTTTTGAATTTTTATTGACTAAAACGCTCATAAATTTTTTGATTTTTGCGATTACAAAAGTAGGTTTTTAAATATAAAACCTAAAGTTTTTTGGTGGTTTATTGGGCTTGTACTCTTAAAATTGAATTAAAGTTTTAACTCAAAATCTTGAATTAATGCGAATCTTTAAAATTTAAGACCAGGGACTTTCATCTATCTCTTCTCCAAGTTGCGAGATTTGTACCCCTTTAAAAAGTTTATTGTCTTTTAATTCCCAAATGGCCATAAAATGCGCAAGCGGCATTTCTTCATCGGGATTTTCTATGGTTTTTACGTGATAAGTAAACTGAATAGCGATTTGATGATCTTCTTCTACTGTCTTTTCAACTTCAGCTTTAAGCGATTCGTAGTTTTTAGACATATCATTTCTAATGGAAAGAATCTCATCAAAATTCAGCTTTTTAAGTCCGGTAGTACCATACCAGGTGAGATTTACATTGGGATGCAAATAATTGTCTAATGTTCCTTTTTCATCCTTAAATAAGGAGGTATAAAAATTCTCAACAATCTCTTTACTTTTTAAGCCCATAGTCTTTTACTTTAATTTTTCCAGCAATTTAGGTAATTGCCTTAAGAGCGCCAACTCTTTTAATTTGGCCCGGGATTCCATTGCCGGGTTTCCTGTATAAATTTTATTAGCCTTTGTAGATTTCGTGATGCCGGCCTGGCCCATAAGAATTCCGCCTTTTTCTACGGTTATCCCGCTGCGCATCCCAACCTGGCCCCAAACAGTAACTTCGTCTTCAATAGTTACAGCACCGGCTATGCCTACCTGGCTGGCGATAAGGCATTTTCTACCAATAACGGTATCGTGACCAACCTGGATTAAATTATCCAGTTTGGTTCCTTCTTTAATCGTAGTATCTCCCGTAACTCCTTTATCTATAGTGCAATTTGCGCCAATTTCTACATCATCTTCTATAACCACACGTCCGCCAGATCTTAATTTATCAAAACCTTCTGGCCGGGTTTTGTAATAGAAAGCATCACCACCCAAAACAGTACCGGAATGTATAATCACGTTATTCCCGATAACCGCATTATCATATATACTTACGTTGGAATGAATTAAGCAATTACTACCTATTTTCACATTATTCCCAATAAAAGTATTTGGTTGAATATGCGTACCCTCCCCTATTTGAGCCGAATCTGAAATAGATTTTTCAGATTTCTGAAAAGGTTTAAAATATTGGGTAAGCTTATTAAAATCTGAAAAAGGATCTTCTGAAATAAGCAAAGCTTTACCTTCAGGACAATCGACTTTTTTATTGATTAAAATTACGGTCGCTGCCGAATTTAAAGCTTTATCGTAATATTTTGGATGATCTACAAAAACAATATCGCCGGGTGTTACCACGTGAATTTCATTCATACCCAAAACCGGAAAATTGGCATCCCCAATGTATTGAGCATCAATAATAGTGGCAATTTGTTGCAGCGTATGTTCTTGTGGAAATTTCATATTGATTAATGTTAACTATAGAAAAAGATTAAAAATCCTGTAACGTCAAGCTGAACTTATTTCAGCTTCTAACATGAATATTAATTTTTATTCTTAGATCCTGAAATATCCCGAAACTTAGGGACAGGATAACGATCTTGTAAATTTTCAATCCTTAATTCTGAAAGAACTACTCTTTAATTCTTTCTTTGTAAGTACCCTTTTCGGTTTCAATTTTAATTTTGTCGCCTTCATTAATAAACAAAGGAACGTTTACTTCAGCGCCGGTTTCAACAGTTGCCGGTTTTGTAGCATTTGTAGCTGTATTACCTTTAACTCCAGGCTCAGTGTGTGATACTTCTAACACAACGCTGGCAGGCATTTCTACTGAAAGAGGAGCGTTATCTTCGGTATTGATTATAACTGTAACCACTTCGCCTTCCTTTAAAAGTTTTGGCTGATCTAAAGCTTGCTCTACAAGACGAATTTGGGTATAATCTTCAACATTCATAAAATGATAAAATTCACCATCATTATATAAATACTGAAACTTATGGGTCTCTACACGAACATCTTCAATTTTATGACCGGCAGAAAATGTGTTTTCTATAACTTTCCCTGTAGTTACGCTTTTAAGTTTAGTTCTTACAAAAGCAGGTCCTTTTCCAGGTTTTACGTGTAAAAATTCAGTTATCTTATAAATATCGTGGTTGTAACGAATACACAATCCGTTTCTAATATCGCTTGTACTAGCCATTTTTTAATTTAATTAGAGCTAAAGTATCCTTTCATGATACCTCGCTGTGAGTTTTTAATGAATTCTAAAATTTCGTCTCTTTCTGCAGTTGCTTGCATTTCAGCTTCAATTATAGCAACAGCCTGGGAGTTGTTATAGTTTTTCTGATATAAAATTCTATAAATATCCTGTATTTCACGAATTTTTTCGGTAGTATATCCTCTTCGGCGTAAGCCAATAGAATTAATACCAACATAAGAAAGTGGTTCTCTTCCCGCTTTTACAAACGGTGGCACATCTTTTCTAACCAAAGATCCACCCGTTACAAAGGCGTGCCTCCCAATACTACAAAACTGCTGAATTGCTGCCATTCCTGCAAGAATCACGTAATCTCCAACATTTATGTGGCCGGCAAGGGTACTGTTATTAGAGAAAATACAATTATCTCCTACAATACAATCGTGTGCAATATGGCAATAAGCCATAATCCAGCAATTTTTCCCAATTACCGTTTTCATTCGGTCTGTAGTACCACGATTAATAGTTACACATTCCCTAATGGTTGTGTTATCTCCAATAACCGTAATGGTATCTTCGTCGTCAAATTTTTTATCCTGCGGAATAGCAGAAATAACGGCTCCCGGAAAAATACTGCAATTCTTTCCAATGCGGGCACCTTCCATTATAGTTACGTTAGATCCTATCCAGGTTCCTTCGCCAATTACCACATTATTATGAATAGTGGTAAAAGGTTCTATCACTACATTTTTAGCAATTTTGGCTCCCGGATGTACGTAAGCTAAAGGCTGGTTCATATTTTTTATTTTGATTTTACAATTTGCGCCATTAGTACAGCCTCGGTAGCTAATTTTCCATTCACATAGGCATAGCCCTGCATTTGGCAAATTCCGCGGCGTATAGGCGCAAGTAATTCTAATTTGAATATTAAAGTATCGCCAGGTACTACCTGTTGTTTAAATCTTACATTATCTATTTTCATAAAATAAGTAAGATAATTTTCTGGATCTGGCACCGATTTTAAAGCAAGAATACCCCCGGTTTGAGCCATAGCTTCTACCTGGAGTACGCCGGGCATCACCGGTTTTCCCGGAAAATGGCCTACAAAAAAAGGCTCGTTCATGGTTACATTCTTTAAACCAATCACACAGCTATCTGTACAGCTATAAATTTTATCTACCAGGAGAAATGGAGAGCGATGTGGCAATATATCCATGATATCGGTAACATCCATTAATGGTTTTTGATCAAAATCTATTTTTGGAACATTATTGCGTTTTTCGGCTTTAATTATTTTAGCCAGTTTTTTAGCAAATTGGGTATTTACATAATGCCCAGGCTTGTTGGCAATAACTTTTCCACGAATTCTGGTTCCTATTAAAGCAAGATCTCCCACCACATCTAAAAGTTTATGTCTTGCAGCTTCATTAGGATAATGTAAGGTTAAATTATCCAGAATTCCATTTGGTTTAACCGAAATATTATCACGATTAAAAGCAATGCGAAGTTTTTTAAAGGTTTCTTCGTTTATTTCTTTGTCTACATAAACAATAGCATTGTTTAGATCGCCTCCTTTAATTAATCCGTGATCTAACAAAGCTTCAAGCTCGTGTAAAAAGCTAAAAGTTCGCGCATTTGCAATTTCATTCTTAAACTCAGAAAGGTGTGAAATTGTAGCGTTTTGCGTGCCCAAAACTTTTGTTTCAAAATCAACCATGGTGGTTACCTGGTATTCATCGGCGGGCATTACAATTATTTCGCTTCCACTTTCATCGTCGTGATAAGTAATTACTTCTTCTACTACAAATTCTTCACGCTCTGCTTCCTGTGCAACTACCCCGGCTTTTTCTAAAGCTTCAACAAAGAACTTTGAAGAGCCATCCATTATTGGAGGTTCAGATGCATCTAATTCAATTACAATATTATCTATATCCATACCTACACAAGCGGCCAGCACGTGTTCTGAAGTTTGGATTTTCACCCCTTTCTTCTCCAGGTTGGTACCTCTTTGGGTATTTACAACATAACTTACATCTGCTTCAATCTCGGGTTCTCCTTCAAGATCCATTCTTTTAAAAACATAACCGGTATTTTCTGCAGCAGGTTTAAATGTCATTTTCACTTTCTGCCCGGTATGCAGCCCAACCCCTTGAAGAGAAATCTCTTTATCTATGGTATGTTGTTTCGCCTGTTTATAAGCCATTTTTAATCTTTTTTTCTAATTGGTTAAGTGTATCTATGGTTTTAGGTAAGTTTTTAAAATGAACATAAGATTTGGCAAAATCTCCATAGCCAAAAGCGGGAGAACCCTGTAGCATTTCATCATCTTTCACATTTCGACCAATCCCAGATTGCGCCTGAATTTTCACCCTGTCTCCAATTTGCAAATGTCCTGCGATGCCGGCCTGTCCTCCAATTAGGCAGTTTTTACCAATTTTAGTAGAACCTGCAATTCCCGCTTGTGCAGCGATAGCTGTGTTAGAGCCAATTTCAACATTATGTGCAATTTGAATTTGATTATCCAGTTTTACACCTTTTCTTATAATAGTAGAACCTAATGTGGCACGGTCTATTGTAGTACCAGCCCCAATATCTACATTATCTTCTATAATTACATTTCCAATTTGAGGAACTTTTGAATATATCCCATCTTCTCCAGGGCTAAATCCAAAACCATCTGCTCCTACTATCACGCCGCTGTGTAATACACAATTATTACCTATAATTGTTTCTGAATAAACTTTTACACCGGGAAAGATAATAACATCATCTGCTATCTTAACATTATCCCCAATATAAACATTAGGATAAATTTTTACGTTTTTACCAATTTTCACATTGTCACCAATATATGCGAAAGCACCCAAATAAAGATTTTCTCCAAACTCAGCTGAATCTGAAACAAAGCTGGGCTGTTCAATTCCTTGCTTGTTTAATTTTATCTGGTTGTAATATTCAAGTAATTTAGAGAATGCTTTGTAAGCATCTTTTACCTTTATTAAAGTGGTTGTAATTGGTTCTTCGGCTACAAAATCACTATTTACAATGGTTATAGACGCCTGGGTAGAATATATATAAGAAGTATATTTAGGATTACTCAAAAAGGTAAGGGAACCTTCCCCGCCTTCTTCAATTTTAGCTAATTCAGATACTTCGACCTCAGGATTGCCCTCAATTTTTCCGTCGAGAATCTCTGCTATTTGTGCTGCTGTAAATTTCATTCTGGCAAAAGTAAAAAAAAAGCGTTAATGTTTGGCCTTCGGGTAGCATATATAATACTTAACCACAGTTTTTGAAAGGGCTTTCAGGTTTAATTGGTCTGATGCTTTAGCTACATCGCTAATCTTCCCATTTTTATGTAAAATATTAATATTATTATTTTCACTTTTATAAGCGGTGTTTGTCACTTCGCCGCTAAACACAAAATAATCTGCTTCTTCTGCTGAAATACTCTCTTTTTCCTGCAGTGCTATGCGACGTTTTTCAAGCTTTTCTACCGATGGTTTTTTCTTCTTAATCTTTACTTTTAGAAGATCCCGGTTTATAATCATATTACATAAATTACTCAGCACAAAATCGTTGTGATATTGCCATTCTTTCATTGCAGAAATAATATCGTAATCGTCTAAACGAGCAAAAACCGATAGGGTTTCAGAAGAAAAATTCTCTGGACCTATCTTATTATAAAGAAAATACGAAAGCGCTTTACTGGCATTAAGTTTTTCACCTTTTTCAACCAGCTCTTTAGCACGTTTTAAAACTCTTATTAAAAGTTGCTCTGCTACCAAACTGGTTTTATGCAGATAAACCTGCCAGTACATTAGTCTTCTTGCAACAAGAAATTTTTCTACTGAATAAATTCCTTTTTCCTCAATCACCAAATCGTCATTTACCACATTTAACATGGTTATTAAACGTTCGCTATTTATGTTTCCCTCTGCGGCTCCGGTATAAAAACTATCACGCTTTAAATAATCAAGCCTATCCATATCCAACTGACTTGAAATTAACTGGTTTAAAAATCTTCGGTTATATGTTCCGCGGAAAATTTGAAGTGCCAGCGTTAAACTTTGGTTAAAGTCACGGTTCATTTCTTCCATAAAAAGCAAAGAAATACTTTCGTGATCTACGCCTTCTACAATGCTATGTTCCATTGCGTGAGAGAACGGGCCGTGGCCAATATCGTGCAGTAAAATGGCAATTTGCAGAGCTTCTTCTTCGGCTTCAGAAATTATAACTCCTTTATGCCGAAGTATCTGCACTGCTTTTTGCATTAAATGCACACAGCCAATAGCATGATGAAAACGGGTATGATGCGCACCGGGATAAACCAAATAAGACATTCCCATTTGTGAAATTCTGCGTAAGCGCTGAAAGTAAGGATGCTCAATAATACTGAAGATTCGCTCACTCGGGATGGTAATAAATCCGTAAATTGGATCGTTTAATATTTTAAGTTTATTAGTTGAAGTCAAGCTTTGTAACGTATTAATTTAAAACAAAGATACATAGATAGACTTTGGAAGTTGAAAAACCAATTATTAAGTTATAAAAAACCTCAATTTTCAATAAACTAATTAGAACAAGTAATTGAAAAACGACTTAAAGTCAAAAATACATAGAAGAAGAAAATCTCATTAAATGAGTAAAAAATATAAGATATGAATAAGATAAAAATACTTTGGGTAGATGATGAAATAGATTTACTGAAACCGCATATTTTGTTTCTTGAATCTAAAGATTATGAAGTGGTTACCAGCCAAAGTGGAACTGAAGCACTAGAACAAATTGAAGAAGAAAGTTTTGATATAGTTTTTCTTGATGAAAATATGCCCGGACTTACCGGCCTGGAAACTCTTGCTGAAATTAAAGAGAAAAGAGAAAATCTTCCTATTGTAATGATTACCAAAAGTGAGGAAGAATATATTATGGAGGAAGCTATAGGCTCTAAAATAGCCGATTATCTTATAAAACCGGTAAATCCCAACCAGATTCTGCTTAGTATAAAAAAGAACCTGGATCACTCCCGACTTATTTCTGAAAAAACCACTTCAAATTACCAGCAGGAATTTAGGAAGATCGCGATGGATTTAAGCCAGGTAAATACTTTTGAAGAATGGGCAGAACTTTATCAGAAACTAATTTACTGGGAACTTCAACTCGAAGGCCTGGAAGACAGTGGAATGTTCGAAATTCTGGAATCGCAGAAAAATGAAGCCAATACACAGTTTTGCAAATTTATAGACAAAAATTATCCTTCATGGTTTGAAAAAGGTGTAGAGGCTCCAATTATGTCGCATACCATTTTTAAAGAAAAAGTTGTTCCAGAAATTAACAACAAACAGCCTACCCTCTTGGTTGTTGTAGATAATTTAAGATACGACCAATGGAAAGCTTTAGAACCGGTGATTTCTAATTATTACAAAAAAGAAAAGGAAGAACCTTATTACAGTATTTTACCCACCGCTACCCAATATGCTCGTAATGCAATGTTCTCTGGCTTAATGCCCAGTGAAATGGAAAAGTTATTCCCACAATACTGGAAAAACGACACTGAAGAAGGCGGGAAAAATAATCACGAAGCTGAGTTTTTAAATGAACAATTAAAAAGACTGGGCAAAAGCTTTAAAAGTGAATATCATAAAATTACGAGTTTAAAAGCAGGTAAGAAACTTGCAGAAAACTTTAAAACTCAAAAAGATAACGATCTTACTGTTGTAGTTTACAATTTTGTAGATATGCTTTCTCACTCAAAAACAGAGATGGAAGTGATTAAAGAATTGGCTTCTAACGATAAATCTTATAGATCTTTAACTTATAGCTGGTTTAAGAATTCCCCGTTATTAGATATTATTCAGCAAGCGCGACAACTTGGTTTTAAATTAATTCTTACCACAGACCACGGAACTATTAATGCTAAAAATCCTTCAAAAGTAATTGGAGATAAGAACACCAGTTTAAACCTTAGGTATAAAACGGGTAAAAGTCTAACTTATGAAGAAAAAGATGTATTGGCGGCTACAAACCCAAAGAGCATACATCTACCCAGTATTAATATGAGCAGTTCTTTTATTTTCGCAAAGGGAGATCTTTTCTTTGCTTATCCTAATAATTACAATCATTATGTAAGCTACTACAGAAACACCTATCAACACGGTGGTGTGTCCCTGGAGGAAATGATTATACCATTTGTAGTAATGGAGCCAAAATAGGGGATTAATCCCTGATTTCTAGCAGAATATAGGGTATATTAAATTATTCCCTATCTTTGTATTGCCCAAAATTTATATATTTAATATGCCGGTTACCTACAATTTAGCCCAAATTGATGAGGCTGTACAATACATAATAAAGAACGCTAAAAATAATGTTCTGTTATTTTATGGTGAAATGGGTGCCGGAAAAACCACCCTTATCAAAGCTTTAGTAAAAGCTTTAGGGAGTGAAGACAAAGTATCAAGCCCCACATTCTCATTAGTGAATGAGTACCATACTCCCCAGGAACCAATTTATCATTTTGATTTTTACAGACTTGAAGACCCCAATGAAGCCCTGGATATAGGTTTAGAAGAATATTTAAATTCACCTGGATGGATTTTAATAGAATGGCCACAAAAAATACAGGATTTCCTGGAAGAAAACTTTCAGAAAATTGAAATTTCAATTCAGGATGAAAATACAAGAACGTTAAATTTATGTTAATGAAAAGTTAATAAAACTCTAAGTGCTTAAAAAATCCAGTGTTAGTATTTTTGGGTGTTTTGGTAGACAGTATTAAACAAAAAAACATAATAAACAGAAAATTTTTATATTTTTGGCTATTAAATTTTTAGCAGTGTAAATTAAAAACCGCTAGAAAATAGCCATTTTTTTGCTTAAAAAAAGGCGCAAAAGTACGATTAATGTATTAATTTATAGCGTTTTATAATTTTATAGGTTTGCTTCAGTAAACAAAACGAAACAACAATCTAAACTATATTATTATGAAACTTAAAGCAGTACTTTTCGCAGCAGCAATTTTTGGAGCAAGTTTTTTTGTAACTTCAACTACAGATAACGATACTAATAATGACCAAATCAAAGAACAAGCTGTCGACAGAACAAAGATCAAAATTCCTGCTGCTGGGTAGTATTATTGCACTTAGTATCGCATTTTCACCTTATTTATTTTATTTATATGAAATTTTCCCAAGCGGCCCCGTTTGGGAAAATTCCTTATTTACTTACAAAAGTCTTTACTATGAAGATGTAATGACAGCTGCCTGGACATATTTAGGTAAAATCACCCCGCTATTTCTTCTTCTTATTTGGTTCTTTACATGTAAACATTGGTGGTATCATGCAATTTTGGTTCCTATAATAATGTACGGTTTTCAATTAGTAGTAGCTTTTTACGAAGATGTTTATTTAGATACTAATCTTGCACTGGATACTGACGGCTTACTATATCTTGCACCTTTCTTTATAATTATTCTTTCACTAGTTTATCTAATTAGAATCAAAATTTTCGATAGAATTTACGGTATAGACCTTAGCGAAATTGATGAAACCGATGTTTCTGTCTTTTCCCCTATTTCAGAATTAGACCGCAGGGAGGTTAAATCTTTTCAGGAAGAAGAGGAATATTGGGAACCAACTCAGGAAGAATACTATACCCGACTTTAATTCTCGGTGTTTTTAAAAATAGTTGTAATTTCCCTTTTCTAAAGTTTTAGCATTTAACTATGGGCAAACAGGTTTCGCCTTTTACCAAAGAGCAATTAATTCCGCAGGAAGAAACCCTGGAAATCTACAAAAACAAGGGACAGTTATTTATTGGCGTTCCTAAAGAAACCTCTTACCAGGAAAAACGTATTTGTTTAAGTCCCGATGCTGTTGCTGCAATCACTGCTCACGGCCATAGGGTTATGATAGAATCTGGAGCCGGAAAATGGGCTCGATTTAGCGATAAAGATTACTCTAACGCCGGTGCCGAAATCACCAAAGACACCAGTAAAGTTTTCTCCTGCCCTACTATTCTTAAAATAGAACCACCTTCTTTAGAAGAGCTAGATTTAATTAATCCGCAAACCATTTTAATTTCTGCGCTTCAGCTTAAAACCCAGTGCAAAGAATATTTTCAGAAATTAGCTTCTAAACGAATTACCGCTTTGGGCTTTGAATTTATTCGGGATGACGACGGGAGTTATCCCATTGTTAGGGCATTAAGTGAAATTGCAGGTACCGCTTCTGTATTAATTGCTTCAGAAATTATGAGCAATAATGTAAACGGAAATGGTTTAATGTTTGGAAATATAAGTGGAGTTCCACCGGTAGAAGTGGTAATTCTTGGCGCGGGTACAGTTGGTGAATTTGCTGCCCGTTCGGCTTTGGGACTGGGTGCAGGTATTAAAGTTTTTGACAGTTCGCTTACCCGGCTAAGAGATATTCAAACCAATCTTAATCAAACATTTTACACCTCTACCATTCAACCTAAAAATTTGAGTAAAGCGATTAAGCGTTGTGATGTTCTAATTGGCGCAGTTCGCGGTAAAAACCGTTCTCCGGTGCTAATTACCGAAGATATGGTAACCAGTATGAAACGTGGCGCTGTAATTATAGATGTTAGCATAGATATGGGAGGTTGTATTGAAACCAGCGAAATTACCACGCACGATAAACCAATATTTACTAAACACAATATTTTGCATTATTGTGTTCCAAATATTCCTTCCAGGTACGCTAGAACTTCCTCACTTTCAATTAGTAATATATTTACGCCATATCTTTTACATATTGCTGAAGAAGGCGGACTCGAAAACACCTTGAGATTTAATAAAGGTTTGAGAAATGGTTTGTACTTTTACCATGGAATTTTAACCAACAAATCTATAGCCGATTGGTTTGATCTTTCTTACAGGGACATTAATTTGCTCATTTTTTAGATCAGTTTCTAATCAGGTTTACTTTCTCAAATTTATAAATAGATGAAACTTATTCATAGAATTGGATATTTCTCGGTGGGCTTGTTCTTCGGGATTGTGATTTTACTTTTCTTTTTAAGCGGAAAGAAAACTTCTTGCGATTATTCTCCCGATGCCCGTGTTTTGAAGAATATAAGGATTAAAGAGCGTATTTTTACTGAAGAGGCTTTTAGCTATTTTGAGAATAATAAATTAGATACCGCCCTGGTTTCTCAAAGTTTAGAAAATGGCGATGTAGACTTTAGCCGAAGCAATACCGATACCGAACCTTGTAATATTTATCTAATTACCAACAAAGTCGATTCAGCAATCCTGGAGCTTCAAATTGAAAATTGCGATAGCACGGCCACTATTCAAAAGGCAATTTTAAAAGATTAATTCTAAAAAGAATTGTCAGCCAGAGCGCAGTCAGAGAGTTTTTAAACATTTCAACTGCACCCAGAGTGACATTTACTTAAATTTATTCAGAGAGAATTTGAGCTGTATGCTCTTTGGTTTTTACCTTTTTAATTACCTCTTCAATTTTACCATCTTCATCAATAATAAAGGTGGTTCGGTGAATTCCGTCATATTCCTTTCCCATAAATTTCTTTGGTCCCCAAACACCGTAAGCCTGGATAACTTCCCTGTCTTCATCGGCTAACAATGGAAAAGGAAATTCGTATTTATTTTTAAAATTGCTTTGTCTTTTCTGTGTATCGGCACTCACGCCCAGAATCGCATAACCTTTTTCCTGAAAACGCTCCCAGTTATCTCTTAGGTTACAGGCCTCTGCTGTGCAACCCGGAGTACTCGCTTTGGGATAGAAAAACAATACTAACTTTTTACCTTTAAAATCTGATAATTTTACTGTATTTCCATCCTGATCCTTTACTGAAAATTCAGGGGCTTTGTCACCCGCTTCTAATGTTGTCATAATTCTTATTTTTGCAATAATTTATCCTTCGGCCTAACCAAAGGATTAGATTTAATTTTTAAAATTTCGACATAAAGGTCGAAGTTATAATCTCACTTATCGAGTAAATTTAAACAATATGACCAAACAAGAAAAGGTACAGTTCGTAATTGATACCTTAAACGATATTTATCCTGAAATTCCAATTCCTTTAGACCATAAAGATCCTTATACTTTATTGATTGCAGTACTACTTTCAGCACAAAGTACCGATGTAAAGGTAAACCAGATCACGCCAAAACTATTTGAAATTGCCGATAACCCAAAGGCTATGGTAAAACTTTCAGTAGAAGAAATTCGGGAAATTATTAAACCAGTGGGTCTTTCTCCTATGAAATCTAAAGGAATTCACGGTTTATCTGAAATTTTACTGGATAAATACAATGGTGAGGTTCCCCCAAATTTTGAAGCCCTTGAAGCTTTACCGGCAGTGGGCCATAAAACAGCAAGTGTGGTTATGGCTCAGGCTTTTAACGTTCCTGCGTTTCCGGTAGACACCCATATTCATAGATTAATGTATCGCTGGAATTTAAGCAACGGAAAAAACGTGACTCAAACCGAAAAGGACGCAAAACGCCTATTTCCAAAAGATCTTTGGAATAAACTTCATTTACAAATTATTTGGTACGGTCGCCAATATTCACCGGCAAGAGGTTGGGATCTTGATAAAGATATTATTACCAAAGAAATAGGGAGAAAAACTGTGATTAGCGAATATTATAAAAAGAAAAAATAGATTTAAAAATAAAGTGGCTGACTGAAAATCTCTTAAGAACGTCATCCTGAATTTATTTCAGGATATAAGATGTTAAAGTGAAAAACATGTTAGAAGCTGAAACCCGAAACTTCCGGACAGCTTGACGAAAAACAGAGATTTTCAAACAGCCACTTTTCTAAATACTAATTAAGAATTGTACCGAATTTAATTCCTCGGGTTTCCACCACTCTTAATGCTTTTGAATAATTTAAAAGAAACTCTACCGTTTCTTTTTTGGGATTCAAGTCCTTAAACTGATCTTTTTTTGATATTTTTTTAGTGTAAAGTTTCCTCATTAGATAATATTTTGCGTTGGTTTCTTATTCTAACGCAATCTTTTGAGGAATATTATAGATTAGTTTGTTAAAACCAAATTATGTTTTTCAATAATCTTCCTAAGATTGATTAAAGCGTAGCGCATTCTTCCCAAAGCCGTATTAATACTTACACCGGTACGCTCAGAAATTTCTTTAAAACTCATATCCTTGTAAATTCTCATAGTAAGAACCTCTAATTGATCTTCAGGCAATTCTTTAATGAGCTCTTTTACATCATTTTCAATCTGGTCTTTAATAATTTGAGTTTCAATATTCAATTCAGAATCACTTAAAACCGAAAAAATATTAAAGTCGCCACTATTATCAAATTTAGGCATACGTTTATTTCTTCTAAAATGGTCAATAACCAGGTTATGCGCAATTCGCATTACCCAGGGAAGAAATTTACCTTCTTCATTATATTTTCCACGTTTAAGGGTATTAATGACTTTGATGAAGGTGTCCTGAAAAATATCTTCAGCAACATCCCTGTCAAAAACTTTAGAAAAAATAAAACTATAAATTCGGTGTTGGTGCCTGTTTATAAGTTTGCTTAGGGCGATTTCATTTCCTTGCATGTATTCACGCACAAGAACAGCGTCAGTGATTTCAACGTTATTCATATCAGTTACTTTTGTTCAGGACGGTTGGGGCTCCTGAGGTTAGGTTATTTAGTTTCTAAAAGTAACTTTATGCTATAGGCAGGTGTAGTTTTATGATTTTTGAATGACCAAATATAGCAAGATATATTTAACAAAAGCAAACAAAAGTTTAAATTTTTAACATTACAATAGGATTTTTATGGCTTTTTACACTGCTTCTTATTAAGTACCTTTGCATTTCTGAACTAGAAAAATAAGCATGAATATTGACGTTGCCGAGGTAAATCCTAAAGAAAATATCATCATAAAAGGTGCAAAACTGCACAATCTTAAGAATATAAATGTAGTTATCCCGAGGAATAAATTGGTGGTAATTACCGGACTTTCGGGTTCGGGAAAATCCAGTTTAGCCTTCGATACGCTGTATGCTGAAGGCCAACGCCGCTATGTTGAAAGTCTATCTTCTTATGCACGCCAGTTTTTAGGCCGATTAAATAAGCCCAAAGTTGACTATATAAAAGGAATCGCTCCCGCCATAGCTATTGAGCAAAAAGTAAATTCCACCAATCCACGTTCTACCGTGGGTACATCTACGGAGATTTACGATTACCTTAAATTACTTTATGCGAGAATTGGGCGAACCTACTCTCCTATTTCAGGCAACGAGGTAAAACGAGACCGCGTGGCCGATGTAATAGATCACGTAAAATCTTTTGAAGAGCGTGAAAAATTACTCTTGCTGGCTCCAATTCATATAGAAGAAGGAAGAACTCTTGCTGAAAAAATTAAGGTTCTCGCGCAGCAAGGTTATAGCCGTATTAAAGTAAAAGACGATGTTCTTAGAATAGATGAGGCAGATCTTGAAAAAATTAAAGCTAAAGATACTTTATTAGTCGTAGACCGAATTATCACCAAAGATGAAGAAGACTTTTACAATAGATTAGCAGATGCTACCGATGCTGCCTTTTTTGAAGGAAAAGGCGAACTTTATATTGAAAACTTAAAATCAGGAAAAAAACGACATTTCAGCAATAAATTTGAGTTAGATGGGATTAGTTTCCTTGAACCTAACGTTCATTTATTCAGCTTTAATAATCCTTATGGTGCCTGCCCTAAATGCGAAGGTTATGGCGATGTAATTGGAATTGATGAAGATCTTGTGATTCCAAATACAGGACTTTCAATTTACGAAAATGCAATTTTTCCCTGGCGTGGCGATAGTATGAGCTGGTACCGGGATCAATTAGTAAATAATTCGCATAAATTCGATTTTCCAATTCATAAACCCTGGTTTCAGCTTACGCAGGAACAAAAAGATTTGGTTTGGAATGGAAATAAACATTTTGAAGGTCTAAACGATTTCTTCCAGTTTTTAGAAAGCAAAGCTTATAAAATTCAGAATAGAGTGATGCTTTCCCGCTATCGCGGAAAAACCCGCTGTAGCACCTGTAAAGGGAAAAGATTACGCCCTGAGGCCGAATATGTAAAAATTGCCGGGCATAGCATTACCAATCTCGTTGAAAAACCATTAGATAAAGTGCGGGAATTTTTTGACGATTTAAAATTAAACGAATACGACCAACAAATAGCAAAAAGGCTTTTAACAGAAATCAATAACCGACTCAAATTTTTATCGGAAGTTGGTTTAGATTATCTCACTTTAAACAGAAAGTCAAACACGCTGTCTGGTGGTGAATCACAACGAATTAACCTGGCAACTTCCCTGGGAAGTAGTTTAGTGGGTTCTATGTATATCTTAGACGAACCTTCTATTGGTTTGCATCCGCGCGATACGGAACGCTTAATTGGGGTGCTTCATAACTTGCGTGATCTTGGCAACACCGTAATTGTGGTAGAACACGATGAGGATATTATGAATGCTGCCGATGAAATTATTGATATTGGCCCCGAAGCAGGAACCCACGGAGGTGAAGTTGTAGCGACGGGAACGCTAAAGCAAATTTTAAAATCAAATTCGCTCACCGCTCAATATCTTAATGGAAAAGAGGAAATTCCCGTACCTAAAGAGCGCAGAGAAGCTTCAGGGGAAATCAGGATTTTGGGAGCAAGAGAAAATAACCTTCAGAATATAGATGTAACAATTCCTCTTAAAACCTTTACTGCCATAACCGGGGTTTCAGGGAGTGGAAAAAGTACGCTGGTAAAGAAAATTCTTTATCCGGCAGTTCAAAAGAAAATTGGAGGTTATGGAGAAAAAGCTGGCCAGTATACCGATATTGAAGGAGATTTTAAAAACCTGGGGAGCGTAGAATATATAGACCAAAATCCAATTGGTAGATCTTCCCGCTCCAATCCCGTAACCTATATTAAAGCTTACGACGATATTCGAAACCTTTTTTCTGATCAAAAATTATCTAATATTCGAAGTTTTAAACCCAAACATTTTTCTTTTAATGTAGAAGGTGGGCGTTGCGAAGTTTGCAAAGGCGAAGGCGAAGTTACCATAGAAATGCAGTTTATGGCCGATGTTCATTTAGAATGTGAAGCCTGTAATGGGAAACGTTTTCAAACAGATGTGCTGGAAGTTCAGTTTGAAGGAAAAAATATTGACGATGTACTGAATATGACCATCGATGACGCCACTAGCTTTTTTGCCGAAAACAAACTCGATAAAATTGTTAGAAAACTTAAACCATTACAAGACGTTGGTTTAGGTTATGTGCAATTGGGGCAAAGCTCTTCTACCCTATCAGGTGGTGAAGCGCAAAGAATAAAACTGGCTTCATTCTTAGTAAAAGGAGCTACCAAAGAAAAAGCATTGTTCATTTTTGATGAACCTACCACAGGACTTCACTTTCACGATATTAAAAAGCTATTGAAATCATTTAATGCACTTATCGAAAAAGGACATAGCGTGGTGGTGATAGAACACAATATGGACCTGGTGAAATGTGCCGATCATATTATTGATATTGGCCCTGGTGGAGGAGTAAACGGCGGAAATATTGTGGCAAACGGCACTCCGGAAGAAATTATTAAATCGAAAAAATCTTTTACCGCCAAGTATCTCAAAGAAAAATTATAGCGATTATTATTTCTGAATAAATACACGCTAAATTTCATTTCTATTGAAGATTTTCTACTGAATTATTCGATTTTCTATATAAAACCTCTAAAAACAAGCTTTTTTAGAGGTTTTCTTTTTTTGGCACGCGGTTTGTATTTTATATATTGATTCTAAATGAGAATCTCTTTAACAACATAAAACGCAAACCATGAAAAATATCGCCATTTTATTCAGCTTTTTATTTATTGGTATTTCGGCAAAGGCTGCTTCAGAAGCTATGCCTCGTAATGCCTATAATAATGCCTTTATTTTCGTTGAAAACGGCGTTGAGTTTGCCGTTTATCCCAACGGGGAATTTGATTTCTATTATAATCCGGAATTCAGAAGAACCAGTATAGTAAATATTTCTACTCCAAATATGAATATCAGTTATAACGCAGGGCATAATTATGATGCGTATGTGCAGTATGACGATTATGGAGCTGTAATTCAAATTGAAAGTGTTCCGGTTTTTTATGATTACTACGGAAGAATTATTCGTGCCGGTGATGTTTTTATAGATTATAACCGTCGTGGCCGTATTGCAAGAGTTGGTGGTTTACATATCCATTACAACCGTTTTAACCGAATCACCAACTATACAGGATTTATAAATCATTATAATAACACTTATGTTTACAGGCCGTGGCACCAGTATTATTCAAGACCTCGCAGTAGTGTGAGCATAGTATTTGGACAGCCTTATAGGGCTTACTATCAGCCAAACCGCGTTACTTACGTGCAACACGTAAATTATTATAATAATCATTATTCTAGTAATGTGCATCAAAATTTTTACAGGCCAAATCAACAAGCGGTTTCTTATAATAAAGGAAGAAGAACTTCTGAAAGACGTGATATAAAAGATATTAGAGGTGACGAATCTCGTGTAGCTTTAAATACAAGAAATGTAAGAAGCAACGCTTATTCTGAAAGATCTAATAACACCGCTAACAGAAGCAGAACGATTAGATCAGAAAAAAATAGTAGCACCAATTCTCGAGGAAATGCTGTAAGATCATCCAGAAGTACTAATACTAGCGATGTTGTGAAAAGCAGAAATAACCGTACAAGAGTTGATGCAAATTCAAGTGTGAATACAAGACGAGCTGCAGTAAATACCAGTAGATCTTCTAATACAAATGTAAACTCCTCTGCAAGGAATAGTAGAACTGTAAAAAGTACTCCTACGAGACAAACAAGTAGAGCCACTACCGCTCCCAGCCCAAGAAGAACGCAGACTACCACCAGAAGTAGTAATAGAAGTAATAACACACAAGCGGCAAAAAGCAGTACGAATACACGATCTTCGGCTAGAACTTCAAATTCTTCTTCTCGAGGAAGAAGTTCGGCACGAAATGTGAATAACAGATAATAAAGAATTCATAATTTAATTTTTTGGTTGGTTAGTTGGAAACCCCTTGAAGCCTCAAAAGCTTCGGGGGTTTCCCGTTTTTAAGAGATTTTTATACCCAAAACCTTATTAATTATAGAATTCACTTCTGAAGAAAAATTCAGAAAATAAGCTAGTCCCACATAGCTTATTCCTATTAAAATAGATTTAAGTGCGATATTTAAAATTGGATGAAAACCGAAATCCCAGAAATAAAACCCAATTGAAAGGGTTATTCCGGTAAAAAGTACCAACCAGGTTTTTGAAGTAAACGGAAGGAAATTAAACTTTTTATGCACCAACCAGATTTTAGAAGAATTATATATAAAAAAAGCTATAAAACTTGCAATTGCCGCTCCTTCTATCCCAAAGCTGGGAATAAATATCAAATTTAAAACAAAGGCTACAAAAACAAGAAGAACACCTATAAACAGTACAATTCGGTAATAATCTGAATTAAAAAGAATACTGTTATTATTCCCAAGAAGATTATCATAAAGCTTTACCAGGGAGATTAATAAAACTACCAATATACTCAACTCATATTCATCGGGAATAAGTTCGTAAAGCTGTTTTACGTTAGTGATTATTAGGATAAAAATGAGTAAGCTTACAATCAATAAGTTTAAAGAACTCTTTTTATAAAGCTCTTCAAGGCTTTTTTTATTTTTGGTATTAAGAAATTCAGCCGTCATGGGGTTTGTAATTTGGTGCATAGCTTTTTGCGGCACCGAAATTACCGTAGCGATATAAATTGCAATTCCGTAGATAGCCACGTTTTCTATCGGCATAAAATATTCTATCATCACTTTATCTAAATCTAATAAAGCGGTAGCGACTGAACCCGCAATAAGAATTAGCGAGGTATATTTTAAAACCGGTGATAAGTTTTTTGGGAACTTAAAATTTAAACGCGGCAAATAGAGCGAAAACGCATAGATCTTCATTGCAATAAGTCGCAGAATAAAAACCCCTGCAATACAGTAGATAAATTGATGCACTGTAATCCAGTTAAAATAAACTCCTAAAAGCAATAAACTGATGCAGAACCTATGAAAAACCTCCTTCATAAAGTTTCCGAATACACTTTTATAAAAAAGCTTAGACCAGGCGAAAAAGATTTCAAAATAGGCGGTGGCAAAACCTATTAAAAAAATTAGCCAAATATACGGTCGCACCAATCCGTTACCCTGGGTAAAATAATTGATTAAAAATGAATAACCAGAAGCCACTATTAATCCCAGCAAGAGTGAAACGATTAGCGGTAAAAACAGCACTAAATTTAGCAGCCTATCTTTTTCTTCCCTGGTTTTATAAAAAGTAAAGAATTTTATTAATGTACTGTGAACTCCAAATCCCATAAAAGGCCAAAGCAAACTTGCCGCTGAAAGTAAAAAGGTCACCAACCCATAATATTCGGGCTCCAGGAAGTAGGTGAATAGAAACAAAGTATTAATCGCGCCAATCGCAAAACCAAAATAGGTGGTAATTAGGTTTTTAAAAGATTGCTTGATTATTATTCCCATAATTCTATAGGCTCTTTATTAAACTGGCCAGATTTTGCGTAAGATTTCTTCTGTGATATTGCTGAATAACTCCTTTTATAAAATTACCGTTGCCTTTTTTATAAGCATCGTAATGTTTTAAAATTAGACTTTTAAGTCGGTCTTTTTCTGAATATTGAAAATATTCTCCAGATCTGGTTTGCTGCAATATTTTCTGAACATCCCATTTTTCGGGTCCAATAGCTAATATGGGCCTTTTTGAACTTAAATATTCAAATAACTTCCCCGGAATAATTCCGCGAGTTTCTTCACTGTCAATTTCAATTAATACTAATAACCTGCTTTTTTGTTGAAGTGCGATTGCTTGCCTATGACTTACATAACCCAATAACTGAAGCTTCTCCCCTAATCCCACAGATTTAATTGAAGCAATTACTTCTTCACTTACCGTACCCGCTAATATTAATTCCAGATCTTCTGAAAAAGCTGAATTTTCATGAACAAGATCTGCTATGGCTTTCCAAAAATTTTCGGGATTTCTTTCTGAAAGTAAAGAACCGATATGAGAAATACTGAATTTAGTATCTAAGTCGGTGGTTGTTGCTTCATTTTCTTCAGCATCAAATCCGTTAGTAATTACGCTTATTGGTTTACTGGTTTTTTTAGCAAACTCAGCTTTTGTGGTAAAACTAGTGGTGATAATTTGGTCGGCAGAATTTAATACCTCCCGTTCCAGGTCTTTGTGCTTTTGTTCACTGCTTTTGGTAAGGTTCAATTTTTTATGATACCCAATTTGTGTCCAGGGATCCCTAAAATCGGCTATCCATTTTAAATCGAGTTCTTGCTTCAATTGTAAACCAATTAGATGCAAGCTATGCGGCGGACCGGTTGTAATTATTTTTTTAATACCTTCTTCTTTCAAATAGGTTTTCAGGAATTTCACCGATGGCTTTATCCAAAACTTCCGTGCATCAGGGATAAATAAATTCCCACGAATAAAAAGTAGGCTTTTCTGTAAAAAGGACTGATTTTTCTCTGCAGCAATAATTCCTTTGCTAATGGTTTTGGTTTGGTTTTTCGCAAAAAAACCGGCTAATTGGTAAGGTTCAAAAATAGGCTTCTTAAGAATAGTTATTCCCTCCGGAATTTCATTTTCTAAAGAATTATCCAACATAGGGTAATTAGGATTTTCAGGAATATAAACCACAGGTTCAATATTAAAATCCCTTAAATACTTCACAAACTTAAGCCAGCGCTGCACGCCGGGACCGCCGGCCGGTGGCCAATAATAAGTTATAATGAGTACCTTTTCCATTTAAGAACTTATTCCCTCTTTCGGGATTTATAGTAAAATCCGCCTAAAATAATTAAAACCAAAATAATGGAACTTGCCAGGGCAATGCTGCTCCCTGTATTTACTACTTCAGGTTCAAATCTAAAAGTCACAGTATGCTCGCCTGCAGGAATATTCATAGCTCGCAACACATAATTTGCCCTCACGTGATCTACTTCTTCCCCATCTAAATATGCCTGCCAACCCGGTTGGTAGTACATTTCAGAAAAAACTGCAAACTGAGGCGATGAGGCATTAGTTTCATAGACCAATTCATTAGGCTGATAGCTTTGCAATTGAATTTCTGCATTTTCGGTGGCTTTAAAATCTTCAGAAACTTCATTTTTAAATTCTGAATTTATAACCGCCGTATTTTGAAGGTCAACTTCGTTTAAATTCAGTATTTCTGCGTTAGTAGATTCAACCCATATAATATCCTTCACAAACCAGGCATTTCCAAAAGCATTCGGATTTTGTTGTGCTTGCGGCTGACCACCTTCAGAAGGAACAATAAAGTATTTAGCATTCAGCATATTTAGAATTTCCATATTATTTTGAGAAATATAGAAATCGTATAAATCCTGCATTCTGCCCGGCTTGGCTGCATGATAACCACCTATGGCATTGTGAAAATAAGAAGTTCTTCCGGTATTAAAAGGGCTTCCGGAAACGTCAAAAACACGGTAATGTGCATCGTCCTGTAAAATTTGTTGATCGGCAGCATTAGGTTGGAATGGACGATCCATCTGTCTAGCGCTTACAAAATCATCATCATTAACATAGCGTTTATCTACAGGAATCAAATCGATTAAAATTAGAAGTGCTAAAGCCGGTACTAACCAGTTTTGCGTGATTTTCTTTTCAATATATAACCAAAGGGCTGCTGCGGTTAATGCGGAAAAAATAAGTGACCTAATAAGATCTTCGGTATAAATTGCCTGCCTGTCTGCCTTTAGAGATCTTACAAAATCGGCGCCCATTTGTTGAATTAAAGCTGAATCTCCCGCACCACTGAAATCAAATAGTACAGAACGGAAAAGCAACAAAGCAATTCCAATTCCACCCACAATTATCCCAGACCATTTAAGCGCGTGAACTTTTACTTCTTTTTGAAGTTTAGGATCAAATAATTTATAAAGGCCGAAAACGGCTAAAACAGGAACGCATAATTCTATAATTACCTGTATGGAAGAAACGGCTCTAAATTTACTGTACAGGGGAACGTAATTTATAAAGAACTCGGTAAAAAATTCAAAATTTTTACCCCAGGAAAGAATCAAGGCTAAAACACTCCCTCCAACAATCCACCATTTTAAACGGCCTCTCACAAGGTAAAGGGCAAAAATAAAGAGAAATAATACTGTGGCACCAATATACGCCGGCGCGCCTACATAAGGCTGATCGCCCCAGTAAGTAGGTGCATTTTCAGTAAAATTAGCCGCCTGTGCCGGGGATGCCCCAAGTTTGAGTAAGGAATCATAAATTTCTGAATCTTTTCCAATATCTTCTGCATTGGAGCCGCCCATAAACCGGGGAGCAAAAAGATTAAAAGATTCCATTACCCCGTAGCTATACTCGGTGATATAATCATAAGTTAAGCCGGCTGCCGGTTTATCTGAACCGTCGGGGGCAATGGTTAAACCGGTATCACCTCGGGTACTGTGTGCGGTATATTCCTGGGTGGCAAGTAGATTGGTAGCATTGGCGCCTATAGCCAGTATAACCGCCACAACCATTACTCCTAAAGCTTTAAAGAATTTTGGAAGTATATTTTTTCGGTAGGCATCAATTAAATAGGCAATTCCCAAAACAATTACCAGGAGAAGCAAATAATACGTCATCTGGAAATGGTTTGCGCCAATTTGCAGCGCCATTCCAATAGCCAATACTAAAAACCCCCATAAATATTTTTGCCTGAAAGTGAGAATAATTCCGCCTAAGACCATCGGCATATAAGCTATCGCGTGAGCCTTGGCATTATGCCCAACTCCAAGGATAATAATAAGATAGGTAGAAAAACCGAAGGCCAACGCACCTAAAAATGCGAGCCTAAAATCGAGTTTTAAGCAGAGTAAAAGAATATAAAAGCCGATAAAATAAAGAAATAGATAATCGGCAGGTCTGGGTAAAAATCTTAAAACTGAATCCAGTTTTTTAACGTAGTTATGCGGATAATAAGCACCTAATTGAAATGTAGGCATTCCTCCAAAAGCAGAATCGGTCCAGTAAGGTTCCTGGCCGGTTTGATCGCGAAAATCGTTTTGCTCTTTGGCCATCCCGATATATTGAACTATATCGCTTTGAAAAATCTTTTTCCCTTCTAGAACCGGACTAAAATAAAATAAAGAAACTATTACGAAGCCTACCAAAACGAGAAGATGCGGTAGAAACTTTTTAAGATTGGCCATCTGAAATTTTTTAGATCACTTTCTGTTAAATTGAACGGGCAGCTTCTTCCCTTTTCAATATAAAAAATTGATCCCGAAATTAATCAATTTCCTCGTAATCTATATATTCCCCAACGTTTTTATTAGAATTCCTTTTTCCTTTCGGCTTCTTGTCAATGCTAACTTTTCCTTCTTTTTTCTGTGAAGCAGGACCTTGTTGTTGCCTGAATTGTTCTTCAAAACGTTTTCCCATTTTCCGAAGGAAATATTTAAGAATAAGCGGCCCAAACCATTTAATTAGCATTTTAAAAGCAAAATATACTAATAGAATGATTAGAATCGTTTGTAATAAATTGGAAAAAGAAGCTTCTAACATTTTCAGGAATTTATGCAAAAATAAAAATAAGCCTTGAGAATAGAAGCTTTGAGCTCCTAAAAAAATAATAAATCTGCTATCTTTGAAAGTAACAAACCAATCTAATATGCACTATTTAAAAGTAGGTATCGCTTTTATTTTCCTCGGAATATTTAGCGCAAATGCGCAATATACTGAAACCATAAACTCCAATCGCCCGGGAGAATCGCAAGGCGCGTATGCCGTGGGCAAAAACGTTTTACAACTTGAAGCCGGTGGTTATTTCGGTAATGATAATCATACCTTATTTAATAGCGACACTGATATTTTAGGTGCCAGTTATGGTTTACGATATGGATTTTTAACTGAAATCCTGGAACTCAATTTCTTTGGTTCTTTTCAGGATCAGGTTACCTCAATTCCCGTGGGAAATAGCAGTGATGAGTTTAGATTTAGCAACTTTAAATCAAATACTCTTGGCGCTAAATTCCTGGTTTTTGATCCAGGGGTTAGTGTAAAAGAAAGAAAAGTAAATTTATATAGCTGGAAAGCGAATCAACGTTTAAATCTACGTAGTTTAATTCCCGCTGTCTCGGTGTATGCCGGCGCTAATTTTAGCTGGTGGGAAAATCCCTATATGTTTGAAGGCGAATCTAAAATTAGCCCTAAAGCTGCTTTAATAACGCAACATAACTGGGGCCGGTGGGTTTTGGTTATGAATTTTATAGCCGATAAATTTACAGAAGAATATCCTTCTTACGGCGGAATCTTTACCTTAACCCACGCTATTACTCCAAAATTTGCCGTTTTTGGGGAATTCCAAACTTATATAAGTGATCTATATGCCGATGATTTGGTAAGAGGTGGCGCAGCTTATTTATTTGGAAAAGATTTTCAGGTAGATATTTCTGGTCTTTTTAATTTTAAAGACACTCCTTCGAGATGGCAGGTAGCTGCGGGAGTTTCTTATAGATTCGATTTTCACGACGATGATGAATATATTGAAGACACTTATGAAGGCGACCGAAACCAACGTGGTGAAGAATTGGAAGAAACCGGATTTTATAAAGAAAATGAAGATGTTAATGGTTCTAAAGATTAATCCTGAACCTAATTTTTTCTAAAATTTAAACATAGAAAAGCCATTTAAAATTTCTTCTTTCAAACGTCATTCTGAACTTGTTTCAGAATGACGTTTGTTTTAAACTAGACCCTGAAACAAGTTCAGGGTGACGAAAAGTGGAATTTTAAACGGCTTTTATTAATTTTTAAGAACTAAATATTTCCTACTCCTTGCTTGCCATAGCTGCAGAAACTGAAGCGGATAACCTTTTGTAAGTTCCGTTTTCTAAACGCTCTCTAATTGCTGAAAAAGCAGTTAAGGTTTCTTCAATATCCTGAAGGGTATGCGTAGCGGTAGGAATCATTCTTAATAAAATAAGTCCTTTAGGAATAACTGGGTAAACTACGATAGAACAGAAAACGCCGTGGTTTTCCCTAAGATCTTTCACCAAAGCCATTGCTTCCGGAATGCTTCCTTTTAGATATACCGGAGTCACACAACTTTGCGTGGTTCCAATATCAAATCCGTTTTCTTTAAGTCCGTTTTGAAGTGCATTAACATTTTCCCACAACTTTTCTTTAAGCTCTGGCATTGTTCTTAGCATTTCCAAACGTTTTAATGCTCCCACTACCAATTGCATTTGCAATGATTTAGCGAACATTTGCGAACGTAAATTATATTTTAAATAATCAATAATTTCTTTATCGGCTGCAATAAATGCACCTGTGCTAGCCAATGATTTTGCGAAAGTGGCAAAATACACATCAATCTCATCCTGAATGCCCTGCTCCTCACCTGCTCCAGCTCCTGTTTTGCCAAGAGTACCAAAACCGTGGGCATCGTCTACAAAAAGTCTGAAATTATATTTTTTCTTCAGCTCAACGATTTCCTTTAATTTCCCCTGTTCACCACGCATACCAAAAACGCCTTCAGAAATCAATAGAATTCCTCCTCCGGTTTGCTCTGCAATTTTAGTGGCACGTTGCAGGTTCTTTTCTATACTTTCAAGATCGTTGTGCTTATAAGTAAAACGCTGACCTAAATGTAATCTTACACCATCTATAATACAGGCGTGAGCATCTACATCATAAACTATTACATCTTGCTTAGAAACTAAAGCGTCTATGGTAGAAACCATTCCCTGGTAACCAAAATTAAGCAAGTAGGCCGATTGTTTGTGTACAAAAGAAGCTAATTCGTCCTGCAATTTTTCGTGAAGCTGAGTATGGCCGCTCATCATTCTAGCACCCATTGGGTAAGCCGAACCGTATTCAGCAGCAGCTTCAGCATCTACTTTTCTTACTTCTGGATGATTGGCAAGCCCCAGGTAGTCATTAATACTCCAGGTAATTACTTCTTTCCCTCTAAATTTCATTCGGTTAGAAATTGGCCCTTCCAGCTTAGGAAATACAAAATATCCTTCAGCTTGCTCTGCCCATTTTCCTAATGGTCCTTTATCTTTATATATTTTTTCAAATAAATCCCTCATCGATCTTTTTTTAGTCGAGCCGCAAAAATACTTAAAATTGGCTCAATTGCACAAAGTTATTTATTCAGCAAATTCAAATAAAAGAAAAGCATCCTACGCGGGATGCTTTTATAAACTTTATTTCTGAATAAATTTCAAAATACTCTTATTTTATAAATTCTATAGGCTGTGCCTCAATTTCATTTTTAGTATCAAAAAAGCCCTGTTCTTCCATCCAATCGTCGCTAAAGACTTTCCCCATATATCGGGAGCCGTGATCGGGAAATATTACTACAACATTACTGTTTTCGTCAAATTCTCCTTCTTCAGCAAGTTGTTTTAATCCCTGGGTAGCTGCACCACTGGTGTAACCTACAAATAAACCTTCGGTTTTTGCAAGTTCCCTGGCGGTATGTGCACTATCTTCGTCACTAACCTTAACAAAACGATCTATAATTTCAAAATCTGTTGCAGATGGAATAAGGTTTTTTCCCAGTCCTTCTATTCTGTACGGATAAATCTCACCAGAATCAAATTCTTTTGTTTCGTGATATTTCTTTAAAACTGAACCGTAAGCATCTATACCAATAACTTTCATTTCAGGATTTTGCTGCTTTAAATATCTGGCCGTTCCAGAAATTGTTCCACCGGTACCGCTACAAGCTACAAGGTGAGTTATTTTTCCTTCGGTTTGTTTCCAAATCTCGGGGCCTGTAGAATTAAAATGAGCATCAATATTCAGCTCATTAAAATACTGATTAATATAAACCGAGCCTTTAGTTTCTGAATGCAATCTTTTCGCAACCTGGTAATAAGATCTAGGGTCGTCTGCTGAAACGTGCGCCGGGCATACATACACCTTGGCGCCCATTGTTTTTAGCATATCAATCTTATCGTTAGAAGCTTTGGAGCTTACCGCAAGAATACATTCATAACCTTTTATAACACTTACCATAGCAATACTAAAACCGGTATTACCAGAAGTAGTTTCTATAATTGTGCTTCCCGGTTTAAGAATACCTTTTCTCTCGGCTTCTTCAATAATATAAAGTGCAATACGGTCTTTAGCGGAGTGTCCCGGATTAAAGGCTTCTACTTTAGCGAAGAATTCCCCTTTAAATTCCTGGGTTATTTTATTCAGTTGTATCAAGGGTGTATTGCCAATTAATTGCAATACATTATCATATACTTGCAAATCTTCTTTCATAAATCGAAGTTCTTTACAAAATTTGGGTTAACAATTTCACTCTTTTTAAGAGCGTAAAATCCCCCAAATTTAAGGCAAATTTTTTAATTAGTGGTCAATTCCTTCCAAATCCAGTAAAAACGCATACTCTTCGGCTACTTCTTTTAGAGCTTCAAAACGTCCGGAAGCCCCACCGTGACCGGCATCCATATTAGTATGGAACAATAATAAATTATTATTGGTCTTTAATTCTCTTAATTTCGCTACCCATTTTGCCGGTTCCCAATATTGAACCTGGGAATCGTGTAAACCTGTTGTTACCAGTAAATTTGGATAATGTTGCGCCACTACATTATCGTAAGGTGAATATTGCATCATATATTCGTAATAATCTTTATTATTCGGATTTCCCCATTCATCGTATTCCCCAGTGGTTAACGGGATACTATCATCTAACATAGTAGTTACCACATCTACAAAAGGAACTGCAGAAATAACTCCGTTATAAAGCTGTGGCGCCATATTAATAACCGCCCCCATAAGCAAACCTCCTGCCGAACCACCCATTGCGTAAAGATGTGCTGCGGAAGTATATTTTTCCTCAATTAAATATTCTGAAACATCTATATAATCGGTAAAAGTGTTCATTTTATTGAAAAGCTTTCCGTCTTCATACCAGTTACGCCCCAGGTATTCCCCACCACGAATGTGTGCGATTGCATAAATGAAACCACGATCTAATAAACTGAGTCTTACTGTAGAAAAATAAGGATCTATGGTAGAACCGTAGGAACCGTAAGCGTATTGTAATAGCGGACTATTTCCGTCTAATTTAGTTCCCTTTTTATAAACCAAACTCACCGGAATTTTAGTACCATCTTTGGCAGTAGCCCAAATTCTCTCAGAGAGGTAATTATTTTTATTAAAATTTTTATCTAAAACTTCCTGTTCTTTTAAAACCGTCTTTTCCCGGGTTTCCATATTAAAATCTACAACCGAAGTTGGCGTGGTCATAGAATTATAAGTGAATCTTAAAATATCAGTATCAAAAGCAGGATTTATTGAGGTATAAGCGGTATAGGTTTCATTATCAAAAGGAATATAATATTCTTCTGAATTATCCCAGCGAATCACTTTTATTTTATTTAAGCCATTGTTACGCTCGCTTACTACCAGATACTTTTTAAAGATATCAATATCTTCAAGTAAATAATCTTCGCGATGGGGAATAACGTCTACCCAGTTTTCTTTTGTGGTTTTATCAACCAGGGTTTTCATAAGTTTAAAGTTGGTGGCACCATCTTTATTGGTCATTACATAAAAGTTATCTTCGTAATGCGCTATGCTATACTCTAAACCTCGTTCTCTTGGCTGAAAAACCTGGAATTCACCAGATGGATCATCAGCCTTTAAAATACGGTATTCTGTAGTTAAAGTACTATGACTTCCTATTATGATATATTCTTTGGATTTAGATTTATATACATAGGTGTTAAAAGTTTCATCCTCCTCTTCAAAAACCAGTTCATCTTCAGCAGAATCAGTTCCTAAAATGTGCTTGTAAATTCGATAAGAACGAAGCGTTTGTTCGTCTTTCTTCGTGTAGAAAAGCGTTTTATTATCGGCGGCCCAGGTAGAACCTCCGGTTGCATTTTCAATTTTATCAGGATAAGTTTCTCCTGTTTGCAGGTCTTTAATTTGAATGGTATATTTTCTTCGGCTTAAAGTATCTACCCCAAAAGCCACCATTTTATTATCGGGACTCACATTCAATCCGCCAAGACTGTAATATTCAAAACCTTCGGCCATTTCATTAACATCAAAAAGCAATTCTTCAGGCGCATCCAGTTCCCGCTTTTTCCTTGAATAAATTGGGTAATCTTTTCCGGTTTCAAAACGAGTTAAATACCAGTAATTATTCAATTTATAGGGAACCGATTCATCATCTTCTTTTATTCGGCCTTTCATTTCCTCAAATAACCGCTGCTGAAAATCTTTGGTATGGGCAGTCATTTTCTGGTTATATTCATTTTCCTGATTTAGATAATCAATAACTTCCGGATTGTCGCGATTGTTCATCCAGTAATAATTATCTATTCTCACGTCTCCGTGAAATTCCAGGCTTTTAGGTATTTTCTTAGCTTTTGGCGGTAAAATTTCTTTTTTCAAATCTGCATTATTTTTAAGCGCTTGCAAAGGTAAGGCTTCCCAACCAAATACATAATTAGTGGGTTCAAATTAACAGGATTAAACCTGTAATTAGTAAATTTGTGTTTATTAAATTTAAAAAAGAGACTATGTTTGGAGATATGA
Source organism: Salegentibacter agarivorans (assembly GCF_900113135.1). Classification (GTDB taxonomy): domain Bacteria; phylum Bacteroidota; class Bacteroidia; order Flavobacteriales; family Flavobacteriaceae; genus Salegentibacter; species Salegentibacter agarivorans. The sequence continues at coordinate 79,540 of NZ_FOOH01000002.1, read as the reverse complement.
TGGGTATGATGAATAAGATCAAGGAAACCCAACAAAAGGTTGAAGAAACTAAAGAACGCCTAAAAACGGTAACTATTGAAGAAAAATCCAGTGACGGACTTCTAAAAGTAACTATTAGCGCTACGCGTGAAATTAAGAATATTAGCGTTGCTGATGAATTGATGGATGATAAAGAACAGCTGGAAGATTATTTGGTACTCACTTTAAATAAAGCGATAAGCAGAGCTTCAGATATTAACGAAGCAGAACTTGCTGCCGTAGCAAAAGACGGGATGCCAGATATTCCCGGTTTAGATCAATTCAAATAGAATTTAATTATCTTAAATCCTGAATTTATTTCAGAATTTAAATCAAAAAAACCTCACAGCTTTCTAAAAACTGTGAGGTTTTTCTTTTTATGCTTCTCCCCTTGCTGGATATTCTTTTTCTACCACAAAATCTATAGCCTTTAATAATTCATCAAATTTTGGCCTTGCGAAAGGCATCGTTTGAATAGAAGCCGCATAAAGGGTATTATCAGGTTTAACAAGAAACAGTCCGGGTTCAAAGAAAACTTCCGGTTCATCGTTAATTCCTTCAGAAATATATAAATCCCATTTCCGGGCATCTTCAGTATTAAAATTATAACCTATAGTAAGATTATCTACTTCCCATTCCTTCACCGTTTTTTCTGCCAGGGACTTATTATTCGCGCTAATGCAAATAACACTCACTCCTTTCTCCTGAAATTTCTCAACTTTTTTATTTAATTCTTCTAAATACGATTTACAAACCGGGCAATGCAATCCGCGATAAAAAATAACCATCGTAAAATTCTCTGGTTTCTGGTCGCGTAAATCCCATTGCATTCCGCTGGTAGTTTCTACTCTTAATCTTGGTACTTCTTTTCTTGGCAATACATTTTTCATAACTTAATTTTGGTTTTTTGAAAATTATGAAATTCAATTCCCGAAACATATTAAAAGCATTGTAAGATTAGGTTAAACTCTATTAAAACCTATAAATTAATTTCCCGTAGAACCTTCAAAAACTTCTGGTGCATTTCTTCGGAATAATCTAAATGGGTAACAATTCTTAATTTTCCCTGTCCCATATTGCTTATTCTAATATTTTCCTGCTGAAGCTTTTTCATAAAAGCAGTTTCATCTGAAGCATTTTTCAGGTAAAAAATAATAATATTTGTTTCCACAGTTTCCACCTCGCCCACATAGCTTGCAGCATCTAAAGTTTCAGCAATTTCTGCAGCTCTTTTATGGTCTTCGGCTAAACGTTCTACGTGGTTATCTAAGGCATAAATTCCGGCTGCGGCCATAAAACCTACCTGGCGCATACCACCACCTAAAACTTTACGAATTCTAATCGCGTTTTTCATAATTTCCTTATCACCAATAAGCACCGATCCCATAGGGATTCCCAGCCCTTTAGAAAGACAAACCGAAATAGTATCAAATAATTTTCCGTATTCTTTTGGATCTTCATTTTTAGCCACCAAGGCATTAAAAAGCCTTGCGCCGTCTAAATGCAAACCTAATTTATGCGTATTGCAAACTTTTCTTATTTTTTTGATTTCCTTTAGATCGTAACAAGCGCCACCACCTTTATTGGTGGTATTTTCCAAACAAACCAAACTCGTTAACGGACTGTGATAAAAGTCTGGCGGATTTATATTTTCTTCAACCTGGGTAGCAGTAATCATTCCGCGATCACCATCTACCAACTTGCAGGAAACCCCACTATTAAAAGAAGCGCCACCACCTTCATAGTTAAAAACGTGCGCCCATTTATCACAAATAAGCTGCTCGGCAGGTTGTGTATGCAATTTTATTGCGGCCTGGTTAGCCATACTTCCGGTAGGAAAAAATAAGGCTTCATCCTTCCCGAACATCTTTGCCAGTTTTTCTTCTAAAGCGTTTACGCTAGGATCTTCCTTATAAACATCGTCCCCAACATCGGCGCCCATTATTGCTTTTAACATTCCGCTTGTTGGGCGGGTTACGGTATCACTTCTTAAATCTATTTCTTTCATATATATTTCTTTTTTATTTCAGCAAAAACAGAAATTATTTCCATTTGATTCATTATAACTAAATTTCTAAAATCAATTTCAAACCTCCAATGCAAAATTTCTTTTTCAGAAGAAATTATATTATTCTGGAAAGTGAGAAACTGACTAACAGCAAAATAAGTGAAAATTGCTGCATTTACGTGCTTTTATAGGAAGTCTAAAACTATAAAAATATCGTTAAATACTTTCCCGTCGCAGTCTTAAATTCTATTTTTACCTTATAAAATTTAGATATGATTACAACTGAGCAGATCAAAGATCTCAGAGAGCGCCTTGGTGCGTTAAGGAGGTATCTTTGACATTGATGCCAAAAAAATAGAAATCTCCAACCAGGAAGAAAAAACCTTTGCTTCAGATTTTTGGGACGATCCTAAAAAAGCTGAGGCACTAATGCGTGATCTCAATACTGAAAAGCAATGGGTAGACGAATTTGAAAAAGGAGAAACCCTGGTAGAAGATTTAGAGGTTTTGTATGAATTTTATAAGGAAGATGAAGCTACGCAAAAAGATGTGGAAGAAAAACATAAGCAGGCCTTGGACCTTATAGAAGACCTTGAATTTAAAAATATGCTTTCGGAAGAGGGTGATAAATTGAGTGCGGTTTTACAAATTACTGCCGGTGCCGGTGGTACCGAGAGTTGCGACTGGGCCGAGATGCTTAGGCGTATGTACTTGATGTGGGCCGAAAAACGCAGGTTTAAGATAAAAGAATTGAATTACCAGGCCGGTGATGTGGCAGGAATTAAAACGGTAACGCTTGAAATTGAAGGCGATTTTGCTTTTGGATGGTTAAAAGGAGAAAATGGCGTACACAGGCTGGTACGAATTTCCCCATTTGACAGTAATGCGAAAAGGCACACCTCTTTTGCTTCGGTTTATGTTTATCCATTAGCCGATGATTCAATTGAAATAGACATTAATCCTTCTGAGATTTCCTGGGAAACTATGCGTTCTTCTGGAGCTGGGGGACAAAATGTAAATAAGGTTGAAACCGCGGTTAGATTGCGCCACGCTCCCACGGGAATTGTTGTAGAAAATTCTGAAACACGATCGCAGCTGGAAAATAAGACCAAGGCAATGCAGCTTTTAAAAAGTCAGTTGTATGAAATAGAACTTCAGAAACAACAGGCCCAACGTAGGGAAATTGAAGATTCTAAGATGAAAATTGAATGGGGATCTCAAATTAGAAATTACGTGATGCATCCTTATAAATTGGTTAAAGACGTAAGAACTGCAGAAGAAACCGGAAATGTAGATGCCGTGATGAATGGTGATATTGATATGTTTTTAAAAGCTTTTTTAATGATGATGGGACAACGGCAGGAAGATTGATAAGTTTATACTCATAAATTTTAGAATTAGAATTTATTGTTTATTTTAAAGAAGCCAAAACCAAAAAATAATGATTACAGTTTACCATAACGCCAGATGTAAAAAATCCCGGGAAGGATTGGAAATCGTTAAAAACTCAGGAAAAGATTATGAGGTTAGAGAATATTTAAAAGAACCTCTTTCTGAAACTGAATTAAAGCAAATTCTGGATAAATTAAGTTTTTATCCTATGCAGTTAATAAGAACCAACGAAAAGATCTGGAAAGAAGAATATAAAAATAAAGATCTTAGCGACAGGGAATTAATTACTGTAATGGTTAAAAATCCAAAATTAATTGAAAGACCTATTGTAGAAACTAAAGATACTGCGGTTGTAGGTCGCCCGGGTTCTAAAATTGAAGATTTACTACAATAAAAGTTTTGGTAATTCAAACCAGTAAAAAATGAAAACTCAACATAAAATAGCTATAATTGGAGCCGCCGGATTTCTAGTTGCGGGATTTGTTTTTTCCCATTTTTACCTGCATAGAAAAAGCAGAAAAGAACTTCTTGAAATTGCAAGGGAATTAGCCTATACCTGGAAAAGAGAATTAGAACTGGATTTTGAACAAACCGGTAAACTTGAAGATCTTATTATAGAATATACCCTTAAAAAGAATGAAATCCTTAATACTACGGCTTTACATGAAGATGAAATAATCTTTAAACTCAAGGAAATTCAAAAGGCAGAACATAGAAAGTTGCAGAAATTAATGAGCCAAAAGCAGTTTGAAAAATATCTTGAATTAAATAAGAAAATTAGTCGTAAATCTTAAGTATTGAAGCTCAGTGATAAAAGTACTTTTAACATTTAAAAGTCGTATTTAACGCGAGTTTAACCCAAATTCCATTAAACCATTTCAAAAAATTGGAGTCAAAGAATAAAATTTTTCTATGACCACCAAAATCTTGAGTACGCTCAGTGTAGCGTTTTTTCTTTTTTTCAGCCTTAGCGGCTTCGCCCAATCGGGCCCGCATAAAATTTCCGGAAAAGTAATGGACGAGGAGATGAATGTTCCTCTGGAGTTTGCAACAGTTTCTGTAGTTAATGCCAACGAACCTGCAGATGTTACAGGAGTTGTAACCAATTCCCAGGGAAATTTCTCTATAGAAGTCCCAGAAGGCACTTATAATGTTATTGTTGAATTTATCTCTTATGAAACTAAAGAATTCAATGATCGTAAGGTAGATTCAGATATTAATTTAGGTACTATCTCTCTGGGGCTTGATTCAGATAGTCTTGACGAGGTTGTAGTCCAGGCCGAAACTACACAGGTAAGCGTCCAACTTGATAAAAAGATTTATAATATAGGAAAAGACCTTACCACCGCAGGAGGTACTGTTAGTGATGCTCTTAATAACGTTCCTTCGGTTTCTGTAGATGTTGAAGGCGGAATTAGCTTAAGAGGGAATCAAAATGTTAGAATTCTAATTAACGGTAAACCATCGGCAATGGCCGGGTTTGGAGATAGCAATGTTTTAAGCCAGCTTCCTGCTGAAGCTATTGAACGTGTTGAAGTTATTACTTCCCCCTCGGCTAGATATGATGCTGAAGGAACGGCAGGTATCCTAAATATCATTCTTAGACAAAAAGAAACCCTTGGATTCAACGGTTCAGTAAATTTAAACTTAGGTCATCCTGATAATGCCGGACTTTCCACCAATCTTAACTATAGAACTGAAAAATTCAATCTATTTACTAATATTGGATGGCGCTATTTTGATGCTCCCCAAAATAACTTTAGTGATACCGAATATCTAAGACGATTTAATTCTGATGGGGAAATTGTTAGACCCGAGTATGATAGAATTCGCGAGGAACGGGAAACAGAGCGTTTAAATAGAAACTACAACGGTAATTTTGGAATTGAATATTTCCTTACCGAGCAATCTTCGCTTACAGCCAGTATTTTTTATCGCTACGGTGAGGATGAAGATGAAACCTTAAATAATAGCGATCGCTATATTGGTGGCAGTTTAGTTGAAGAAACTTTAAGAAGAGAGTTACAAAGTGAAGAAGATAATAGCTACCAGATTTCAATAAATTACCAGAATAAATTTAATGATGAAGGTCACGAACTAACAGCCGATTTTCAATATGAAAACGATGCCGAAGTTCAAAATACTTTTATAAACGAAGAATATATTTCTACAAATCAGGAAAATCCTGAAGCTTTTCAACGAGAAGAAGTTTATACCGAAGAAGATCAAAAAGAATATTTAATCCAGGCAGATTATGTTTTACCGCTTGGGGAAGACGCTAGATTTGAAGCCGGTTACCGCGGAAATTTTGAAAACGAAATTACAGATTACCGTCTACAGCAGGAAGATTTAGCTACCGGAAATCTGGTAACTAACGATACGCTTACCAATATCTTTGATTACGAAGAAAACGTAAATGCCCTGTATTCTCAATACGGAACCAAATTTGGTAAATTTTCATTTCTCTTAGGTTTAAGATTAGAAAACACTCAACTTAAAGGTGATATAAATTCAAGACTAAGTGATGAAGAACTTGTTGAAGCTTTTGGATTCCCAATTCAAACAAAATTTGACAATAATTATTTAGGCTTGTTCCCAACAGTTAATTTAATTTACGAATTATCCAGTGACGGTGGCGAAGAAGAAAATATAACTGTAGGTTATAATAGAAGGATTAACCGCCCTAGAGGTTGGTATATTAATCCGTTCCCATCTCGTTCAAGTCGTACTAACGTATTTCAGGGAAATCCTAATTTACAACCGGCTTTTGCCAGCGCTTTTGATATTGGATACTTAAAACGATGGGATAAAATAACCTTTACTTCTTCTGTTTATTATCAACACGAAACAGATTCGTTTGAAAGAGTTGAAGAAAATACAGGCCAGGAAACTACAGATGGTATTGATATTATTAGAACTATCCCTATTAACCTTGCTACTAATAAAAGAACCGGTGGAGAACTTGGTATTCTTTACAACCCGGCAGACTGGTTAAGATTAAATAGTAGTTTTAACTTTTTTCAGTTTGAAACTGAAGGTGAATTTAATGGAGTAGATTATGGAGCAAAAAATACAAGCTGGTTTGCAAGGTTTAGCTCTAAAGTAACACTTCCCGGTGCTATAGATTGGCAAACCAATGCTTTCTATCGTGGTCCACAGGAAAATGCACAAACTAAAAACGAAGGGATTTTTTCTATAGATCTTGCTTTTAGTAAAGAAATTCTAAACGATAATGTTACGCTTTCTTTAAACGTAAGAGATTTATTAAATTCAAGAAAAAGAAAATCATTTACTTCTACTGAATTCTTTAACAGGGAAAGTGAATTCCAATGGAGACAAAGACAAATTAACCTTTCAGTAATTTATAGATTCAATCAGCAAAAACGCGAACAACGACGTGGTGGTGAAGAAGATTTTGATGATCCCGGATTTGAAGGATAATTTAGAACTAATAAAACCGGCTTAAATAAGCCGGTTTTTATTTTATTGTAAAAAATAAAGCATAAAAAAAGGGACATTAACCGTCCCTTTTTTTATGCTTTTTCTTCTTTAGCTTTTTTTCTAGCTTCTTTCTTTTCTTTAAGCAATTCAGCAACCGAACCGCCTATCCAATAGGGTAAGATAGCCATTAGGAAAATCATAAGCCAGAATCCCATAGTTAAAATAACCAGGAAAGCCAGGAAACCGAGGTATTGATCGAATTCGAACATAATATCAAAATTTTTTTGATCTGGTCAAAGATAGTAAGCTTTGCCGGCTTATCACAATTAAATTGTGAGAAATTCACACTTACTTGACGAAAATCAGAAAAAATACAGGCTAAATTCTTTGTTTTTATACCTATAAAAAAGCCGCTAACTTGTAAATTTGTGTCACAACTAATATATTAATTATGGACTATAGAATAGAAAAAGATACTATTGGAGAAGTAAAGGTTCCGGCCGATAAACTCTGGGGTGCACAAACGGAACGCTCCCGGAATAATTTTAAAATTGGTCCTGCCGCCAGTATGCCTCTGGAAATAGTTTATGGTTTTGCTTACCTCAAAAAAGCTGCTGCATACACCAACTGCGAATTAGGTGTTTTGCCGGTAGATAAAAGAGATTACATTGCCCAGGTTTGTGACGAAATTCTTGAAGGGAAACATGATGACCAATTTCCTTTGGTAATATGGCAAACCGGAAGCGGTACTCAAAGCAATATGAACGTAAATGAAGTTATTGCCAACCGCGCGCACCAACTTGCAGGAAAAACTTTGGGAGAAGGAGACAAAACCCTGCAACCAAACGATGATGTAAATAAATCGCAATCTTCTAACGATACTTTTCCTACGGGAATGCATATCGCAGCTTACCAAAAGATTACGAAAGTTACCCTTCCGGGTGTAAGACAGCTTCGTGATACTTTAAAGAAAAAGTCAGATGAGTTTAAAGAAGTTGTAAAAATTGGGCGTACGCATTTTATGGATGCCACTCCCCTAACCCTGGGCCAGGAATTTAGTGGTTATGTGGCTCAACTAGATCACGGAATTAATGCGCTGGAAAATACGCTTCCGCATTTAGCCGAATTAGCACTTGGTGGTACCGCTGTTGGGACGGGATTAAATACTCCAAAAGGATATTCAAAGCGCGTTTCTGAATTTATCGCAAAATTCACTGAATTACCATTTATTTCCGCAGGAAATAAATTTGAAGCTCTTGCCGCACATGATGCTTTTGTAGAAACTCACGGTGCTTTAAAGCAATTAGCGGTTTCCCTTAATAAAATAGGAAACGATATTAGAATGCTTTCATCAGGACCAAGAAGTGGAATTGGAGAGATCAATATTCCTGCAAACGAGCCCGGCTCTTCCATTATGCCAGGAAAAGTGAACCCTACGCAATGTGAAGCTTTAACTATGGTTTGCGCACAGGTAATGGGTAACGACGTAGTCATTGGGGTTGGCGGAATGCAGGGCCAGTTTGAATTAAATGTATTTAAACCGGTTATGGCTGCTAACTTATTACAAAGTGCAGAACTTATTGGTGACGCCTGTGTATCTTTTGATGTTAATTGTGCTCGTGGAATTGAAGCGAACACCCCAAGAATCAAAGAACATTTAAATAATTCTTTAATGCTGGTTACCGCTTTAAATACCAAAATTGGATATTATAAAGCCGCTGAAATTGCTAATAAAGCTCACGAAGACGGCACTACACTTAAAGAAGCTGCTGTTGAATTAGGTCATCTTACCGAAGAGCAATTTGATGAATGGGTACAACCTAAAGATATGGTTGGAAATATTAAATAATTGATTCCTTTGTATAAACTCAAAAAGCCTGTCTAAAAAATTTAGACAGGCTTTTTTATTCGTCATCCTGAACTTGTTTCAGGATCTAAGTTGTTGTGAATCTATACATATTAGAAGCCTCACCACCTTACTTTAAACACGAGATTTTTCAGTTCGCAATTTTCTAATTATTTTTCAATCTTCTTCTTGGGCTTTTTAGCATAAAACTTCTGGAATCTCCAGTAAGAAACTGCACCAAGCAAGGCTACTATAGCCACGGCGTAATAAATAAATGTTGGCGTTATCACTTTATCTCCGCTTGCGTAAGAGTGTAAACCTGCTAAGTAGAAGTTTACTCCAAAATAAGTCATTAAAATACTGGCAAAAGATACAACAGCCATAAGATTAAAGAACCATCTACTTCGTAATCCCGGCACAAGTCGCATATGTATTACGAAGGCATAAACCATAATACTAATTAAAGCCCAGGTTTCTTTAGGGTCCCAGCCCCAGTAACGTCCCCAGCTTTCATTAGCCCATTGTCCTCCAAGGAAGTTTCCAATGGTTAGCATTACCAAACCTACAGTTAACGCCATTTCAGTAATAATGGTGATCTCTTTTATATTGAGATCCATTTTCTTTTTATTCTTTTCAGTAGTAAAAATCATTAAAAGCAATGCCACTGCCCCCAGAATCATTCCCAGGGTAAATGGGCCGTAACTTCCCACAATTACTGAAACGTGAATCATTAACCAATAGGAATCTAACACAGGCTGGAGGTTTGCTATAGATGGATCCATCCAGTTCCAGTGCGCAATCATCAAAATCATTGAAGTTACAAAGGCTGTAGATGCAATAGTTAAGGTACTTTTTCTTCCAAAAGCCAAACCAAAGAACATTGTGGCCCAGGCTACGTAAATCATAGACTCGTAAGCATCACTCCAGGGTGCGTGTCCAGAAATATACCACCGGGCAATTAAACCTAAAGTATGTAAAACAAAAAGAACAATTATAACGACGGCGCTTATTTTAACCAGCCAATCAATAAATTTATTTTCTTTAAAAATCTTTACAATTACAATAACCAGCATAAATAAACCGGCTACCATATACATCCAAAAAAGATTCCTAAAAATATCGTATTTGTTATAAGCAATTTCTGCATTAACCTTTTCTTCTGAAGGCAATACTTCGGCCCCGAATTTCTTTTGAAATCCTTTTATACTTTCCAGAAACTGGTTTGCTTTAGAATAATCTCCACTTTCAACCGCATCAGAAAGGGAAGTCATATAAAGTGGAAGAATTTGTTTGGTGTACACCGAATCCATTCCTTTAAAAGCACCTTCTTCATCTTCTAATTCAGGATAAGAAACCCATTTATTATTTTCATGTTCCGGAATTGGGAAAATTCTTAAAATCTTACCCTGAAGCGCACGATATAATAAATTCACTTTTTTATCGGTATTGATAAAATCTTTCTGAAATTTATTAGGCACAGCAGCCTGGTAGGCTTCTTCTAACAGCGGAGAAAGTTTATAATTCCCCATCTCGTCAAAGAAACTACTAAGGGTAAGGTATTTTTTCCCTTCTTCTACCCCAAGAAGATTATGTAAACTATCGTTATGTTTTTCAACATAAATAATAGGTACATTATACCAAATCATTGGGTTTTGAGTAAGTGAAACTAAAACCTGGTCTGAACTTAAGCCTTCGTAAGAATCAGATTTGCTTAATTTCCGAAGCAATTCTGAAGAATACGTATTAGCGGGTTTCATCCTTCCGCCGGCATCCTGGATTATAAGTCGGCCAAAATCAGCAGCGTGCTCTTCGCTTATGGCGTTGCTTTTAATAATAGAATCTACTTCTCTTTTGGCCGATTCAGCATGCTCGTGCTCGTCTCCCGGTGTTTGTGCAAACATAGAGCCGGTAGCCATAAAGAAAATAAGCACCGTAGTTAATTTTTTCTTTTTGTCTTTTACTTTTTCAAGCATATCCTTAAGGTTTCCAAAACGGGAACCTTTATCAAACAAGATGAGCATTAATCCCAAATAAAGTAGAAAATAACCTATATAAGTTACCCAGGTACCCCAGAAATCGTGATTTACAGAAAGTACTGTACCGCTTTCATCTGGCATAAAACTGGCCTGGAAGAATCTGAAACCTTTGTGATCTAAAACGTGGTTCATATAAATCTCGTAGGGAACATTTTCTTTTCCTTCTTCCACAATTTCAACTTTACTTTTAAATGAAGAATAACTGTTTTCAGTTCCCGGATATCTATTGGCAATAAAATCGTTCAGTTTTAATGCAAAAGGCAATTCTATCTCTTTACTACCGTAGTTAAGGAATAGTTCCAGGCCGGCAAGTTCTACTTTATGAGGTTCACTGGGAATTCCCTGGCCACCCAAAATAGTAACTGTTTCAGATTCCCCTTCAGAAGTAACTTTTACCGTTAGAGCATCGCTCTGGCCGTCGGTTTTTTCTGGGGTTTTTATAATATCGTATTTTCCTTTAACCACCGGTTCAGGAATTACAAATTGCATAGCCCCTATATTATAAAGAGAGCGCAGCATTAAGTTTTGGGTAGAATCTTTAACCAAATTCCCTTTCTCCTGGTCGGCCATTCGCATATAATCGCCTTCAAATGGAGAGTTTATAGTGTATTTTCCGGTTTCTTCCTCATACGTTATATTAATCGCTCCCTCGGTAGGTTCATTTAACGCGAATAAGACATTGTGTATGTTTTGAACTTCGCCCTCTTTTAAATAATGGTCGTGACGATTACCACCACCGGCTTCTACCAATTTAAGATGATTCTCTCCATCTTCGGCAGGAACTAATTCTTCTTTAGCACCATAAATAAAATTAGTAGCTTCAATAGTAACCGGTTGCCCATTATAATCGGTATTTAATACGTAGTCATTCTCGGTTTCAGGGGCAAAAAGCACCTGTTCTTCCAAAACCCTTCGGCGAGGTTCGCCGTCTATTTCCCCGTCAATAAATGCGGTAAAATAGGTTTTTTCTGAAAGCATGATATTTGTTGTTTCACCTTCCGTGATAGGCATCACACCTTCATAACTAATATAACGGGTAATAAAGGCACCAACTAAAATTAATACAAACGATAAATGGATTAAAAGTGAAGACCATTTTTCGCGTTTATGAAGGTTATACCGTTTAATATTTCCGGCGAAATTAATCACAAAAAATACCATAATGGCTTCAAACCACCAGGCGTTATAAATTAACACTCTCGCGGTTTCTATACTGTACCAACTTTCAATAAATGTTCCCAACGCCAGGGCTATTGCATAGACCACAAATAAGACTGCCATTATACGTGTAGAAAATATGACAGAGGCTATTTTATTCTGCATGAAGTAACTCTTTTAAGCCCGCAAATTTAGGGAATTTTAACGGTTTGAAATAGTAAAAATCAAGACATTCTCCTACATGAATGTTAATTTTATTGCCTCAATATTTTTAATAATTTAGCCGAATGATAGAAGTGGTAATTTTAGGTGCAGGGAATGTTGCATTTCATCTATTTAGAGCATTTTCTGAAGCAGAAAACACCAGGGTAATCCAGGTGTATAATCACCTGGAAGAAAACCTGAATTATTTTAAAGATTACACCAATACCACAAACAGGATCAGCGACTTAAAATCGGCCGATTTCTATTTACTCGCTTTAAAAGATGATGTAATTGCCGATGTTGCCCATAATCTAAAAGACCTTCCAGGGATAGTTTTACATACCTCGGGCGCGGTAAGTTTAAATGCGTTGGAAAATTTGAGTAATTTCGGAGTGTTTTATCCGTTGCAAACTTTTTCTAAAAACAAATTGGTAGATTTTGGGGAAATCCCGGTTTGCATCGAAGCAAATTCAGCTGAAAATTTAGAAAAAATTAAGAAACTGACTTTAGAAATCACCAAAGACGTTAGAGAAGTAAATTCTGAGCAACGCAAAGCTTTACACCTGGCAGCAGTTTTTGTAAACAATTTCAGCAATCATTTATATACTCTTGGCGCAGAAATTTGCGAAAAAAACCAGGTAGATTTTAGTATTTTAAGACCACTTATTAAGGAAACCGCTTCAAAAATTGAAAGCTTAGCACCAAAAGATGCTCAAACCGGCCCGGCCATAAGAAATGACCAAAAAACGATTGAAGCTCATTTAAGACTTTTACCAAAAAAAAATAAAGACATTTACAGCATTTTAACCCAATCTATTCAGGATTTTCATGGAAAAAAATTATAAAGAATATTTAAACCAAATCAACACTTTTGTTTTTGATGTAGACGGTGTGCTTACCGATGGGAGCATTCAAATTAGTACTCAGGGTGAACTTCTTCGTACTATGAATATTAAAGATGGTTATGCTTTAAAAGCAGCTAAAAATGCCGGTTTTACGGTTTGTATAATTTCTGGAGGGAAAAACGAAGGTGTTCGCAAACGTCTTAGAGACCTTGGAATTACAGATATTTATCTGGGCATTCACGATAAAGTGGAACAAATGGACGAGTTCTTCGATATTTATGAAATTAACGCCGAAGATGTTCTATATATGGGAGACGATATTCCCGATTATTATCCTATGAAACTTGTTGGTTTACCTTGCTGCCCCCAGGATGCGGTAGCCGAAGTAAAAGAAATTTCAAAATATGTTTCGCATAAAAAAGGCGGAAAAGGTTGTGTAAGAGATGTGATTGAGCAGGTGATGAAAGTGCAGGGTAAATGGATTGATAAATAATAAATGAACTGGATTATACTTATTCTCGCCGGACTTTTTGAAGTAGGTTTCGCTTTTTGTCTGGGAAAAATGAAAGTCACCTCGGGAAATACCAGTACCCTTTGGTTTGTTGGCTTTTTATTTTCGCTCACGCTAAGTATGGTTCTACTTTACAAAGCTACCCAAACGCTACCCATAGGCACTGCTTACGCGGTTTGGACAGGTATTGGAGCTGTGGGCACCGTTTTGCTGGGTATTTTTATCTTTAAGGAACCCGCGCATTTTTGGCGTATCTTTTTCTTAAGCACCTTAATTATTTCCCTCATAGGTCTAAAATTTGTTTCTGAATAATTAAATATGATAGCATACCTCAAACTAATTCGGTGGCCCAACCTGGTTTTTATTGCACTCACTTTAATCCTGATTAAATTTTCATTTTTCGAGGAATTTGGCGCTGCAATTACGCTTAGCACTTTTGGGTATGCGCTCCTTATGCTTGCCACACTTTGTATTGCCGCTTCGGGATACGTAATTAATGATATTTATGATGTACAGGCCGATAAAATTAACAAACCGGAAAAGCTGATTATAGGCAATAAAATTTCAGAAAAAAAAGCGAATAATTTATTTATAATTTTGAATGTTATTGGCGTAGGAATTGGTTTTTACCTTGCTAATTTACTGGGCAAACCCGGGTTTGTTGCGATTTTCATCTTTTCTTCAGCTTTACTCTACCTTTATGCCAGTTATTTAAAGCAAATTCCTGTGCTGGGGAATGTTTTAATTAGCTTGCTTGTTGGCTTTGTGGTGCTTTTGCCTTCAGTTTTTGATCTTTTTCCTGCAATAAATTCACAAAATAAACAGGTTCAATCTTTACTATTTTCAATTTTACTGGATTATGCAATTTTTGCATTTCTAATAAATTTACTTCGGGAAATAGTAAAAGATCAGGAAGATGCGAAAGGAGATTATAACGCCGGAATACAAACCTTACCTATAATTCTTGGGCATAGCCGCACCAATAAGATCATTTTTGCAATAGGCATTTTACCCGTGGCCGCAATTGTATATTATATTTACAATTATTTATTTGAGAATACTTTCCTGGTAATATATACTCTTATTTTTATACTCGCACCCCTACTCTATTTCCAGGTTAAAATTTGGGAAGCCAAAAAGAAGAAACATTTTTCACACCTAAGCTTATTATTAAAAATAATAATGTTTTTCGGACTAACTTCTATAGGCTTATATCAGTTTATTCTTGTTTCATAGAATTTACACCTGGTATACTTCACTCAACAAAAAATTTTACAAATAATCTTATCTTACAGGGATTTTAATAAAATAATTATGCTTAAAGAACTTTTAAAGAAGAAAGAAATAATTCTCGCATCAGGCTCTCCAAGACGTCACCAATTTTTTAAAGATTTAAATATCCCTTTTAAAATTGATGTGAGACCGGTAAAAGAAGTATGTCCAGATTACCTTAAAAAAGAAGAAATAACCGATTTTCTCTCACAACTAAAAGCTGAAGCTTTTCAGAAGGAATTAAAAAAAGATCAGATTTTAATTACCAGCGATACCATAGTGTACAACGAAGACAAAGCTATGGGAAAACCTGAAACTACGCTTGAAGCTAAAGAGATGCTTAGATCATTATCGGGTAAAACCCATAGTGTTTTTACTTCGGTATGTTTTACTACGCACAATCATCAATCTACCGTAAACTGCGAAACAAAAGTAACTTTTAAAGAACTTACCAGCGGGGAGATTGATTATTACGTTGAAAATTTTAAAACCTTTGACAAAGCTGGCGGCTATGCAATACAGGAATGGATTGGCTTAATTGGAATTACCAATCTGGAAGGAAGTTATTTTAATGTAGTAGGGCTTCCAACCCATTTAGTTTATAACGAACTAATTGACCTTGCTTCTATTTAAATTATAATTAATTGATTATAAAATCATTAAATAACATAACCTTAAGCTTTAAGTTAACCTTAAACTGAAAGTAAAAATTTTAAATAAGTCCATAATTTTTATTTGAAAATAGCTTTTAAAATCTACCTTTATATAAAATTATTAGCACTAAAATGTTTGAAGTTTTAACTCAATACAGATCTGAAATTACCTACACGATAATTACTGTATTTGCCTTATTAATCGTCCAGTTTTTGTTAAAAAAAGCTGCTCATAGGGTTGGAAAACGAAGTGAAATAGACTTCACCCGAACCCGGTTAATGTTTAAATACATTAATATACTTATCCTATTTATCGCGGTTTTCTTATTAGCCATTGCCTGGGGAATGGGACTAACCGAACTTTCTTTAATATTTTCTTCGGTTTTTGCAGTGCTTGGGGTTGCGCTTTTTGCTATTTGGTCTATTCTTAGCAATATTACTTCAGGTGTAATTCTTTTCTTTTCATTTCCGTATAAAATTGGAGACAAAATAAAGATTCACGATAAAGATCTACCTATTGAAGCTATTATTGAAGATATAAAGGCTTTTCATTTACACCTCAGAACTTTAGAGGGAGAATTAATAACCTACCCAAATAACTTAATTCTTCAAAAAGCGGTTTCTTTAGTTGCCAAAGATGTTTACCTGGATGGAGATAAAAGCAGTCTTTAAACCATTTAGAAATCTTTTGCTTTCCAAATTTCTGCTGTTATTATTGTAAATTATAAATAGTCCTTACATAATTAAATCACGATTACCGGGTAAAAGCAGTTAATTTTCTATCTTCAGGCGGCTAAAGTTTTTATATTTGGATGTCTTATTAATCGCCGTGAAATTTATGCGAAAACTATTTAGTTTACTTTTCTGTTTTTTCCTGTTGAATTTACACGCACAGGAACCCGAAAAATTAAATGCTTCTGAAATATTTCAGAAAATAAAAAAGCTGAATTTCCTTGGTTCGGTTTTATACATTGGCGCACACCCCGATGATGAAAACACCCGATTAATTTCCTATTTTTCAAACGAAAAACACGCCCGAACCGCATATTTATCCTTAACCCGAGGTGATGGTGGTCAAAACCTAATTGGCCCAGAACTAAGAGAACAACTGGGCTTAATAAGAACCCAGGAATTACTTGCGGCGAGAGAAATAGACGGTGGAGAGCAGTTTTTTACCCGTGCTAACGATTTTGGTTATTCTAAAACCCCGGAAGAAACCCTTAAAATTTGGGATAAAGAAAAAGTATTAAGCGATGTGGTTTGGATAATTAGAAATTTTAAACCAGATGTGATTATAAATCGGTTTGATCATCGCACCCCCGGGAGTACTCACGGGCATCACACTTCTTCTGCCCTTCTAAGTTTAGAAGCTTTTGATGCTGCTGCTAATCCCAATAAATTTCCAGACCAATTAAATTATACCAACACCCACCAACCAAAACGTGCATATTTTAATACTTCGCCCTGGTTTTATGGCGGTGAAGAAGCTTTTGAAGAAGCCAGTAAAGATAGATTTATAAGTTTTGACACCGGAGTTTATTTTCCGCTACTGGGACTTTCAAATCCCGAAATTTCATCTTTAAGCCGAAGCCAACACCAATCTCAAGGCTTTGGAAGTACTGGGTCCCGTGGTAAACAAATGGAGTATTTAGAACCAATTAAAGGAGATACCATACGCTCGCAAGATGTGTTTGAAGGTATAGATACTTCCTGGAACAAATTAGAAGGTGGTGCTGAAATTAGTAAAATTCTACATCAAGTTGAAGAAAACTACAGTTTTACAAATCCTGCCGCTAGCCTACCCCAACTTCTTGAAGCTTATAAGCTGATCCAGAAATTACCAAATGAACATTGGCGGGAATTAAAAACCAAAGAAATTAAAAATATTATTTACGCCAGCACAGGCTTATTTTTAGAAGCAGTAGCTTCTCAGCCTTCAGCAACTCCAAAAGATAGCGTAACAATTAAACTGGAGGCTATTAACCGAAGTGATTTTCCTGTAATTTTGAGTTCAATAGAATTAAGTCCGAATGACTCTAAAGTTCAACCCGAAACCGAACTAAAAAATAACGAAAACTGGCAAAATAAGATCGCATTAAAGGTTCCGGAAAAAACATCTTATACCACGCCATACTGGTTAGAGGAAGAATCAAAAAACGGAATGTATATTGTAAAAAACCGTGAGCTTATTGGGCTACCCGAAAGACCAGGTCTTACTAAAGCAGTTTTTAAGCTCAATTTTAAGGATGTTTCCCTAAACTTTGAAAAACCTATAGTTTATAAATATAATGATGCTGTTTTTGGCGAAACCTATCAACCTTTTGAGGTTATTCCTAAAGTTTCCCTCGCTTTTGAAGAAGATGTAATCATTTTTGAAAATGAGGAATCTAAAAAAGTTTCAGTAAAACTTACCTCTGGAAAACCAAATATTCAGGGAGAGGTTAATCTTACTGCCGGGGAAAACTGGAAAATTAAGCCCGAAAATCATAAATTTCAGCTTCAGCAAAAAGGGAGTTCAGTAACGGTCACTTTTGAGATTACTCCGCCCAAAGAACAGGAAGAAACTTTTATAATTCCTTCAGCAACGATAAACGGAGAGAAATTTTCAGAAAAACTCATCAGTATAGATTACAAACACATTCCGAAACAAAACCTGGTAGTTCCTGCAAAATTAAAAGTTGCAAGACTGGAAATCGAGAAAAAAGGAGATTTAGTAGGGTACATTGAGGGTGCGGGTGATGTTGTTCCAGAAAGCCTTCAGCAAATTGGCTATCGAGTTAATAAATTAAATGTGGCTTCAATTTTACAGGCTTCATTGCAAAAATATGATGCGGTGGTACTGGGAATTCGTGCATTAAACACCGTAGAAGCCTTAAAATATAAGCAACAGGCTCTTTTTGATTATGTAAAAAATGGCGGCAATCTTATTGTGCAATACAACACTAACCGTGGGTTGGTGACAGAGAATATTTCTCCTTTTCCGCTGGAATTATCTAGAGACAGGGTAACCGATGAAACGGCCGAAGTTAGGTTTTTAGCCGAAGATCACCCTATCTTAAATTTTCCGAATAAAATCACCGAAAAAGATTTTGAAAATTGGGTGCAGGAACGCGGACTTTACTTTCCTGATTCCTGGAGTGAAGAATTTACGCCAATCCTTTCTATGAACGATAAAAATGAAACTCCCAAAAATGGAAGTTTAATGGTTGCAAAATATGGAGAAGGATATTTTATTTATACCGGTTTAAGCTTTTTTAGACAGTTTCCGGTGGGAGTTCCCGGCGCTTACAGGCTTTTTGCTAATATGATTTCAATAGGAAAATAATGAAGAAACCCGAGAAATTTACCTGGAAGAAATCCTATACTTTTGTTCTTTTGGCCAACGCAGCCTACATAATCATGTTTTATTTTATAATGTCTCAATTCACCTAATATGCAATTAATAGACTGGATTGTTCTTCTTGGTACGCTCACTTTTATAGTTACTTATGGCGTTTACAAAACCCGAAATAATAAGGGAGCACAAGATTATATTCGCGGTGGCAGCGAAACCCGTTGGTGGACAATTGGGCTTTCTACAATGGCAACTCAAGCAAGTGCCATCACCTTTCTATCTACACCGGGCCAGGCTTTTCACGATGGGATGGGTTTTGTACAGTTCTATTTTGGGCTACCTATTGCAATGGTAATTATTTGTATGTTTTTTATTCCCATTTATCGAAGACTCAACGTTTATACCGCATACGAATATTTAGAATCAAGATTCGATAGAAAAACCCGAACATTAACTGCAGTCCTGTTTTTAATTCAGCGTGGTCTTGCAGCCGGTTTAACTATTTTTGCCCCTGCAATTATTCTTTCAGCTGTTTTAGGCTGGAACCTCTCTGGTTTAACAGTGCTAATTGGTTCCTTAGTTATTATTTACACGGTTGCCGGCGGTACAAAAGCCGTGAGCGTTACTCATAAGCAGCAAATGGCAGTAATTCTCACGGGAATGTTTGCTGCATTTTTTATTATTCTAAGCTATTTACCCGAAAATATTAATTTTAGCAATGCTCTTGAAATTGCCGGTGCCAGCGGCAAGATGGATATTCTGGATTTCTCTTTCGATTTTGAAAACCGATATACTTTTTGGAGCGGAATTATTGGAGGAAGCTTTTTAGCACTTTCCTATTTTGGAACAGATCAAAGCCAGGTGCAGCGCTATTTGAGTGGAAGATCGGTTAACGAGAGCCGAATGGGAATGATTATGAACGGGATGCTTAAAGTACCATTACAGTTCTTTATTTTGCTTGTAGGTGTCCTGGTTTTTGTATTCTATCAGTTTAACAACGCTCCTTTAAATTTTAATCCCGCAGCCACGGAAACTGTTTTAAATTCCGATTACGGAAATCAATATGAAGATTTAATGCTGGAGCACGATGAGATACAGCAGGAAAAACAGAACCTGCATTTACAATTTGCCGAAAACAATAATTTCACTCCTAAAAATAATTCTACTTATCGCGAAAACCTGGCTACTTTAAATGCTTCAGAAAACGAAACGAGACAAAAAGCAAGGAAATTAATAGACGCATCAGACAAAGATGCCGAGAGCAACGATAAAGATTATGTATTTATTCATTTTATTCTGAATAACCTTCCACGCGGATTAATTGGTTTGTTATTAGCAGTAATCCTATCTGCAGCCATGTCTTCTACCGCTTCCGAATTAAATGCGTTGTCCTCAACAACTTCCATAGATCTATATAAAAGAAGCCGAAAAACCGAAATGTCTGACGAACATTATGTAAAAGCTTCCAAATGGTTTACGCTACTTTGGGGCGCCATTGCCATTGCCTTTGCAAGCTTTGCCAATTTATTTGATAATCTCATCCAGCTGGTAAATATCATCGGTTCTATTTTCTACGGAAATGTTTTGGGAATATTTTTACTGGCATTTTTTATTAAAATTGTAAATAGTAATTCGGTTTTTGTAGCCGCAATAATCACACAAATTATAGTAATAATTCTCTATAAATTTGATGTGATGCCCTATTTATGGCTCAATTTAGTAGGATGTTTACTTGTCATGGCACTTGCTCTAATCCTGGAATTATTTATAAAAACCCCGGAACATAAAATTAAAAGAAGCACCTAGTTTTCAGTTTAAAATTTGGGTTTTTCAATAAAAATTAACTTTCTAAAATAAATTTTATTTAAGATGAAAAATATAAAATGGGGAATCCTTGGCCTCGGAAAAATTGCCGGAAAATTCGCCACTGCTTTAAATAACGTTGAAGGCGCCGAACTTTACGCGGTTGCCAGTAGATCTAAAAACAAAGCTGAAACATTTGCAAAAGAACATGCGGCTACAAAATTATTTTCCAGCTACGAAGCAATGTTAAAAGATGAAGAATTAGATGTGGTTTATATCGCAACCCCACACGTTTTTCATTACGAACAGACCCTTCTTTGCCTTGATCATAAAAAAGCCGTTTTATGCGAAAAACCTTTTGCAATGAACAAAAAGCAGGTGGAAGAAATGATCGCAAAAGCCAAAAAGGAAAAGGTTTTTCTTATGGAAGCGATGTGGACGCAATTTCTTCCGCATTTTAAGTTTGTAATAGAACAAATTAAGTCTGAAAAATATGGGAAAATCAAAAATCTAAAAGCCGATTTTGGATTTCCGGCACCGATAGATCTAGATAAACGCCTTTACAATAAAAACCTGGGTGGCGGTAGCTTACTGGATATTGGCATTTACCCTATCTTTATGGCAATGAGTGCTCTGGGAGCTCCAGAGAGAATTCAGGCGAAAGCCAGTTTTCATGATACCGGAGTTGACGAAAACTGTGATATTATTTTTGAGTATAAAAATGGTGTAGAGGCAGAATTGGGTAGTTCTATTATAAAACAAACCCCTACCGCAGCAATTATTCAGTTTGAAAAAGCTACGCTTACACTAAATACCAGGTTTCACGAACCTACAAGTATTATTATACAAACACCAGAAGGTGAAGAAACCAAAGAGTTTAAAGTGAATTCCAATGGTTATAATTTTGAAGCGGAACACGTTCAAAAAATGCTAAGCGAGGGCAAAACTGAAAGTACCGAAATGACCTTTGAAAAAAGCCTGCAATTAATTGAGCTACTGGATAAAGTTAGAACTAAAATAGGGTTGGAATATTAGTATTTATAACAATTATCAATTTAACGTGATCCTGAACTGGTTTCAGGATCTAAGCTGATTTTTTTTGTGATTTTATTTAAAAACAAAAAAACCTCACAGGTTTTGATGACCTGTGAGGTTTGATATTCTTAAAATTATGAGGATTAAGCTTCTACCTTTTTGGTAGTTTTTACTTCTTCTCCCTCTTCGCTTTCAATTTCAGCTAAATAACGTTCAGCATCAAGAGCAGCCATACATCCAGTTCCCGCTGCGGTTACTGCTTGGCGATAAATTTTATCCTGCACATCACCTGAGGCAAAAACTCCCGGGATATTGGTTTTAGTAGATTTACCTTCGGTAATTAAGTACCCGGTATCATCCATCGTTAATTTACCTTTAAAAATATCGGTATTTGGTTTATGGCCAATGGCGATAAACAACCCGGTAATATAGATTTGCTCTTTTTCGCCAGTTTCTTTATTCAGCATTCTTAGACCTTCTACTACCTGTTCGCCTATTACTTCGTCTACTTCAGTATTAAACCTAACATCAATATTTTTAGTACTGTTTACTCGGTGTTGCATTGCTTTAGATGCACGCATCTGGTCACCTCTTACAAGCATAGTAACTTTGCTACAAATATTAGCCAAATAGGTAGCTTCTTCTGCGGCGGTATCTCCACCACCAACTATAGCTACATCCTGACCTTTATAGAAAAATCCGTCACAAACAGCACATGCTGAAACTCCACCACCACGTAAACGTTGCTCACTTGGTAAACCAAGGTATTTAGCCGTAGCACCGGTAGAAATAATAATCGTTTCGGCTTCTACCCAGGTTGCGTTATCTACACAAGCTTTGTGAATTCCGCCGGGTTTATCGGTAAATTCAACTTCGGTTACCATGCCCATTCTTACTTCGGTACCAAAACGTTCGGCTTGCTTTTGCAGATCCATCATCATTTTTGGCCCATCTACTCCATCGGCATAACCGGGAAAGTTATCCACTTCGGTTGTTGTAGTTAACTGTCCACCAGGTTCCATTCCTGTATACATAACAGGTTTAAGGTCTGCTCTTGCCGCGTATATTGCTGCAGTATATCCTGCAGGTCCAGATCCTATAATTAAGGTTTTTATTCTTTCTATTTTATCGCTCATTATTTCTTGTTTTTCTGTCTTACAAAAGTAATAACTTTAGTTATAATCTATAGGCCTTACTAATTAAGTTTTCTTATTAGCAAATAATTTGAAGGTATAGATTTCATTCAGGAAATAAAAATTAAGGGCTTCCAAAATTTAACTATACCTTTGTTTAAGAATTCTCTAGCGAAAACCGCGAGATATTCAGGTTTAACTTTTTTAATTTCGGGAAGTCCCCGAAGCTTTTAAAATCTCGATTATCGAGTAAATGGAACTTACTTTATTTAATATTCTAGATATCCTGGGGACTATAGCCTTTGCTATATCTGGCGCATTGGCTGCTATGGATCGCCGGCTGGACCTCTTTGGTATTTTTATTATTGGTTTTGTAACTGCCATTGGTGGTGGTACGTTACGCGATACTTTAATAGGTAACACTCCAGTAACCTGGATGGAAAATACCATATATATTTACCTAATTGGCGTTGTAACCATTCTTGCCATTATTTTTAGAAACAAAATTAATTATCTAAAAAAATCCCTCTTTCTTTTTGATACCATTGGGCTGGGAGTCTTTACTATTACCGGTGTTGAAATAGGCATTAGAAATGGGCTTGATCCCATTATTTGCATTGCACTTGGTACTATGACGGGTACTTTTGGTGGTGCAATTCGAGATATTCTTTGTAACGAAATTCCCGTGATCTTTAGAAAAGAGATCTACGCCACTGCCTGTATAATGGGCGGACTCGCTTTTGTAATAATGCACGAGCTTGTTATAAATCGTGATATCATTTACCTTACCACCACGCTAATTGTAATTTCAATTAGACTTGTTGTTGTAAAATACCATATTTCCCTACCCTATTTCTATATTTCTTCGGAAAGTAAAAACTAATTTCTTTCCCGCCGAAACCCAAAATTTTTATTAATGCGGAAGTTTCTTCCGAAGCAATCCGTATAAAAAAGTGCCTAAAAGCGAACCTATAAATACGATTAGAATTGGTAAAAATCCTGCACCAATTAAGGTGAAAATTGGTCCCGGGCAGGCACCGGCTAACGCCCAACCTAATCCAAAGATAATTCCGCCGTACATATAGCGGCTAAAACTCTTTTCTTTTGGTGTAAACGAAATTCGTTCTCCAAAAAAAGATTTCAGGTTCTTACGTTTTATAATTTGAACGCCAATAACTCCTAAAAATAATGCCGAACCTATAATTCCATACATATGAAACGACTGGAACTGGAACATTTCATAAATTCTGAACCACGAAGCCGCTTCAGATTTAAACATTACGATTCCAAAAAATATACCTATCAATAAATATCCTATACTTCTCATAATTTCAATTTAAAATATTAGAGGAAATAATAAATGTACCATCACCAAACCACCGATAAAAAATCCGATAACGGCAATTAAAGAAGGTAATTGCAAATTACTAAGTCCAGAAATAGCGTGCCCAGATGTACAACCACCGGCATAGCGAGCACCAAATCCAATTAAGATTCCGCCTACCAGTAAAATGATAAGCGCTTTAATTCCGCCAACTGCTTCCCAACTATATATTTCAGTTGGTAGGTAAGCTTCACCGGCACTATTAAAGCCAAGGTCATCTAAAATTGTAATCGTATCAGGATTTATTGCTACAGAAAGATCGTTACTTAAAAAATTTGCTCCAATAAATCCGCCAATAATCGCTCCTGCAACCACAATAAGATTCCATCGTTGAGATTTCCAATCGAAATTGAAGAAATCGGCTTTAGAATCGGCACCGCAGATTGTACACATGGTTCTAAGGTTGGAAGACATTCCAAACTGTTTCCCAATAAAAATTAGTAAAAACATTATTAAAGCAATAAGCGGACCCGATACATACCAGGGCCAGGGCTCAAAAATCCATTCCATAGTTCATTTTTTTAATGAGGTGCAAATTAACTGTAATTTACGAAGTAAGACAGTAACAAATGTTACAACAAAAAACCTCATAGGTTTTGAAAACCTTTGAGGTTTGAATTATATATTTTGAGGTTTATTTGAAATAAGATTTCAAATTCTCCAATACCTTTTCAGATAAGCGTTTTTGAGTTTCAGCACTCCAACCTGCGCTTTTAGTATAAGAAATTACACGATCTAATGCTTTTGTATCTTTAGAAAGTGAAGCTCCCCCATCACCATCAAAAATCCCGAAATTACCTTCAGATTTTATCCAGTTTGCAAAAGCTCCTTCCTTAAAAGGAAGTCCCAGCGAAGTATTGATTAAAATTTTTCCCGCACCAAAAGTTTTAAATTCTTCTTTTCCAAGGAGCCTGGTATTTTTTGGAAGATGAAGCGAGATAATTTCTGAAGTTTTCAGCAATTTTTCCAGTTCTAAATACTTGACTCCTTTTTCTTCACAGTCTTTTTTTCTACTTCTGCTGAAATAATAAAGATCGGCTCCAAGCGGCAATAAAGCTTCGGCCAGAAGTTGCCCGGTGGTTCCCAAACCAATAATTCCAATCTTTTTATCGATAAGTTCCACCGGCATTTCTCGCCATTGATGTTTACCAAATCCGTGCAGTAATCTTATTAATTCCGAAATAATGAATTCTATAACCCCAGGATCGCCATAATCGAAAATACCTTTCACGGTAATTTCTTGCTTCCTGGCAAAATCTACAGCAACATTCGCCGATTCATCATCATAAAGGCTGCAGGCCATCCCAATATATTTAAGGTTGCTACATTCTTTTATAACATTTTCAGGGATTTGCGTTTTCCAGGAAACTATTACCGCTTCTGCATCGCCAATTCGTTCAATGAGCTCTTTTTCTGAATCCGGACTTTCTTTATAAACCTTTACTTTAGCTTCGCTAAATTCCTGGAGTTCTTCTATGGCCCAGTCTTCTAATTTTGTATGGTCTACACAAACAATTTTATTGAATTTCATATATTATTTTTAGCAACATATACTACAAACCTACCTTAAAAATGGTATTCTAAAAAAATATAAAACATTCTTTTCAGCCTTCAATCGAAATGAATTATAAAGAACGATGACTAAATTAAACAGGTAAAGAAAACAGATTATCAACCAAAATATTATAGGATTAAGCAGTAAAGATGGAGTAATATACGAGGCTGTTTGTACACGGTAAAAATTAATACTAATAAACCCTATACAAGTAAGAAACAACAGAATACACCAGGTAATCTCAAAATTCAATATTTCTTTGCTTGTTTTATTAATATTATGAATTTCATTTTTCTTAGATATCCACATCACTAATGGAACTAAAATCCCTAATACTGGAAAGAAAAGAAAACTTAATGCTGAACTATTCAGTAATGCGAGATAACTATTATTTTTCTCTAATTTCCAATCAATAAGTTCTTCAGAAGTTACGCCAAGCCCTTTGGCAATTCGCTGTAAAGTATCTTCTCTTGGCTGGGTTTCTCCATTTTCCACTCTTTGAATAGTTCTAAGGCTAACTCCAGATTCCTCGGCTAAAAATTCTTGAGAAAATCCCTTTCTATTCCTTAGCTCAATTACCCTGTTTGCTAATTCATTGTTCTGCATAATTATAAGTTTATATGTTTCAGCAAATCTACAGTGAGGTTTAAAAAAATATTGCGACAGCCTTGCGACATATTTACGTCAAACTTGTTAAATGCAGTAGAATAAGGGTTTTAAAGGTCTAAAAACTATAGAGGAATATTCCCGTGCTTTCGCTTGGGTCTAAGCACTTTTTTATTTTCCAGCATACTAAAAGCTTTCAATAATTTTCTACGGGTTTCTTTAGGCATAATTACTTCATCAATAAATCCGCGTTGAGCGGCTTCAAAAGGATTTGCAAATGTTTCAGCGTATTCAGCCTCTTTTTCAGCTAGTTTCGCTTCGCTATCTTCAGCTTCCTGAATTTCTTTTCTAAAAATAATCTCACTGGCACCTTTGGCTCCCATTACCGCAATTTCTGCCGTTGGCCAGGCAAAATTAAGATCAGCGCCAATGTGTTTGGAATTCATTACATCATAAGCGCCGCCATAAGCTTTTCTGGTAATTACGGTCACTTTTGGAACGGTGGCTTCGCTTAGTGCATAAAGTAATTTTGCGCCGTTGAGAATAATTCCATTCCACTCCTGGTCGGTTCCGGGTAAGAAACCGGGAACATCTACCAAAACTAGCAATGGAATGTTAAAACAATCGCAAAAACGGGTAAATCGAGCTGCTTTTTTAGAGGAATCTACGTCTAAAACTCCGGCAAGACTCATTGGTTGATTGGCAACAATCCCAATACTTCTTCCGCCTAAGCGCGCAAAACCAACAATAATATTATCGGCGTAATCTTTATGAATTTCATAAAATGAATCTTTGTCTATGATTCCGCTAATCACCTCGTGCATATCGTAAGGTTTATTGGAACTATCTGGAATCAAAGAATCCAGTTCCTCCCTAATTTCATCACCTAATTCATACGGAAGTTTCTCCGGTGCCTTTTTGTTATTTCGAGGTATATAACTCACCAGTTTCTTTATATCTTCAAGACAGGCGATATCGTTGAATGACGTGATATGAGTTACCCCAGATTTTGTAGCGTGCGTTGAAGCCCCACCAAGTTCTTCGGAAGTTACTTCCTCATTAGTTACCGTTTTCACCACATTAGGCCCGGTTACAAACATATAACTGGTATCCTGAACCATAAGTGTAAAATCTGTCATTGCAGGTGAATACACTGCTCCCCCGGCACAAGGGCCCATAATCGCCGAAATTTGCGGAATAACCCCAGATGCTTTTACATTTCTATGAAAAATATCGGCATAACCTCCTAAAGATTTTACGCCTTCCTGAATTCTGGCTCCACCAGAATCGTTTAAGCCGATCATTGGCGCTCCAACTTTTACGGCCAGGTCCATAACTTTACAAATTTTTTCGGCGTGTGTTTCAGAAAGGGAACCTCCAAAAACCGTAAAATCCTGGGCAAAAATATACACCAGTTTTCCGCTTATGGTACCGTAGCCTGTTACGACTCCGTCTCCATAGATCTTTTGATCTTCCATTCCAAAACCGGTAGTTCTATGAGTTACCAGAATGCCAATTTCTTCAAAAGAACCTTCATCCAGTAAATAATCTACACGCTCCCGGGCGGTAAGTTTCTTTTTTTCGTGTTGCTTCGCTATGCGTTTCTCGCCACCACCAAGATGTGCCTGCTTAATTTTATCATTTAACTTCTCTATATTCTGACTCATCAATTTATTTTTTACGCGATAATCTAGATTAAATGTTTGAGGTTACTTTTAGTTTATTGGTAACCTCAACTCCTGTTGATCTTTGAGATATTGCTTTAAAGCTACAATAGCCGCTAATTTAGCTTCTTCTTCAATTTCATTTTCAAGTTTCTCAGCGGAATAATATTTTTTTACAAAATGGGTATCAAAATTTCCGCTTCTGAAGGCTTCGTGTTCAAAAACAAATTTTCCAAACGGAAGGGTCGTCATTACGCCCTCAACTTCATATTGCTTTATCGCCTTCAGCATTAATTGAATGGCTTCCTCGCGGGTTTTTCCGTAAGTAATCAATTTTGCCAGCATTGGGTCGTAATAAATAGGAACTTCCATGCCTTCTTCAAAGCCGTTATCTACACGTATATTTTCACCTTCAGGAATACTGTATTTATCAAGTGTTCCCACACTTGGCATAAAATTATCCATAGGATCTTCAGCATAAACCCTGAGTTCTACCGCGTGCCCTTTTATTTTTAGATCTTCCTGAAGCAATCTCAGTTTTTCCCCCCGGGCAATTCTAATTTGTTGTTCTACCAGGTCTACACCGGTAATATATTCCGTTACGGGATGTTCAACCTGCAAACGAGTATTCATTTCCAGGAAATAGAAATTTTGATCTTCATCGAAAAGAAATTCTACGGTTCCGGCGCCAACATAATCACAGGCCTTTGCTACCTTTACAGCAGCTTTGCCCATTTGTTTTCGAAGTCTTGAATCTAGCACTACCGATGGCGCTTCTTCCACCACTTTTTGATGCCTACGCTGCACACTACATTCCCTTTCGAATAGATGAATATAATTCCCGTGGGAATCAGCTAAAACCTGAATTTCAATATGCCTTGGTGAAGAAACATACTTCTCTATAAAAACCGAACCATCACCAAATGCTGATTCAGCTTCGCTAATGGCACGTTTCATTTGGTCTTCCAAATCTTTTTCCTTATCAACGATACGCATTCCCTTACCACCGCCACCGGCAGAAGCTTTTATTAAAATAGGAAAACCGATCTCTTTAGCGATTTTCTTCGCTTTTTCTGGATCGGTAATCGCCTCGTCAATTCCGGGAACCATTGGAATGTCATATTCTTTTACCGCATCTTTAGCGGCAAGTTTGCTCCCCATAATTTTAATGGCTTTAGAACCGGGACCTATCCAGGTAATGCCGTTTTTCTCTACATTTTCGGCAAAGCCTGCATTTTCACTTAAAAATCCGTAGCCAGGATGAATCCCATCTACATCGAGTTCTTTAGCTACTTCAATAATTTTATCGCCCTTTAGGTAAGATTCGTTAGAAGGGGCTTCGCCTATGCAAACCGCCTCGTCGGCAAACTTTACGTGGGGCGCATTTCTATCAGCTTTAGAAAAAACAGCTACGGTTTTGATCCCCATTTTTTGAATGGTTTTCATTACCCGCAAAGCAATTTCTCCCCTATTGGCTACTAATATTTTCTTCATTTTATTTCTTTTGAATTCTAATTATTCCCATTTGGAGGATTAAGGGTTTATTCCATTTCAATTAATAACTGGTTCTTTTCAACAGTTTGTCCGGTTTTTACTGAAACCGATTTCACCACACCATCCCTGGGTGCAATAAGTGTATTTTCCATTTTCATAGCTTCTAAAACCAGCAAGTAATCCCCTTCTTTAACTTCAGCACCTTCCTCAACATTAACTTCCAGAATTAACCCCGGCATGGGCGCTTTTATATCATTTATCATTTGCGCGGTGCCAAGAGAAAGTCCCATTTCTTCAATAAGTAAATCCAACTCATTGGAAATAGCTACTTCATAGGTATTAGAATTGATTTTAATATCGTACTTGCGTTGAAGAAAGTTTTCGGTAAGAACCTCAGCCTTAAAACTGCGATTTTCTTTTAATAAATGGTAATGTTTAGTGGCAATTTCCTGTGTATCTAAAGCGGTGATCTGGTCTTTGGTAAATTCAAATTCAAATAAATTATTCACCTTAACCTTATATTTTTTTTCCATATTTCGTAGTTTTCAAATCTAATTTGAAGCTTGTGTTGTAAATATAGAAAAAGTTTGGAGCTTTTACTTATGAGTTTTCAAGATTTAGATTCTGGATATTACCAATCTGTGTACAATTAAACATAAAAAAAGCCCTGTAAATTCAATTATCTACAGGGCTTTAAAATAATAACTAATTAATTACGAAAACTCTTTAATCGCTTCACTTAGATCATAAACTTTAGTGTTTTTAAATTTATTTTCAAGAATACTGCTTCCTGCAGCAGAACGATATCCTCCGGCACAATGTACCATAAACGGTTTGTCATCTGGTAATTCATCGGCACGGTTTCTTAGCTCATTCAACGGAATTGCTTTAGCATCATCAAAGATCTTCCCTTCTGCAATCTCGCTTTCATTTCTAATATCTACAATAGTGTATTTATCTTTATTGGCTTTAAAATCTTCTAAATTGAAATCATCCGAAGATTTTGAAACTTTTTCAGATAAAGTCACTACACCTTTCATTTGCTTTTCATAACCGATTTTCGCAGTTCTTTCCAGTAAATCGTCAATTTGATCTACGCTTTCAGCAACAAGATAAAATTCCTCTTTAGGCTCGATAATAGCACCCAGCCAGGTTTCATATTTATCACTTTCAGACCGGGCCATGATATTAATACTATTGGGTAAATGTCCCTTTTTATACGCATCCCCATCACGAGTATCTACTACAGTAATTCCTTCTTTTTCTACAGAATCTACATAAAGTTTTACCGGAACTTCATACTTCGC
Source organism: Salegentibacter agarivorans (assembly GCF_900113135.1). Lineage (GTDB taxonomy): Bacteria > Bacteroidota > Bacteroidia > Flavobacteriales > Flavobacteriaceae > Salegentibacter > Salegentibacter agarivorans. The sequence continues at coordinate 48,841 of NZ_FOOH01000002.1, read as the reverse complement.
TTTTTGAACATTTAAAGCTCCTTTTCGGTTTAACTCTACACTAAAACCAAAATAGGCAGGAATAAAAGGCTGATCCTTTAAAATTTCTTCTACAAACTCCTCTTCGGTTTGATCTTTAAAAGCCCAGTTTCCCTGGCGTTCATTTCCAAGAGTACTTGAAGAAGCATCACTCATATTTTTTCCGCATAGCGAACCTGCACCGTGAGCCGGATAGATTATGGTATCATCTGGCAATTCGTTAAATTTGGTTTGCATGGTATTGTACATTTGCTTCGCCAATTCTACACGTTTTGCTTTCATATTTCCAGCTTTTTCACGTAAATCTGGCCTTCCAACATCGCCTATAAAAAGTGTATCCCCACTAAACATAATGGTTTCACCGTTTTCTTCAGCTATAAATGTTAAACTATCTGGCGAGTGACCGGGAGTATGAATAGCCTTTATACTGGCATCTCCAATTTTTACTTCGTCCCCTTCATCAAATGGAGTATGCGTATATTCTACACCAACATTTTTACTAATATAAACGGTGGATCCTGTCTCCTGCTGAATTTGTAAATGTCCACTCACAAAATCGGCGTGCGGGTGCGTTTCAAAAACTGCTACTATTTTTGCATTATTTTCTTCGGCATATTTATAGTATTGCATAGGGTTACGGCTAGGGTCTACCAGGGCCATCTTTCCATTACTTACAAGTGCGTAAGAATAATGCGCTAAAGGATCGTCTTTAAATTGTTTTATCTTCATTTCTTTAATTCTTTTAAATTATAAACTGTTTATTGTGCGTTCTTTTTTCTAAATGGAAATACCATTTGATTTTTAAAATCTTCAGGAAAATCTTCATCTCCTTTAAAACCTAATTCTATATCTTTTCCTTCCTGCGGAATATATGCTGTGCCAAATAAATAGTCCCAAATGCTTAGGCTTAAACCGAAATTCATTCCATAAGGCCTGTCTTTCGGAAGTTCCTTTGAATGATGCCAGATATGCATTTTAGGGTTATTTAAAAGATAACCAAAAATTCCATAGTTCCAGCCTACATTTGCGTGGTTTAAATGCCCAATAAATACAGCAAACATATGTACCACAAAAAATTGCTGAATTCCAAAACCAATCATTGCCAGCGGAATATACTGCACGGTTTTATAAACAATAGTTTCCATAAAATGAAACCTAAATTGTGCCGCAAATCCCATTTCCTTAACGCTATGGTGTACTTTATGAAATTCCCAAAGCCACGGCTGCTTGTGTAATTGCCGGTGGACATTCCACTGGATAAAGTCTGCAATCACAAACATAATAAGCAACTGTACCCAAACAGGGAAATTTTGTACTTCTATGGCTATAATATTAGTGATTCCAAAAATGCCCAGGAAATCATTAAATAATTCTACTGCAACATTAGAGATCGCGTTATAACCAACTAGCGAAAACAGGAAAAAATTAAATAAAATATAGAACGTATCCAGCCAGAAATCCTTTCGAAATATCTTTTGATCTTTTCTCCAGGGGATTAAAATTTCCAATACCCAAACTAAAAGGGACAATCCAATAAGCCAATAAAAATAATTGGTCCAGGACGGATTGCTAATTTCATTAACCAGGTAATTAAAATAACCTGAAAATGAATTGGCAATTATGTTTAAGTACTTTTCCAACCGGTTAATTAAGTTTTACAAGGCAAAAATATAATAATCCTACGTTTAGGGCAGTAACTTTTGTTACAGTACTAAATTTCACCTGCTTTTCTTAATTAAGTGCATCTTAACAAAGGCCGGGCAAAAAATGTTAGTCTTTGTTAAATAGCAATGACGTAAGGCTTTTCTGTTTTAATTTTAATATTGAAAATAATAAGAAATCAAGATATAAAACTATAAAATTATGAGTCAGTTTATATTAGAACATAAATTCGGTTTAGGCGGAGTCGCCATTGGTAACGGATTTAAACAAATAAGCGATGCTGAAGCTGAAAAAACACTGGAAGGAGCCTGGGAAGCCGGCGTGAGATATTATGACACCTCGCCCTGGTATGGATTAGGCTTAAGCGAAAGAAGATTTGGGCACTTTCTACATAATAAAAAACGAGAAGATTACGTACTTTCTACCAAAGTTGGCCGGGTTTTAAAAGCCACTAAAAATGTTCCTGAAACAATGTGGAATAATCCTGCACCTTTTGATTATAAATATGATTATTCAGCTGAAGCTGTGCGCCGCTCGGTAGAAGACAGTTTGCAGCGCTTAGGTGTAGAAAGTATAGATTATGCTTTTATTCACGATCTCTCACCAGATCATAATGATGAGTACGAGGAAGGAACCACCTGGGAAGATCATTTTGAAGTTGCGAAGAAAGGCGCAATACCAGAGCTTGAAAAAATGAAAGAAGAAGGTCTCATTAAAGCCTGGGGATTGGGAGTAAATACCATAGAACCTATTTTAAAAACTTTGGAAGTTGCAAAACCAGATGTTTTTCTTTCGGCTATTCAATATTCTTTGGTTCACCATAATGATGCCCTGGAACGTCTATTACCGGCAATAGAAAAAAGCGAAGCCACTTTAATAAATGCTGCGCCATTTAATGCAGGCTTACTTGCCGGACAAAAGCGTTATAATTATGATGGAAAAATGCCCGATGATATTTCAGATCGATATAAAAAAATATTGAAAATTGCTGAGAAACATAAAGTAAACCTCGTGGCTGCATCGCTTCAGTTTTCTTTAGCTCCAAAGGCAGCAGGAACAGTTTTGGCTGGAGCCAGCAAACCGGAACAGGTTCAGGAAAATATTAAAGCCCTGGAAGAAAAAATCCCAGCGAAATTCTGGGAAGAACTAAAATCCGAAAATCTTATTGAACAAAAAGCAGAAGTACCAGCTTAAAAAATAAAAGCCAGGAATTCACTAATTATTTATTATTTGTGAATTTCTGGCTTATTAATTTATAACCTCAGAAAGGTATAATTACTTTTCACCTTTAGAGAAGAACAAACTATCGCTTCCTTTTTCTGTTTTTAATATACTCATGAATTGCTTCTTTAGTAGTAAGCCAATTTCTGCCTTCTTTATAGGCGTCAATTTTTCCCTGCCTTGCCAGTAAACTAATATATTCCTGGCCATAAGGTAATTGCTCCTCCTCTACCAAATTAGAAATTTCAGTATAATTTGCATCATTATCTGGCAGCGCCTGAATATAAATATTTAAAGTACGCTCTAAGGCCTGGCACATTAATAGTGCAAGCTTGTTATAATCTCCCTTATTTGCAGCATTTAGTGCGGCATAATATTTTTTGCGATCGTTACGTAGAATAATAGCTGGTGGAAAACCTGCATTCATTAAAATAAGGTTCATCGCCAAACGCACCGTTCTTCCATTTCCATCAAAAAATGGATGAATCCAAACAAATTTATGATGAAAAACCATCGCCAGTTCAATTACATTTAACTGCTGTTTATTTTCATTTACAAAATTCACTAATTCATCAAATAACCCGGAAACCTTTTGGGCATTAGGCGGCACAAAATTTGCCCCAGCGATACGCACACCAGAATTTCTTAATCTCCCGGCAAAATCATCTTCTATGCTTCTTAAAACCAGCTCGTGTAATTTGAGAATATCTTTACCATTTAATTGATAACCCGGTTTAACCAGGGTGTACAGATAATCTAAAGCGGTTTCGTGGTTTTTAGCTTCAAAATGCTCTCGCAGTGACTTTCCCTTTACGGTAATTCCTTCTTGCAACACCATTTGAGTTTCCCTAAGGGTAAGGGTATTCCCTTCTATACTATTTGAATTATAAGTCCATTCTATAGAAAGAACTTCTTTCATTTTTTTCAAAGCGATATTGGGCAACGGCCTGGCTTTTTCCAGCATTGCTCTCTTTTCGAACAAGCGTTCAAAAGTGCTTTGCATCTCTTCTCTATATCTTACATCTACTTCCCACATAGCACAAAGATACAAATTATCGGTTGAAGTTATATATAACCTATCCGATATTAAAGTTAATTTTTAAATTTAAGTAATTTCACAGCCTTATTGTCTTTGTAATCCATTCGAAGAAAAATAATTCCGGCTGAAATTAAAGTTAGAATTCCTATTAACATAATCGCCGCTTCAATACTCACCAAATCTGCAATTACCCCGGTTAAGATAGCTCCTATCGCGTATCCCAGGTCACGCCAAAGTCTAAAAATACCAATACTTTTTGCCCGATCCTGCGGATGGGTGTTATCGGCAATAGTTGCAAGGAAAGTCGGGTAAACCATTGCGGTTCCCCAGCCCAGTAAAGAAGAAAGTATCACAAAATGCGTCATTGTTTCAGCCCAAACTAATATTACCAGAACTATGGCCTGCAGAAGCATCCCAATAAACAGCATATCTTTCTTACTAAAAATATCGGCCATTCTTCCGGTAAACAGTTGGCCTATTCCCCAAACTGCAGGATAAAGTGCGGTAACAATTCCTATTTGTTCAAGATTAAAACCTTTTCCGGAAAGTAAAATAGGAAATAATCCCCAGGCCATTCCATCATTCAAATTATTGATTAACCCCGCCTGACTAACGGAACCAAGGTTTTTATCTTTCCAGGTGGTATCCCAGAAAATATTTTTTAATCGCAACATATCGCTGCTTCCCTCCTCTTTGGCAACGTGGTGGCGCGTATCTTTAATTAGGAAAATACTAAAGAGCAACCCCAGAATCATAAGTCCAATTCCCAGGTAGAAAGGATAAGGTCTTACCCCATATTCCGAAGCGATCCAACCCGTAAGAAAAGCTACAACAGCTACTGCAAAATACCCGGCAAACTCATTTAAACCCATTCCAAAACCACGCTGCTTTTCACCCACCAGGTCAATCTTCATCACTACGGTACTACTCCAGGCCAATCCCTGGTTTATTCCGAGTAAGACATTGGCGGCGATTATCCAATTCCAATTTTCAGCATAAATGAGGATAAAAGGAATGGGAATAGCAAAAAACCATCCCAAAACCAACAGGTTTTTTCTTCCATACCTATTTGCCAATGCCCCGGCGTAATAATTGGAAATTGCCTTTACCACTCCAAAAACTACAATAAAAGATAAAATGGCACTGGTTGCCGCAATACCAAATTCTTTTTCGGCAATTTCAGGCAAAATACTTCGTTCCAGCCCTACCATTCCGCCAACAAAGGCATTTACCAATACCAATAAACTAAATTGTTTCCAGTTCTCTTTTAATCCTAATTTTATATTTTCCATTCCTGTTTTATAACTTTAAAAATTGAAGTTGGTAACAAAATTTAATTGATTAAAATTACTCTTATTAAAAATACTCTGGGCATCGGTGTGGTTGTGATTTCTTCTGTAAATCCATAAAATATTAAAATTCAAACCTTCCAAAAATCCGTGTGCGCGATAACTTAAATGACTATTTATCTGGAACGATTCATCAACATTATATTTATTAAATTCAAACTTACCGGTTTCAGGACCTTGTAACTGTTGCATTTCTATTCCAATATGAAGATCGGGTTTTGGAACGTGGTATGCTGCTTTTAAGATAAAAACATCTGCATTTCCCAGGCCTTCCAGGCGTGATCTGGAAATGGAAGTAAAAAAACGATCCCGCCCTAATTCCTTTGGAAATAAAAACCGGCCGGTATCAAAAGCGTGGGTATAGCCAAGCGCGAGATTGAAACCCGATTTTCCCCAACTAAGCTGAGAACTCAGTACCTGTCCATTTTCTCCAGGTTGCACATATCTATTCACGTAAGACAGGTCTTCAGAAAAGGAAAAAGGATTTTGATAAACATATTGAACTCCAAAGTTAAAATCGGCCAGGTTGTACCCTATTTCTGCCCAAATTGTATTCATTACTTTATCCTGGTAAAAATCATAGAAATTAAGCTTAAAATTATCTTTTCTAAAATTGTAGTTTAAAATCCCAATCCCTGATGAAGGATAAAACTCGTGATAATCAGCCATTTTTCCATTGGGTTGAAATCCGTTATAGAAAAGTCCGAGCGACTCATCCATACCAAACCATTCGGTGGTTGACCGCGGCGAAACCCCATCAAGCCAACCCAAATTAACCTGGTGTTTTGAATTGAAATTTAAATGGGCCCAGCCTCCCCTATGTGCAAAAGGTTTCATTCGGCCATCGCTATGGTTTAAAAGTGGTGTGAATTCGGTTTCAAACTTACCATAACTTAAATATGAATTTCCAAAGCGATACCTTAAAAACAACTCCTCCAACCTATCAAGATCCCTAAAGTTTCCTTTATTCAATACATCATAAAGTTCGTACTCCCATTTAGCATTTTTTCCCGTTACCTCATCCTCAACACCCAAATCACTGCCAAAAGTTTGTAAGTAAAAATTCCTTTTACTCCAACCTCAAAACCTTTAAAATTTCCGGTAGTAAATCCAATTGCACCGCCGCTTGCATTGGTATAATAATCCTTTAAATCACCCCGGTTAATGGTATTCATATAGAAATTACGAATATGGCCGTGGAAGGTTGCGTTTTTAAATATATCTATAAGTTGAGGCCTTTCTTCTTTTAAGGAATCGGAAGATTGAGCCTTAAGATTAAGACTTAAAACCAGGTATAAAAATAAAGTAAGTAAATTAAGAACTTTCAACATTTAAGATTTTCAGATTCAGATTGCAAAAGTCTCTATTCTTGGAGACCGCTGCAGTAACAAGGGTTACCTTAAACAAAATTGTTTTGTAACATTAGTCACGCTATTATTAAAATCTTCTAATTACTTTTGCGAAATATGAAGCGAAAACATCTAGCACTATTACTTCTTGGCGTTCTTACTGGCTTTACAGCTACGGCTCAAAATAACGGCGTGAAAGTAGCCGGAGCGATGAAAAATGTGATGAAAAAAGGAAAACTTCAGGGTACAATTTCCCTGGATTCTGTAGCTAAAAAAGGTGTTTACGGACTTGGGCCAGTAGAATTCCTTAGTGGTGAACTGCTTATTTTAGACGGAGAAGTTTTTAAATCAGCTGTTAGGAATGAAAATTCAATGGAAGTTGAAAAAACAAATGCTGTTAAAGCACCGTTTTTTGTTTATGCTGAAGTTGAAAAGTGGAAATCTGTTTCACTTCCAAACTCAGTAAACTCATTGGAGAATTTAGAAAATTTTTTAAATGAAAGGACGCCTGATGATGCGGAAGCTTTTCCATTTCGACTAAAAGGAAAAATCAATTCAGCTAAAATTCATATTGTAAATTTACCTCACGGCCAAAAAGTGAGTTCTCCAAAAGAAGCTCACGAAGGACTTATAAATTATACTTTAGAAGATAAAGAGATAGAAATTCTCGGATTTTTCTCTCGTAAACACCAGGCGGTTTTTACGCATCACAATACCTATATACATCTTCATTTAATTACCGAAGACGAAAAGCAGATGGGGCACCTGGACCAGGTTGAGTTTGATGCAAATAATTTAAAACTCTATCTTCCCGAATAATGCAAATCAAAGCTTACATAGCGATTTTCCTTACCGTGATTTTCTTCGGAAAATTCCTGATGCTGGACGCAAAAGTGCTGAATAGTATTTTGGATGCTGAAGGAATTGCACTGGTAAACCCGTTTTGTAAGAAAAAATCCCAAAAATCGATAGATGATAAAACCTTCACACAAGATTCTTCGGTATTAGTTATTAGCAGTGATGCCGTTTGTAATCCGGCTTTTAACCTGGCAAAAATAGCCTGGTTCGAGACCGAAATAAAAACAAATTTTCAGGATTACAATTACCTCAATCCTGCGGTAATTTCAACCTATTTCTCCAAAAATTACCCTCCTCCAAAGGAATTAGCAGCATAATGAATTTAATTTTATCGGTGTCTTTGCCGATGAATGAGCTATTAACTCCATAATCGAGATTTAAATACCGGGGCTTGCCTCGAAATTAAAATTTTATATCTATGACAGCCTTATGAGCTTGCTCTTAGGTAGTTTAATAATTCTAAACTTCAATGAAAACGAACATTTTAGTGAGTCGTCGCTCTGTACAGGTTTTACGGGTGATGCTTAGCGGGATATTTCTCGTGGCCAGTTTTAATCATTTACTAAATATTGAAAAAACAGTAAATAGAATAGACCAGGCAAATTTTAAAGGAATCGCCTATTTCTTCGGTAACCCGGAGTTGCTGGTAATGATCTCAGGAGTTGTAATGCTTATCGCCGGGATTGGATTACTTATAGGTTTTAAAACCCGTTGGGCAGCCACGATATTGCTCGCCGTTTTAATCCCTATAACCTTAACGGTGCAGGTAGGGCAAATTACCACGTTGGGACCGCTATTTAAAAATATTGCGATTTCCGGCGGACTCCTGTTTTTTATTCTAAACAATTTTAAAAATCAACAAACAACAAAAATATAACCGGCTGTTTCAGCCATAAATACTAAAAAAAATGAAAAAGTCAGTTTTAATTTTTACAGCATTTATAATGCTGTTCTCTCTAACTACAAATGCTCAAAACAACAATACTACAAAGAATAATTATGTAGTTTTAACCAAGAAGATTCCGCAATTGCAACCCATTTTAATTACAGCGGAAGAATTAAAAAAAGAAGATGGGCACCACTTCGGTGATTTTCAGGTTATCGTTTGTGGCCAAACCGTCACAGGGCTAACCGAGAAAAAGGAAATGCAGAAATATTTAGACCGTGCTAAAAAAGCCGGAGTGTCTATAAAAGCCTGCGGATTTTCACTAAAGAAATTCGGTGTGAATCCAGAAGAAATTCCTTCTACAATGGAAGTTGTAGATAATGGAATACTTTACGATTTTCAACTACAGAAAAAGGGATATTTCAGTATAGAACTTTAAAATTCAAAAAACTTCCTGCAAGGTTTTCGAAACCTTGTAGGTGTAATTCGTCATCCTGAATTCATTTCAGAGCCTGCCCCGATTTTTATCGGGGATATTACTAATTATAAAAATTAGATACTGAAACAAGTTCAGCATGCCGTGATAACTATAATTCAGAAAACAAAAAATATGAATTTCAAAAAAAGAATAAAACCAATTTTACTCCTTTTTTCGGGAGTTTTAGGACTTTCACTTTTTACCTCTTGCTTAAATGCTGAAGGTAAAAACAAAAATAGTAAGCGAGAAAACACCACTAAAATTACCATTCTTCAAACTGCCGATATCCACGGCCAGTTAGATGCACATCCAGAATTATTTTGGGAAAATGAAGAAATCAAATTTAAAAATCGTGGTGGTTTGGCACATATCCAAACCTTGTTTGAAGAAGAAAGAGCCAAAAACCCCAACACCATAATTTTGGATGGCGGCGATCTTATTCAGGGAAGTGGGTATGCAGCACTTTCTGAAGGAAAAATATTTCCTGATATTATTAAAAATATGGATTACGATCTTATCGTACCCGGAAATTGGGAAGTGGTTTATGGAAAACAAGTAATGATGGACGTTCTACAGGGTTTTGAAACCCCGGTGATTGTTCAGAATATGTTTCACGAAAAAGATAAAAAAGAACTTTTTCCACCTTACTGGACCAAAGAAATTGAAGGTGTAAAACTTGGATTTATCGGAATAAACGATCCCGATGTTCCTGTTCGGCAAAATCCAATTTTTAGTGAGGGAATTGGTTTTAGCGGCTTAGACGAAGGCGTTCAGGAACTTATTCAAAAAATGAAGACCGAAGAAAAAGTTGATGCGCTGTTTCTAGTGACGCATTTTGGAATTTTTAAGCAAATTGAATTAGCCAACAACCCAATAGCTAAAGATGTAGATTATATTTTCGGCAACGATACCCACGAAAGGGTTCGCCAACCCATTGAAGGGAAATATGCGAAGGTTACAGAGCCCGGTGCTTTTGGTTCTTTTGTGGGGAAATTAAATCTTTACTTTAGAGATGGTGAAATTGTAGATGAGGAATATGAATTAATGGAAGTTGATCCTGAAAAATATGCTGCAAATCCAGAAATAGCTGGGTTAGTTAAGAAAGCTAAAGCTCCTTACAAAGAGCACCTGGAAACCGTAATAGGTTATACTGAAACTCCGCTTTATCGCTACTTAACCGTAGAAAACCCGATGGATAATATGATTACCGATGCAGCTCGTTGGAAAACCGGTGCCGATATTTCTATCTCTAACGGATTTCGCTTCGGAAATCCTATAGTTCCCAAAAACGGGGAAGCTGCACCAATTACAAGAGCAAACTTGTGGAATTTATTACCGGTAAACGAAAAAGTAAAAACCGGAAAAGCCAGCGGAAAACAAATTAAAGAATGGTTGGAAAATGAAATGCACAATGCATTTGCCCAAAACTCAACCGAACGATTTGGTGGCTGGTTGGTAAGATTTTCAGGAATGGAAGTCGATTTTAATTCTCAGAATAAAAAAGGAGAACGCATACAATCGGTTACAGTTAAAGGCGAAGAAATGCAGGATGATGAATACTACACGATCTCAGCCTGTGTTCGGCCCGGAGACCCAATTGATAATCTTTGCCGAATGCCAAATGTAAAAGACGTTGAAGTAAAAGATTATACCATTCACGAGTTGGTAGAAGAATATTTACAAAAACATTCGCCGGTCTCTCCAAAATTAGATGGCCGCGCTTATTGCGAATATTTAGGCGAAAAATCTTTTTCTACAGTTCCGGGAACCGATTATAAATTTCAATAATTTAAAAAACCTCAAAGGTCCAGATGTTTATCGGGATCTTTGAGGTTTAATTTTTCAGTTTAATGGCTTTTTCGCTACAAAACGAATTACTGCTGCTTTTCCCTGGTGATATTTTCCTTCTGAAAGTTCAGTAATTAGATCTTCAAATTCCTCAAATTCGTAGCCGCTAAAATAGGTTTGCAACTCTTCTTTAGAAAAAAGCATTTCAGCATTTTTAGGTCCGCCAGATTTTGGATTCTCTTTCTGAATATCTATTTGTTCTTTACTAAAAGCTTCAAAAATAATTACTCCACCACGTTTCAGTAACTTTTTAAATTTCTTTAGATAGTTTTCCTTTTTTTCTTCCGAAAAATGAGCAAAAATCAAAGCAATCACATCAAATTGCTCGTCCTTATAATCAAGGTCTGGCAGGTCACCTACTTTGTAATTAATTTCTACGCTTTGGTTATTAGCCAGGTTCAGAGCTTTTTCCTTACCTTTTTCACTAATATCAAAAGCAGAAACATCCCAATCGAGGCTTGCAGCATGCACCGCATTTCTCCCTTCTCCCTCTGCCGGCAGTAAAATTTTACCGGGCTGCATTTCATCAATCTTCTCTTTAAAATATTTATTCGGTGCCTGGCCGTAAAGATAATCTTTATCGGCGTAGCGTTCGTTCCAAAAATCTTTCATAATATTTTATTTTTTTCTAAAACAACAAAATGTAAAATTCTGAATCGCCCCGGTTGGAGTTGTATGATCTAAATTTTCGCATTTCAAAAGAGCAAATTTATCCTGCAATAAGTCCTGAAGATCTTCTTTTGAATATTGCTTAATTGTTCTTCCACTACATTTTTCTGGTCCCTCTTTTGAAAATGTTGCCAAAATTACAAATCCACCGGAAGCTACTGAATTTTCCAAGGTTCTTATATAATTTTCTATCTGTTTTTCTTCAGTTAAAAAATGAAAAGCAGCGCGATCGTGCCAAAGATGATAAACCTGTGTAGCTTCAAATTCTGAAGCATCAGCAACGATCCAGTTTACCTTTTCGGCATCATTATTTAAACGTGTTTTTGCTTTTTCCAGGGCTTTTGCAGAAATATCCAAAACCGAAATATCCCGATAGCCTTCTTTTAATAAGTAGTCTACAAGATTAGAATCTCCTCCCCCTACATCTATAATTTTTGAACATTCAGGCAAATCCAGTTCAGCGATAAATTTTAAAGATGTTTCAGGTTTTTCCTGGTACCAGCTGGCATCTTTGTAAGACTTTTTATTATAAACCTCTTCCCAATGCGACTTTGTTTCCTTCATAATTCAATTCTTTTATTCAAAATTCCACCATTCTTCCTGTGAAAATTGTTCTCCTAAAACATAAGCTTCACCAATTCTTGGCGAAACTACTTCTTGCTTTTGTATTCTGGTTTCTGCCATTAGTCTCCTAATAGGTTCGTTCCAGGGATGTACCGAAAGCACAAATTTCCCCCAATGCACGGGGAACAAAATTTTAGCATTTAGATCTTTCGCAGCTTTCGCGGTTTCCTCAGGAAACATATGTATTTGGGGCCAATATTTACCATATTGTCCGCATTCCAGAAAAGCGAGGTCAAATTCCTTAAATTTTTCTCCAATTTCTTTAAACTGCGAACTGTAACCCGAATCACTACCAATATATATTTTAAAACCCTCCCATTCCAGGGCGAAAGAAGCCCACAAACTCGTGTTTCTTTTTACGTTTCTGCCAGAAAAATGACGGGAAGGCAAAGCGGTAACTTTTAAATTTTGATGTACTTCCTCACTTTCATTCCAGTTGAGCTCGGTAATTATATCAGGTTGTGTATTCCAATATTCTAAATGCTCTCCTACTCCAAGGGGAGTAACTATTTTTAAAACTTTTGTCTTTAATTGTTTTAAAAATTTATAATCCAAATGGTCATAATGATCGTGAGTAAGAATTAGCAAATCAATTTTTGGAAAATCTTCGGCTTGATACAGATCGGTCCCCGGGAAGGATTTTCCAAGGAATTTAAAAGGGGAAGCGAATCCGCTAAAAACGGGATCTACCAAAATATTATAGCCATTAAAACTTAATAAGTAAGAAGAATGTCCAAACCAGACCACTGTCGGTTTTTTGGTATTTATATTTAATAAATCAGCTTTTTTATGAGGAATTTCTGATGAAGGCCGAACCGTTTTTGGCCTATTCAGCATCTGTTTCATTATTTTAAACATAGAAACATCTTCTGGCTGCACCGCGGTAGGTTCTATATTTTGAAACTTGCCGTTTTGTGTATTTTCGGCATTATTTATTCGCTTCAGCCTTTCTCCAGAAGGTTCTTTTCCAAATCTTTTTAAGATCATTAGCTATTTTTTGAATGAGATTACCAAATTCCGCAATTAATTCAGTAAAAATTATTCGTACTCCTTCGCATTTTTTTCCAACACTTTAATCATATTAAAAGATTTCATTAAATGAAAAAGTCCTGGTAAAATAATAAATCCGCCTATTAGCAACATAATCGCCAAATTACTAATGGTAGATTCTGGTGCCAGGTTTTCTAACAGACTTATCTCTTTATCGGCAGTGATTATAATATAAGGAAAATGTGCATAAAGCGCAGCAAAAAGTATTAAAACTACCTGGAAACCGGCTAAATATCTACTGGCAATGCGATATTCTTTTTTTATAAATTTCCAAAGCGGAAATAAAAGAATTGCCGATAAACCAACGCAAGCTAAAGAAACCGGATTATGAATAAAATCTTCAGCAAATTTTATCCCGCTGAAATATCCATAACTGATAAGGATAAAGCCAAGCACCACCAATACAACCGTAAAAAAAGCCGAGTTTTTAGCGTAGTGTTTTCGTGCTTTTCCATCGGCCTCTCCAATTAATAAAGTTGAAGCTAAAAAAGCACAAAGGGCAGCATAAAACAAACCTACCAGCAAAGCGAAAATATTAAGCCAATGCTGCATAAAAAGATCGTAGAAACCATAGGTTTCATAATCTTCAGTAATTATTATTTCCCCACCAATTAACGCTCCAAAAGACATTCCCAGGAAAACCGGTGTTACAAAACTTCCTATTCTAAAAAGCCAATTATACCAAAACTGAGATTTATCTAAAACCGCATCATAATGCCGAAAAACAAAAGCAACACCCCTAAGCGTAATTCCCAATAAGACAAGGCTTAAAGGAATGTGCAGGTAAATAATCATCACATTAAAATAAGCCGGAAACGCCACCCATAAAATCACCAACATAATAATTAGCCAAATATGGTTTGCTTCCCAAATTGGCCCCATTACCCGGTAAATTGTATCGCGTGTATGTTCTTTATTCTTAGCCGAAGAAAACAACTCAACGATACCAGCACCAAAATCGGCGCCACCAAGGAGTACATACAGGAACAGTGAAAACAACAGAAAAAACAGAACTACATATAACATAACTAATCTTTGCTTTTATTTCCACCCGTAGGCTTAAAATTCTTTTCTGAAGTATTTTCAGCCTTCTCTTCAGCAGTTTCCCGGTTAAGCGATCTTATTTGGCGGCTCATTAACCAGGCTACAGTTATGGCGAGTACGGTATAGAGAAAAAGGTAGTAGAAAAAACTATATTTCATCCCCGGCATTGGGGTTACGGCATCTTCGGTTCTCATAATCTGGTGAATAATCCAGGGTTGTCTTCCCACTTCGGTCACTATCCATCCGGCTTCAATAGCCACAAAGCCAAGTGGCGCAACCGCAATAAACAACAACCAGTAATATTTATTCTGAAGCCAGTTTTTCTTTCTTAAACTTATAAAATAGATCAATCCTGCAAACATTAGTAAAGTACCAATACCCACCATAGTTTGGAAGGCGTAATGTACAATTGCCACCGGTGGTAATTCATCATCGGGAAAATCGTTTAATCCTTTTACTTCGGCATTAAAATCGCCAAAAGCCAGGAAAGAAAGTGCTTTGGGAATTTCTATTTTATTAGAAACCGTACGGGTTTCTTCATCTACAATTCCACCAATGTAAAGCGGCGCACCCTTTTGCGTTTCATAATGTGCTTCCATAGCAGCGAGTTTTACCGGTTGACGTTCTGCGACATCTTTTGCTGAAAGATCGCCACTAATAGGTTGTAGAAACGCTGCGATTGCTCCAAAAACAATAGCAATTTTAAAAGCCCTGATATGTAATTCTACATTTCGTTTTCGGAAAATTTGAAACGCGTGAATCCCGGCAACTCCAAAACTCGTGGCTACAAAAGCCGCTAAAGTCATATGTAATGCCTGTGTAAACCAGGCCGGATTTAATAAAGCAGCCACCGGGTCTATATTGGTAAATTCTCCATTTATATAATCAAAACCCGAGGGCGCATTCATCCAGCCATTAGCCGAAACCACGAGAATACCTGAAGCTACTCCTGCAACGCCAATAATAACCCCGGTAAACCAGTGAAATTTTTCAGGCAGTTTATTCCAACCATATAGATAAAAACCGAGAGCGATGGCTTCTACAAAAAAGGCAGCACCTTCTAAAGAAAATGGCATTCCAATTATGGGCCCCGCGTGTTTCATAAATTCCGGCCATAACATTCCCAACTCGAAGGAAAGCGCAGTTCCTGAAACCGCTCCAGTAACAAAAAATATTGCTACACCTTTTAACCAGGCCATTGTTAATCTTTTATATATGGGATTTCTGGTTTTCAACCATTTGTGGTGTGAAACCACCATAAAAAAAGGCATCACCATCCCAATACAGGCAAAAATGATATGAAAGCCCAGGGTAAACGCCATTTGCAGACGTGCATAATCTAAATTCTCCATCAAATTGGTTTAATTGATTTGCTGTCTTTTAAAAAGACTTTTCAATATAATTTTCAATGAATAAATTTAGGGAAAAATCTACCGGTGTTCTGCCGGTAATGACGATAATTTGGATACTTTAAGCATAATTGCTCTTCTTCGAATTCAGATTTAAACCAGAATAAAATAAGCAATAAGAACACGATCCCTATTTTATAACCAGAGCCAAAATATAATGAAAGGAAAAAGAGGAAAATTAGAATTCCGGAGTAAATAGGATGCCTTATATATTTAAAGAGCCCGCTTGTTATTAAAGTTGCATTTTCTTTTGGCTTAGGAAAAGGGGAAAGATTGGTGTTTAGTTGAAGGATTGAAATTAAAACGATTAAAAAACCTATTCCGCTTAAAACTAAAAAAACCGGCTGAAAAAATTCCAACCGGTTAAATTTTAAAGTTTCAATTTCAAATAGCCAGGCAATGAAAAGCAAAAATTGCATCCCGACATAAAAATAGTTTTTAAGAGCCATCACCTCAGTTTTCCTGATTGAAATTTACGAAATTTCAGCCCAAATGATGTAAATACCCATTATTAATACAAACCAGCCAAAACCTTTTTTCAGTTTTTTTCCGTCTATAAATTTATTGAGATAAATTCCTATAAACATTCCTACCATGGAAAGTCCGGTGAAAATTCCTAAAAACAGCCAGTTAATATTCATATTTTGGACATCTCCAATAAAACCTATAAGTGATTTAATGGCAATAATTAATAAAGAAGTTGCTACGGCCTTTTTCATAGGGAGTTTTGCTAAAAGCACTAGAGCCGGGATAATTAAGAATCCGCCGCCGGCCCCTACAATTCCTGTGAGAACACCTACAACAATTCCTTCAAGAACAATTAAGGGATAATTATAACTTATCTTTTCATTTTCAGTTTTTTTCTTGCCATTTTCCCTAATCATAGAAACTGAAGCCAAAATCATAATAATGGCGAAAAACAGCATAATCCCAATATTCTTCGTTATTTCAAATTGGCCAATACTAAAAAGAGATTCCGGAATGGCAGGTACCATCCATTTTCTTGTTGCATATACCGCAATAAACGCAGGAATAGAAAAAACAATGGCGGTTCTAAAATCTACCAATTTTTTCTGCATATTTTTAAAAGCGCCCACTAGAGAAGATGCTCCTACAACAAAAAGAGAATATGCAGTTGCGGTAACGGGGTTAATGGCTAGCAAATAAACCAGCACGGGAACCGTTAAAATAGATCCTCCGCCCCCAATAAGGCCCAAAACAATACCTATTACCAATGCCCCAAAGTAACCCAGTATTTCAAGTATTTCCATATTATATTTTTATTACGCTGCAAAAATACCTGCAATATGGCTGTTGTACAGTAACAAGGGTTACAAAGAATTAAAGTTCTAAAACTTCTATGCTGTTACGCTGCAGTTTTATTCTACCGTCAATTTCCAGTTTTTTTAATAACCTGGAAATCACTACCCGGGAAGTATGTAAATCGTAAGCAATTTGTTGATGTGTAGCTGCAATTACTTCATTTTGATTGATTTTTGCTTTATCCTGAAGGTATTTCATTAAACGCTGATCCATATTCATAAAAGCAATGGTATCTATAGTTTCCAGCATTTCGTTAAGTCGGGCGTGGTAACTTTCAAAAACAAAATCGCGCCAGGATTTATATTTAGAAGTCCATTCTTCCATTTTTTCAATAGGAATCATGATCAACTTTGTGTCGCGTTCGGCAACTGCTCTAATTTCACTTTTGGTTTGGCCAAGACAACAGGAAAGCGTCATTGCGCAGGTATCGCCACGTTCAAGAAAATACAGGAGAAGTTCATCTCCATCTTTATCTTCACGCATCACTTTAATAGCACCTTCCATTAATAGAGGCATCATTTTTACATAATCGCCAATTTCAATGATCTTTTCACCGGCAACAACATATTGTAAACTACCCACCTGGGCGATTTCTTCGATTAGATCGTCTTCAAAAATAAATCCGTAGGCTTCTTTTAATTCCTGTAGCATAAAATTCTGGCTGAACTATTATTAATTCTGAATTTGAATTTTTCAGAATCTAAAATTAGTATTAAAATTGAGAAAATTCCACATTTTTAGCTGGAAAGTCTATCCAGGCAAAACATAGAAATAAATAGAAAGATAATGACAAAACGTACCAAAAAGCACGAAAATATGGAAGATGGCGTGGTTAAATTTCACCCTATCAAGACTAAATAACACAGCACCAATGGTGTAAGAGAGTCCGCCGCCAATGAGCCACCATAAACCTTCAGAGCTTAAATTATCGTATAAAGGTTTAATTGCAAATACAATTATCCAACCCATTACCACATACATTATTGTGGACAGCGTTTTATATTTTCCAATGTAAAAAAGCTTAAGAATAATCCCGGTAAGGGCACAAGCCCAAACCACTCCAAAAATAGTCCAACCTACCCAACCTTCTAAAGTTACCAGGGCAAATGGGGTGTAACTTCCTGCAATAAGTACGTAAATTGAAGCGTGATCCAGAATATTTAACCTGTATCTCCAGTTTTTATTTGTGGCTGAATGATATAAAGTAGAAGCCGCATAAAGTAAAATCATACTCGCTCCAAAAATACTAAAGCTCACCAGGTGCACCATTTCTCCAAGTTCATTGGCTCTTGAAATCAATAAAACAAGACCCAGTATGCTTAAGGCAAAACCAAAAGCGTGAGAGATCACATTTAATTTTTCTTCTAAAGGCTCATATTGGTTAATTGGCATTTTTTGCAAGTTTTGGTGGGAGAATTTTAAATACAAAGAATTATAATTCCAACAAGGTTAAAAAAACCTTGCAGGAAAGTTGATGACATAAATTTAAAGATATTCAGGCTTAATTGGAATATTTTAAACGGGCAATTTTTATTAATTTCGAACTTTCACACCGGCATTAATTCCTTAAGCGATTCTTATGAAAATTCTGCATACCGCCGACTGGCATATTGGTAAAAAACTGCATAAGCATAGTTTACAGCCAGATTTTGATCTTTTTATAGATTGGCTGTGCGATTGTATTGCGGAAAATAAAGTAGAAGCTTTACTGGTTTCGGGAGACGTTTTTGATCTTGCCAATCCTTCTTCTGAAGCAAGACAGCAATATTTTAAAGCTCTAATGAAGCTGAAACGTTTGGATTGCAAAATAATTCTCACCGGTGGCAATCACGATTCTCCCACAATGCTAAATGCGCCTCAGGAAGTTTTGCGCGAACTGGATATTCATATTATTGGCGGCTTGCCTATTGAACTTTCAGAATGTATTATTCCTGTAAAAAATAAACAAAACAAAACCGAAGTTGTGATCGCTGCCCTACCCTATTTACGGGATGCTGATCTTAGAACTGCGAGCCAGGGAAATTCTTATGAAGACCGCTTAGAAGCTTTACGAAAAGGAATTCAGCAAACGTTTTTAGATGCCGCTGAAATTTGTAAAATTCAATATCCTGGCGTTCTAGCTATTGCTATGGGACACCTTTTTGCTGCTGGCGCCGAAACTTCAGAAAGCGAACGGGATATCCAAATCGGAAATCAAGCCGCATTTAATGCGCTTCAGTTTGGCGATTATTTTAATTATATCGCGTTGGGACATATTCATAAACCGCAAAGGGTAAATGCTACTACCCCTACTTTTTATAGTGGTTCGCCCATTGCACTATCCTTTAGTGAACGCAGTAATAAAAACCGCATTCTACTTTTAAATACCGTAACCGGCTGGGAACCGGAAAGTATAGAAATTCCTGTTTTTCGGGAATTACTCAAAATTACCGGTAACCTGGAAAAACTTCAGCAGAAATTACTGGAGCTACAACCACGCAACGGACTCGCTTCTTTAATTGAAATTGAATTACAGGAAGAGAATTTCGATTCTAATAAGATTTATGAACTGGATCAACTGGTCGATAATTTTAAAGCGGAAGGATATGAGATCGTAAAACATCGCGCAACTTTTGAAAATAAAATAAGTGGGAGTGGCGAACTTTATGAGCAAAAACAGCAATTGGAAGATCTTCAGCCTTTAGATGTTTTTCAAAAATTAGTAGATAAGCAGGAAGAAGACGAAGAAACCCGAAAAGAATTAATGAGTGCTTTTAATGAAATTCTCGAAGAAGTGCATCAATCAAAAAGAGGCTAAAAAATGAAAATCTTAAGCATTGCTTTTAAAAATATAAACTCTTTAAAAGGCGAAAATTTCATTGATTTTGAAGCCGCTCCGTTTTCGGGAAATACGCTTTTTGCCATTACCGGTCCCACTGGTAGTGGTAAAAGTAGTATCCTAGATGTTATTTCGCTGGCGCTTTTTAACCAGGTGCCGCGCCTGGGGAAAATTAGCAAAAAAGAAATTAGGAAAAAAGGTGCAATTCTTACCCGAAACCAAAAAGAAGCTTACGCAAAAGTTACCTATGAAACCGGCGCCGGTCGCTTTACTTCTTCCTGGAGCATTGAGGTGAACCGAAACGGAAACCTGAACGATTATAATATGGATATTGCTAATCTCCAGGATAATTCGATTTTAGACCTTAAAAAATCTGAAGTTCCGGCGAAAAATGAAGATCTAATCGGTTTAAATTACGACCAATTTATTAAATCGGTTTTACTGGCGCAAGGTGATTTTGCCAAATTTCTTTCGGCTAAAAAAGAAGAGCGAGGAGAATTATTAGAAAAAATTACCGGGACCGGTATTTATAGGCAATTGGGAATAATGGCGTATGAACGTTTTAAAGCTGAAACTTCTGACATTGAAAAGCAGCAAGAGGAGATAAAACTGATTAGCTCGTATTTACTTTCTGAAGATAATTTGACAATTTTCAAGAAAGATCTTAAAGAAAAAACCGCTCAAACTGAAAGTCTGCAGAAGGATTTAAAGTTGATTGAAAAACAGCTGGAATTAAAGAAAACCATTACTGAACAAGAAAAGGCAATCAACGGTTTAGAGGCTGAAGAATTAAAATTGAATGCGCAGCTTAAGGAATTTGAAAATCAATTTGGAGAAAGCCTTAAACAACACGAAAAACTACAGCCAATTGCGGAAGAGATACAATCCTGGAAACGCTTTCAACAGGAATTAGAAGTTATAAAGGACGGATTGAATAAAATTTCAGAAAAAATTGAAGCGAATAAAAAGAATACAGGCGATTTTATACAACAGGTGAAAGTTTTTGTTAAGGAGGAAATTTCCAAAGAAAACCTCAGGGAAAAACTAACTGAATTTACAGAGAAAATAAGAAAACTCCAGGAAGAAAAAGCTGCCCTGGGACGCGATTATAAAAGTAAGCTACAATTATTTAAAACTGAAATCAGGGAATTAAATCTCGATTTTCCAGAGAATAATTTAAAAGCCGGTAAAGAAATCCTGGAAAATCTTAAAACTAAAAAAACTAAACAGAAAAAGCAGCTGGAGAATGATTTAAAAGAAGTTGATTTAGAAAATATTGCTTCAGAAAAGAATCGTTTAAGAACCGAATTAGAAAAAAGTCGGGAAGCGAGAAGTTTTTCAGAAAGAAACCTGGAACAAAAGCAAAAGCAAATAGATTTAAAAAAAGAAATTGATTCCCTTAAACCGGAATTGGAGAATCTGCCAAAAATTATTCAGGAAGAAAAAAACCTGCTTATTTCTTTAAAAAAGGATCACGAAATTCTTCAGCTTAAAAAAGAAAACCAGTTAAAAACAGCGCAATTAGAAGATCTTAGAAATTCGCTAAAAACAGGAGAAGCCTGCCCGCTGTGTGGATCAAAAGAACATCCTTATTCTGAACACCTTCCCCACTTTGAAGACGATCTTGCGGCTAAAATTTCAGCAAAATCTTTAGAAATAGATGAGCATAATTCGAAGCTTACTCAGGCGCAAGCTAAATTAACTCATTTAGATGAGTCGCTGCAAAAAACGAAAAAGCAATTAAACGAAATTGAAATCGGTATAACCGAAAACGAACAAATTCTCAGGAAGAAATACCCTGAATTTAAAGAGCCGGAAGTTATTGATTGGGAAACACAGGTTTCTCAGATAAAAAGTACCATTGAAAAATTAGAATTTTTTGAAACTATAAATCCGCAATTAAAGTCCATAGATAGCGGATTACCAATTTTAGAGGAATTAGAGAAAATACTTCAGCGCGGGAAATTACTGCAACAGGAACTTCAGCAAAAATATTCAGGAAAAAGTATTGGTGAGGATAGTCAGCGGTTAATGGATGATTGGAATTCATTACTTCAGGAAAGAAAATATCTTCTAGAAAATGAAGAAGAGCAAAAAGATCCATTTCAGGAAAAATCTAAGATTTATAAGGATTTACAGGAAAAACTAAAACAGCAGGTTTTAGAAAAAGATTTTGAAAGTCTGGAAAATGCGTACCATTCACTTTTACCGGGAAATAAATTCTTTGATTTAAAAAAGCAAAAGGATAAGCTTTTAAAACAGAAAAGCATTGCTGAAACCGGAATTTCTACCCTGAAAAAACAACTAAAACAATTCAAAGAAAATGAAAGTAAACGTTCTGAAGATGATCTAACTGCGGAGCTAAAACAAAAAAAAGAAGCTTTTGAATCCACGCAATCTAATTGCGAAGAATTGAGAAGAAAACTAAATAATAATGCAGAAAATATTTCTCGTCTAAAAGAGCTTGAAAATCAAATTGCCGAAAAGGAAAAAGATTGCAGAAGGTGGCGTTTGCTTAACAATCTTATTGGTAGCAGAACTGGTAAAGAATTCAATAATTTTGCGCAAGATTTAACTTTATCTCAGCTAATTTATTTAGCAAATATTCGGTTAAAAGATTTAAGCGAACGCTATAAAATTGATAAAGCCCTTGAAGGTGAAGACGATGGTTTGGTTGCGATAGACGAAGATATGGGCGGACAAAGGCGATCTGTAAAAACGCTCTCTGGTGGGGAAACTTTTTTATTGAGTTTATCTCTCGCATTGGCTTTATCTGATCTCGCTTCCAGAAACGTAGAAATTAATAGCCTATTTATAGATGAAGGTTTTGGAACACTAGATCCTGAAACTTTAGACCAAACCCTGGATACATTAGAAAAACTCCAGGCAGAATCTGGTAAAACTATTGGGATTATTAGTCACGTTGCTTCGCTAAAAGAAAGAATTAGCACTCAAATCCAGCTAACCAGAAATGGGCAGGGTTATAGTAGTTTGGTGGTGAAATAGGGTTGAGGGTTGCGGGTTGCGGGTTGCGGGTTGAAAATAAAAATTATTTTTACTCTAAACTGCAGGTTTCAGAATCCAGTTCAAATTGAATGGTAAAATGTTCAAAATTATAGGTTTTTAAAGAATCCAGGACTTCAGATTTAAGGTTTAGATATTGCTCAACACTATTAATATTTTCCAGTTTTACGTGAGCCGTAAAAACGTGATGCTCTCCCTCCTGCGACCAAATATGTACGTGATGTGTAGAAGCTACCCCTGGAATTTCTTTAATTTGTTGTTTTACCTCATCAAGATTAATATCAGATGGGGTGCCTTGTAGAAAAATAAAAAGCGTTTCTTTTAACCTTTTAAAGACATTCCATAAAATATAGATGGTAATAACCAGAGACAAAGCCGGATCGAGGTAATGAATGTCTTTAAACTGCAGAATAATTGCCACCACCAAGATTGAAGCCCAGCCCAGCACATCTTCCATAAGATGCCAGGAAATCACTTTTTCGTTCAAGGTTTTCCCACTGCTTAATTTCCAGGCGGCAAAGCCGTTAACAATTACTCCCATAATTGCAAAAACCATCATTCCTTCTGCATCAGAATGTTCGGGAGCCATTAGCCTGCCTACCGCTTCATAAATCACATAAACCGAACCGGCAATAAGTATTAAACTATTAAGCAAAGCTCCTAAAAGCGAAAACCTGCGATATCCAAATGAGAATTTTGAGTCGCTTTTTTGTTGAGATTTATGATCTAAATACCAGGAGGTTCCCAGTGAAAGGCTATCGCCAAGATCGTGAACAGCATCTGAGATAATGGCTATACTATTTACATAAATTCCGCCAATAAATTCAATAATGGTAAACCCGAGATTGAGAAAAAATACAAGTCTTAGATTTTTTTCAGAAGAATTCTTGTGATGATGGTGCCCCATACTGCTGGAAAACTTAGGTCAATTGCTTTTCACTTCGAAATTAATCATTTTTAATGTATTTATAAACCTTCTTCATCTTCGGTAAGAAATATTGTGTTCAGTTTAGATTTCACTATTAATTTTCTTCAAAATTTCGTATATTAGGATGAATATCAAAAACTTATAGCTGTGAAAAATTTAAAAACCTTAATGCCATTTCTAGTGGGTATGCTTATTTTCTACGCGCCCCTAAAAGCTTCGCCATTTTTACAGGATTCCGATCAGGATTATGTAGAATACAAAGGTGAAGTGATCAACTCCAATAATGAGGATGTGATCGTGAACGCCCATTTATCTGTAAATGAAACCAATATTTCTACGGTGACGAATTCTGAAGGTAAATTTTCTTTAAAAGTTCCAAAAGGAACGAGTCCTGCTACGGTAAATATTTCTTATTTGGGATACCAAAGCAAGAATTTACCTCTTAGTTACTTTAAACCCAGGGGAACAATTATTTACCTGGAACCCGTGGTAGAAGAACTTTCTGAAGTTAAAGTTTATGAAGCGGGGGATGCAAGAAGGCTGGTACGTACCATGTTGGCTAACCGGGGAGATAATTATATTGACGATCCTACCCAAATGACCGCCTTTTATAGAGAAAGTATAAGCAAAGGGAATAGAAATGTCTCCTTGAGTGAAGCCGTGGTGAAAATTCATAAAAAACCGTATAGTGATTTTGGCGAAGAAGACATTGAACTTGTTAAAGCCCGAAAAACGGCTGATTATGAACGTTTAGACACCCTGGCCCTAAAATTGCGTGGCGGCCCCTTTAATACGCTGTTTATAGATGTAATGAAGTATCCAGATTACCTCTTTTATGAGCGGGATTTAGATAATTATGAATTCAGTTTTGAAGAGCCTACTCAAATTGATAACCGCTACTTGCATGTAGTGCGATTTGAAGATATGAATAAAGATATGCCCTGGTTCTTTGGAACGCTGTTTATAGATGCTGAAACTCAAAGCCTGGTAAGAGCCAAATTGAATATGAATGTAGATAACCGGCGCGCTGCTACCAATATGTTTGTAAATAAAAAACCGGGGGGCACTAAAGTGTACCCTATTGAGGTGATGTATGATATAGACTACCATCAACAAGATGGCAAATGGTACTTTGGATATTCCAATGCGCAGCTTCTTTTTGTGGTAAATTGGAAGAAAAAATTATTTAATTCCAGATACTTTGTAGATTCTGAAATGGCTGTTACCAACTGGCAACCACAAAGCGAAGATAGAATTAAGAAAGGGGATAACTTTTTAAACAAAAGAGTAGTGATGGCCGATGATATTTCTGGTTTTACCGATCTACAATTTTGGGGAAGCAATAATATTATAGAACCCGATAAATCTATACAAAACGCCATAGAAAAGATCCAGGAAAATATTCAGTAATACCGAAAGGAAAAGCTCATTATTGAATAAAATATTTTAAAAAGAATATTGATGGTTGTTTAGAAAGCGTGCTAACTTTCTAAACAACCTTTTTTTATGAAAAATAGGTTTATATAAATTAAATAAACTTAAAACTGATGCTCAGGTATTTAAAGAATATCCAAGCTTAAGTTCTTAAAAAATGACATTTTCGCTTTGATAATAGTAAATAAGCACTTTAATTTGTGACTTGAATTAAATAGATGACTTGCTCTTGCTCAAGATAGGTCGTTAATGAACCACGTTTAAAATAGGTAGTTCTAAAAATTGAAATTGAGCATACTACAAATCGGGATGTGGCGCAGTCTGGTAGCGTATACGCCTGGGGGGCGTGGGGTCGCAAGTTCGAATCTTGTCATCCCGACCAGTAAATACGGGGCTTCCGAGAGATCGGAAGCCTTTTTATTTTATGTCCGTACAACATACGTACAACAATTTTCAAGCCTTCTTTTTAATGCAAAAATCCCATAAAAGATTTTATTGAAATAAAAATTCCCTCTTAAAATAATTTGAACCTTCCCGGGAATGGATGATTATTTTTCTTTTAACTATATTTAATAGACTGTAGCGATATTAAATATGGAAAAGTTTATCCTTGAATCTGGAAAAGCACTGGCTAGATTAAGATCTGGAATAAATGATTTCATTGAGGACAAAATAGAGGGAAATGTCACCTACCTAATTCTTTTTATCCTGTCTTTTTTTATTCTTTTCGTCACCAGCTTCAGTTTAATTTTTGGTGTCAAAACCATAATAGATGGTTATGTCTATTTTCTAATACTTCTTATAGTCCTGGCGGTAGTTTTGGTTTGGCTGGCCATATTCTATGAATCAGATAAACACCTGGAGACCGACCGGCATAATTTTAAGGTGGAGCCCATTAATAAGTTTCAAATAAGGTTTGAATACATCAACCTTGATAAAAACGCTAAAGAGCAATTCTATAGGTTAATTAAAGGCCGAAAGGTTCAGGAGAAGATCAATTTTACCGTTGGGAATAAAAGCGGGGATTCCGCAAACCACCGAATTCTTTTTGTTTTGTTCGATGAACTATTAGTTGGTGGCATCCAGGATTTTTCCGGAGAACGGAAACGTGACTTTTTTCAATTGCTGATGAATTCCTTTTTGATGAACAACGAACCGCTCAAAGAAAACACTTTAAAAACCAGTTTTTCCGCCTGGAAAAACGACCAGGAAAAAATAAATTCCCGAAACCAGCGAAAATTCATTCGACAGATGCTAGCTAAAGAATAATTATAGCATAATTCCCTTCTTATTTGAATTACTCTATTGATTTATAGGTATTTACTTTCCTAAGTTTGTCCTGTACAAAATCGTAAAAGGCCTTTTACTCATTTTTAATTTTAACCATATAGTTATGAATGAGCAGGAACAAGTAGTGGGTTTATTGGAGGATATTAAAGTTCTTCTTTCTCACACCAAAAAAGTAATGAACGTGGAAGATCTGGCACTATATACCGGACTTTCCAAAAGTAAGATCTACAAGCTTACGCATTTGAAGCTTATCCCGATGGGGAATAATCCTAACATTCGTCAGAAGTTTTTCGATAAGGAAAAGATCGATGCCTGGCTCCTGGGAGAACCGGACTTGTCCGATGCTTTCCTTGAGGATCAGTTTAATAAGAGCCTGATAAAAAACCGGAAATAGGCACTTGCCTTTTACTCATCCTTTAAAAATTTTATGATGAAAAATCTAACCTATATCCGGGTGGGCATTAATTACTATACAATGGTAGTGACGCCTATTATTTCCTGGAATATCAATGAAGTTCCGATACTCTATAATATACTTTCAGGAATAGAAGGTTTTAAAGCTTTGGGTTATGAAGAAATTTGAATCCAAACTCTATCAGGTTTCTGAGCAGAAGAAAAAAACGATCTACGACGCTGTGGATGAGTATGTGTCTGAAAAATATGATATCAGGTTTAACGAAATATCTCACGAGTTTCAGATTCGGATTAAGGAGTCAAATATCTGGGAAGATTTTGAAGTGAATTCACTACTTATAGAATTAGCTAAATCAAACATAGAGATTAATCCGGGCAAACTGGACATCTATTTACGGTCTAACCTAATTCCTAGATTTAACCCGATTGCGGAATACTTTGATAAGCTTCCAAAATGGGTAGGTGGAGATCATATAAGAACACTCGCTTCCTATCTTCCGGCTAAAGAACCAGAGCAATTTCTTTATCATTTTAGGAAATGGCTGGTGAGAACAGTTAAGTGTGCATTGGATGAACATTACTTTAATAAGCAATGTTTGGTTTTAGTGCATTCAGAACAAAATTCTGGAAAATCTACCTGGTGCAGGTTTCTCTGTCCTCCGGCTTTATCAAAGTATTTTGCTGAAGATATGACCACAGATAAAGACGCGAGGATCCAACTTACCAGGAATTTCATCATCAATTTAGATGAATTATCTGTGCTGGCCAGAAAAGAAATAAATGCGCTTAAAGCTTATTTCTCTAAAACGATGATCAATGAAAGGCTGCCTTATGATCGGAAAAACTCCAACCTGCGAAGGACCTGCAGTTTTATAGGATCTACAAACAGGGCAACCTTTCTTAATGATGAAACCGGTTCTGTGCGCTGGTTATGCTTTGAGCTAAATGCTAAAATTGATTTTTCTTACTCCAGGGAAGTTGATATAGACAAGGTATGGGCTCAGGCTTATTACCTGGCGTATGTGGATGAACAATTTAACCCGGAATTGACCCTGGAGGATATCATTGCAAATGAAGAAAGGAACAAAACTTATCGGGAAGCCAGTATGGAAGAAGAACTGCTCTGTAAATACTATCTCAAGAGTTCAGATCCCGCCGACTTTAAAACGGCCTCAGATGTAGTCTTAGAGCTGAATTGTATTAACCCGAGACTGAATATTTACAATATGGGTAGAGCAATGAGAGCCTTGAACTTTGAAAGGGTAAAATCCACCCAAAATGAAAGATATGGCTACCTAGTCAAACAGCGGTTCAAGACCTCTCCTTTAGAAGTTTTATAAAATCTATTTACCCTAATTACCCAAACTTTGGAAAAGGCTGTAAACAAAGGGGGTTTCACTGGGTAAATAGAATTTAAAATAATCTACCCAAATTACCTTTTTGGGTAATTAAGGTAGATACGAAAAACAATAAAAAAATGAATTAAAACCCAGTGTCTACAAGGCTTGGGTAAATAGGTAATTAAAAAATCAAAAAATGAACTTAAATAACTTATCGTGTAAAAGTGCCCGTAATATTTGCATCGTAAAAACGCTGGCAAAATTAGGGCACTTTCCCACCAGGACAACGGAAAAAGAAGCTTGGTTTCTGAGTCCCCTGCGGTCAGAAACGCAAGCCTCTTTTAGCGTCTCTTTAATTAAAAACTTATGGTTTGATTTCGGGTTAGGAAAAGGAGGGAATACTATAGATCTCATTATGCTTATAAGATCCTGGTCTGTAAGGGAAGCCCTGGAATTTTTAAAGAATGATTTGGGATCTCTCTCTTTTAGCCCGCAAAATATTGAACATCTTATTAAGGAACCAGAAATTAGTATTCTGGATGTTCAAATTATTCACCTGAAAGCATTAATTGATTATCTGCATTCCCGCAATATACCTTATGAGATTGGTAGAAACTACTGCAGACAGGTTTGGTATCGCTGTAAAGGAAAACGGTTTTTTGCGCTTGGCCTTGAAAATTATAAAAGAGGCTGGGAACTTAGAAATAAATACTTTAAAACATCCAGTAGTCCAAAGACTTTTTCATTTTTTGAAAGAGGATCCAGACAACTACTTATCACGGAAGGGATGTTTGATTTTCTTTCTCTGGCAACTACCGATGAAGACTTAGTACAAAACTCAGACTGCATCATTTTAAATTCCCTGGCTTTTTTGGAAAGGATTAAAATGTTCATCCCTAAATATGAAAAGGTTCTTATCTATCTGGATAATGACCCGGCAGGTAAAAAAGCAGCCGGCTCGCTTTTAAGCCAGTTTGATAATATAACCGATTGTAGCAATTCCTACTTTGGCTATGTAGATCTGAATGAAAAATTGAAAGCTGAAAAATCCTTGACTTTAAAATAAGGAGGCGTTGGTAAATAGGGAACGCCTATCGGAGATTTTCAGTTGAAAGGGAAAAGCAAGATGTGTCATTGTAATGACAATCTTGCTTTGCGCCCGATGGTTGCAAAGGTTTTAAAAGGAAAAAAATGAAAAGGGAATACATCCAGGTTCGTTGCTCGATTTACGAGAAGAAGCTGCTCCAAAGAAGGGCGGCCAGGGCAGGAATTTCCCTTTCAGAATATATCCGAGGGGCGGCTTTTGATAAAAATATTGTAGAAAGGATTACCCCGGAACAATTAGAGACTTATAAGATGCTGGTCCAGTACAAGAACAATTTTACCCGCATTGGGAATATGTTTAAAAAGAGGGATCCGAAGCTGGCCAGAGAAGTGGAAGATCTGGCCAAAGAAATCAGAACGCACTTAAAAAACTTTAAAAAATGATAGGGAAAGGACACGCAATTTCCGGGACAAAAGTATCAATATCTTATGGCTGGAATCAGGAGAAAGAGGCCGAAGTCGTGCTTAGAGAGCACGTTGCCGGAGATACCCCTGCAGAAATAGCCGAAGAGTTTAGGATTATCCAGTCGCAAAATGAACGCTGCATAAATAACACCTTAAGCTTTATCGTAAGCCCGACGATTGAAGATGGACAGGATCTGAGTAAGACAGATCTGGAAGAGATTGCCAGGAAGTTTTTAAAGGAAATGAATCTGCAGAACAATCAATCCATTGGGTTTGTACACCGGGATAAAGCGCATACCCACGTTCATATCTATACCAATAGGATTGGCTTTGATGGCAAAGCCTATAACGACAGTTTTATTGGAAAGCGAAGCCAGATAGCCGCTGATAATGTTGCAAAAGAATTAGGACTTACCAGGGTTCGGCAAGTACAGCAGGAAAGACTTAATGAGTTAAAGGGCCTCAGACAGGAAATCAAAAATATACATGATCGGGTACTTCATTCGAGGCCAAAATCGCTGGATGAATATATAAATAGAATGAAAGCCCAGAAGGTTGAAGTGATCCCAACCATCAATAAAGCGAATCAACTACAGGGGTTTCGGGTGGAATACAAAGGATTCAACCTTAAAGCAAGTGAAGTCGATCGGTCGATGAGCGGGAATAGATTAATTCCACAGATCGCCCAAAACAGGAGTTTTACAAGGCTAAAAGAAGTACCTAAAACCTTCCAGGTATTGGATAAGACAGTGCAGCTAAGCAGTAACCTGTCAACCAAAATCGCTAAAGAGATTTTAAAAGGAATAGTAAAAACATTAAGAGATACCGGTATAGGTATGGGATATTAAACCGTTGAGTTATGAAAAAACTAGATGAAATTATGGAACTGATGGCCGATGAAATGGAGGATTTTAAAACGGCAGTCTTGGAACTCAAAAAGCTTTCGGGACAATTGGCAAAGATGAGCATCCCCATTAGCACGGAAGCATTGGAAAAGAACCTGAACACATTCCTGCAAAAACAGGAAGCAGAAAAGGAAAAAACAGATGAAATACTAAAGGAGATAGACCGGAAATTAAAGCGCGTCAGGATCATACCCAATTACCTGCTGATCCTTTTTGGTATCTCAGGAGTTATTGCACTAGGTTCAGTGGGATATTTTGGATATACTTCTAAAGAAAAGGTAGAAGACAATTTTGAAGTTTACCAGACGATCATGGAATCTCAGAATAAATCTTACCAAGATTATTTTGCAGCATTTCCAGAAATCCAGCAGGCATACTGCGAGTGGATACAGGGTGGATACCAGGGTTTGTAATGACAAATGCCCCTTTGAAAAAATTAGTAAAATTGCGGCAAATGCCCTGAAATCCTCAGTAAAACCGTTGAAATTTGCGGCAAAAATTTAGTAAAGTTTAGTGCAATTTTTTTAAGTCGTTGTTGCGAAACGAGGAGATTACCAGTAAATGGCCTGGAAAACCCTGAAAACAGGTTGAAATTTATTGGTTTAGAACAAAAGAGTAGGCAGCGCCCTATGCTGTTTTTACTTGACGCTTAACTTCCCGTACACTATAAAAACAGCATAGGATCCTGCGCAAGTTATGGTAGATATTGGGGTCTTAAACACTATTTCAACCGTAATCTAAAACTACTTATAAGCTTTTCTAATCTTTAATAAAATTTGAGAAATTAAGGTCAATATGGGTAACTCCAACAAAGGCCCTATCACCAATGCAAGTGAAATTAATGGATCATTTGGAAAAGCGGTAAGAGAAACGGCCAGAGCAATAGGTGAGTTTCTTGCAAGAGTGGTTAAGCTCAGGCTTGCAGAATCCTTATAATTAAATTTTAATAGTAAGCTCGCAAAACGTCCTACCAGAAAATTAATCAAAAAGAACAGAAGTATTGGAATCAGAAGAATGTAAATTACGCTAAGATTTTTTGTTAAATATTCTCCCTGCGATGCAAACATAGCAACAATGGCCAAAGCCAGTAAAATGATTTGTGCAGTTTCGGAAAAAGGAAGAACTTTCTTGCGCATCAATTCTGTTTTTCTAAGTTTAGTACTCCAGTATTTTATAAGCTGCGCAATTAGAAATGGAACTAAAAGCACCAAGAGAATACTTTCCCATAAAATTGCTGTATCAACGGACCCGGATTTCCCGAAAAACAAGAACAGATAAACCGGAAGAAGAATTAATTGTAAAATTAGATTTACCGGCAATACAGCTGTTGACAAGGAAGTATTTCCTTTGGCAATTCCGGTAAAGATCAGGTACCAGTCCGTGCAGGGTGTTACCATTAACATTACAAAACCTATCCATAAACTCAAATGTTCTTGTAAAAGGAGTAATCCCAAAAGATAGGCAAAGATTGGCGTCCAGAGGAAATTGATTATCAGATTTGCCGAGATGAATTTAAGATTGGAAAAACTGGAAAGTAGGTTTTTAAAGGGAATATTCATGAACAAACCAAAAAGCATCACCATTAGGAATGGGACGATAAGATATTCTGAAAATCTTTTGATAACTGAAATTTGCCCAAGAAGTAAACCCACACCAACTGCTACTGCAATTATTAATGTGTGATATTTGTTTAATTTATTCAAAAAGGTTTTTATTTCGCAAGTTTTAAAATTTTAATTGCTCCACGCATTACAAATGTGAAAACTATTCCTCCTATGATCAAATCAGGCCATTTGCTCTTCAGAAAATAAACAAGGATACCAGCCAATATTACCCCACCATTTACGATAATATCATTTGAAGTAAAAATCGCACTGGCCTGCATATGAACCTCTTTACTCTTAGCTTTATTAATCAGCCATAATGAAATCAAGTTTCCTCCAAGTGCCAGAAAAGAAATAACAATCATCCATTCAAACAACGGAGTTTCACTGCTCATAAAAAACCTGCGCAAAACCTCTATAAATCCAATTGCCGCCAAAAACATTTGAAAATAGCCGCTAAATTTTGCAACTTTCTTTTTTCTAGAAACAGCACCTCCTACTGCAAATAAGCTTAACGCATACACTATTGAGTCTGCAAGCATATCAAGCGAATCGGCAATAAGGCCCATAGAAGAAGATATCCAACCGGTAGTCATTTCAATAAGGAAGAAGCCAGCATTAATACCCAGCACCCACCAAAGAACATTTTTTTGTTTTGTTTCATTTTCTCCAACTGGAACTTCAGCTTCCTCTGATCCCAAAAATTTATCACCTAATTTTAATTCTGAAATCGAAGATTGAATTTCATAGACCCCTCCAAGGTGATATACTTCAAGTTTTCTTTTAGGAATATCAAAGTCCAGATATTTTATCTGGTCAAAAGTTTCCAATTTCATCCTTATCATCTGCTCCTCGGAGGGGCAGTCCATTTGACTTACTATAAAGGTACTTTTTTTCATTTTTTATAAGCTAAAAGTCTTAATGCATTAAATACTACAAGCAGTGTAGAACCCTCATGAATTACTACTGCCACTCCGATATTCGCAAATCCAAAAATAGTTGCCGGTATAAGTAAAGCTACAATTCCAAGGCTTACCCAAAGGTTCTGTCTGATAATCGCCTTTGCCTTCCTGCTTAAGCCTATGGCAAAGGGCAGGGTCTCCAACTTATCGGCCATAAGGGCAATATCGGCGGTTTCCAGAGCAACATCGCTACCCGCAGCACCCATCGCTATTCCTACGGTGCTATTTGCCATGGCAGGTGCATCGTTAACACCATCGCCCACCATAGCCACTTTAGATTCTTTCTTTTTTAATTTTTTAATGGCTTCCACCTTTTCTTCCGGTAGTAAACTCCCCCAGGCCTCGGTCAATCCTATTTCTTCTGCTACAGCATCTGCCACCTTCTGGTTATCGCCGGTAAGCATGATCATCCGTTTAATACCTATTTTCTTCAATTCAGAAAGGGTCTTTTTTGCTGCCTCCCGTGGGGTATCCATTAAGGCTATTATGCCTATATATTCTTCATTTTTACGAAGTAACATCGTGGTATTTCCACCACTTTCAAGACCACGTACTTTTGTAGCTATTTCTTCCGATGGAAGAGTATCCTTTAATCCTTCATATAAATCCAAATTACCAACATAGATCTTATCATTTCCCAATGTTGCTTTAATACCTTTTCCTAACACAGCTTCCAGATTGGAAGCATCCGGAATTTCCTCGCCTTCCAGGCGCCTCTTGCCATCACGGACTACAGCTTTTGCTAGGGGATGATCACTCAAACTTTCCACGGCTATTGCTATTTTGAGAAGTTCATTTTCTGAAATATCCCCAAGTGGTACTACTTGCGTAAGTTTTGACTTTCCTTCCGTTAGAGTCCCGGTCTTATCAAAGGCGAGGGCGGTCAATTCTCCCAGATCCTCTAGTGGTCGGCCTCCTTTAATTAATACCCCACCACGGGCCGCCCTGGCCACTCCACTCAATACAGCACTCGGGGTCGAGATTGCCAACGCACAGGGACTTGCAGCTACCAGTACCGCCATTGCCCTGTAAAAGCTGGCGCTAAAGGGTTCGTCAATAACTAAGAATGCGAATAAAAGAGCTCCGACCAAAATAAGGACGGATGGTACAAAATATTTCTCAAACTTATCAGTAAGCAACTGGGTAGGTGATTTTTGGGTCTGGGCTTCATTAACCAATTTGACCAGCCTTGACAATGTAGAATCCTTGGCTGCTTTGATCACTTTAATTTCCAAAGTATTGTTCCCATTGATAGTTCCGGCAAAAACGCGGTTTTCATCTTTGATATCATCTACCTCTGAGTAATTCTTCTCAACATCTTCTACGGGAATTTTATCTACCGGTACACTCTCCCCGGTTATTGGAGCCTGGTTTACACTACTCTGCCCATCTACAACTACGCCATCTGCGGATATTTTACTATTAGGTTTCACCACAATGATATCCCCAATATTGAGTTTTTCGATACCAACTTCTTCCGTTTTACCATTTTTTTTAACCAAAGCTGTTTTAGGTGCCAATTCTGCCAATGCGGCTATAGATTTTCGTGCTTTGTTCATCGCATAATGCTCCAGGGCATGTCCCAAGCTAAAGAGAAATAATAACAAAGCACCTTCAGCCCATTCCCCTAATATAGCTGCTCCAATAGCTGCGACCAACATTAGAAAATCAATTTCAAAACCACCTTTGGCCACGGTTTCCACAGCTTCTTTCGCGGTATAAAAGCCTCCAAAGAAATAGGCTCCAATATAAAGTGCAAGGCTAACCCATTGGGGAACTGAATCTACAAAGGATAATCCAAAACCAATCCCCAGTAAAACACCACAAATAATGGCAAATATAAGTTCTGTATTTTTCCCAAAAATACCTCCGTGGGAGTGTGAATGTTTTTCCCCGGCTCCGTGACTATCACCCTCTTTATGATTCAGTTCATCTTCATCTTCATGTTGGTGTTTCTGACTCATCTTATTTTTTTTAATTAATTCATCAGAGGTTTTTTCCGAGGATTTAAAACCATTCTTATGGCCAGAGGAGCTTTTTTTAACTTGTAGGTTTTCCTTTTCAAGCCTTGCATTTATCGCTTCAAAACTAGTCTCACGCTTATCATATTCTAAACGGATCATTCCTCCGGCATTGGCGGAAGCTTCCAAAATGCCTTCGATATTCAGCAGAGTCTTTTCTATAGTTCTTGCATGGCGGGTATGTCTAATCCCCTCAACCTCTAAAAGAAGATGACCATATTTTTCTGTAATTTCTGCCCCGGCATTTTCCGCCAAAGATTGAATGCGATCAATAGAGATAACGTCAGGATCATAATGAAAACAAAGTAGTGGAACCGAATCTTCCTTTTCATCTGCTATATGAACCCTCTCAAGGCCTTCCTCGGCTTCTAGATCATTAATAAGTCTTTGTACACAGGTATCTTTTTCATTCGGCACCTGAGGTAGCAGTACCGGAATTTTAAGTTGTAATTTTTTCATTTTCCTTTTGCTTTAAAATCCATCTTTTAGTCTCTTCTTTTTCAGTAAGGTCGAAATATCTAACCTGCGAGCTGGCAAAGAATTCAGTAGCTCCAGCAGCCCATTGCTGCCATTCTTTTTCACCCACAAAGGCCATTTTCCATAATCGGAAATATGAGCTGCGTCAACCTTTAAATCTGCCTATAAGCCTTTGAAATCAAATCCCTTGAAATTGACCAGCTCAAAAAAAAATATACTTTTTCCTCATTTTTGACAATTTCAAGGGATGGATTTTCTCTATATCCTCCTTAGATACCTTACCACTGAACGTAGCGGATATCAGATTGCATCTTTCTGTTTTCATTATATGAATCACGGTTATTTCTTTCTATTACGTAATACTAGAGTTGATTTATCTTGTTTTGGTATAGGCTTCCCAACCTTCCTTTGCCGCATAAGGTACAATGAGCAGAGCTGCGACAGGATCTGCCCACCACCAGCCCAACCAGTTTACCAATAGCAAACCGGCAAGAACAACTACGGTTTGGTATAGGCAAATAAAAGTATCTTTGGCATCAGCAAGTAACGCTGGACTGTCCAGCTTATGTCCATATTTTCTTTTGAAATAGATTAGAATGGGATTTATAATCAAAGAAATGATTAAAATGATTAGCCCCATGGTACTCCAACTTGCAGTTTCCTGACTAATGAGCTTTGTGATTGAATCATAAGAAATAAATATGCAGACCAAAGTAAATGATCCTGCAATCACATATAGAGTGATCTTTTTACGTCTTTTTACTTTTTCTTCGTCAAGGCCCTTGAGCTCGCCGTGCAGTCGCCAGCCTAATGTGGCCGCACTTACCACCTCTATTGTACTGTCCAGTGCCCATCCTACAAGAGCAGAACTATTGGCAGTTATCCCTGCAATTAGAGATACTATTACTTCAATAGTATCATAAATGACATTCCATATTTGAAGCGTTCTTGCTTTTTTTAAATCTTTTTTTCTTTTTGCTTCCATAATCTAATTTTAGTGATCTCCATACTAAATAGTTCCGTTTTACCTGTATTTTTATGCTTGCTTCCTTTTCAAAAATTAAACAGCACTACATTTCTCACATATTCCCTTTACTACCAGATTTACATTTTCTGGAATATAGCCCTCTGGCAGGTTAATATGTGGAATCTTATGGTCAGTTAAACAAACAGTTTCATCACAATTATTACAATGAAAGTGGATGTGCAAGTCTTGTTCTACTTCGCAGTTACAATCATTCTCACAGAGCGCATATTTTGGTATACCTGTGCCATCATCTATTTGATGAACAATATTCTTTGTTTCGAAGGTGCGTATTGTTCGAGATAATGTAGCCCGATCTGCTTTTCCAAAGGCATTTTCAATTTCTGTAAGTGTAACAGCCCGATCATTTTTTGCCATAAATTTATAAATCAGAATTCGCATGGCTGTCGGTCGAACACCCTTTACCTCTAATTTTTTTTCGATTTCATTCATTCTCTTCCTATTTAACTCTTATCGGTTTCGTTAAAGCTTTTAATTCTTCATTCGTGAAATAATTTGCGGTAATTAAGAATAATTCTCAAAAGTTTTAGTAAACCAAAACTAAGAGCTTATTATAATATTTATTAATCTACTTAATGACCATGAGATGTTTGACTTTTCTGCATTTCAGAAATCAAATAATAGGCATTATTATAGGCAACTATGGCATCTTTCGGAAGTGGTTCCAGGAGTTTGATTTCAACCCATCCATCTTCCTTTATTCCAGTTCTTACCTGTACTGGTTTTAGCTCCCACTCGGTTGTACCATCTTTCTGGTGCTTTTGGGCCGTAAAGATGTAATGGTTTCCCTCTTCCTCAATCACTGCCTCTTCCGGCAATGCAGGTACTGCATCCTCTCCTGTTCTAATTCTTCCTTTTATATACATACCAGGAATTAGATAATCTTCCTTATTATCTATCTCGGCGTGAACGTGTACCGCTTTGGGATTTTGTTCAAATTGCTTGCCTACGGAATAAATTTCTCCCGTTAAATTACTGCCAGGCACTGACTCCAGCGTAAAAGAAATTTTTTGACCTTCTTTAACCTTATAAATATCTTTTTCAAAAACCATTAAATCGGCGTGAACATGTTCATTATCAACTACCATAAACATGCTGGTTTGGGGTTCTACATATTGGCCAATTTGCACCTTTACTTTTTCTATATAACCTTCAATAGGGCTTACTACCGGGATATATTCGTAAAGTTCCCCATTTCTTATTTTGGAAGCATTTAGGTTTAACTGACGTAATTGTGATTCATAGCCTCGTACTTCACCTTGTACAGACTGATAATCTGCCTGGGTTTGTTGAAAAGACTTCCCAGATCCTACTTCGGCCTCATATAATCGTTTCTGTCTTGCGAATTCCTTTTCCAAAAACTCCATCCGGCTGTATGCATTTATATAATCCGTTTGGATTTTAGTCAGATTGGGATGGGAAAGGTAAGCCAGTACCTGGCCCTTATTCACTTTATCTCCTTCAATAACTTTTATTGAATTAATATTCCCCCCTAATACGGCTGTAACTGTAGCTTCGTATTGAGGCGGCACTTCTAATTGGCCGTTGGCTTCTACTATTCCTGATAATGCTTTGGTTGGCAAAGTATCCACCTTGACCCCGAGACTGTTGAATTTCATTTCTGAAAGATGTACCGAACGCATTCCGCCCTCTTCTTCGGCGTGGCCTCCAGCTTTTTCCTCCTTATGATTTTCACCTTCTTCAGCATTAGCGGAGGTCGTAGCCTCTTGTGAACTATCTACTTCTGCATCTGAATTCTCTTTACATCCAAAGAGCAGACTTAGTGATAAAGCAAACATTAAAATATTTATTGATCTTATATTCATATCGTTTTTTCTTAATTTTTAATTTGAATTTTCGAGGTAATATTCAAGTTGGTACCGGCTATCGAGATAATCATTAAAAGCGCTCCAGGCGTTTACCTCGATACGAATGGCATCCCTTATATTTTGAAGGAAGGTTACATAATCTATAGCTCCTTCCCTAAAAGCTAATACAGCTCCATCCTGTTGCTCTTTAGCTAATGGAAGCGCTTCATTTTTATAATAATTCCAGGAGTTTCTCCATTTGATGAATTCTTCGCGCATGTTTTTATAGGCGGTTTCCAGTTCGAGTTTATCCTGGTAAAAATTTTGCTCGGCAATCTTTCGATTGACTTTAGCTTCTTGTGTACGTCCTAATTCCGGTCCAAAAAATAGCGGGATTTGAATTCCCAGTTGATATTGATAGAATCCTGATTGTCCATTTATTTCCTGCCTGGCATACTGGCCCTGAAATTTGGGCAGAAATTCTGATTTTCGTTCTCTGGTAATTGCTTTTGCAACATCCACCCTTTGTTCAGAAACCTGAAGCGATGGATGATTTTCAAGGGACTCTACCAGAAAGTTCAAAGGTTCGTCTAAGGTTACAACGGGCAAATCTGGTACATCATAGATCGTGTCACTGGCAAACCAGAGGTTTAGGCGCTGCAATGATTTCAGGTAATTTCGATAGGACTGTTCTAATTGTATTTTTACCTCATTCCCCTGATTAGAGGTGGCAAGATATTCGAGTTTAGAGGTAGCTTCTGTCTCATATCGAATTCTTGCAGCCCTTTCAATGTCTTCAAAAATTGAGTCCATCTTCCGGTAAACCTGATACATTTTTTTTCGGGTATAAACTGATGCCCAGGCTCTACTTACTTCACGTTCAACTTCTAAAGTATTTAATTCTAAAGCATTTTCGGCTAATGCGACCCTTTCTTTCTGCAATTTTAACCGCGGGGCAATTCCGAAAACATCTATGCCTTGTTGTTGAATACCAATTTGGGTATAAATCCCATCAGAACCATTTCCTACTTCTTCCTTTCCTGTAAAGATTTGGGTATTTCCAAAATCATAAGCGGTTTTACGCAGTACTTCTTCTCTTTCAATTTCAAGTTGGGCAGCTTTTAGCTGGGGAAAATTTTTAATTGCGAGTTCTCTAGCCTCTTCCAAGCTAATTGTTTGTAAAGTATCCTGTTGTGAATATTCTGATGACATTGCATCAGATTGTGCATTTGCAGAAAAGGTTCCGCCTAAAACCAAGCCAATTATCAAAATCGTAGCTAAAGATCGGGAATTGGAAGAACCTAGTTTATTCTTTTCTTTTTTCTCTCGCTTTCTTTCTACAAGGGTATATAGTACTGGTAATACAACCAGCGTAAGCAGTGTAGCTGTTAGCATCCCACCTATAACCACCGTAGCAAGTGGTTGTTGAACTTCTGCACCGGCTGATGTGGAAAATGCCATTGGTAGAAAACCGAAAATATCTGTTGTTGCTGTTAACATAATAGGTCGTATTCGTTCTTTGGTTCCTGTAAAAATTCTATCTCTTATACTGGTTACTCCTTCTTCTTTTAAAGAATTGAATCTATTTATTAGTACCAGCCCGTTTAAAACTGCAACCCCGAACAGTACAATGAAGCCTACACCTGCGGAAATACTAAATGGCATACCTCTTAACCAAAGGGCAAAAACACCTCCTATAGCAGCCAATGGTATCGCCATATAGATCATAATAGATTGGGAAAAAGACTGTAAAGCAAAATATAGAAGTACAAAAATCAAGAATAAAGCTATTGGTACCACAATCACTAATCGATCTTTGGCACTCTGAAGGTTTTCGAACTCCCCTCCATAAGTTATATAATAACCGGGAGGTAATTCTAATTCTTCATCTAATCGTTGTTGAATATCATTTACTACTGACTCCACATCCCTTCCACGGGCATTTACACCCACATACGTCCTTCTATAGGTGTCATCCCTTGAAATTTGCATAGGGCCCGGTACATATTCGATATCTGCTATTTCTTTTATCGGCACCTGCGTCCCGTCTGGAAGATCGATATACATTCCGCGCAAGTCATCAATATTCTTTCTATGTTCCTCATCAAATCGAACTACTAAATCGAATCGCTTTTCTCCTTCAAAAATCACCCCAGCGGTTCCTCCCGCAAAAGCAGTACTTATGTAATCATTTGCTTTTTGGATATCCAGGCCATATTGAGCAATTTTATCACGGTTAAATTTCACGGTCATTTGTGGCAGCCCGGATGTTCGTTCAGGATTAACATCTCCAGCTCCTGGTACGGTCTGGATAATATTAGCCATTTTCTGTACCTTTTCCGACAAAACATCCAGGTCCTCTCCATATAGTTTAACCGCAATATCTTCTCTTACTCCTTCTAGTAATTCGTTGAACCTTAATTCTACAGGTTGGGTAAATACAAGGTTTACCCCAGTAAGTTCTTTATTCAGTTTTTCCTTGATCTGTGCTATAAGTGCTTCTTTAGTTTCAGCGGTTGTCCATTTATCCTTATCCTTTTCAAGGATGAGATACATATCTGCAATATCCATTGGCATTGGATCTGTAGGAATGTCGGCTACTCCAATCCTTGCGGTTACCGTTTTAATTTCAGGGAAATTTTCTAAAAGTATGTTTTCTATTTTTTTAGAAACTTCAATAGATTCTGTCAATGAACTTCCGGGTCTTATTAAAGCCTGCATCGCAATATCCCCTTCATCCAGTTGAGGCACAAATTCTCCTCCCATTTTGGAAAAAAGGAAACCGGATAATA
This sequence comes from Salegentibacter agarivorans, assembly GCF_900113135.1. Lineage (GTDB taxonomy): Bacteria > Bacteroidota > Bacteroidia > Flavobacteriales > Flavobacteriaceae > Salegentibacter > Salegentibacter agarivorans. The sequence continues at coordinate 7,643 of NZ_FOOH01000002.1, read as the reverse complement.
CAAGTAGAACAGCAGCAGCACCTACAACAATGAGCTTCAGTTTTAATGCCCCTTTCAGTAAAGGCATATAGACTCTTTGTATTCCTCCAATTATTTTATCACTTAACCTTTCCAACCAGCGTTCAAACCTTCCAAACCAGTTCTTTTTATTTTGAATTGGTTTCATAAATAGGGCAGACATCATAGGGACATAGGTAAGGCATAAGAATATGGCCCCTATCATTGCAAAACCGAAGGTGTAAGCCATAGGTTTAAACATTTTTCCTTCTACCCCGGTAAGAAAAAGAATGGGTGTAAATACGATAAGAATTATAATTTGCCCAAAGAACGCGGAACTCATCATCGTACTCCCAGCATCATAGGCTACTTCATCCATTTTAGCCTGAGTAAATTTCAGTTTACCTGATCTAATCCGTTTTTGTATTTCATACACGGTTCCTTCGATGATAATCACTGCACCGTCTATAATGATTCCAAAGTCAATAGCGCCCAAACTCATTAGATTGGCCCATACATTGAATTGCTTCATTAAAATAAAAGCAAAAAGCAGTGATAAGGGAATAGTGGTAGCAGTAATAAGTCCACCTCTTAAACTACCTAATAACAATACCAAGGCAAAAATCACTATCAATGCACCTTCCAGTAAATTTGTTTTAACGGTATCAGTTGTTCGTGCTATTAATTCACTTCGATCAATAATGGGCTCTATGGTCAAACCTTCAGGAAGTGACTTTTCAACTTCTGCCATTCTATCTTTAACATCCTGAATTACGGCATTGGGATTGGCGCCTTTCAACATCATAATGATACCGCCTACGGCTTCCTCTCCATCTTGCGTGAAAGCTCCGTAACGTACTTGGTTTCCAAACTGAACATTTTCTGCAACATCTCCAATCGTTATCGGAACAGCATTTTCGGTGGTAATAGCAATTTTCCTTATATCCTCAAGTGAACGGATTAAACCTTCTCCTCTAATAAAATTCGACATTTTATTTTTCTCGATATAAGCTCCTCCGGTATTTACATTATTTCGAGCAAGGGCCTCGTAAACCTCAGAGATACTTATACCCATACTGTTTAATTTTTCAGGGTTTATTGCTACCTCATATTGTTTTATGGAGCCTCCAAAAGAATTTACTTCCACCACACCATCTAGTAAGGTAAGCTGCCTTTTAACTATCCAATCCTGAATAGTTCTAAGTTTCATAGGGGAATATTCTGTGTCGTAACCTTTTTTTGGTTGTATAGTATACTCATAGATTTGACCTAAACCGGTTGAAATAGGCCCCATGGAAGGACTTCCAAATTTATCGGGTATGGTCTCGCCCAATTCATTAAGCTTCTCCTGTACAAGTTGACGAGGAAGATAGGTTCCCATATCATCTTTGAAAACTATAGTAACTACCGAGAGTCCAAAGCGCGAAATAGAACGAATCTCTGTAACCCCTGGTAAATTACCCATAGAAAGTTCTACAGGGTAGGTTACAAATTGTTCAATATCTTCTGTGGCAAGATTAGGTGACTGGGTGATCACCTGAACCTGATTATTAGTAATATCTGGCACCGATCCCAGGTTGACGGTCATCATGGACCAAATACCTGTTCCAATAAGCGCTAAGGTAAGCAGCCCAATAATAAATTTATTATTAATGGAAAATGAGATGATTCTATTAATCATATAAAAAATTAATTCAGTTAAACATTTCGATATTTTTCTAAGAGTTGAAAAAATCGATAATATAGGCCTGAAGATTTCGTAGAACCTCAGGAAAGGATATAGCTATCCTATAAAAAACTGAACTATACTTTTGGGGGATCTAAAAAAGAAAGGATAGGTTCTTCGGCTGAACTATCAAAATGAGCGAAAGCCTTGGAAGGAATTTCCGTGATTAAAGGTTTGAAATTAGAAGAACCAAAATCTATTGTATGTACATGGCAGCAATGACAGCTGCAAAATGGAGGACATAAATCTGCTTCCTGATTATGGGTGTGATCGAGGTCCAGATTCTGGCCGGATACTATGGTTATTTCTGAATCATATGTTAATTGTGACGAATCACTGTCATTACAGGCTAAAAAATTTAGCCCAAATACATATATAGATAGTATGAATGCAACTATTTTCACAATGTAAAGATAACAAAATACCTATGCACAGGGTGTGCAAAAAAATTCTATCCATATCCAGAAGATATTGTTTTTATTTTGACCTAAAATTTATCCAGAGCAATCAATTTGCAACAGAGATTCACATGGATAACTTTCTTTTCTACGAGCTTAATGAAACTCTACACGTAGTTCAAAAAGAACAGCAAATAAATATAACTGTTTTTAAATACGATAAGACGGGGGTTAGCTTTTAAACTGAAGAGCATAAAACCTTGGAATATATCGAATACTTTGTGAAAAACTATAGTCTACCTTGGGAATTAAAGTAGTAATTCACTTGCTGCATCCAATACTGAGCTATCCAATTCTTTCAAGTAAGCCTGGGTTATAGTTAGGTTTTGATGTCCCAGTGACTCGCTTATAATATCTGTGGCAACGCCCATTTGCTTTAAGCTATTCGCAAAACTATGTCGAGCTACATAGCTGGTTAAAGTTTTATCAATATTACAGATAGTAGCGATCTCTTTTAAATCTTTATTATACTTACTTAGCGTCTTATGTTTTCTGTTCTCAATTTGTAGTGGGGTCATATTATCTTGTAAGAGTAAAGGAAAAACATATTTTGTGCCAATAGATCTTGCCTTAAAATAATTCAAAATATCCCTAACAGGTGGCAGAATAGTAATATTAAAATTTCCTTTTGACTTAGAGCGGGTGTAAAATATTTTGTCACCATTAATTTGAGACCATTTTAAATTAATTTGATCAGCGAAATTCATTCCCCGGGTATAAAAGCTGAAAACAAAATATTTATGACTATGTAAAAGATGAGGATGTTTTGATATATCCATCTTTACTATTCTCATTATCTCGGTAAAGTCAAGAGCTCTTTTCGCAGGCTTACTTTTAAGCTTAGAAATTTTATAATTTTTAAAAGGATAAATGTTCGCTGGAATTATATCCCTGGCAATGGCTTTATTAAAAACAGCCCTAATTGTTCGCATTCGTAAGCTAATCCCTCCATCATTTCCACCTTGTGAACGCAAATGCGTTTCAAATTTTGACAAGTAGGTAACCGTAATGTCTTCGAACTCCAGTCGAGTGGATAAATTGAATTTTTTAAGGGCTAGAAAAGCTTCATTATGGATTCTTGCATTTCCAGTTCTGCCGGCTGAGTTAAATTCTTGAATTAAATCACTCCAGAAACAAAAAATTTTTTTTGATTCAGGATTGGAGGTTACTCGAAAAGCATTTTCAAACTCAGAAAGTCGAAAACTTTCATTTTTAAGCTGTAGCTCGGAATAAATCCTAAACGCCCGTTCTTTAAATTTTAAAAGTAGCCTATTGTCCTGAAGATGGTTTGCATGTCTTTTATTAAATAATTCCGCACTGGCATCCCATTCTTCAGGAAATACATTAAAAATGGTTTTAAAATATTTTGTTTTCCTGTTTTTAGTTACTCTTAAGCTGACAGGAAAAGTACCATCAGCACGTTTAACTTTATGCAATACTATTTTTACAACCGCCATTTTGAATTATTAATGTTCTAAATCCGTACAACAAATACCTACATCCATACTATTAACGCTTTAAAACGCTACAATAAACATTTTAAAATCCGTACAACATACGTACAACAAATTACCATATAAAGGTAAAACAAAAGAATTTAGATACACTCGAAAAAATCATAAAATACTGATATTCAATGCATAGGAAAACAAATCTAACTAAAAGAAATGTAAAATTTGAGCCTGGGGGGCGTGGGGTCGCAGGTTCAAATCCTGTCATCCCGACTTTTTGAGTATCAAATTACATCAAAAAACACCTAATTAAATGATTTTCAGTGCTTTTAGCAAAACTGGGAATCATTTTTTTTTGTTTGATATCAAACAAAAAGTTACCTATTCGGTTACCTAATCGGTTACCTTTTTTTTCTTACCTTTTCCCTATCCAAGGGCCTTTAATCCGATTTGGGATGTAATTAATTGAGTAAAAAAGTTACCTAAATATTAAAGTTATGAATAAAAAACCCACATTTCGTATTTTATTTTGGTTACACACCGCAAAAACCAAAGAAAACCTAGCCCCTATTTATGCAAGGGTTACCGTCGATGGCCGTCGAGCAGAAATTAGTTTAAGAAGGCAATGCAATCCAGAATCCTGGGATGATAGATCTCACCGGATTAAAGGAAGAAACCCAGAAGCCACTCGTCTAAATAATTATCTAGATGCTAAATATGCCAAATTACTTGAATGTTATGAAGAGCTATTAAAAGAAGATTCTATCATCACAGCCCGAGCAATAAAATCTAGATTTCTAGGAGCTGATGCCGCTTTTAAATCTTTAAAGGATATCCTGGAATATCACAAGGAAACAATGGTAGACATTCTTAAGTATGGTACTCTTAAAAACTATGGAGCAACTGAGAAGTACTTAATGCAATACCTTGCCTCAGAGCATAAAGCAAAAGATATCTTCTTAAAAAACCTTTCTTTTCATTTTATCACAGGATTTGATAAGTTTCTAAGAACAAGAAAAGATAAAAGAGGTAATAAGCAATTAAGTAATAACGGAATTATGAAACACATGGAGAGATTCAAAAAATTAACTAATTTGTCTCTTAAATTAGGATGGATTGAAAAAGATCCTTTTCAAAGTTATAAGCTTAAATTTGAAAAATATGATCGTGCTTTTCTAAATAATCGCGAACTAGATTATCTGGAAGAAACTGAATTTTCTAAGCTATCTCTAGAAAATACCAAAAACATTTTTCTTTTCGCCTGTTACACCGGCTTGTCTTATATCGATGTCAAGCAACTAACTAAAGAGAATTTGATAAAAGGTGTTAATGGAAAGGAATGGATTTTCAGTAGAAGAGAAAAGAGTAAGGAAATTATTAAAATACCCTTATTAGAAAAGGCTCGTAACATTTTAAAGTCATACGAAGATCCAACATCAGAATTCCTTCTACCCTGCTACAGTAACCAGAAGATAAACGCCTACCTCAAAGAAATTGCTACACAATGCAAAATTTCTAAGAAACTTAGTTTTCACGTTGCACGACATACTTTCGCCACTACTATCACATTGTCTAATGGTGTACCTATAGAAACTGTTTCTAAGCTTTTAGGCCATTCTAAATTATCTACAACACAAATCTATGCCAGAGTATTAGATCAAAAAATTGGAGAGGATATGGATCTTCTACAATCCAAACTATTGTGAGTTTAAGTAATACTGGAAGAAAGTTCTAAAACCTAAACAAACAAGAACACATTATGAGCTTGGAATGTCCTTATTCCTGGAAAAGACCCCGTGTATAAACTTAGCTTTCGTTTACGGGAAGAAGTTTGCTAATTTTCATTTACTTTAAGTTGGAATTATTCCTAATTTTGGATATTTTCCTATATTTGGAATTTAGAAGTATTAGTTTTTTAGCAGAACAAAATTCTATTTTTAGCAATTATGTACACCTCTCCACTAAGGGAATTTTCAAGAAATGATTATTTCGACAAGTCTATTATCAACGATGATATGGCCGAATATACTTTTGATTATTTCTTCTCGGGAAAGCGAATTGGATCAAGAAAGGATCTTATCGATTTATTTGTAGTAACCTGGATAATGGACGATGTGGAAAACATATTTATTCGTTATTCTATTTATTCTGGAGATAAAACAAGCTGGAAAGATAAAATTACCGAACAGTTAAAAAAGCTTATGTATGATATAAATGTAAGTAAGGAAGTTGCTAGTGGACGGTTGAGATATTTTGAAGTGGAAACAGAAAAATATTTACCTACTGAATCTTTTGAAAAAAAATTTTTGGAAACGAAATCTAAAATGAGACGATTTCAAGAAAATTAAGCTACTTCAGTTGCAATTAATGGTACTTCATAGGGAAATGCAAAATTAGAATGATCCTGACCATTTAGCCAGGCCTGATGATCCTGTTGTTTTAATACCACCGGCATTCTTTTTTTATTATTATGAATTTCAGACATCAACTCATTTGCTTCAGTAGTTACAATGGAATAAGTATTAAGAGCTTCGTTTGTTTGTGGGTTTATCCAGTTAGAATAAATTCCTGCGAATGCAAAAATTTCCTGATCTGTTGGAGTAATTAGATACTTTTGTTTGTCTTTACCTTTGGGATCTTTCCATTGCCATTCATAGTAACCATCAGCAATAATCAAGCAACGTTTTTTCACTGAATTCCTAAAGGATGGCTTTTCAGATATTGTCTCAATTTTAGCATTCAGGGTCATTTTTTTGATTTTATCATCTTTGGCCCAAAATGGTATTAATCCCCAATTAAACATTTGGATTTCCCCTTGGTTTTCATCTGAAATCACTGGAGTTTTTGAAAATGTAAATGCATTGATTTCCTGTTGTGGTTTATATGCATCGGGTTCAATAAATCGCGCTTCTAAAGTACGTTCTATATCACTGAGTTTAGCATTGAGTTTAGTTCTATAGCACATAGTTCTAATTTTATATAAATTTAATAAAATCTGTTGAATTATAGGGGCAAGTAAACCAAAAGGAGCGTGCCGTTGCGAGTAGGAACAAGGGTGGTGTGGGGTTAGCACGTAGCAGCGGAGTGCGTCCCACAGTTATGTAGCATACTCAGCTGACGGATTTTTTGACCTTTCTAGTTGAGATCAACAGGCTTAAGGAGGAGCCAGCGAAGAGCGACGAGGTAGCGTCTAGGTGAAGTGCACCGACTTATGCCTGTGTGAGGGCAAATAAGGGCTTTGCTTGTTGATTTAACCTCAGCATTACTATATGTCAGCATTTTATTTTAAAAGGCTACAATTTATAATTAAAGTGGAAAGCTGTTATGCCCTGAGTACAGGTGCTTCATTTAACCTTCAGTTTCTTATGGAAAATTAATTCAAAAAATATGACAGCACCTACGCCGTTGTGACCTCGCAGGCTCGCACAAAGTGAAGTTGCGGTTTGCCCTTAATTCAGTTTACTCACGCGGTAGCGTGAAACTTTATTGGATTTTAAGGGCAAAAGATAGCAACGCGTGAGGATGGAGTGGAATGTGTGAAATAAAACAAGCGACCAGGTTTAAAAACCTGAGGACGGAAGGTTTTTAGGCCGTGGGAACGGTAAGTGCAAAATGCTTAGGAGTTGGGGTTTAGAAAGAAGTGGGTTTCTCCAAAGAGTTCCCCACCTTTGTGGGGAAGACAAACCTATTTTGCAATGTATCCAGTCGGCTAAGTGCCCCTTGTAATTCTAAAATAATCTTTTAAGCTGTATTTGTTTATTTACTCAGCTGTAATTTTTTATAATTTTGTGGATAGAGGTTCTTAATATCCTTGTACTTTATAGTCATGATATTCTCTAAGGTATATTTTAACCACTCATAGGGATTCACCTCGTGTTTTTTACAAATAGCAAAGAAGGAATAAATTGCTGCAGCTCTCTGAGCAGCCTTATGAGATCCGGCAAATAAGTAATTTTTCCTTCCCAGGGCAACTGGACGAATTTTATTTTCTATGAGATTATTATCAATAAG
>NZ_FOOH01000008.1 GCF_900113135.1 Salegentibacter agarivorans | reverse complement strand
ACGGTTGCTATATCATAGCTTCTAAGAGTGGCTGGAATACGATGCATATTTAATAACCTTATAGTTGGCGCTTCTTCAATAAGTAGGAAAGATGATTTGGAATGCCTCACGCTCATTTGTTTTACAATAGTATGCATTACCGTAGCGATCACCGGGGAATAGGAGGAATCGTATTTGGGATTATTTACAAGCGAGATTACCACCGGGTTATCTTTATTATTAATATTTAGCGGAATATCATCTGCAGCCAACGCCATAAAAATCCGTTTACTGCTAATTTTCATCAAAGCTGTTGAAAGGGTACTCTTTACCCCCGCAGTTTGTTTTTCGGAATCTTTACCGCTTATAAAAGCATCTGCAAATGCCCGTGAAGTTTGGTTTGATTTTAAAAAACCAATAAGCTCATCGGTGTCCAAATATTGATAAATCGCAATGAGGTGAGGGAGGGTACAAAATTTCGGAAATGAAACCTTTAGTTTCCAAATTAAACCGGAGATTAGTCCTTGCGCAGCATCATTAAAAAATTTTCCTACGCCTACCGCACCCGATTCTTTTTGTTCCAATAGGTTCTCAATCAAGACACGAGAAACCTCATTAATATCTTCTTCATTCTCCATATACCGCGGTGCAATAGGATTTACCCGATGAATTATTTTATCAAAGGAAAGTATATAGAACTCCAGATTTCGATTTTTAAATAGGGGATAGGCCATTTCGGTAATCTCAAAATCTTTATAGTCGTGTATAAGTCCGCAGAAAGAATTTCGGCTGAAATGTTGCAAAAGGTTATAAACAACACTTTCTGTTTTACCACTACCTGCAGCGCCAATTACAGAAACTCCGCGCTTAATATTATTGATTTTAAAGGCACCCCTCTCAGTCTTAAATTGAACCTGGTATTTAGTTTCGGTATTTGATATTTCTTTCTTGGGTATAAAAACATAAAGAACCGTATTGCTTAAAATAAGAGGACATCCCAAGTAAAGGGCTATGTTAGCTATTTCCTTTAATGAAGGATCATTCGGTAAAAGTGCCCAAAGGAACAAACCACATACAAGTAGATTCTTAGGAAATGCAAAAGAGGTGATTTTATACATTCGCAAGAAAATCCCGCTCCCGATTGCAATGCATAAGATAATATTTAGAAAATTGACTTCCATAGCTGGTTGATTTAAATTCCTATTGATGCAGATCTTGAAGCTGTTAGGATGCCTTTCTGAATTGTTTTTATCAGTTTCACGCTTAGCTGGGCTTTAGAAAGAGGAATTACAGGCGGCAAGGGGATACCGGTTTCTCTAAGCATTTTTATTGCCAGGGCTTTTTCAGATGCGGGCAATCCCATAATAGCAGAAAAATATGCTTTCGGACTCTTTATAAAATCTTTCCTGGCCTGGTAAGTTTCTACAAAATTACGTTGATATTGAAATTGTTTATCAAATGTCTTTTCTGCTTTTTTGAAAAAATCATCCCTGTTAAATCCTCTTTTCACCAGTTTACCATTCAGTTCAACCTCAGAAACTTTGTATTTACTACCAGGCGATAGGCTATGGGAATTGGAAACATCCTTTCGGCTTACAATAATATGAATATGGCTCTGTTTTCCATCCTTAAGCATTCCCTGGGCAATACGTTGACCGTTTTGCTGGTGGGGAGCTTCCCTTTCCAAATTAATAATCTGCTGTTCCCTGGATCTTATGCTGCCTTGCATTTCACCACGTTCTATTTTCCGAATTTCATTTTTAAGTTCCAGTATTTTTGTGGCATAAGGCTGATTTTCCCTTACTTGGTAATCGGTGCCTTTAAATGCTCTGTGGTGTTCTATCTTTGCGAAATATTTAATGTCGTTTACATTAATTGGTCTACCATTAATCTCTCGATTAAAACTGGAGGAATAATCTTTCATAATTGCTCTGGTATATTGTTTTAAAGCTTCAGAACTGTTTTGTAGTTTTTTCAACTCATATTGTGAAGGGTTTACAGTAATAGAATAAAATTTCGGTTCCATCTTTTCCAGTTTGGCAGTATTGGCATCTATTTCCTTTACAACCATTTCCGGAGAAATTCCATCCTCCTCCTGATTGAAAAAAAGCTCCTGTTCCTTTTCTTCTATACCAGGAAGCTGATTCTCTTTTTCCAGGTAATCGACATAATCTGCGGCACTTTGAGAATAATTTGCGCCCAGTTTCTGAGGTGTGATAGTGATATACATAATAAGTTTATTTATAAAAATCAGGATGAGTATCGTCTTCCTCATAGTCCCTTATTCGATTTTCGTAGTTATTTTTGGGATCTGCAGCTTCCATTAGAGATTCCAAAATGCCTAAAGTGGGATTTACTTTATTCTTCTCTATATCTTTCAAAATTGCGATTACTGCATTTATTCTTTTTTTGACAAGGTTTTCCAGAGTCTGCATTTTTGGACCCATCATTTCATTGGGGGAAATACTATTCATTTCAAAAAAATCTACCATCGATAATAGTGTCATTGATTGAGATTTAGATAAAGCCCGGCTGAACCTTCTAAATTTTTTGGCTACGGAAGTCTTGATCTTTAGAGTCTCGAACTTCTCTTTTTTATATTCTTCATCCATTTTTTAGTAAAATTTCTACCATTTTTCAATGGGTTTCAAGGTTTTTTAGTAATAAAACAGCCTCTTTTTAATTTTTACCATTGGATAAAATTATTTAAATAGCTGTTAAACAGTTGTTTATATTTTAAAAGGTAATTCTTAACGTGGCTCTGCCCGTTACCCTCTTGCTCTACCTTTTCGTCCCGCAGGGACAAAAATTTCAACTATCAAATTGAATTTAAGAGCGCTTTAATTAGTGAGAAACTGAATCCCATTTTTTATGATTGAAAAAGAAAATCTTTAAAATTAACTGTAGAGAATTGGAAGAATAATTGAGAATTCTGTAAAATGAAAAACGGGATTATGAAAATCATATCCCGTTTTAGAAACTAATTATTTCCTGTTATAAAATGCCTTCATCGGCAAAGCTGAAGTAATCCCCATCGGGAGTTAGTATTAAATGATCCAGTACCTTAATATCAAAAAGTTCCCCTGCTTTTTTGATCTTTTCCGTTAGTGATTTATCAGGTAGGCTGGGTTGCAGCGTTCCTGAGGGATGGTTATGTGCTAAAATTATAGAGGTCGTAACGGACTTTAAAACTACCGCGAAAACAATTCTTATATCTACTAAAGTTCCGGTGATACCACCTGTAGAAAGTGTATAAATACCTTTTACCTTGTTTGAATTATTAAGTAGTAACATTTTAAAACTTTCAAAAAGTTCAATATTTTGTTTATCCCAATGCTCAAAAAAAAGGTTGGCGGCATCACGGGAAGAAGATATTTTGGGAAGCAATTTTGTTTTAATACTTCCGCTGTAACTTATTGCAATTTCATTAACTTTGGTTTCCATTATTGATTTGTTTAAAGTTAGATAATGAAAGAGGGCGCACTTTTCGACGATGACGCCCTCTTTGTTTTTTGATTTAACTATCCTTTGCGGAGTTACCCAATAAAAGGATCTCATCTACTAGAATTTCGGTGATGTACTGTTTCTCTCCAGCTTCATTGTTATACGAGCGATAGGTTAATTTGCCTTTAATAGCAATTTCCTTCCCCTTAACGATATACTTACTGGCAAGTTCTGCCTGTCTACTCCAGGCTACTAGCTGGTGCCATTGTGTTTCCTGGACTTTCTCTCCGTCTTTTAAAAATTGTTCATTGGTGGCCAGAGAGAATCGGCAAACCAACATCCCGTTTTCAAACCTGTGAGATTTAGGATCTTCCCCTACGTTTCCAATTAACTGTACTGTGTTTCTAAGCGTTTTCATAACTAAAAGATTTAAAGGTTTATAATTGATTTTTAACTGATTTACTTATTGTATCCTGAGCGTTTTCCTTTTTTGATTTTTTAATTCCGCTTCCTTTTTGTGGATTTTGTATGATTTCATTTTTCCATTTTTAGATTTACTTCCTGTAGCGCCTTCACTGTTACCTTTTTTTGATGCTGATACATTTTCAAGATTTAGAATTAGGGAGGACTTATAAAAAGGGAGCGCAGGGACCGGCTTTATGCAGTACGGACTAACTTCTAAATCTTGGTATTTTGCATTACAGAAAAAGGTAGGGGCAGTGAGGGACGGGTGTACTTCAGATAGAAAAAAGGAAGAGTAGGGAAGGAGCAGGAAACGGAATTAAATTAATTATGAAATCCAATTAGAGGACTTAAGTGGAAAACCAGAACCGAGAATGAAGCATTTCCGCATTTTGTGCGGAATAAGCGAAATGGAAGTTGGTGGTTTTTCGCTTGTGTCCGGTGCTTGTGAATGAAGCTCTTTAGCCTGAAGGTACGGAAGGCTAATGTGCTGAATGATTATATAATATTAATTCTCTGTTCTGCGTATTTGTAATTACCAATTCTAACAGTATTAATTGCTATGTGAAATTTAGGCTGATAGCGAAGGAATTGTTAAAGATTTTTATTTGACTCAATTTTCTTATCTTTAAAAAGAACATTAAAAACCAATTATTACTATGGGTAAATTTGAGATTAAAAAAGATAAAGCAGGAGAATTCCGTTTTAACCTAAAGGCCAGAAATGGTCAAGTGATTTTAAGCAGTGAAGGCTACAAAGCAAAGCCTTCTTGTATGAATGGGATAGAGTCTGTTCGGAAAAATTCTCAGTTGGATGAACTTTTTGAACGTAAAGAAACGGCTACTGGTCATAGATTCAATCTGAAGTCAACCAACGGTCAGGTTATCGGCACAAGCGAAGTTTACACTACCCTAAATGCTATGGAAAATGGAATTACTTCAGTGAAAAAGAATGCACCCGATGCAGGAATAGACGATAATTCTTAGGTCTTAGTTTTTGGATTAATTATAGGTAGTGCTGCTTAAATTATCCTGGTAGCACTATTTTTTTGACTTCAAATAAAAGTTTGGATGAGAGCTTCTAGAACGTTATGCTAATGGAGATAACTAATGCATTTTACTTTTTGAAGGTAGGGTGTTACAGCCTTTAATTATAATTTCATTTTTTATCGCCAAAGCCAATAATTTTGTATTTTTAGAAAATTGAAGTCAAATTACCACAAATTAGTTTAAAATTAAAGATACCTAAAAGGTGACCTTGAAGCTATAATTCAACGTAATCCTTTCTAGTTCTAAGATGCGCAAGTTAGGTTTGAATCCTGCCGGGGTCACTTAAGCTATTAATCATTAGCAATAAAACCGCACAAATCTTTTGATTCGTGCGGTTTTTTTAATGCTGCTCCGCAAGGTCGTATCACTTGTCTGTACAAGTCCGTTATGAGAGTTTGTAGTCACCTATCATTAGTTAATGGTAAGGTGTCCACCGTGAGGTGGAATCTGAAGGAAGCCGGCTGCAAAGTTCCAGTCCGAGGAACACGAACATTATATAAGGCATATCTGATCTGGATGAGCTTTCCATACAAAGCAAAGTCCGAAAGCTATATGGAAAACAGGGGGTAAATGATGCGGATATATGGAATGAAAGTGATACGTCTTACCGCGTGATATCTCATAGACATAGACGAAACAGAGTATGAATCTATGGTGGGAACAAGATTTACTGTGAGTGATCAGCTGACGTTATAGTACTTACAGTTAACGAGGTGCATAAACTGCACAGGTTTCACACCTGGGGAAGGACTGAACCTTAAGATGTATATTTCAACTGAATAGTATGCATTTTTGCCAATTTTTTTAATTTGTCACTCTCTCAAAAAGTATAAAAAAGAATAAAACTTATTAAAGTGATTAAAATCCATAGTCTATTTGGTAAGAATAGGAACTGAGCTTCATCGTGTTCTTTAAAAGCATTGCTCCTTTCCAGTTGGTTCTCCATAACATCTATAGAATGCGCTGTTAGGGTACTATAAAAGAGCTGTGCTCTTTGTAACATCCTAATATATGTATATACTTTTGAATCTGATTGTCTAGTCAATCGTCTCAAAGCCCCTAAGTAATCATCCCTGTAAACGGTATGGATCATAATTCTGGTCTGTCCTGCCTTTACAAGTTCGGCATTCATCATCACTCTTGCTAATTCAAGTGACCCTTTAGGTTTATTTGAATCTATAACTATCTATGAACATTTAGGAAGGAATAGAAAGAGAATTAAGATTTTTTAAAGAACAATGTTTAAATCACAATGGAAAATAGATATCTCTCTTACGTGGCTATACGTTTAAGGCTTAACATTCAACGCTTATAATTATCTTCTATTTCTTCTTCGCTCATTAGGATTTGCACCACCAAATTTATCTAATTTATAAGTAAAACTAAGCATAGCATACTGAGTTAGGATTAGATTACTGGTATCCTGGATAAAATCATCTCCAATAGTTCGACGGGTGTCAATATTTTGATTCAACATATCATAAACCTTTATTTTAATAGTAGCATCATCATCTAAAAATTGGTAACCCAAACTCGTATTCCATAGAAGAGAAGTATTATCGAACCCGGGAGAGACATTTACGAAGTAATTATAAGAAATATCATTACCAAAAACTACATTTTCGGGCCAGTAAGTTGTTGCTTCAAAACCAATACGATGGTTAAGGAAATCTTCATTCCTATCGGGATTAATATCATATGCTCCGCCTCCTCCAAAAACTGCTCTACCGGCACTTCGGCCCATCATTCCAAAGACTTCATCATAGCTAAAACCTGAACTATTGATAGTATATTTCTGAATATGGATAATCAGCGCTATATGGTAGTAGACGACGATTCTACCAATAATATGATATGTGAGTTTACTATTAAACGTTTTGATAAAGAAGGAAATATCAAAATTTTTTCGGTACCTGAAGAAGCACTTAGTTTTATAGCACAAGAATATAAACTAGAAAACAGGAAGCAGCCAACTATTCTATTTCTTGATATTAATATGCCTACTATGAGTGGTTGGGAATTCCTAGATGAATTTTTAAAATTTAATGAAGGTGTGAGGAATCAATTTAATATCTATATGCTTTCATCCTCCATTGAAGATTTCAAGGAGGAAGCAGAAATTTATTCAGCCATAAAGGGATTTATTTCCAAACCTTTAAAAATGAATAAGCTTGAAGAGATTAAAAACGGCCCATTGAACTCGTCAACCTGTTGAATATTTATATTTTCATAGTTAAACTTTTAAAATTACTTCTTTGAGTAATTACTTGTTGTTAAATTATGAGAAACCTACTTGGTAGTTCTAGTACCCAAATCTTAACCTATATAATGGCGTATAATATCACCGATTCTGAGAGTAATATCTCAAAAATGTCTATAGAGCAAAATGCCCGGAATTTAAATTTGTAATAGATCTTATGCCGCTAAATGGTTTGGGCAACTAAACCAGATGGTTATCAAACCCTTTATAACCAACGCTGGTATGATTTTATCGATTTAACTTATGAAGAGACTGAAGATAAAGGCTGGTCTCTGGTTCTTCATCCAGACGATTATGATTGTGACTGGGAAATATGGCAACATTCGCTGGATAGCGTCAATCCTTACGAAATAGCTTGAGAAGTTTTGATGGGACTTACACCAGTTTCCTAGCCTGTGCCTATCCATTAAAAGATGATAAGAATGGTAAAATTTTAAAATGATTTGGCATGTGTATCGATATTCAGGAGCAAAAAGAAATCTTAGAAGAACGGGAAAGAACTAAAGAAGCACTTAGAATCAAGTTGAATAAACCTTGAACGAGATAATTTTGTTTATTCTGCACGCACGACCTTAAATCCCCTCTAAATAACAATATCCTGAAAGGGCTTATTGCGCTGTTAAAACAGGTAGAGAGCACGAAAGAAGATCTGCAGCCTCCCTAGCTACTCCTGAGAAATTGGGTCATTCAGATTTTGACCTGCTATCCAATCAAATTCACCGATTGATTTTATTTTTATAACATAGAGGTAAAATAAAATAGTATTTTTATCGTACTATTTTTTCAATTTCTAAAAAACATGTATCTTTAAAAAGCTGAACTTCAGCATTTAAATTTTAAGTAGGAGCATCCATTTTTTGACTTTCGCCGATTGCCCTGCACATCAGAATACTAACATAACTGGAAATTTTTCCCAGCTTTTGGCAATGGCTTTTAAGCCAAATTGTATGAGGTTTTGTCCCGCAGTGCGGGAGGAAAGGAATAATGGAATCCTTTATTTCTACAATTTGTGATAATTGCTTTCAAAGCCTGTGGTTTTAGGGGAATATTTGCGACAAATCGGCGAATTATGGAATCATTTATTAGCATTAGACTCAAAAAGAAAACCGCCCAACGTTTTCAAAAGTTTTCCAAAGAACACTTCAAATCCCACACGGAAACTATGAGCGCTATGCTCGACTTTTTCTACTATAACGAAATTTCTCCTCAGGAGAGACTGGGACCGACGGGAAGAACCATTGAAGCCAGCCTGAAAAAAAGAATCAACGCGGTCATGGCTGTTATGCGGGAAATAGAAAAGACCCAAACCAAACCAACGGTGGTTATGATCCAGTCCTTGTTTGAAATGGAAGAACCACAAAAGAAGCCTTTAATTCTGGAAAAGAAACTTGTGGAAGAAAAGGAAAGAGTGGGTTTACGGGAAAAAACAAATTCTCAAAACTAAATCTAATTTTTTGAGCTATGTATATCACGATCACACCTCAAAAACTAGGAAAGAACTACTCGCAAAGTGCTGCTGATTTTGTTGGTTACCTCGAGAAAGAAAATGAAGCTAAGACCGAGGAGAAGATGGAGCATTTTTTTAATCAATATCACGATGGGATACCAGCAAATGAAGTGGTCAGAGAAATCGATATAAATACCGCAAAACTCAAAAAGACAGAACCAAAATTTTACTCGATTACGGTAAGTCCTTCGAAATACGAATTAAATAAATTACAAAATAACAGTGAAGATCTGAAAAAGTATACCAGGGAATTGATGAAAGATTATGTGAGATCCTTTAACCGGGAAATCAACGGTCGTCCCGTAAATATTGACGATTTAAAATACTATGCAAAAATCGAACATAAGCGAACCTATAAAGGGACCGATTGGCAGGTCAAGGAAAACCAGCCCTATGCTACCAAAATTTTAAACTTAAAAAATGAAATCCGAAATATTGAGCGGGGTCACATACAAGGCCGTATAGACCGTAAAAAAGAGCAAATTGCTCAACTGGAAAAGCAGGTTCCACATCAGCAGAACGGAAAGCGAATCGTCCAGGGGATGCCTAAAGCAGGTAATCAAAGCCATATCCATATTATCGTAAGCCGAAAAGATGCCTCCAATTCGTTTAGCCTTTCTCCCGGAAGTAAATATAAAGCTTCGGAAGTGACGATGAATGGTAAACTGGTTAAACGAGGTTTTAATAGGGATCAATTCTTTGAGAACGCTGAAAAGACCTTTGATAAAACCTTTGGCTACCAGCGTAACTTCGTGCATACCTATAAAGGGCGGAAAGAGTTTATTAAAGATCCCAAAGCTTATTTTACCAGCCTGAACAAACTTCCTACCCCTGAAAGAGTTTTAGCTTTTAAAATGATAAAGGAAACGGGCTTTTCTGTGCCCAGTATTCCAACTAATAAAGCCCAGCTTGCCCTAAAGATTTTTAAGGGGCTTCGTAAGGGGGTGGATATAGCCCGAAAATCAAGTTCTATTGAAATCTAATTTTTTGCTATGGAACCAGACAAACTTTATATCATACTCTTAATAGTGGTTCTGTGCAGTATGGTAGGATACGGGCTATACCGAATAACCCGGTATGCTTTTTTACTAAATTTGTTTTTATTGGGATTGATTTTATATTTTCTTTCCAGTGGTTATAGCCTGGTTCTTCTGGTTTTGATCCTGGGATGTCCACTGATGCTTATCAATATTGTAGGCTACGTATTTATGCACGACCCGGACCAGGGCAGACCTAAAAATCCCCAATACACTGTTCATTTTGCTACCACTTCAGGTGATTTTAAACTGGATAATATCAAACGTGGAGCATCCGTAATTGGTTCCGCAGGAAGCGGGAAAACCGAAAGTGTAGTTTATGGTTTTCTCAAACATTTCGAAAAGAAAAGTTTTTGCGGTATTATTCATGATTACAAGGACTTTGAGCTCACCGAAATGGCTTACCCGATTTTTAAAGAAAAAGAAATTCCATTTAAGATCGTTTCCTTTGATTCCATTATCCACCGGGTCAATCCCATCGCGCCACGTTATTTGGAAAATGAGGAGAGCGTCAACGAGGTCTCCCGGGTGCTGGTAGAAAATCTTCTGGAGCTACGGGAATCCGGCAACCTTGGTACCTCTAAATTTTTTAATGATGCGGCCGAGGGGCTGATTGGAGGACTTATCTGGAAGCTAAAAACAAGCTACCCGGAATACTGCAGCCTTCCACACCTTATTGCTATTTACCAATACCTGGATACCAATAGTCTTATTGAATTTCTAAAGACCAATACAACCTCCCGGGCTCTGGCCGATGCCTTTATCAGTGGAAAGGATGCGGAACGGCAAACCGCCGGGGTAAAAAGTACCCTGGCCAATGCTTTAAAACGGATCAGCACCCGCCGCATATTTATGGCCCTATCTGCTGATGAGGTTCCCCTCAATATTAATAGTGAAGAAAACCCTGCTGTTATTTCAGTAGTAAACAACCCCAAATATGAATCTTCCTATTCCCCGGTAATTGCCACAATTATTCATACCATTACCAAACAAATGAGCGTTCGCAACTCTAAAGCTTCGTTCCTGCTGATGGAGGAGGCACCCACCCTTCGATTGCTCAATATGCACCGGATCCCTGCTACCATGCGAAGCTATAATATCGCTACCGTTTACGTGATGCAAGACAAGATCCAGAATGATATGATGTATGGAGACAAAGCAAGTAGGGCAATATTGAGTAATCTGTCTTACCAGTTCTTTGGAAAGGTAAATGACCCGGATACCGCTAAATACTATGAACGTTTTTTTGAAATCGTAAAAAAGCCTACCAAAAGTGTCAATAGTAGTTACAGTCTTAATTTTGATACACGGGTGACCACCGGTGAGAAAGAAATTCCCAAATTACGTTCCGATGTTTTCTTTAGGTTGAAACAAGGAGAGTTTATTACCTATGCTGACGGAATAGATAAAAGGTTGCAGTTTAAATTACAAAAGATTTCAAGGCACCTCCCCCTGGAACAGGAGCAATATTCTCAGGCCGATTTAGAAGCTAATTTTAAGAGGATCTATGAAGAGGCAAAATCCATTTTTGGACAATAAGGGGATATTTTAGATGAACCCTATAATTATCTGTCGATTTAAATTCGGCAAAAGATAAAAACTAAAAATAAATATTAAGGCTAATGAAGTTTCTGTGGCTTTAGTTCCTAAGCTTAACGTTTCTTTAAAAAATCAAAAATCGGTTTTCAGTATATTTAGAAAAACAAAAACCTATGAAATTTTTTATTAATGATGCTCAGGATGTAGTCAATGAAGGCATAGATGGCTTACTCACCGATCCAAATCTTACCAGATTAGATAATTTTCCAGAAGTAAAAGTAGTTCTCCAAAAAGAGTTAGATAAAAATAAAGTAGCGGTTATTTCAGGCGGAGGTTCTGGTCATGAACCAGCTCATGCGGGATTTGTGGGTAAAGGTATGCTGACAGCCGCCGTATGTGGTGATATTTTTGCTTCTCCATCGGTAGATGCCGTACTCTCAGCAATTATTGCCACAGCAGGAGAAAAAGGCTGCCTGCTAATTATTAAAAACTATACCGGAGACCGATTAAATTTTGGACTGGCAGCAGAACAAGCACGCGAATTAGGATATAAAGTTGAAACCGTTATAGTGGGTGATGATATTGCCCTGGGGCAAGAAGTAGAACAACGTGGTTTGGCTGGAACTTTATTTGTACACAAAGTAGCTGGGCATTTAGCTGAAAAAGGAAAATCATTGGATGAGATCGCAAAAACAGCTCAAAAAGTGGCCAATAATATTTTTTCAATAGGATTATCGCTGGAAGAAGGAAAGAAGTTTCAAAATCCCGAAAGCTCAAGGTTGTCTAGTTCTGAGGCAGAACTGGGACTGGGTATTCATGGGGAACCAGGCGTTAAAACTATTGATATGGAAAAGGCCGATGATTTGATGTCTAAAGCTGTTGAAAAGTTAAAAGAATACCTCCCAAAAAAAAATAATGAAAAGTTTGTCTTGCTAATGAACAACTTGGGAAGGGTAACCCCAATAGAAATGAACATACTCCTCAATTCATTTCAAAAATTAGAAATTGCCAGGCAGGTAGAATATATCATCGGTCCCTCACAATTGATGACCTCTCTCAACATGAGCGGTTTCTCCATTTCATTGCTCAAATTGAATGAAGGATTGAGGGATTCATTAACTTCAGAGGTGGAACCAGTCTCTTGGTTTATCAGAAAATTTGGAGGGAATTCTTCTATAGAAAGTCCAGATTTACCTGATACGATGCCTTTCAAACCCTCTGAAAATATGCAGTTCAAAAACGCTATAAAAGCCGTTGCTGAAGAATTGATTAGTTTAGAAAATGATTTGAATGCCATAGATGAAAAAGTGGGAGATGGAGATGCAGGATCTACATTTGCTACTGCGGGTAAAAAATTACTGGAGGTAGCAGATAAATTACCCTATGCGAACACAGCAGAGCTCCTCATTACTATAGGAAGAATTCTAGCAAGGGAAATTGGAGGTTCTAGCGGAGTTTTACTATCTATTATGTTTACAGGTGCTGGAAACTCCTACAAAGAAGAATCAAATATTGGTAAAGCCTTAATGAGTGGATTGCAGAAAATGAAAGACTACGGAGGAGCCAAAGAGGGGGATCGGACCATGATAGACGCTTTACAGCCTGCCTTTTCCGCTTTGGAAAACGGTAAAAAAATTGATGTAGTGGCTAAAAAAGCCCGTCAGGGAGCAGATAGCACTAAAGAAATTAGCAGTACAAAATTCGGCAGATCTTCTTATTTGTCTGAAGAAAGCTTAAAGGGCATTCCAGATCCTGGAGCAGAAGCTGTCGCCATAGTTTTTGAAAAATTGGCGTCCCTTTAAATTGGCGATGGTATTTTTAATATCCTTCTTTTTATTTCATTGACAAAGAAATTCTTTTGATTATTCGGGATGATCCTTATTCAGAAATTACCGAAAAGCAGGGAGATAGAAGGTGAGTATATTCTAAAAACGTAATTGTTCACTCTATAATGTTGCTCATTAACAACAAAAAATATAAATTTGTTGTAAATGAGCGACATTATGATTTCAAAAAAAACTATTCTCCTCCCTAAACATCGAAAAATATTTGAGCAAATTGGAGAAAACATAAAGCTTGCCAGAAAGAGACGAAAACTTACTACAGCGCAAGTATCTGAGCGGGCAGGAATCCATAGGGCAACCCTATACCGCATTGAAAAAGGGGATCCCGGAGTTGCCATAGGATTGTATTTTAATGTGTTTAGAGTGTTTAATTTGCAAGATGATTTTTTAAAACTCGCAGTAGATGATGAGTTCGGAAGAAAATTGCAAGATTTAGATTTATTATAAGTGCTATGGCAGGAGAAAAATCTGATATATATGTATTTGCAGACTGGATAGCATTGAAGAAACCAACATTGATTGGAATACTTTCTGCTCACTTTGCAAAAGGTAAAAAGGCTTTTAGTTTTGAGTATGACAAGAATTGGTTAAAAACAGATGCGCACCGATTGTTAGACCCTGATATAGCATTTTATTCCGGACCGCAATACCCACCAAACAAAGAAAATTTCGGAATCTTTTTAGATAGTATGCCGGATAGCTGGGGTAAAACCCTAATGAAACGGCGAACAGTCCAGAATGCGCGAGCTAAGGATGAAAAAATAAAGAAACTCTATGAGATAGATTATCTTCTGGGGGTGTATGATGAAAGCAGAATGGGAGCGTTACGATTTAAAACTGATTTTGATGGTCCCTTTCTGAATAATGATAACCAAAATCCAACACCACCCTGGTCCTCACTTGGTGAACTTCAAGAAGCGGTAAATCAATTAGAGAATGACGACCAAAGTGATGCTATTAGAAGATGGATTGCTGTACTTATTGCTTCTGGTTCTTCATTAGGGGGTGCACGTCCAAAGGCCAATATATTAGATGCTCAGCAAAATCTATGGATTGCAAAATTTCCATCAAAGACAGATACAATTGATAAGGCTGCCTGGGAATTTTTAGCTTATAAACTTGCCCTTGCATCAGGTATTGAAATGGCAAAATCTAAAATAGAGAAAATAACTGGTCAATATCATACTTTTTTGACCAAACGATTCGATAGGGATAATGGAAATCGCATTCATTTTGCTTCAGCAATGACTATGACAGGAAATACGGAAGAAATAATCAAAGATGATTCACCCAGTTATTTGGAAATTATCGAATTCATTGAAAATTATGGTGTGGATGTAGAAACTAACCTACATCAATTATGGCGGCGAATTGTGTTTAATATTGCGGTTTCAAATACGGATGACCATTTAAGGAATCACGGTTTTATATTAAAAGAAAAAGGTTGGATATTGTCGCCGGCCTATGATTTAAATCCATCCGTTGAGAAAGACGGCCTATCCTTGAACATTGATATGGAGGATAATGCTTTGGACTTCGATTTGGCAAGAAGTATAGGGAAGTTTTGCAGATTGGATGAGGAGGGGATGGAAACAATTCTAAAGGAAGTTTTGACCGTGGTTAAAGACTGGAAATCTATGGCAAGTAAACTAGGAATTGCAAATAAGGAAATAGAGATTATGAGTCCCGCCTTTAGATATCTCTGATAAAAAAGTCATTGAAATTATCATTTCCAATTTACCTAAAAGTGATAAAAAATCATATCGAATAAAGGAAAATGTGAAATATAATATGGGTATTCATTTCTTGTTACAAGTGAAACTTTATCTATCAATTAGGATTATTAATAAATCGGTGCGATATTTTCAGTTTTAAATCACGTTCTCCATCCTTTTCCTTTAGCTCCAATACGGCCCTTCGATCCCTGGATAAGGAAAATTTCGGGAATACATAAACCAATTTGGTGGCCCGTCCTTTTCTTATTTTAGCCGGGACTTCAAATTGAAATATAGGTTCTTTCAAAATTCGCTGTGAAGATTTTTTCTTTCCCTTCTGCCTGGTGTGGATCGATAGGTTTAAGTAATTCAAATCATAATTCAGGCTGGATTTGTTTTCAATTAAGATTACGAAATACAATTCCTTTCTATTAAATCCAATGTTCTCAAGGCTTAGCTCGATCCCCTGCTGTTTTTTACTAATCTTGCCAATCCGCTCTTTTTTACTTAATAAATATCTACTATAGCTTTGATAATAATGACTATTATTTCTTAATTCTTTTTCTGACTTAACGGATTTTACTGTATCAATAGCAGTAGCCTTTTCAGGACCTATGCTTTCAGACTTACCGATAAAATAATTTAACCTGCTCAGTGCTTTTTTATATTTTATAATATAGGAATAAACCGAGCCAGCTGCATCTATAACGAGCAAATTACTTTCTTCTCCGGGTCTTGCCTGCAATAGCCCGAAATGCTGTTGTTTTTCCCTATTGTAAGTGAAAACAAAATTGTCGTTCCCGGTAATTCCCTGGCTAATTGGACTCGGAAAGAATAAAGCAACATTCTTTAGTTCATTGGCAAAAATAGTATCCAGCTTTTCCTCTGTTTGTGCACAGGTGAAAAGAAATGCAAGTAGAGCAGCCGTGGTTAAAATATAATTT
This sequence comes from Salegentibacter agarivorans, assembly GCF_900113135.1. Lineage (GTDB taxonomy): Bacteria > Bacteroidota > Bacteroidia > Flavobacteriales > Flavobacteriaceae > Salegentibacter > Salegentibacter agarivorans. The sequence continues at coordinate 152,225 of NZ_FOOH01000008.1, read as the reverse complement.
TTCATAATGTTTGTTTTTATTGGTTGTCAATTTCCCATTTTGGTTCAGGTTTATCGGGTTTTAAAATCAATCTGTAATTATTAAGGATGGTTGCTTTTACGTTTCGGTTGTTGCGCCGGAATACTTTGCTGATGCCACTTACCTGGGGAACGCTTGGGATATTGATATCACTGATTATATCATCCAGGACTTCCGTGGTAACCTCCGACCGGAAATTATTTTCTAAATAGATCCCTTCACTACCGTCCTGGAGGTCAAAAGCTTTTAAGCTTGTAGGATGATGCATGATATTTTCGATCTCGATTAAAACCCGGTTTGGCTGAAAGCTGATAAACCCGAAAATTGGGGTGTTCTTTGGAATAGGTATACCACTAATTAGACTAGGTTCTAAAAGCCGCATTCGCAGCCGGGAGTTAGCCTTGACTACCTGGTTGCCATCAACCATTACATTGATCTGCTTAGCGGTAATACTTATTATATCCGGCTCGGGCTTCTTAGGGGCAGAAGCAAAGAATAATTGATGCTCCAATCCCATTTCTTTGACTTTGATCTTTTCATCTTCGGGAGTATCAGTAGTGACCAAAGCTTTTTCTTTGATTGTTTCAGGTATTTCGATGGGTTTGGTGGCCGCCCTGATTTGTTCTTGCCTGGATTGTCCCAGTAAATAAATACTATCGATAAGGCGCTCTTTTTCTTTTTCCGGTAAATTAGGGTCGTAATAGCCTAAGGAGTCGATTAATTTCTCTTCGTAGATACTGGGAGCACTTTTTTCGCGGACCTCTTTTAAATCATTTATAGCATCCAGTTTAGATTCATATACTCTTTGATCATCTTCTTCTAACTCGGGTACTTCCGTTTCTTTGAGAAAGTGGTTTTCCGGGCCATCTCCGGTTATCATTATCGTATAGGTGATAAGGAAAGTCATAATCACAACCAATACGCTGACAAATACGATTTTACTTTTCTCTATTTTCATCTTCATTAATTTTAAAAGTTATTTCGCGAGTTTTCTTAGACTGTTTTCAAAATAATCCGTGATCAAAAGCCCGTGAGGGTTGTTGGGAAAATGACGGTCTACCGGTAAGAGTTTACCAGTGCTAATAAGCTCATAAGTATCGATAATGCTTCCCCTGTTGAGCTCAAAAATTACTTTGGTCCGGAAATAGTATACATCCTCCTGTTCTTCCAGCTTCGAATCAATTTCCAGAACTTCTTGTACCAGGGAATATTGAAGCAGGCGGTTATACACTCCATCAGCCTTTTTCTGTCGATACAAGTTGTCTACGGAGCTATTTCCCAGCCAGAGGGCTTTTTCCAGATTTTTCTCATAATTACTGGCATCAATATCATAGAAATAAGAATGGAACAATTCCAAATGTGCAAGGGCTTCTACCCGGAAATTTTCTTTTTGGGTAACCAGTGTTAAGGGAATGATACTACCATCGGTATTAATGGCAAAAGCAGAATTTAAAGCTTTCCGGCTGGTGGAAAATGCAGTCCATAGTGCAAGAGTACTGGTAAGAAAGCTGCAAATAACCACGCTAAGTACAATAAACCTGTTCAGTTTTAGAACCTTATAAATATTTTGATATGGTGTTTCCATAAAATGGTTTTTAGTTGGTGAATAATCTTAAAGTAAAAGTGATTGCACGCCGGTATAATTTGAATTTTAGAAAAACAATAAATGCTATGGAACCCAACTCTACCACGGGTGCAAAAAAGCTGCTGCCATATTCTGTCCCAAAGAGGTTCTGCCAGAAATTGGTATTTATCTCGGTATAGATCGCGTTGATAAAAACATTGACCAGGAAGAATGCCGGAACAAGCATATAAACTGCGGCATAGAGCCTAAAAAAGCTATAGGCCATCGACCGGAATTTTTCAAAAACAGCAAGGCTTAGTAACAATGGAAAGAAAGCCTGCATAATGCCCAATAGAAAATAACGTTCTGCAAGGAAAAGTGGGTAGATGAACAAATCCAGCATCCATAGGAACAAGCTGATCAAAAACGCAAGTGTTTTTAATCCATACAAGGGGGTGACCAGAGCTTCATAAAGCAGAGCCATGGCTTTACGCATGGCGTCCATTGCAGAAACTTCTTCTTCAATGGGGATTTCTTGCATTTGCAAGGGTAGGAGCATAGGAGCGGTTTCGCGGTATTGGTTCTCAATGGCCACCAGTACGCCATCGAAAAAGCCCAGGATCTGGGTTGAACAAATCACTAAAATTACTACCACAAAATTTTTAGCCAGCTCCCCCGGAGATAAGCCCCAGGTATATCCGTCCCGGTCCGCAACGCCCTCGTTATATTTTTTGAGGATGTTCACCAGGAAGAATAGCACCGCGAGGGCTTTTATTCCCACAATGGTGTAGCGGGAAAACTCGCTATTCTGAATAGTTTGAAAGACACTATCCATATACTCCAGGCCGAGGGCTAAAATAATTGTAGCATTCATCTTTAATAAGTGGTTTCCCGGTTATTGATCTTATCCTGCATTTTCCGAAAGGAAATGATTTCCCGGTATCGTTTTGTCTTCAGGCGTACATCGGTGACCATCTCTTTGGACTCCAGTTCTTTTTGTTTTAAGACTTCAGCCCTTTCGGCATCGCTCATTTTTAAGTGGTCACTCGATAAGATCTCATCGATAAAATCGAGAGTTACCAGGGAGTTTTCTACCACGCTATTAAATGATTCGGTGACTTTAGTGACTTCACCTGGTTTGATATAGGGAGAGTCTAAAATATCCCGAAGGTCATTTTGCATAACTGCGATGAGCCGCTCATTATTACGGCCAATCTCGCGAACGGCTTGCAGGTCGCGGACCACACTATTGACCTTCTCAATATTTTCTTTTTGAGCTTTTAGAAAATTAACGGTCTTGACCAGGTTAGCGGTTTGTTTGGCTGATTCTACCAAAGATTTTACAAGGCTTACAAAGTTGGTATTATCATAAACCGGCATCCCCTGGCAGGCAGCGCCTGCAGGCCATAATAAAGCTAAGGCCGTAGTAATGATCAAGGTTCTGTGTCTGATTATTCTAATTGGTTGCATCTTGTTTCATTTTAGCGTTTACAAATCCTTTGATAGCCTCTTCCATATCTCCGCTCAGTTTAAAATTGTCCATAATGACGGCATTTTCCGCCCCGTCAGTGAGGTAGGCAGCATAGACTTCCGGTGGTACTTCCAATCTGAAAATGTTGCTTTCTTTGCCGATTTTGATAAATATCTCGGTGTATTTTCGCTGTCCGGAAAGCTTGTTCTTAATCGATTTTAATTGGTTGAGATCGTGACTGGAAAGATGTAGCCTTCGAACTAGCTCATCATATCCTTTTTCATTATTAAGACTATAGATGACCTGGGTGTTTTCCAGGATACTGGCCGAAGTGGTGTTTCCGGGAAGTTGATTTATGGATTGGAGGATGATTCCTATGGCCCCGTTTTGTTTACGAATGGCCTGGTAGTAAAACTCCACACTCTCCAGGACATTTTCAAATTTTAATTGTTTGGCAAACTCATCGAAGAGGATTATGCCTTTCTCGGCCCGGTTTTTCCAAATGCTACGCTGGATAGCCGATTTGATGAGCTTGAGCATCACTGAAAGAATTTCTTTATTATCTTTTACTTCATCGAGTTCGAAAATTATAAGGCGTTTGTCTTCGATCTTAAAGCTTTGGTCCTGGTCTCCTTCGAAGAGGGAACTATATAGACCATCTCCGACATACTCCGATAACACGTGCAGGAAATTTGTGATATTGAAGTAGTCGGGATGGATTTTAAGGGTGTCGAGCAAAGTCTTCTGATGTTGCTCGATAAAATTGTAGAAACTCTCCAGGGAGTGATTTTCAGCCTTACGTTTATAATAATACCGCAGGATCTTCTTTATAGAAACGGATTGTACCTTACTAATTTTTAAATCAGAAGCCAGCAGTTCAAATAAAAACACGGAAAGATCTTCCAGGTGTTCTGGGCTTAATTCTTCGGAATTGGAGCTGTAAAATGGGTTGATCCCTAAATTTTTACCACTCTCATATCGCAGTACGGTATATGCCTGCGGGTAGAGTTTAGCAAGTTTAGTATAAGATCCTCCCAGGTCGATAATGACCAGGCGAACCCCACTTTCAAAATACTGTCGCAGGATATTGTTGGCTAAAAAGGATTTTCCTTCCCCGGTGGGAGCGAAGATGGCAAAATTCCGTGCCTTGATGCGCTTTTTATGCTCATCCCAAACATCCTTTACTACCGGGATATTATGCTCCCGGTCATTAAAAATAATCCCGGTATTGTCTGATTTATAATTCGTGTTATTGATCAGCAGGCATAATCCGTGTTTCAGGTCGGTTACATAAAGATCCTCGTTGGAAAAATTCGAAGAAAAGCAGCAATAACTATTGAGAATATAGTTTTTGCGTTCCTCGCCCCTGGGATAATATGGTGTGATATCAAGCTCTTTAAATTCAGATTTGATTTTAGATCGAATACCTTCTAAGTTCGAAAGCTCCTTGCCCCAATAGATAATATTGAGATGGCCTCGTATGATCCGGGCATTATCATCTTTATTGATCTTTTCCAAAATCTCCTGGATCTTACCCAGAACCACCTTGTTCTGGGATCCAAAATTGGAGCTCTTGCTGAGTTCCTCTATTTTTTTATCGAGGAGTTTGCGCCATTTGTGTTTATCATCCAAATACAGCACCTGGTTGACAATATGGTTTTCATTTAGCGTAAGCCCTATGCCATCAATAAACCCCTGGTGAAATACAAAATCGTCTGAAGTGAATTTCTCATTGGTCTTGCTACTTTGTACTCTTTCGCCAAAGCACAGTTCACTGTTGATGGCCAGGGCATCAAAATGATTACCGCCAATAGTTACATTTTTATTTTCCAGTAATATATCCGTATCGAAACCTTCATTAAAACCATTGAAATAGTTTTGGGTCAGTTTGATAATTCCTGCGGCGCTTAATTTCTTAAGCGAAAACCTACGGCTATTGTCCAGAAAGGAAACAGAATCACGTACCGATTGCATAAAACCTTGCAGGTTAGCATCGCACTCCCGGAGGGCACTGCTGGAAATTTTTCTGAAGGGATTGACATATTTTACATGGTTTAAAGCTTTGTTTTTCGTGAGGCTAAAGAATAGGTAGGAGCGATGCTCTAAATATTGCCTTCCTTTAAAATAATCGTGAGTAGTTTTTTCCAGAAAAGTGTCCCTGGGTAAGGCTTCACTATTATAAGCTTGTTTTGTATAAATATCCTGCTTGTGTACCACCGTACCTACCGGTAGTGATTTGAGAGCCTGGTACCAGACTGTGTGCAGGTCTTCGAAATCTTTTTCGGATAACGAGTAGATTTCGGGTAGGATCATCTCATAACACATCACCACGTTACCATTATTGGCAAAAATGCTGTTGTCCTGGATATCCCCAATAGGCCAGTGGGAGGAAAGTTTAATCTTGTTCATAATTGATATTTGAATTTCTTTTGTTACTGATGATTTTGGAAAAGACTCCGGTCATTTGGAAAAACTCTATGAGTCTGCTTAAGCGAAGCAACCCGATATATAGGGCCACATTAAAAACCAGCCCACTTAGAATGACCCCTAAACTAAATGAGAAAATAATTACCAGTAAGCTGGCAATTACGCACATCATCATCAGTGCAAATAGGGGAAGGCTTAGTCCAAAGATCACGGCGCCTTTTCGAATGTTCCTATAAGGTTCGTATTTTTTCATATTACTTTCAGGTTTATACAACTATGGTGATTAAGTAGGAGAAGATGCCCACTACTGTTCCAGAGATCAGTACAAAAATGAGTACCCGGGTCAATCCTTTTTTCATATCGGAATTTTCACCGAAGAAATGACCAATGTTAAACAGGAAGCCAACCAAAAAGATTATTCCCAGTACAATGGGGAAGATATTCCTGATCGTATCTGAAATTTCTGCTACGGAATCTTCGATCCCACCGATCTGCGCAAAAAGGTTTGTTGAGAGCAACAAGAAAGAAGTTGCCAGGAAGGTTGATTTTTTCATAACGGATAGTTTTAAATTATTGACTCGTTTTCGTTATGAGAAAATTAGGAATTTAAGTAGTTAAGTATCTGTAAATAAGATATTTGTTAATAAAATATTCTTTGATGTCTAATGATTTTAAATGTTGTTATTTGATATTAAATTCTATGAAAATTTGGAAGAGGGCTGTTAATAACTTTAAATATGGGAATGGAGGAAGAGAGCAAAAACGTCAATTTTGTAATTTTTACTGCTTGAAAATTATTTTTTTCCTGGATAAGAACCGCGATTTTTCACTTAAAGGATACCATCGATAAGCAATAGTTTGCTATTGTAGGTGTGAAGTTTCAATTTTCCAGAATTTCGCAAGATGTTGAATCATTGTTCTTGGATTCTTTTGGAACTGGGTTTTAGCAGATGTCAATGCTGGTGTACTGGAGTAATCCTTAGTGACCGGATTAGTCTTTATTTTGACGATACAGGAATCAATACTCTTTCATTAAACGGATGGGAGACTACAAACCAGCTGCTGTTCCATCTTTCAAATAGAGTCATATATGGATAATTTGCTTAGAATTTATGGGCTTATTCAAAACAGAATTTCTCATTTTATATCTGCTGAGCATAGGGTAGAAATTTTAAAATTTCAGGTTCAGGATAGATTACAGAGAAGGAGGAGAATCTCAATAGAATTAAAAAAAATGTCACAACAGGTTTATTTGCAAATAAATGTAATATTGCATTTATCGCTATGTTGTATACTATTGCTGGCAGCGAATGGTCATCTTTTGAGGATCCTGGGCTGATTTTCGGAGCTACAGCTAAAGGAAAAAATTAAGGTAGTTGAAGTTTTGGAAATAGTCTATGGGTCAACTCCCTTAATTTTTTCCCTTAGCTGTACGGACAATTGGAGTAGCCCGTCCCTTATTCCACGGATGTTTAGATCTACTTCAAAACACAATGTAACCGGGGCACGGACCTTAAAAGAAGTCTTTTTATTTTTGCGCTGCAATCAACAGTCCCTGTTAACCTGATCCTGGCAGATAAGATAAACAGCATACAACACCATCTAACTGCAATAGCCGCGGAAAAGCGACTACAGCAGTTAGATCAACGTTAGCTACAAGCGGATTGAAAAGTGTGTTAATTTTTATAAAACAACACGTGTAAGCATTATTCTTCTTTATATTTGCATTTATAACTTTTAATAAAAAGGTCATGAATACTAAACTCACATTAACAATAGAGCAAGAAATCATAAAAAGGGCAAAAGATTACGCTAAAGAAAAAAATCGTAGTCTTTCAGACATCATTGAAAACTATTTAAAAATGCTCACCAAAGAAGAACAAAAACAAAAGGATAGAAAACTGAATCCTATAGTGAAATCTCTAAAAGGATCTTTCAAAATGCCCAAAGATATGGACTACAAAAAAGAACTGAGAAATCGTTTAGAAGAAAAATATAAATAATGGAAAACGTCCTTATTGATACTGATGTTATTTTAGATTTCTTCTTTGACAGAGAACCATTTGCAGAGTTTGCAACAGAAATATTAAACTTATGTGAGGAAAATAAATTAAAAGGGTTTACAACTCCAGTAATTATTTGTAATACATATTATTTACTTAGAAAAACTGCTAAACACAATATCGTAATTGAAAAAATAAAACAACTTTTGACAATAGTTGATGTTTTACAAATTGATAAAGAAGTAGTGCTTGATTCATTAAACTCAGATTTCAAAGATTTTGAAGATGCGCTGCAAAATTATTCAGCAGTTAAAAATGGTAAAATAAGTATTGTTTTAACCAGAAATATTAAAGATTATAAAAAGAGTGAGATAGCAGTAATGACTCCTGAAACATATTTGCGGGGGACCGCCAGTAGCTAACAGCATATAAAAACGTATCCAGTTGGCTAAGTACATCTTTTGTAAACTTAAGATAAATTCTAGCTTGCCCACAAAAAAGAAATGGATAAGCAAGTCTATATGTATGAGTTAATCGAGAAATGGGAAGTTAGCGGTCTAAGTAAAAAAGATTTTTGTCACCATCATGGGATAACCCGTAGTAATTTTTACTACTGGATTAAAAAATGGAAGAACAGGAAACCGGAAGCTCCGGATGGATTTGTAGATATCACTCCTGATAAAGCAGCTATTTTTCATTCGCAGTATCGCCTGCGATATCCCAATGGAGTACAGCTAGAAGTCAGTGGTATTGGTTTGAATCAACTAGCAGCCCTGGTAAACTTGTAGTCCCATGTTCAGTTTAAGTTCCTCCAACCGATATTACCTTTATAACCAGGCCTGCGATATGAGAAAGGGTTTCCATGGCCTATCGGGATTGGTTACCGCTCAGATGGGAAAGGATCCCATCAGTGGCGATGTTTTTATATTCATCAACCGCCGGGCTACTCATATCAAACTTCTGCACTGGGAATTTTAACTGCCCTTTACATTTCTTCAATTTAATTTACTCATCTGTAATAGTTATTTTGTCACAAATTTTTAGGATATTTGTGACAGAATTTTAAATAAAAAATGCCTGAATCTATTGAAAATAGAGTAAAAAATAAGATTAGTAATTATAAGAGAGGAAAAATTTTTTTCCCGTCTGACTTTACTAAATTAGGTTCCTCTACAGCTATTAGACAAGCCTTAAATAGATTAGAAGAAGATGGGTTTTTGACAAGACTAGCTCACGGAATTTATTTATATCCTAAAGAACATCCTATTTTAGGTGAATTAATACCTACAACAGAAGAGATTGCATTAGCTATTGCAAAAAGAGATAAGGCTCGGATAATTCCTACAGGAAATCAATCCCTTAATAAACTCGGTCTTTCAACTCAAGTACCTATGAATATAGTCTATTTAACCGATGGCTCTTCCCGATCAATCAAGATTAATAATGGTAGTATTAAATTTAAAACAGCTTCTCCCAAAATATTTTCAGTAAAAAGCGATAAGATCATTCTTATAATACAGGCATTGAAACAATTAGGTAAGGAAAACATTACACCTAAAGTCAGACAAAAAATAAAAGAAGTACTAAAACAAGTTGACCCTGAGGTGATCCAAAAAGACATTCAATTAGTGCCCGTATGGATCAATCAGATAATTAAGGAGTCTGTTGAAAATAGCGATGAATAAATGGAAGAATGGTTTAATCTAAGTGAAAAGGATCGAAAATTAATTATAGATCAAGTTAGTTCGAAAAAAGGTTTACTCCCTGTGGCTATCGAAAAAGATCTATGGGTAATGATTGCTTTGAAAGCAGTTTTTAGCACTGAATTAAAAGACTATTTGGTTTTTAAAGGTGGAACTTCATTAAGCAAGGCGTGGAGTATAATTGAAAGGTTTTCAGAAGATATTGATTTAGCAATCGATAGATCATTTTTTGGTTTTGAAGGAGATTTAAGTAGAACTCAAGTAAAAAAATAAGAAAAGCATCCTGTAAATATGTAAGCGAAAAGTTTGAAGAACAATTGAATGAAGCCCTATCAAAACAGGGTGTGAAAGAATTTGAAATAAGCATTACAGAATTCGAAGAGTCAGATACTGATCCGCTAGCAATTGAATTACGGTATAAGTCGCTAGTAGAAAAGCAGGAATACCTTCATCCCAGAATATTAATCGAAATTAGTTCAAGATCCTTGATCGAACCTTATCAGTTGAGAGAATTAAAATCTTTAATTAGTATGGTTTATCCAGATCAAAAATTTAGTGGTGATAAAATCGAAATTCCTACGGTTCTTCCATCTCGAACGCTATTAGAAAAAATGTTCTTGCTTCACGAAGAATTTCAAAAACCAAAAGATCGAAAAATTAGAAGTGCTCGTATGACAAGGCATTTATATGATATTTCTAAATTAATGGAAACAAGATACTTAGATCAAGCTTTAGAAGACAAAGATTTGTATGCTACAATTGTTGATCACCGAAGTAAGCTCACTAAAATTTCTTGGCTAGATTATTCCAAACATAACTATGATACCTTAAAATACTTACCACCAGAAAATATTATGGAAGAATACAAAAGGGATTATTCTGCAATGGAGGAAAGTATGTTCTATGGTAAAACTGAACCATTCGAGGATTTAATTGATAAGTTAAATCAATTAAATAAACGCATAAATAAAATTACCTAGTGAATTATATGAAATAGCAATCGTTTTTCGGATTAGTTTTTATCTAATTAACAAAGCCTATGTTACGTATATGGCTGATGCATTTAGAGAAGCTAATTAAAAATCTCACCTTACTGGTTATAAACACAAAATTTTATTCTTCTAAATTATCTTATTTTCAGTCTAAAATCTTTTGGACTATTAAAGTTAGCTGAATCTCATTCAGTTAATTAATATAAGAAAGCCCACGCCGTTGTATATGCTAAACGCATTTAGTGAGTGTAGTTTTCAACCTTGCGGGTGTACAAGCACCCTCGTAAATTTGTCAATCTGTGATAAGTTCAATACCGGCTTTTTCGGCCTTGTATTTTATTTTAGTCATTAATTCATAATAGCTCCAGTTTCGCAGTACAAATTCTTCCTGTTTAGCAATCTCAATTTTATCTTCTTGATTTAATAAAATTAGCGTACCCGCCTGGTGCTTAATGCAAAAATCAATTAATTTTCTACTACCTAAAATCGTAAAATGGAAATAAAAAAAAGTGATGTATTTTACTTATATTTAAGTTGTTAACACAAAATATAAAATAAAACAAACATCACTTTGAAGGTGAAAAGTACAAAGAATAAACTAAACGGAAAAGCGAAAGTTGTAAAGCATTCATTCTCAGGGAATCGTCTTACTAAATACGCAGGTCTCAACCCTATCCTCCGATTTATGAACAAACAGGGCTTGGTGCAAATGTTCAGTAGTTCCTTCCCCACCCACTGGCAAAACGCCACAAAATTCGGTAAAGATCAGATTTTATTAGTTATTGTAATGGCCTCCATAAGCGGAGTCAGTCGGATCAAAAAAATCTCCAACTTCAGTAATGATGGACTGATTAAGACCTTATTGAAACTTGACAAAGGTATAAACCAGAATGCAATATCGGCCACCTTAAAAAAAATGGAACAAGGTGGTGCACGCAAGTTACAGGAGCTGTTACTTGGCAAAAATGCAGCTTGGTTGAAAAAGAGCAAATTGGCCAGCATAACTTTGGATGCCGATTCGACCGTCAAAACAGTTTGCGGCAATCAGACAGGGGCCGCCAAAGGATATAATCCTATAAAGAAAGGTTCCAGGAGCTATCATCCACTCTTGATTTTTGTAAGCGAATTAAAAATGCTCTACCACAGTTGGTTCAGGACCGGTTCAGCCTTTACTTCCAACGGTATCACGGATTTTTTACAGGAAGTCAAAGCCAGACATAAAAAATATTTGATATGATACAGACAGAAAAAGAGTATAAAGCCATACTTCATCGTATTGAAAAGCTTTTGCAAAACCCAGATAATATCGAAAACACGGAAGCTCCTGACTATATAGAATTAAACCTGTCATCAGATTTAGTGGCAGATTATGAACGAGCGGAAGAACATTACTCTACTATTTTGTATCTTTGTAACAAATTAAAAGCTTGCACAAACAAGTTAACATAGCAAAAAAGTTCCCTAAGCACTTATTTTGGGATTTGGATGCCAGTAGATTATCGGTTAAAGAAGATAAAGCTATTATCATTCCCAGGGCTTTATTTGCCACAACGCAAGCTACGTTTGAGAATGATATTCAACGATTAGAAGAAATCTATTCTAAAAAAGAGATTATTAGTATTCTTAGAAATACCAAAGAGCGTATTAGCAATGAGATATGTGAGTTGGTAACCAAACGTTATAACGCAAAACCTTTTATCCGTTACTCGCTATGAAAGCCGTAAGTCCGGTACTTTATCAAAGCATAAAAGAATTACAAAGCTTAAAAAGTTTACAGTCTTTTGCCTTGGCAGGAGGAACAAACTTAGCTGTTCGCTACGATCATCGAGAATCGATAGACATCGATTTATTTTGTACAGAAATTATTGGGTTTAAAGGTTTTTAAGAAATTCAACAAGAAGTAGAAAACCATTTTGAGAATAGGGCTATTAACTTTATGGATCCAATGAAGTTAAGTGATCAGTTTACTTTTTTACGTTTCTTTATTCAGAAAGACGAAGTGACCATTAAGGTAGATCTTATTCAAAATATGAAAGCTTTAGACCCTGTATAAACAATAGAAGGTTTACTTTTGTTTTCTGTAAGGGATATTGGTTTATTTAAGTTAATGAGTGCTTCCAGTCGTCCGGCCAAAAAAGATATTTACGATTTATATTATACCACGGAAGAAATATCACTTATCAAGCTGTATAAAGATTTACTGGAAAAATACAAGCAATTCAACAATAAAGAAGACCAAAACATCTTTGATATTGATACTGAAGAATCGGTAATAGATAATCCCTTACTATTATTATTGTTTGATAGCAGTTACAAGGTAAGTAAGACAAGATGATGCATTCGCATGATAATATTTTAAAAATGAATAATGCGGTTACTTGGCAAATAGCAAAACTCCAATTTAGAATGCGCTTAAGAGAATTATGTAGATATTTAAATATTGAATTCCCAAAGTATAAAATACGATAGAGAGGGAATCTGTATTTTGTTTTTAAAGACTTTGATTTTCTTTAATTCTTAAAGTTTGTACAACACTCGTACCGCATAAGCACCCTGATCCCTTGTGAATAAGTAAATACAACATATTGCATAGGGAAGTAGATTTCTATAAAGGTATAAAAAATTCAATCAAATGGGTAAATTAACATTAAAGACAGACCCAAAGGTAGAGACAGTTTTTGCGAGTTATCCCGACATTGTTCGCGATAAAATGCAATATCTGCGTGAATTGGTAATTGAAACAGCAGAAGAAACCGAAGGTATAACCGTTTTAGAAGAAACATTGAAATGGGGAGAACCCAGCTTTGTTACTAAAAACGGCAGTACTTTGCGAATGGATTGGAAAGAAAAAACACCTGACCAATATGCAATGTATTTCCAATGTACGAGTAGATTGGTTGATACTTTCAGGTTAGTTTTTGATCACAAATTTCAATACGAGGGAAAACGAGCAATTGTCTTTCACTTAAACCAGAAAATTCCAGAATTAGAGTTAAAAGAATGTATTAAGGCTTCCTTGATCTATCATAAGGTAAAAGAACAAATTACGTTGGGAATTTGAAGTTGAATAAAAAAAGCCAGTGACCAATCGAATAGATGGCTCCACCAGAAACTGGCGGACATCGCCTCTACAATACCGTACTTAAAGGTCTCGTATGCGGCGGCGGTTCGATAATGAAAATTTTAGATTAGAGCCTTTTGACATCGTAATAGCACGAGAGGTTCGGTGATGGGGTGGGAAAGTGCTTAATATGTTAGGTAACTTGCTGGCTAACTTCTCTATATCATATCCGGTGACTCGAGAACTCCCTTTACTCCTCGACATGGAACCTTACCTGTAAGGCAACCACATCAGTAAAAAAAGTTTCCATATATTGCAACTTTGTATTACCTTTGTTGTTTAAGAATTACAAATGAATCTCAATGGAGAAAAAATTTGAAGTGGTATTTCTAGAACAGGCCATTGACTTTCTTGAAAATCTAGACCAAAAAACGAGAAAAAAATCTACTACAATTTAGATAAAGAGAAACTTGTAAACGACCCGAAATTATTCAAGAAACTTACGGAGGATATTTGGGAGTTCAGAACCAAATTTAGCGGACTTCAATATAGATTATTTGCCTTCTGGGATAAAACGGAAAAAACTGAAACACTTGTAATTTCAACACACGGAATTATCAAAAAAGTCGACAAAGTGCCAAAATCCGAAATTGAAAAAGCAAAACAGATAAAAAACGAATATTTTGATCAATAAAAATCAAATGTTATGGAAATCAAAAAGAAAAAATTGAAAATGATGACGCTCGACCAAATGAAAGACAAACACATTGGAGAAGTTGGAACAAAGGAGCGCGACAAATATGAATTTGACCTAAAATTGGAAGTTTTAGGAGAAATGATAAGATCTGCCAGAAAGGAAAGACAATTGACCCAAGAGCAGCTTGGAGAATTGGTCGGAGTTCAGAAATCACAAATTTCCAAACTAGAACGGAATGCAAAAAATGTAACTATTGAGACGATTTTAAAAATCTTCCGAGCATTAAAAGCTAATATCAAATTTAGTGTTGAAATGAAAGATGGAGATTTTAAAGTAGCATAGGCACTAGAGGTAGCAATGAAAACGTGAATTGCGGAATATTTATTTAAAAAACATACTTGACTACCATTAAAAATAGAAATTGACGGACAGTTTTTCTGCTCATCCCACAAATTACAAGGTTTATACTTAAATCAATGGTCGAAAATATTTGAAATGGAATTAGACAGAACCTATGATGTCGATTTTGAGATTTTCGGAGAAAGAGCATAAAATCTTTCTTATGCAGAAGTAGATTTCAATGTAGGTATAAAATTTAATCCAATGGGTAAATTGACATTAAAGACAACCCTATTGTAACAAATACAGACAAAGAAGGCTCAAAAGAATTTAAAGATCTAAATATTCAATTTCTTGCAGCACCAGCTAATGGTTACAGCCTTGGCTGAAATACATTGGAAAAGAAAAAATATGAAAAAGATTTCTATAACAAATATTTATCGCAATATGGCAATTGTGGAAAAAATGTAATTTTCGAAATCAGTAATATAAACTGCTAATTCGCCAAATCCAATTCCCTATTTTAATAACTTGCAAAACGCAAACCTTGAAAAATTTTAAAGAAAGCTTTCGATGAAGAAAATTTTAAAATGGACTGGTAATATTTTAGCAGGACTTCTAATACTGTTATTGATATCAGGATTAGCTTTCCGTTTATTTAGTTCAAAACCACTTCCACCAGGGAAATTAGTTGATGTTGATGGAACAAAACTTCATATAAGAGCAGAGGGTGAAAAGAATGATTTACCAACCCTTGTCCTTGAATCAGGTGCAGGTGGTGATACAGATATATTTCATTGGGTTGCAGAAGGATTGAAAAAGGATATGAGAGTTGTGCGCTATGACAGAGAAGGAAAATGGTTTAGCGAATCGAGTAAAGACAGTATTACCCCGGAATTTTATGCGCGCCAATTACATAAATTACTAGAAAAAAATGGTGAAAAACCACCATATATTTTGGCAGGTCACTCTATGGGTGGTCCTTATAATCTAATATTCCGAGACCTGTACCCAAATGAAGTAAAAGGAATGGTTTTCCTGGATTCGAGTCATCCCGAACAATGGGAACGATTGGCAGCAAATGAAATGTTTGATGAAAATCAAGTATTCTTAATAAAATCTGTTGCAATACTTTCTGATATGGGAATAACGGGAGCATATTATGAAATAACTAATCCAAAATCTATAGATAAACACCTACCAAAAGATGCCAAGGATCGTAAACTGGATCTGACTTCATATTCAGGGGATATTTATCGTAGGTATGTAAAAGAAAATAAGATAAATGATGATATTCTTTTACGAGCAGGTAGAGCAAAGAATTTAGATTCCTTACCTGTCTTGGTTTTTACAGCGAATAAACAGTATGGTGATCCTAAGATATGGTTCAAGATGCAAAAAGAACTGAAAGAACTATCGACTAGGGGAAAACAATTTTATATGGATGCAAATCACGGTTCCATAATTACAAAAAAAGAAAATGCCGAAATTATTAATGAGAAATTACTTTCAATGGCAGAAACACTTAGACAGGAAAACCGAAGTTGAAGGTTTACTCAGTGTTCCATTCATTAGGCAGCTTGCAGGCTAATAAGAATAAAACTTTTTATAGGCCTAAATTTAGTATACGATTCTTCTCCATTACTTTTTGGACTTCCGCTGGTTCGTAATAAATGATACGGCCAATTTTGATATAGGGAAGTGTACCGTTTAACCGTAAATTCTGAAGTGTCCCTGGACTGATTTGTAAATAGTCCATAACTTCTGACGATCTTAAGTACTTTTTTAATTTAGTTGATTTCTGTTGGTTAAGCAGCTGTTTAATGTCTCTGAGTAGCTCCATTTTAAAATCCTGAAGATCATCTCTGGTAATTGGTGTTGACATAATAGAACACTTTTTATGGCTGGGAATAGCAATTATAATTCCTGGCCCGGTTTAATAATAATTGTTCTATAAAAATGAGAATGTTTCAGGGAAATAATTCCCCATATTCTTCGTAGTACGAAAAACTTTAACATTTAACCACATTCAATAAGAAATGTTGAAATTAAAGATCAGGTGTTATGAAATTAGCCTTAAGATGCAATAAGAAATAATGCTTTACTGGTTTTTTGTAGTAAGAAGATACTTCGAAAATTATTTGTCATCCTCTCTGCGCATTTTGGCTTCCAGGTTAGTAGCAATTTCAAGGAGGTATTTTGCCCGCGGATCTTTTCGGGCTTTCATTTCCCCGTAGGTTTTATAAAAATTATCAAATTTGATATTAAAGACATCTTCAAAGACAGAGAATAAGGTCTTGAGATCTGCAGTTCCATGGTTAATGTCTCCTGCATGGTATAGGGCATAAATTACTTCTGCCAGTGAAATTTTACAGCCCGACCATACCAGTAAATTGGGTTGACGTTTTCGAAAATTACTGTTGCTACCGGGTTGAATCAATTCTAGTTTCTCCCTAATATAATGGATATAGCGGTAAAGGGCTTGCACCTTGGACCATAACATATCATGAGTAGTCGAAAACTCGGGATTCTGATAATAATTTATAACGGGACTAAAGGAAAAATCTCTCCTCCCTTCCCGGCTAAAAAATTCGAAGTCGAGGTAATTTTTGTTTTGTTCCATATAATTCACAAAACGATTGTTGGCGGAAAAGAACTTATTAATTTTTTTAATTTCTTTTTCTAAATACCGAACCTTATGAGAATCACCAGCCTTGGGCAACATTAGTTCACAGGATCGAACTTCCGTGAAATAAATCAGGTAACTCATGGGTATGGGTTTGATATTTTTGAAAAACTCAATCTCCGTCTGGGTATCCTCAAAGTCTTCTTTATCAACCTGTTTTTGAAGTTTTGATAAGGTTTGGATGCACAACCTTATCCCGTCATCAGCCATTTTCAGCTCGGTTTTCCCCGAATGAATTAAGCGTTCGATGTTTTCACTAAATGTCTCCATGTCCTTTTCAAACATACTGGTAGTAAATGAAAATAAATAAAATCGTTGTTGGGCTATTTTCAAGTTTGGTTTGTTTAAGGAATTGGTACAGGGTAAATCCTCATCTGTCATTAAATTAACTCAAATTATATCAGTTAGCTATTCAAAAAAATAAAAAAAAGTCAAAAATTAATGAAATTCACAAGTTCACTGTTGAAATGTATAAGTATTTCTGACCTTTATCTTTTATATTTGAGTTGAATAAGCTGGTTTTTCCAGGTATTCGCTTAAAAAACCCTACTTAAACGAAAATCCCCCCGTTGATGTTTGAAGGTAAGTATGGTAAATATTGTATTGTTGATGGCATTCTATTCGTAGATTATAAGGAGGATCTAATTTTCACTTTAAAAGTAGCAAAAAGGATTGTGCAAGAGCGAATGGGATTTCAGCATAACAAGGAATATCCCGTTTGTTGTAAGCTTTCCGGTCGGATTGATTCTCAGTCAGATGCCAGGCACTACCTTGCTCAGGAAGGTGCTCTTTTTATAAAAGCTTTAGCATTTTATGTAACCTCTCCAGTGGCGCTCCGCCTTACCGAATTCTATATTCAAACTCTAAATCACCAAATACCCATTCAAGTATTCAACGATAGAAACCAGGCAATACAATTTCTAAAGCCATACAGCCAAAGAAGTATTAATTAAAACCTACAATTATGGAACGTGTATTTAATAGGGTAAATTTACGTGGTATATACCGTATGCTTACTGAAATGGCAAAAGGTAATTTTGCTTATCAAATAAAAAGAACTCACCACAGGGATGAGCTCGAAGGGCTCAATGCTTATGTAAATCAAACGGCAGAAGAACTACGCAGGAAACGACATCAATTTTTGTTGCTTAACCGGCAAACCCAAATTATGATGATTCGTACAGCTACCTTTTTATTAGATGAAAATCTAAAGGTGGTGGATTATAGTTATACACATCCTGATAATATTGTAATTGATCCCAATACTATTATTGACAAACCATTTTATGAATTGTTAATCAAAAAATCTCAAGATAGATGGACCAAAAAAATAACGGAATTCTTAGAAGGAAATGAACAATCTTTTAATATTACCCTGGAATATCATTTTGATGAACTTTTGAAAATTGATTTACATACTGTAATCTCCAGGCTAACCGGTATGAGGGATGAAAAATATACTGTAACTTCTTACCTTATGGATACCACCGAGGATTTTTTCTCAGAACTTCCCGAGAATTCTGAAATAAAAACCTATTCAAGATGGGATCAAAAACTATTTCACGAAATCCATATCTATATTATGCACCATTTGGAAGAGCCTCCAAAAACGTTAGATCAGTTAGCAGGCCTCTTTAATACCAATAAATATAAAATAAAAAACGGTTTCAAAGAAGTTTTTGGTTGTACTCCCACTCAGTACTACAACAAGCAGCGCATTCGGAAATGTAAAATACTCATAGAAAATACAGATCTTTCCTTAACTGAAATTTCAAATAAGATGGGTTTTAGTTCCTATCCCCATTTTTCGAAGAGTTTTAAAAAGTTCACTCAATTAACTCCTAGATTCTATAAAAAAATCACTCGTAACACATAAAATATATCTGGATTTATACCGATCCGACACTCTGGGTCGTTTAGAAATATCTCTTAGCGGCTAATAGAATCTAGATTAAGTAAGCCTTAGAGGTTCTGTTCTCAAGGTCAAAATCAGTGTACTATTAAAACTGGTTATATCGGACTCCAAGCCAAGAAGCCAGGAATAAGGCGATTGTAATTAATTATTTAATTGAACCAGCTGCAAACTTTGAATAATTGGCAGGGTGATTTTCTTAAAAGATTTTGTTTTGATGTAGATTTTCTCCCCAACATTCCCATATTCACCCCATTTTATTCACCATAGGTATTTGGTAATTGGTTCATTTTCAGCAGTTATTGTCCGGGTATAGATCTTGCTTTGATCTAAAAAAATACTACAGGACTATTATGGTTTAGGTGCTAAAAGAAACTAATAGGCTGAAAGTTAAATAAAAAACAGAAACAGTATGATATCTAATGTTGATTTATCCCCCGCTCAACCAAAGGTTTTTAAAGATCAGAAGAAGACGAACTCCAAAAAGGCGTTGCATCAAAAAGCAAAGACTGTAAGAGAGAATAATACCAATACATCCGATTATAAAAAAGCAAGCTTTACAAAAAGACACCTGTTCATCATTGCAGGAACATTCTTATTATTTATAGCGGCAGCTTTATCTTTTTATTTTTTTCATGCCGATTTCCGGGAGATTAACCTAAGTAGGAGAAATACTCTCGGGGGTAGTGTACTGCTAATAATCGCAGGGCTTCTGTTGTTATTTAGGCTCGGTTTTCTAACCTACCTGGCGAGACTATTTTTTAAATACAAACCTATAAATTCAGTCCCAGATGCCCAATTACCTTTTTCTACTATAATCGTCCCAGCTTATAACGAGGGAAAACAGGTTTATGAAACCTTAAAAAGTCTTGTGAACAGTGATTTTCCTGCTGAAAAATTACAAATAATCGCTATTGATGATGGGAGTAAAGATGATACCTGGTACTGGATGAAATTGGCAAAAGAAGAACTTGGAACCCGGGTATCCATCTATCAGCAACCCCATAACCAGGGAAAGAGACATGCACTTTACCGAGGATTCAACCTGGGCACTGGCGAGGTTTTCGTAACGGTGGATAGTGATTCTATTGTAGAAACCGATACATTACGTAACCTGGTTTCACCCTTTGTAACCAATAAAAACTGTGGCGCTGTTGCAGGGAATGTTCGTGTTTTAAACAATCAAAAAGCGATTATTCCTAGAATGCTTAATGTGAGTTTTGTCTTTAGTTTTGAATTTATTCGTTCCGCCCAAAGCGTACTGGGTTCGGTATTGTGTACCCCTGGAGCCTTAGCAGCATACCGTGCCACTGCAGTAAAAAACTGTCTGCCTCAATGGATTAACCAAACCTTTATGGGTAAACCTACCGATATTGGAGAAGACCGTGCCATGACCAATATGATCTTATCACAGGGTTTCCACGTTTTATTCCAGCGGAATGCGTATGTGCTTACCAATATCCCTGAAAAATTCAGCAGTTTACATAAAATGTTTACACGTTGGGAAAGAAGTAACGTGCGTGAAAACCTGATGATGTCTAAATTTGCATTTAAAACCTTTAGAACAGGTTCAAAATCCGGTCCACGTTTGCTATTATTAAACCAGTGGATGAATATGCTTACAACCTATCCTGCTATTATAATTATGTTTATTCTGCTTATAGCGCATCCGGTTCTTTTTCTTACTTCAACACTATTGAGTATCCTTATATTCTCTAGTCTACCGGCATTTTTCTATGCTAAAAAATATAATATAGCTGAATCTTTCTGGATCTACTCCTATAGTATTTTCTATACGTTTGGCTTGTTCTGGATTACACCTTACGCTATGGCAACTGCCAGTAAAAGAGGTTGGTTGACCCGTGAATTACCGCAAAAGAAATAAAGGAGGCCTAACTTTAATTTGTTAGGAATTAAGAAGCTGTTTGAAAACGCATAATCTCATCTCACCTGAAATTTCGGGCTTCGAGAAAAGGTTTTGAATTTTCAAACAGCTTTTTGTTTTTGTAACCTTATGAAGGGAGCTTCAACTTAAGGCAAAAGCTTGAGAATATTTCCAGAGAAAAGAATCGGTTTCTCTGTCATTTAAAATGATAAAGCCAGTCCAAGCCCTTGCTGATTTCCTATGAATTTAAAGGTGACCGGTACTAAAGGATTAGGTTGTGATGAATTTACCTGATTAATTCTTTCTGCGGCCTGATGCGCCTGATTATTGGCTCTGATAGAAATGGGTATGGCCACACCAATAAAAGCTGCTCCAACTCCTGCTAAAACCCAGGGGGCATCTCCGCCAGCCACCGCTGCACCTATTGGAATTCCTACAAAACTCCCGCCTATACTTCCCAGGATAGTGGAAATGGTATTGTTTTTTCGTGCTTTCTTAATTAAACGTGTGGCCTGTTCATCGGCGATCATAAGTTTTTGCATTCCTTTAAAATCCAGGGTCTTATTGTTCATGGTAAACTTATAACCCAGAAAAACTTTTTCAGCTTCAATCTCCTGGGCGGAAACTGAAGTTATTCCTATAAGTAAGAAAACTAATAAACTAAGTATTTTCATTTTGCAGTATTTAGATTGATTAATTTTTAGAGTGATTAATTTTTAGAGTGATTTTTCTGTGAGTTTATTTGAATCGTTTTTTTAGTAGTTCAATATCTTTTTTATATACCTCGTTTAAATATTCATTATAGCCATCATTCCTTTTATAGCTGTAATATTTCTGCGCTAAATCTGCATGTATTTCAGCGTTCTTTATATCTTTTTTTTCCAGGTATATATTTGCTAATCCTAAGTGTGCTTCAACCGTATATTTTGATTGCTCAATGGCTTTTTGATAAAAAACGATAGCCTCAGCCGGTTTATTCATTTTATATTCACAAATTCCTGCATACACGTATGCCTGTATATCTACCCAATCTGTCCCTTGAGTTTCTATACTTTTTTCGAAATAAGCTTTTGCTTTTTTATAATCTTTTAAGCCGAAATACGATTCTCCCCTCAAAAAATTAATGTCTTCACCCCAGGGCGCATCAACAAAATTAGGGGTTAAGGAGTCCAGCCGAGTGAAATCTTTTAACGCACCCTTAAAATCTCTTAAAAACCGAAGTTTCATATAACCTCGGTAACCCAGGTGTACCTTTGGGTTTAGGTCTACAGCCTGGTCTAGCAGTTCAAATCCTTTTTTATATTCACCCCTTTTATTAAACGCTACAGACTGCTCAAAGTAGATCTCATCATTTTCCGGATCCTGGAATTTTAAAATCTCGAATAGATTTTGGGATAGAAAACTTCCCTGTAAATCAGCGGCGATATTATAGCGTTTCTCCGCCGGGGAAAACAACAGGAAATAAATAATTATCACAGAATAAAGTGTAAGCAGGGAGGCGACAACCAATTTGAGAATTTTAAAAAATCTTTTCATCCGCTTAAAATATATCTAAGATCTTATTATTCCTGATTTTGAAATTTAAAACATAATAACTATCGAAGACCCTATTTTCTTCCGGAGAGTTCCAGTGCTGTAGTAATAATACCGCAGATTTTATTTTTTTAATATTTTCGCTATTAACTTTTATTTCTTTTAAATCTAAATCAGTTGATTTATAGCGAAACCTGCCTGTATCCCCATTACAATTCACGATAAAACGAGCTGTTATTAAGCCCGGATTATTAAAATCCAAGCTTTCCAGCCTACTGAGAATTTCTTGTTTTATTGCTTTTTTACCTCCTTTATAATCGGTATCCAGGTTGTAATACTGAAATATTCTATCCTCATTGCAAACCTGAAAATCACCATCCTGCTGTTCATTTACGGAAAGATCTCCAACTCGCTTACCTGAAAGATAAAACAGCCAGCCGGTTAGCATAAATGAGACTACTAAACTTGTGAATAAGAAAAGGTTGGTTTTATTCTTCAATAGTAAAGTTTAAAGTATATTATGAAAAATGACATACAGAAGATAGTATTGAACGGGACAAATTATAATTGAAGCTTAGCCGGAAATTGATGCTCTTAATTATGAGTAAAATGATAAAATGCTTTTCCAAATAAATAGCCCATCTGTAAAACTATAAGAGAAAGGATGCACCCTGCTGTGATCAAGCATAGAATCTTAGTTCTTTCATCCGATTTTTTGAGCCTGGCAACAAGAGCCTGGGTAGTATTTTTCATAAGATGATTTCATGTTATAGCTTATTAGTAGAATATTTCAGAATTTGTTACAGTTTTGATTGGCGGGTGTTATGTTTCTGCTGATAGAAAGCATCTGTTAAGTTAAATTGCTGAATTTGATTATTTTAGTGTTTATAATAATTCGTGGAAGTAATTCAGAGATGTTAGCAGAAATTATAAAATCGATTAGAAAATTCACCGACTTAAGCGAACAGGAAATTTCTGAGTTTACCGAAATATCCAAAATTGAAAACTTCGATCCAAAATCTCATTTTATAAGAGCAGGTCAAATTCCCGTTAAATTTGGTATTGTAGTGACCGGCTTGTTCCGTTATGTTTATATTTCGCAAGAGGGCAAAGAATTTACAAAAGTCTTTATGCCTGAAGGGAGTTTTATTAGTTCCTATTCGGCAATGATCTCAAAAACAACTTCTCATTTCTTTATTGAAGCCCTGGAAGAATCAGAGGTTTTAATCATTTCTTATAATAACTGGCAAAAATTAAAAGCACAAAATCCCAGGTGGAATTTACTGCTGGTTAAATTATTAGAGAAAGGATATTCGGTAAAAGAAAAGCGGGAACGGGAATTTCTGTTACTGGATGCTGAAAGTAGATACCGCATATTTCTGGAAGAATACCCAGACCTGGAAAAAAGGGTAAAACAACATATGATCGCCTCTTATTTGGGTATCACGCCCATTGCCTTAAGCCGAATTAGAAAAAATATGGGCGCATAAACCTATGTTAATGTAATCGTTTTTTTTGCGGTATACCTTTACTCGATAATCGAGATTTAAATACTCCGAGGTTTGCCTCGAAAATTAAACAATGTTCTTAATGAATGTTTCGTGAGCTTGCTTCGAGGTAGTTTACAAATACTAAACATCCGGGGTATGAAAAAATTAATTCCACCATTTCTTTTTCTAATTTGTATCATCCTTATGGTCTTGATTAGAAATGTAATCGTAATTGAGAAAATTATTCCACAGCCTTATAATTACCTTGGGATCATCTTACTCCTGCTGGGAATAGTTATGACTATAAAAGTTAGAAAACTATTCAATAAAATAGAAACCGAAATCCACACCTTCAAGAAACCACGAAAACTGGTTACAAACGGACTTTTTAAATTCAGCAGAAATCCAATTTATCTAGGTTTTTTAATAAGTTTACTTGGAGTTTGGGTCTTATTAGGAACATTGATCCCAATACTTGGCTGTTTACTATTTATTTTGTTCACCAATTACTGGTATATTTCCTATGAAGAAAATGAAATGGAAAAACAGTTTGGTGCAGAATATAGAAAATATAAGTCTCGAGTAAATCGGTGGATTTAATAAGACCTAACTTCTTTGTATAAATAATAAGTCAATTATTTTAAATGAAAAGACATCAATACGAACTAAGCGTGGAATGGACCGGGAACCAAGGTAAGGGAACGCTGAATTACAGGTCTTACAGTCGTGATCATAGTATTTCAGCTGAAGGAAAATATGCTGAAATTATGGGTTCGGCAGATCCGGCTTTCCTGGGCGATAAAACCAAATATAATCCCGAAGATTTATTTTTATCTTCAATAGCGGCCTGTCATATGCTTTGGTTTTTACATCTATGTTCCAGTCACAAAATTATAGTAATAGCCTATTTGGATAATGCCACGGGTGTAATGGAAGAAGCTCCTAATGGAAGCGGAAAGTTTACCAAAGTCATGCTAAATCCTCAAGTGAAAGTAGCAAAAGAAAGTATGATTCAAAAGGCAAATGACTTGCACCAGGAAGCAGGTAAAATGTGTTTTATTGCCAATTCCTGTAATTTTTATATTGAATATAACCCCACCACAAGCATAAATTAAAAGCAAATAAACCTTGAACAGAATTAACTCTTACTATTTTAAGTGTAAAATACACAATTAAAATAGTTTTATTAAATTGAGAAAAATTAAAACCTGATTAAAATGCGAAATTCTGTTGGTATAGTAAAAGTTCTTGGAGTTGTCAGTCTTCTTTTAATTCTGTTTTCCTGTGGTTCTTCAAAAACCGGAAAAGGGGAAGTAAAAAGCTTGCAATTTGATAATCCCTTAGCCGAACAAAGAGCAGATCCGTTTGTGACTAAAGCTGAAGATGGCAACTATTATTTTATAGCAACCGTTCCCGAATATGATCGAATTGAAATTCGTAAATCAAAAACCATCAATGGCATAAAAGAGGCCGAACCCGTAATAATATGGCGCAAACACGATAAAGGGGTTATGGGGAATCACATCTGGGCTCCCGAACTGCACCGAATAGATGGGAAATGGTATGTGTATTTCGCAGCCGGTTCAGCAGAAGAAAAATGGAAAATAAGAATGTATGCATTGTCTAATCCTTCCGCCGATCCTACCAAAGGGGAATGGAAAGAGGAAGGCCAGGTAGTTAGTAAGCGGGACGATTTTTCCCTGGATGCGACTACCTTTGAATTAAACGATCAGCGGTATATGATCTGGACAGATAGGGCTTCAGATACCATAATGAATACCGGCCTGTATATTGCTGAAATGACTAGCCCAACTACCTTGGCAGATCATCAAGTGGTGATTTCACAACCTACGCATAATTGGGAAATTCAGGGGCACAGGGTGAATGAAGCTCCTGCGGTACTCGTGCGTCATAATAAAGTTTTTGTAACATTTTCTGCCAGTGCTACCGATGCTAATTACTCCATAGGATTGATGTGGGCAGATGCGGATGCCGATCTTCTTGATCCAAATTCCTGGCATAAATTACCAGAACCGGTATTTTATAGTAACCCTGCTCTGAAGCGTTTTGGTCCCGGCCATAATAGCTTCACGAAAGCTGAAGATGGAGAAACCGACATAATGATTTATCACGCCCGTAATTATAAAGAAATTGATGGCGAACCTCTTTACGACCCAAATAGGCACACCCGGGCAAGAGTATTAAAGTGGAAAGACGGAATGCCCTTTTTTGGCCAGGAGTTAAGTGATAAAGAAATGAGTATGAAAAATCTTAAATAGAATGAAGGATCTAGAAAATTATAATCTGGGATATTTTTAAAGGTCGTAAAACAACCAATAATTTTATAACTTAAACCTGTTTTGAGTTGAAAATATTAGCAATTAGCAGATAATAAATATTAGGTTATGAAAACAACACCCAAACACAACGAGCGAATGGCAAAAATGACCTTTGCTTCGGTATATCCACATTATCTTACCAAGGTGGAGAAGAAAGGACGGACAGAAGAAGAACTTGAAAAGGTGATTGAGTGGTTAACCGGTTTTGATAAAAAAAAGCAGAAGGAACTCATTGACGAAAAAGTAAGCTTCGAAACATTTTTTGAGTGCGCAAATTTAAATCGGAATGCACACCTTATTACCGGGGTAATTTGTGGTTACCGCGTAGAGGAAATCGATAATCCCCTAACTCAAAAAGTAAGGTATTTAGACAAGTTGGTAGACGAACTTGCGAAGGCTAAACCTATGGAGAAAATTTTGAGAAGTAATTGAGATTAGTTTCAGTATAAATATTCCATTATTAAATTAGCGGCTCCTTCTCGTTATATTACTATCCATTCTTTTCCTGTTATTATTAAAAATAACTAACTATGCCTGAGTGTTTCAAAGATTGATTCTAATTTCAACGGGCGCCAGGCCTTATTTCTACTCAAAATCTTTGTAATTTTGATGCTACTAACTAACAATTCAATCTAAAATTTCTTCAAATTACCCTACTACGAAGAGATGATAAAAAAATCTTAGCTATGTCGTGGTACGTTTTATATACCAAACCCAGGATGGAAAAAAGAGTAGCCAACGGTTTGCAGCAAATGGGCGTTGAGGTCTATTGCCCTTTTATCACAGAGATAAAACAATGGAGCGATAGAAAGAAGAAAATCAAAACGCCTCTCTTTAAATCTTATGTTTTTATAAAGATGGAGGAAAAAAATCGCAACAGAGTTTTTGAGGTCCCCGGCGTGATTCGGTATTTATTTTGGTTAGGCAAACCGGCTATTGTAAGAGATAAGGAGATTAAAGTAATACGCGAATGGCTTGAAGAAGATAAAGTGGATGGCGCAAAAGTAGAGCATCTAAATGAAGGAGATAAAATAACCATTAAAAACGGTGCCTTCAAACAGCAGGAAGCCATAATTCGCGATATTGGAAAGAGAAAAATGCGCCTTGTACTTCCCGAACTTGGATTTACTTTAGAAGTTCAAACCAAAGAGATTATTTAGATAGAAAATTAGAAATCGATACCCATCATAATTCTTTTTAAACAGGTTTCTTTCGAAATTTTGTTATTTCCCCAAAAACTTATTTAGCCTAAAGGTGGTTGATTCACCTTCCTTTACTCAAAATAAAACTTTAGAGAACACTTTTTAGGCTTACCAGGCAATTTCCTGAGTAAACAAAAAACTTATTATATTTATATTGCCCAATAATTCTTGAGCCCTACCCGATAGATTTCACCTGGAAACAAATTAATATGCAGGAAGAATCTGAATATGCCACGATGTGGGTTAGTGAGGGAATTCTTTTTTTCACATTTAAACCTATAGCTGAACTAGATCTGAAAAAGGCGGAACTACTTGTCGCCAGTAGATTTAAGTTTCAGAATAATACTCCCTATCCAGTTTTATGCAACATTCATAACCTTAAGGTTGTAAGTGAAGAGGCCGCCGAATACCTGGGCAGGGAGGGTGGCACTCTGATCCCGGCCATCTCAGTGCTCTGCACTTTGTATTATCATAGAATTTTGGCAGAAATCTTTCTAAAATTTCACCATCCAGGAAAACCTACTCAAATTTTCAATAATAACCAGCAAGCTCTGGATTTTCTCCAAAAGTATAAGTAATAATTCCTTTTGATATGCTCGCACCACATCAGATATACGATCAGAGGTTTAACCAATTAGTAAAGACTTTGCTTAAAATGGCTTCAGGCAATCTTTCACACAGAATTCCGATTTCAGATGCCATGGACTGGAAAGACACCCTTGGCATGTTAATTAACAATACCAATTTCCGTCTGAATTGGATGTTTAATGAAATCAAGAAAACCCAGGTTTTTACACGTCCTCAAATTATTCTTCTAACAAATTCAAAGAAAGAATTGCTGACTCATACCGATGTGAATCATGAAATTATCTCAAAGGAATTAATACCAAAAACAATTAGTGACCTGCTAACTAGAGACGGAAAAAGAAAATTTTTAAAACACTGGAATGAATGGGATAAAAAATCCTTAGGCTGTTATGATATGGGGATCCTGGATTTTAAGGGAGAGACTGAATTATTAATTCCCTTACATATACAAGTAATACAAACCAGTGCATTGTTAGAGGATTCCTGGTATATTATTATAGGTTTTGATCCTCAGCAACCGGTTCCTCCCATAGCCGCACCGGAACAAGATACTTTACAAACTTTTCCCGGTAAAAAAGCTAAAAACAACTCCAAGACAATTGGGGATTTTTTACTGGCCCAAAACGTACATGATGTACTTCTTAAATACCAAACCTCTTTCATTCCTTCATTAGAGTTTATTGCTGGGGAAGCAGGAGCCAGTATAAGTGCTATGCAGAAAGCTTTCAAAGATCGGTACGGTATGGCAGTCTTAAAATACGATATGGAAAAGCGCCTTGAGGCCAGTACTTTTTTACTAGAGAAAAGCGATATTAAAATAAAGGACGTGGCTACTAATTATGGCTTCAAAACATCTTCTCACTATTGCAATCGCTTTCGGAAAAAATATGGAATATCGCCTTTACAATTCCGAAAGAAGGTCTTCTTTAATAGGCATAATTAGGCCAGGAACCGAAAAATACCTTCCCAGAACATTCCCTGGTTCATCTGGAATATGATTATTGCAGACCTTTATACTTCTAGAAAAAGAAAAAACTATTCTGGATTTATATTCTTTTTAAACTCAATATTCTAATTGAATTAAGAAGAAGAGAATAGTTCTAAAAATATTATTGCGCGATGATGCAGGTGAGGCCGAATACCTGTTTTACAACGGCATATTTATTAACAATTAAATTTAAATATTATGAAATTTAGAAAATTAATATTACCGATGATGGCATTTATATTTGCCATAGGATTGACTTTTGCTACTGTAGATTCAGAACCGAAACTCGAATTATCAGAAAGTGATAGCTATGCAACCATGTATGTAAATATTGGAAACAACTGGTATCCAATTGAGGTTGAATGTGGAATAGGGGATGCGGAGTGCCGTGTATCATTTGAAGAAGACCCGTCTCCTGGAGCTTCCTATAAGGTATACAATTCGGAAGATCTGGGTGATCCTGCAATAGGAGTAGGAGGTATCAAGAGCCTTGAAGGTTTTCCTCCTACTGATTAATTAAATGATTAGTGTACAGCCTAATTTGGCTGTACACTTTTTCATTCGCATGCCTAATTTGCTATTATTTATTTTCTTTTGGAAGCATTTTAAAAATTATCGGTTTATTGCTTAAATAATTATTGGCTGTTTCTTGTAGATCATTTGGATGTAAGGAATTAATAAATGCATTTCTTTCTTCTTTATCCAACCAAGGATAATTATCCTTCGAATGCCTTAGCATTTTGGCTAAAGCAAGGCCATAGCTTATTTTATTATTTAATTGTGTTTTTTTTAATTTTTCAAAAAATGAAATTTCTACAGGTGAGCTCCTCAGCTCCTCAATAAAGTTTTGAACTTCTCCAATTAATCGTTCAACATCTTTAGGGTCTGAATTAAAACCAATAGGAATTTCAATATAATTATGGGAGTTAACAATATTTAAACCAGGCGTCACCTCATAAGTGCCTCCTTCTTCGGATTTAAATCGTAATCGACGCATTAACGATTCTTTCATAATATGGTTTAAGAGAATCAACTTGATTTCTTCCTGCCAGTCTATAGAGGAAATATTCGATTCCTTCACATAAACCATTTTAACCATCGTGGAATTCAAAGGTGCTACTGAATGAAAAGTCTTTGATTCAACCGGTAGAACTAATGATTCTTCACTTTTACTTATACACCTTGAATATTCCGATGTGACAGGGAGATTACCAAGATATTTTCGGCAAAGATTTAAAACTTCTTCCTCATTAAAATCGCCTGAAAATAAAAAGGTGAAATTTTCCGCATCATTGAAGATTTGATTAAAGATTTCCTTGGCCCTATTTAAATCTGTATAGGCCAACCCTTCAATAAATTTCCTGCCTTTTGGCTTAAAATCATTGTCAGGTAAAAATTCCCGGATGTTACTTTCGAAGTTTTCTACGGGATAATTTTGATATGCTATATAAATTTTTTGATAAGTCTTCCAATCTTCAAAGGCCGTCGTATTAAAATTGGGAGAGGTAAAATACAAGTATACTAATTGCAAAGCAGTTTCTATATCTTTTAAAGCAATATTAGCCTTAATTCCTGCTGCATCATATTCAATATAAGGGGATACAAAACCTTTAAAACTGTAGCGGTCTAAATATCGCTCTAATTCAAATTTATTAAGTTTCCCCACTCCCGAATTCCTCGTTATTTCCGTTGAGTTTAAAGCAGAAAAATAATCTTCCTGTGGAAAGCATTTTATCCCATGTTGCGAAAAACCCTGAAATACTATTTTTTTCTCATCTGCACCCTTACCTGAAGAATGGTTTTGTGAATCTTTTAATATAATGCGTAGCCCATTTTTCAATTGATAGCTTTTAGCTCCAGTGATTTCAGTCTCTAAAACTTTTACCGATGTTTTCTCCAGTGCGTTAGTTTGCACAGTATCCATTAAAATTAACTTCTTTTCAGGGCGATCAGGTTTTTCCACCGTTTCATTGCTTATTTCATTTATCCAATTTTTTATCTTTTTTTCGGGATTCTCTAACGCAGGATCACCTTTATATGCCACAATACTTATATCTTCTGGTTTATCCTTAATGTAATTTTTTATAGCATTATGAAATTCTTCCTTTTCCAGGTTTTGTAAAATCCTTTCCTGAAGCTGTTCCTTGTTTTCGGGTAAAGCCTCTCCGTAGACAAAATGATTAATGATTTGATTTTTCCAATAAGACAGGCTTAAGGTGTCGGATTGCCTAATTGAATTAAGATATTCTGCTTTGCCAAGATTGAAATCTTCGGTAGAAAACCCGTATTGCTTTATTCCTTTCAAGGTTTTGAGTGCAGTATCAATATAATCCTTTTTTAATCCTTCCATTGGAACAATTTCGAGTTTCAAAGCGGCAGGGGGGGTCAGAAATTCAGCTCGAATTGCGCCAAAAGTGTTGTACTGTTGTAGTACTTGTAAGTACTTTTTGTTCAATAGTTCGATAAATAAATTCCTTATCAATTGATCCTTTAACCCATTTTTACTTTGATCCTTAATATTGTTATTTTGACGGAAGTAAAAATTTAAATGTATGGGTTTATATATTAAATAGTCATTATCACCTTGCAGTTCTTTTTTGTAGAATTGAGGTGTTTTATCAAGGTAATTCATTTGATCAACAGTAGGATCGACAGGATTACCCGGCTCCTTTTTTTTATCAAATTTTTCATTAATCTCTTTTTCCACCTTATCAATATTGTCTATATTTCCAACTATGACAATAGCCATTAAATCGGGACGATACCATCTTTTATAGAACTCAATTAATTTTTCATGATCAAATGTTTTTATATGTTTTTCGAAATCTTCGGGGATTTCGGCACCCCAGCCTGTAATTTGCTGTTCCAAATGAAATGAATGGATTCCCAAGTTAAAAACCCCACCGTTTGTTTCATCAAAAACAGTTATTCTTTCCAGTCCTATATTCTTTTCGCTCAGTTCTAAATTCCATAGAATATCTTTGAAAAAATTTAAAGCTAGGGAAATACCTTTTTCATTATTGTCAGAAAGCTGAACAAAATAATCTGTATAATTTCCGGCAGTAAAGCCATTGAGTTGTGCCAAACTAACCCCTGCTTCATCAAAAAGATGAGGGGTTTTTTTTCTTGAAATATTCTTTCCAGCGACAAAGCCCAAATGTTCTGTAATATGAGCAAAGTCTAACTCCCCCTTTTTTTCTTGTTTAATACCCGCTTTAACCACCAGTCTTAAATTTAACCCGGCACCGGGATTATCAATGGGTTTAATATAGTAAGTCAGCCCATTAGGCAATATTCCATACCTAATACTGGCATCAAGTGGTACACTATCATTGGGAATATTCGTATTAGCCAACGAAATATTTACTATGAGGTTGGTAATAAGCAAAAGAAATATTCTTTTTTTTATACTAATTTTCATGTTGTCTAAGGATTACGGTATTATTAATAACCTGGATTTTGCGTTAGGTTAGGGTTTTTTAATATCTCATCTTCTGGGATGGGATAAAAAATATCCGTATTATCCCAGAGTGGTTTTTTTGAAGATAAAACAGGCCCCGCTTCCCCTTTGCGTTTTAGGTCTAGCCATCGGTGACCCCATTCTGTAAATAATTCTTTTCTGCGTTCTTCAAGGATGAGGTTTATAACTTTATCTGAAGTGATACTTTGATCATCTAGGTCTAGCGGGTTTAGATCTGACCGCTGCCTTATTTCATTCAAATCACTAATGCTCTCGGCCAATTTACCCATCTCAGCACGAGCTTCAGCCCTGATTAAATATTGTTCTCCAAGGCGCATTACCATAGAGTATTCTAAATTTCCATCTGTGGTATTTTTAACCTTATATTTATAAGGGAAATAATAGCTCTCATTTTCGGTTTCTAATAGTCCGATCCATTGATCCAGTCGGGCGTCATTGCTCTCAAATGATTCTATAAGGTCCTCGGTTAGAGCAACACGTCCGGGATCATCGAGCAAAATAAACAATGCACCTTCTTGGGTATTGCTTCTGGAAGATCCTCCTTCCAGGGGAGATATTTGCCAGATAGCCTCTTTGCTGTTAGCCAGGAACACTTCTTCATGTGGTAATAGTTCAAAAGTTTCTGATGCATCAATTATTTCCGTACTATAACTCTCCGCCAGTTCCCATTCTCCTAAATTTAGATATACCCTTGCCAGCAGTGCCATAGCCGTAAAACGGTTAGCACGCAATCGCTCGCCATTCTCGTAGGTGTTCCCTAATTGTTGGGTGGCAATTTCTAAATCCTCAATTATCTGGTGGTAAACTTCATCTGTACTAGTTCTAATTTTTTTTGAATTTTCTTCAAAACCGGTTCTAAGTATTAAAGGCACATCTCCATACAAATTAACCAGGTAGTAATAGGTGAAGGCTCGAATAAAACGAGCTTCTCCTGTAAGCTTTTCATTTAGTTCCGGAGATATATTGTTGTTTCCAGTTAGACCTGCTATCACTGCATTGGACATATATATAATATTATAGGCGCTTGACCAAATGCCTAGGTTATAGCTGTTTTTAATAAAAATTTCATTTTCTTCGAACTCAAGTAGATTTTCGGTTGTTACCGTGGCCTTCAGATTATCAGCCGATAGGGCAGAAAGAACAGTAATTGATGTCTGAAAACCACTGGAAAATTTTGCTTGGTATAGTTCATTATAAATACCTTTTACTGCACTATTAGCAGTTTTCTCCCTGCTAAAAACATTTTCATTGATTATCCTATCATCAGGAATTTCAATTTCAACAAAACCTTCACAGGAAAGTTGTAGGACGATGGCCAGAGCCAGTACCAGAATTTTAATATATTTCATCATATTTATTTTTAAAGGGTTAATCTCAGACCGGAAGTAATGGTACGCATAGGAGGAACTGCCATGCCTCCTTGAGGATCCAGGCCAAGGTAATCTGTCAGTGTAAATAAATTTTGACCGTGTATATAAAGGTCCAGTTCTTTCAATCCTATACGTTCTACAAAAGACTCCGAGAATTGGTAACTAAGCGAAAGTGTTTTTAAACGTAAAAAAGATGCGTCTGTTATCATTTCATCCGATAGCATTGCATTAGAAAATGCAGCGGAAGAAGAGGTAGATGTGGATAGCTGTTGAATGTTTGTTTGGTCTCCCGGCTGGGTCCATGCATCCAAAATTTGTGTAGAATTATTACCGTAGGTACCCGGAGAATTTGCTATTTCAGAAAGATAACTACGTCGATTCTGGTTTATATATTCAAAAAGAAAACCGAGGTTGAAATTCTTTATTCTAATTGTATTCTGAACTCCTCCATAATACTTTCTGCCTACGAAAGCTGTACCTGTTCTGTCACTAAAATCCAGTCTACCATCATCATTTACATCCTGTACCTCATAGCGTCCTGTTTCAGGATTAATACCTTCATATCTATAGACCAAGGCTATACTTAAAGGCTCTCCAACCCTATAGGTTTGTCTATAAGGAGTAAGATCCA
Source organism: Salegentibacter agarivorans (assembly GCF_900113135.1). GTDB lineage: Bacteria > Bacteroidota > Bacteroidia > Flavobacteriales > Flavobacteriaceae > Salegentibacter > Salegentibacter agarivorans. Next base: position 117,845 of record NZ_FOOH01000008.1, on the reverse strand, counting down.
AATTATCAAACTCTACCAATTTATTTTTAGGGAGTGTGAAATTTAAAGAAGTCCTCCAAGAAAATTCTTCATTTTGAATATTTGTTGTATTTAAGGCTATTTCCCAACCGGAATTTTCAATGGTGGCGGGAAGATTGGCTTGTACTGAACTAAATCCTGTTATGGCTGGTAAAGGATAGCCGGTTAACTGATTGGAAGACCTGTTTCTATACCAGTTAATTTCTAAGTTTATCCGATCGTCTAAAAGACCGAGTTGTAAAGCGGCTTCTAACTTTTTATTGATTTCCCAAGAAAAGTTCGGATTATAAAGTTTAGTGGGATATAAACCGCCAGGGCCATCCGTAGCTTCGTAAGTATCCATAAAACCATAATCCGGAATCTGATCACTTCCAGTAGTTCCGTAACTACCCCTAAGTTTTCCAAAACTTAAAATGGGTAAATTTCTCTGAATAAAAGCTTCTTCCGAAAAGATCCAGGCTGCACCTACGGCTCCGAAATTTGCGATACGTTTATTTGGTCCAAACCTAGAGGAACCATCTTTTCGCCCAGTAATATTTAAATAATATTTATCCTTCCAGTCCAGGCCCAAACGACCAAATATAGCAGCATAGCGGTAATTTATTTCTTGATCCGAAGTTGCCCTCACCTCATCCGCCGCACTAAGGTTTCCGACTAGACTATCATCACCATAACCAGTACCGTCCATAGTTAAAAAATTATTTTGGTTTTCCTGAAAAGTTAGTCCGGTGATTGCATTTATATTAAAATCACCGAATTGCTTATTATAAGAGATTTGAGGTTCTATTATCCAGGAATTTCTACGGGTATCGGTATGATAGGAGAAAAGACTTATATAACCCCAGGTAACAGGATTAAAAGCATTAATTAGGTTTTTTGTAACCTCTCCGCTTTGCAAATTAGAGTAACCAAAATTAGTTTTAAATTCCAGACCTTTTCCAAAGTTGTATTTTAAGCTAAGATTGCTTAACAGACTATTGGTTTCTATATTTTGAGGTTTGAATAAGCCGTTTAGTGGATTTATCCAGCTGTTTTCTGCCCAATTTAAGGTGCCATCTTCATTGTATAATTCAGGGGCATTTGGAGGTAGTGTGACTGCCATTCTTACAAAATCGGAACCGAAGAATAGTTCGTTATTGTCTACACCATAATTTGCTGAAAGGTCCAACGCAAATTTATTGTCTTTTGATCGGTGATGTAAACTAAGATTTGCGGTTACTTTATTATATTCAAAAGTTCCAGGGAAAACCGATCCTTCTTTCCTGTATGAACCTCCAAGTCTAAATGATGTTTGTTCATTGCCGCCCGATACTGCTAAATTTAGGTCAGTTATTGGAGAAGTTCCTCCCAAAAGTTCCTCCTGCCAATCCGTTTCCTGATTTTGATCCCAACGAAGTAGGTCTCTACCATTATACTCATTAGTAGTTGCTCCGTCATTTTCAAATGCTGTTCGGCGGACTTCCAAATATTCTGCAGTGTTCATTAAATCCATCCGATTGGAAACCTTTGAAAAGCCGGTGTATAATTTAGCCTCCATCTGGGTATCGCCGCCTTTATTTCTTTTGGTACTAATAAGTACGACTCCATTAGCCCCTCTTGAACCATAAATAGCTGTGGCATCGGCATCTTTTAAAACCTCAATACTTTCTATGTTTGACAAGTTTAAAGTACTTAAGGGGTCCATACCGCTATTTTGGGTAAATGGACTTATACTATTTATGGAATTGGCATTAATTGGCACCCCGTCTATTATAAACAAAGGTTGGTCACCTCCTAGTCTTAGACTGTTCCGTCCGCGGATTCGGATAGAGGAAGCTGCTCCACGAACTCCGTTAGGTTGTTCTACTTCTACACCAGCCATCCTTCCTTGTAATGCTTCAAGCGGACTTACTACTGGCTGTTGCTCAATATCTTCACTTGTTACTCGGGAAATACTACCCGTTCTTTCTCTGTCTGTAGTGTTATAATACCCAGCATTAATTTGAACTTCACCAAGAGCGGCAATGTCTTCCTCTAGTTGGATATTTATTTCTTTCCGACCATCTATTTCTATTTCGACGGTAGTATAGCCTATAAAAGAGAATACTAAAACTCCATTTGCAGGAGCTGTAATATTATATTCCCCATCTAGGTTGGTGACGGTACCACGGTTGGTATTTTTTAGTGCAATTGTAACTCCTGGAATAGGAAGCCCATTTTGGTCTTTTACTATACCCGATACCTCTTGCTGTTGCAAGAATGGAGGAGGAGTAGTTGCGGCAGTTGCAACCATTGACAGGAACATAAGTATCCCGCCAAGAATAATTAGCGCCACCCATTTAAGGCGCGAGTAATTATTTTTCATAATTTTACGTGTGTTTTGAATGAAACATTGTTTTATTTAAGCTTAGGCCTTCCCCGTCTGACTCCAATCTTAGGGGAAGGCTTTTTGGCTTAATGCCTTAAAGGCTAATTCACTTTTCTTTTCATAAACAATTTCTTTTTTTGCTAAACCTAACGGCCCTACCCGTTAGCACCTATTAACCAAATCAAATTTTTCCCAGAGGCCCACTTTTTATTCCCCAATGGGGGCCGAGGGGCTTCCCACCCAGGCTGTATTAAAATAGGGCATAAAAACAGCTACCCACGGGACTTTCACCTGTTCCCGTTCAGGCATAGTATCCTCTTTGAGGGCGAGGAGCCCCCTTTACGAGATTTTTTTGATTTTCACCCATCCCGCAATAGGTTTAGATTAGAACACAATTTTAGGTCGCCAAAATAGAGCATTCTGGGCTGCGAGACTTTATAATAAATTGTAGAAGATTACTTTGAAAAAGAAGAGAAATAGCCAGTTTTAAAATAAAAAAAAGGCGTGAGAGCTCGTCTTATTGCATCAGAGGCACTGGTATACCTTAAAACCACAATAAGCAGCAAACTCACGCCCGGGTCGTGAGCATCCTTGCTCATCCTCTCGTGGTTTGTTTGAAAATTACCAGTTTTCTGACGCGAGATTCAAAGCGAATGCTTCTAATATTTTACTTTAAGAAGTTTCGCAAATATATTAATATCAAGTAAATATAAACAAAAATTTTAAACGACAAAATTTAATTACGAGATATTTTTTGTCGTCAATAGTATTTGTCAATTTGAATATGGCAGAATACTTATGTAAAAAGGCACTTAAAACAATTGGTGCAAAAATAACTGAGGAAAGACAAAAGCAGAATTTCGAAATAACGGACATAGCTGACAAAGCGGGATTAAGCTATAATACTGTAGTAAAGATCGAAAACGGTCAAGATGCGCTTTTATCAAGTTTCGTAGAGGTATGTTTTGCATTAAATTTACATCCTAAAGAAATTTTAGACGTCGAGTTAACAATAAAAGCGAAAAATGAACTATCTCCTAATCGAAAAGAAAAATCCAGATTAACTATCAGAATTAAAGATTTAATTAAAAAAGGCGATTTTAATACTTGGCAAAGTACTAGAGATATAGTAGGGAAATTAAAAGAAAATTTTGATATTACTATTGATTCAAAGAATGTTTCTTCCATTTTAAGGAGACTTAATTCTGAAAAATATCTCAAAATTAAAAAGGAAGGGAGGAAGAATTTATATTTAGTAAGAAAATAAAAATTTCCCTACTTTTCATCATCTTAAAACAGAAATTTCTATTAGATTTTTTTATTTTCCGCTCTTTTAAAAATTCTTAAACAAATTTCTTCTTACTTAAATGAATGGAAAAACGACCTTCGATAAAAAAGAACGGTTTTTACATTTTGATATTTTGTACAGTACTTTTTCCTGGAGACCTGAAGCTAAATCTACTTTCCGCTTGAACAAAAACAACTACAATGGCTTAAACTTAATTACCATGAAAATTCAACTAAACTTTAAATGCATTAACGAAGACTATTCCCAGGAATTTGCCGACCAATTTCATCTTGGAAAAGAAAGTGAGAATAACAGTAAGTACCATTGGGAACAGTCCTTTGAGGTTCCTGACGTTATTGAGGTTTCAAAACCTGAAGAACCTTTTAAATTAATAGCAGAATTGGAAGATGGAACACAGCTTCAAAAGGAAATTGATAATGTGCATATATTAAGATTAAAATTTGATGATGGTCAAAAGAAGGACTGCGCGGTTTCCGGGGCTATTCTCAAAGAAACAAATGCAGCCTACCTGGAAAAAGAAGGAACAAAATGCTTTTACTTTTACCTAAATGAAGAATCCAAAGCCTTGGAGGTTTTAGATGGGGTTTTTCTTACTGAAGAAGATGCCTATGGGGAAGGTTTTGTAGTTGTGTAAGTAAAGAAATCTAAATAATGGAAACAGCTATTAAAATGATTATTTGAGTATGGAGTAGGCATTAAATTATAAGGCTGGGAATCAAGTAATGCCTTGCTTGAAGATTTATGAAACACCCACCAGGTGGGGATACTTCTAAAGGAAAAATAGTTGAGGTTATGAAAGTGGAGCCGGTTGGAGCGATAGGAAAATAATAGTTAGTGGGCGGCCAAGCCCAACTCATAGGGAAAATTGACGGACTTCTTGTATGAGTGAAACCTTTAGGGAGGCATCACAGTACTTGAATTAAACAAAATTGCAGAACTTATAAGAGATAACATTAAAAACCTAGGAAAACAGCAGATAGATTTGGTCCTCATTATTATACTGTTAAAAAATATTGGAAAGACCTGAGGTCTATCACATTCCTGTATATACTTTAAGCACTATATGTTTTTACCAGGTGCGCCTCCGGTTTAAGTGATTTTCAACTCCTGTCATTCTTCCTGCAAGGCTTGTATTGGGTTTACAATTGGCTGCACCTCAATATCTGCCCCGGTTACTTTGGCTATACTTCCAGTGCCTTCTCTTTCCGTAGTATAATTATAATTTCCGGCGTTAATTTTTACTTCCCCTAGGGCGGCGATGTCCTACTCGAGTTGGATATTGATCTCTTCTCTTACATCAGGGAGAGCGAATTGACAAATTTTAATAGAAGTTCTCCTATTTTAAATTATATGCCTGCTTTAAAATTAATAGGCAGGTGGTATCTTGATATTTTTAAGCTTTTCTCCATCCTTAGCAGTTTTAAGGATAAAGCTAAGAAGCTGTTATACTAACCAACTTACATGCAATCGGAAGTACAAGCCCCCACACCTCCACCCTAAGCTAAAAAAGTAAATTCATCCAAGTTTTAACGCAACCTTTTTTGCATTTGCGCATCTATAAAATAAATAACCGAATGAAACATTATTTTTGGATGCTGTGTATGGCATTATGTTTTCTTTTAAGCTGTAATTCAGATGACTCCTGTGAAAACTCTAGAATTGCGATTACCAGCATGGAAGAAGAATATGCATGTAATGATACCAGATACAGTTTAGATATCTCTACTACAGAGGAGTTTCAGCTCATTACTAACATTGCAGAATACGAAGATAAGATTACCGGAACCTGTGATCCAACACTAATTGATTTTACAAATTTCGATTTGATCATCGGGAAGGTTCAGCTCACCTCGGGAAATGATGCTATAGATTATTCTTTTATCGAAAGCTGTACAGAGGGTCGGAATTTATATGTAACATTTATTCAAAATGATGCGATGATAGCACCTGTTATCACCTATCACGTCCTCGTTCCAAAGGCTGAAGCTAATAAAAACATAGAAGTGAGAATCTTCAACCAGAGACGAGCATAACATAAAAATAATACTCCATGGAATACCAATTTTAAAATTAACTACCGATTATTTTTAAATTCTGTCACAAATTGCAAACAAATTACACTTATTGAGTGGAACCGGAAAACAGAAAGAAAATTTCACTGTAAAAAAGCGAAAATTATTTCTACTTAAAACGAAAACAATGAAGTTTAGCAGATTAGTTCTCGGATTAGTTTTATCAGTTGGATTTGCAACCTGCAGTAATGACGATTCTTTATTTGAAGAGGAACCTCAGGTAAAGTCTTACGAATTTGTTAGCCTACAATGGAAACTAAAGTCTACCGAAGGGCAATATATTGTTGAAGAAAATAAATTTCCATAATTTCTGATGCAATTCCTTCAAGTGAACAAAGAATTAATTTCTGATGGTGTACAATTCTTAAAAAAATTAACAAATAAAGCTTGTCTGTGCCTTTTGAGGCGTATTATATTTGCGCAATCAATGGAGAGCCCTATTCACTAATGTTTCCTATAATTTTTTTCAAATTGTCTTCGTTAATATTGGCAATAGGTCTAAGAAAGTTTAACATCAATTTAGGATTTAGCGAGAGTCAAATGTGACTCACTGTGGCGAAGCCGTATTCAGTTCCCAAATTATCAATAGTTGGTATCAGTATCTCTAAGTGTGAAAATAATAACTCATTATAGAAACACAAATCTATTTTCTTTGGTCGTAAAAATAAAGGCCATCGACGAACAAACCGAAACTTCTGCAATGCCCTTCAACTGCAGAAGAACTAAAGTCTTTATGATCTAGTTCATATCCGTATTCCGTCGGAGAAAAGCCAAAGCTAAAATTGCTAAAAGGAAACATTTGAAAAAATGTTTATAGCCACGCTCTTGTTTTAAAAGTATTTGCAATAATATTTAGTTAAACATAATTCTCAAATTTCACACATTGAAACTTCACCGGATCTAAAGGTTTCGTTTATATACCATATTCCTACGATATACACCAAAAAACAAAGGAGAACTGAGCTAGGCCTTAGTTTGAAACAGAATCTGGGAGGGTGTAGCCCGCTATTGATGAGTTATTTTATTTACTCTTACCGTTGAAAAGAAGTTTGGAAATTTCAATGTTTTGTAGGATAAAATTTATTTTGATTTTAAAATGACTAAAGCTTTTAAAAGAGATATTGTTAATGGTTTTTTTTGGTCTTTTTTTGGTCAATTTGGTTATATGTTTATCGGACTTGTCGCAAATATTATTCTTGCGAGACTCCTTTCTCCTTATGAATTTGGGCAGGTAGGGATAATAATGTTTTTTATTGTGACCGCTAAGGTTTTAACTGAATCAGGCTTATCAGGGGCTTTAATAAGAAAAAATGACGCTACCGAAAGAGATTACTCGACGGTTTTCATTTTTAACTTAGGGGTTTCAATTGCCTTAATGATGCTTCTAATAGGATTCTCGGGAGTTATTGCGGATTTTTATGACGATCAAGAACTAAAGAATATTTTGATAGTCACATCTAGCGTCATTTTGATCAATGCTTTTCAAATAATTCAGAACGCAAAACTGGTAAAACATTTAAAATTTAAAAAGAAAGCATCTTATGAGTTCGTTGCAATATTTACTGCATCAACAATAGGTGTTGTATTGGCTTTTTATAATTGGGGAGTATGGGCTATTGTTATTATGCATATCGTAACAGCATTCCTTCTAACAGTGTTATTATGGGTTTTTGAAGGACCAGTATCAAAAATTATTTTTAGTAAAACATCCTTTCTGAATTTATATAAGTTTGGAGTAAACACTACTTTAGCCTCTCTTATTAATTCCGTCTTTGACAATATTTATCAGTTAATTCTTGGGAAATATTTCGCAATAAGCCAAACTGGTTTTTATTATCAGGGTAAAAAAATACAGGAAGTACCGATTAAGATCATAAAATCAACAACCTTGGGAGTTGTTTTTTCATCTTTATCCAAATTGCAGGATGACTCCAAACAATTTAATAAATATTATCTCCGCATAGTTAAATTATTTACTATAACGGTAGGTCTTATTTGTTTGTTAATTTATTTTTATGCTCAAAACATCACTTTACTGTTATACGGAGAAAAATGGTTGGGAGCTGTATTCTATATTCAAATTTTAATCGTTTCATCCTTTTTCTATATGCAAGAAATGTTTAATAGGGTGATTTTTAAAGTATTTGATAGAACCGAGAAAATCCTTTATCTAGAAATCATTAAGAAGTCAATTCAGAGCGTATCAATATTTGTAGGAGTATTTTCTAAAAGTATTGAAATTCTTTTATATGGATTTTTAGTTACTAGTATTATTAGCTTTTTCATCAATTATTATGAATCCCGTAAGGTGCAAAATAATTTTTCCTGGCACGAAATAATTTTGGTAGTAAAAGTAGCTCTAATTGGAATCGGTACGGCTTTAATAGGATCTTTCTTGAATAGAAGCTTTGAGTTTGAAAATCATGAATCTTTCTACCTAATCCCCGTTTTGCTGTTTATTTTCATATTTTCCATTAGAATATTTCAAGTATCAAAGCTAGAAAAAGATGTAATAGCTGTATTCAAAACTATAAAAAAGTGATACGTAGAATATTTAATTTTTATAAAAAAACTTTTTGGTCACCAGAAAAATATGCAAGACATGTAGGAGTTACAATAGGCACTGGTTGTTTAATTTCGACTAAGAAATTCTCCTCAGAAGCCTATCTTATTTCTATAGGTGATCATTGTCGAATTGCCAAAGATGTTTCTTTTTACACCCATGGAGGTTTATGGTCCCAGAGGAAAAAACATCAAAAGCTGGATTATTTTGGTAAAATAGAAATCGGAAATTATACATACATAGGTGCTGATAGCAAAATAATGGCTGGAGTAAAAATTGGTGACGACGTAATCGTCGGTGCCGGTTCTGTAGTAACTAAAACTGTAGAAGCTGGTTTAATTGTAGCAGGAAATCCGGCGAAAATTGTAGGAGAAACCAAAACATTCGTGGATAAAATTCAAAAAATAAGTTTACCAACTTATGGAATGGATTTTAAGGAAAAAAAGAATTTTTTATTGTCCATGGAGGACTCAAAGTTTATTCAAAAATAGTATGAAAGAAGACAAATTGGCCAAAACTGTCTTTTTTATTGCAAGTCCGTTTCTGACCTTGCCTGCTATACTATATGGGGTTTATAAAAAATCTCAATTTAGTATCTACTTATTGATCCTCATTTTTGGTTTTTTGAGTTACTTATATATACCAAGCGTCTCTAACGATAGGGCAAGATATTTTGAGATGTATATTGAGTTTCAAAGATTTGATTTTAAAGATTTTATCAAATATCTAGGTGTTCATAACAGGCCAGATTTTATACTTCATTTTTTGGTCTATTTGACCGCTAAATCAGGTTTATATCTACAGTTGCTATTATTTAGCGTTACCTCCTTTACCGTTGGAGTTTGTTTTTATCTTTTTAATAAGCTTACCGAAAATTTTAATTTCACAAAGAGGAGCTATTTTTTATGTTTTCTGATTGTTTTATTTTCCTTCTCACTAGATCATTTACTATCGGGAATTCGCTTTTATTTTGGGGCTGCCTGGGTTTTATTAGCTTTTTATAATGGTTTATTTAAAGGAAATAACTTTCGTGCGATATTATTATTGATTGCTGCATTGTTTACTCATTTCAGTACTGCACTATTTATTCCTATATATTTTATTCTATATTATTTTCCGAAAAATTATAATCTATATAAGATTTTTTTCTTGGCGTCATTTATAGCATTTGTACTACCTAAAGAAGATGTTGTATCGATTTTCAGCTTTTTAGATTTTACAGGAAGTTATGCCAAAAAAGCAGAATTATATTTGGAAGGACAGGATTTTGTTCAGCGAGGGATCAGAGAAGGCTCACCAAATTACATTCTTGTATATTTCTTTTCTATAGCCTGGAGTATTTATGCCTATATGTTTTTAATTTTTACTATTAAAAGAAAATCCCTTTTTAGAAATTTGTTATTCTTAAGCTTTGGCGTGGTAAACTTGTTTTATTCAATTACCAATGTCTACTCTAGATATTTAATCCTTGTAAAAGTAATTTTTGTCTTACTGCTAATTTATGAGTATCGTGAAAGCCAATCTTTAAGACCCATCTTAATTACAATGGGATTATTGGTATTAAACTTAGTTTCCAATTTAATTATACTACGTTATAATCTTGAAGCCAGCTATTTAACCTTATATTCTTTATCCTCGTTTTTTATGTTCTTTCGGGAAATAACTCCTCAAGATTTCTTAAGCTTATAAATGAAAAAAGTAGCATTTTTAGTTACGGGGCTAAACGCAGGGGGACTTGAAAATTACTTGTTAAGGTTTATTAGCTTTTATAAAGACAATATTCAGGCCACTGTGGTCTGTAAAGGGGGTTATGCGGGAGATTTGAAAAATGATTTTGACGAGTTGGGAGCTAATATTATTCCTATAAAAATAGGATACTTTAATCCATTAAAATTTTATCTCTTATATCAAATTTTTACCAGGGGTGGTTTCGAATCGGTGTGCGATTTCACCGGTAACTTCGCTACTATTCCGCTATATTTAGCTCGTTTGTCCGGGATAGAAAAAAGAATCGCTTTCCATAGAGGATCAAATAACAGGTTTAAAGAAACACCTGTAAAATTGCTATATAATAAGGTCATCAATAGTCAGTTGCCTTTGGTAGCTACCGATATTCTTGCTAATTCTAAAGCAGCCATGAATTTTTTTCACGAAGGAAGTTGGGAAAAAGATTCCAGATTTGAAGTAATCTATAATGGCATCAGGGCTTCTGAGTTTTTAAATAGCGATGAAAATTTAAGGGAAAAACTAGAAATTCCAAGTGATGGTTTTGTGGTGGGGCATATAGGCAGGTTCAACGAAGCTAAAAACCACAATACGATTATAGAGGTCGCTGTCGCACTTTGTAAAAGACAGGTGAATGTATATTTCATTCTGTGTGGTAAAGATGTTGATAAGCAACTAAAAGCACGAGTGGAAGAAGAAGGTTTGGCTCGTCAAATAAAATTAATGGGCTACCGGCAAGATGTAATTAAGGTTCTGAATAGCTTAAATTGCTTTTATTTTCCTTCTATTAATGAAGGTCAACCCAACGCCTTAATTGAAGCGATGATCGCAGGAGTTCCTTTTGTAGCTTCAGATATTGCTCCAATAAAGGAAACTGTACCCAAAAAACTACATCCTATGCTTGTGCCTCCTCTTGATATTGATTTCGCTGTAGATGCCATATTGAAAATTATGAACTGCGAAATGAATGGATTGGAAATTAAAGATTGGGCAATTAGCCATTTTTCTGCAAAAAAGTGGTTCGAGAAATTTTATTCTAAACTATAATTATGAAGATTACGATTGTAACGGATCATCGATTTTTTAATTATGGAGATGAAATGTTTGATGACTACGTTTTTGATTATAATTTTTTTAAAAATTATTTGGATGTTTTCGATAAGGTTGATATTGTTTGCAGGGTGCAAAAAATGGAGGTTTTAGATAATAGGTGGGTTAAATCCAGCGGACCCGGAATTAACTTTATTAGCCTTCCCAATGAGCACGGTCTTAATTGGTTTCTAAATATTAATCGCTATATAAAAGAAGAATTATTAGCAATTTTCGATACAGATAGTTTTTGTTTTAGATTGCCATCTATGGCGGCCTGGGAAATATTCTGTCAGAATAAATCCAGAAACTTACCTTACATATTTGAATCCATAGGAGACCCAGAGGATGCTATGATTTCTTCAGAAGATTCCTTAGCCAAGAGGGTCCCCATTATGGTTTTAGGACATATTCTGAAAAATAGAAAAAGAAAGATCGTTTACCATGCAGTAACGGGGAGCTACGTTAGTATAAAGCATTTGCAGCAGAAATATCCTATAAAAGAAGACAAGATTACAGAGTCTATCTCAAGCATACGCTTAGAAAGTAGATACATTTTGAAAAGGTCTAAAATATTTGATTTCAAAAAATCGATAAGGATAATTCACATAGGTTCTTTTATTCCATTAAAAAACCAAAAAGACTTAATTCAGGCTTTTAAAATAATTTCTGCAAAGTATCCACAGGCTAAACTGGATTTTGTAGGTGATGGTCCAACTAGTAATGCTTGCGAACAATTTGTAAAGAAATTAGGACTTTCTTCCGAGGTGGTTTTCCATGGCCAGGTTACGGGTTTTAATAATATTGTAAAATTATTGGATAAAGCACAATTTTTTATTCTTCCATCTTTCAATGAGGGAATGCCTAGAGCGCTTATAGAAGCTATGGCAAGAGGACTTATATGTTTAGGTTCAAATCGAGGCGGTATTTCAGAACTATTAGATGAAGAATATTTATTTACTGTTGGAGACTACCAACAAATAGCTAATAAATTGACTTGTTTAATAAATAATTATTCTACTGAGGAGTTAGGGCAAATAAGTCTAATAAATATAGATAGGGCAAAGGAGTTCGAAAATGGGATACTTCAAAATAAACGTTACAAATTGTTGAAGTCATTAAGAGAAATTCTATGAGAGAGCTTAAAAATCAATTGAGATATGTGCTACCATTATGGTTTGTTCTTTTAATAACAGGCTTACTTCCCGATAATAGGATAAGCATTAGAGTGAGAGGCTTTTTGGCAAGCTTTTTTGTAAAGAAGTGTGGTAAAAATTTTACAATTGCCAGTGGTGTTGTGATTAATAATCCGCAGGGTTTAGAAATTGGAGACCATGTTTATATTGCTAAAGGTTGCTGGTTAAATGCAATGGCGGGTTTGAAAATCGAAGATGAAGTTATTTTTGCTCCTTATGTTGTTATAAGTACAACACAACATGTCTTTAACAATAATTCAGTACGTTTTGGGGGAAGTATAGCAAAACCGGTTTTAATCGGAAAAGGTTCCTGGTTAGCTTCCCATGTTTCAGTGAAGTGTGGTGTTAAAATTGGAAAGGGAAATTTAATTGCTGCTAATGCTTCGGTTACTAAAAACACTCCAGATAATAAAATAGTAGGAGGCGTTCCCGCAAAAATTATTAGAGATAATATAGATACAAAAGCCTCATTTTCTTCCAGAGCAGAATTCGAAAAATCCAGGAAGTAGGATTATTAAAGATATTTCAGAGTAGTATGAATAAAAAAAGAATTTGTATAGTTATAGGTTCTGCTATGAACTTAAATAGTCTGTATAAAGATCAATTTAAATATTTAATGGCTAATGGATATGAAGTGACAGGTATTGCCCCGGAAGGCATAGAACATAGCTGGTTGCGACAAGATGGGGTTAAGACCAAGGTAATTAACTTAAAAAGACCCCCTTCCCCATTTCTTGACCTCTTAAGTTTATTCCATTTGAGTTGGTTCTTTTTATTTAACAGATTTGATATAATAAGTGTTTCAACTCCAAAAGCTTCTTTAATAGGTACGCTAGCTGGTAAAATTACTTTTCATAAAAATATTATTTATACCCTTCGAGGTAGAGCTTATGAAAGTTCAACAGGATTTAAAAGAAAATTTTATGAGTTTATAGAAAAATTTGTCTGTAAAAATTCCAAAAAAGTCTTTTGTATTTCCCACGAGCTTAGAAAGGATATTATTAGCAAAGGTGTCTGCAAGGAAGAAAAAATTTTTACAATAGGATCAGGTTCTAGTAATGGGGTGGACATTTGCAAATTTTCAAGAAATCAACAGAATATTGTCAAAGGAGAACTGATCAGGACTAATTATAATCTTAATAAAGAGGATTTACTTATTTTATATTCAGGAAGGATAAGAAAAGATAAAGGCATTAATGAACTGGTATATGCTTTTGAAGAATTGTCGCATCGACATTCAAATATTTATCTTTTAATTCAAGGAAAATATGATCTATTTGACCCTTTGGATTCAAAGGTTTTAAAGTTAATTGAAGAAAATCCGAAAATATTTGAAGCTGGTTGGAAAAAAGATATAGAAGATTTTTATGCTGCTTCAGATATTTTTGCATTTCCAAGTCATAGAGAAGGTTTTGGAAATGTTGCTATTGAAGCAGCTGCGATGCAAGTGCCTGTAATTGGATTTGATGTCATTGGTTGCCGGGAGAGTATTAATCAAAATGTTTCTGGAATTTTGGTTCCAGAAATAGATTCCAAACGGCTGGAGGGAAAATTAGAAGAATTGATTGTTAACCCAGAATTGCGAAAACATTTAGGTCAACATGGTGCAGAATGGGTTAAAAATAATTTTGATTCTAAGGTAATTTGGGATGGCCTTCTAAATACTTATAATGAAATACTAAAGCTTGAAGCTACTCCAGAATCTTTGTATAAAACCAGTAATTAGTTTCTCTCCAATTCCTTGTTTATTCGAGGGAAAATAAAATCGAGATCTTTCAGATTGGTGTTACTAATCAAAATCTACTTTTATGAACATTTTAGATAAGGACATTTTATTAAACTTATTTCACCAGTATTATTTCTTTTTTGCTTGGGGCGTATTTTTATTGGCTTTTTGTCTTACCTGGTATTTTACTCCGAAGGTTTTATGGGTAAGCCGGGAGAAAAACTTAATGAAAGAGATTAATGAACGAAGTTCGCATACAGCTGCTACTCCACCATTTGGGGGGGTTGCTTTTTTTCTGGTACTGATATTGATTATAAGTGTTTTACAGGGCCTGCGAACTTCTCCTACTGGAAACCACCTTATTATAGGTCTTACTTTTTTATTTATGGCAGGTTTAAAGGATGATCTGGTGATCTCCTCTGCACGGTTAAAATTTGTTAGTCAGTTATTCGCCGTGGGCTTTATTATTTTTTCTCCAGAACTTCAGCTTACCAGTCTGTATGGTTTTTTAGGAGTTTTTGAGATCCCGATGCTGTTGGGCTATGCTTTAAAAGGAGTCATCGTGTTAGCCTTAATTAATGCCTATAATCTTATAGATGGAATAGATGGTCTGGCTGGAATTACTGGAATTTTAATATCCCTTACTTATGCATTGGTTTTTTATACTACTGGACATCCTTATTTTATGTTACTGAGCTTGTGCATGATAGGAATTTTGGGTGCTTTCCTAAGGTTTAATTTTTCTCGAGGAAAAAGAAAAATCTTTATGGGTGACGGGGGAAGTCTCATTATGGGTTTTATGATAGCTTTTTTAAGTCTTAAGATTTTAGTTATGAAGCCTTTTGAACCTCTAATGAGGGAGGGTTTTGTGCCTGAAAATAGATTACTATTTGCTTTAGCGGTCTTATTCTTACCAATTTTTGATACCCTACGTGTTATTATTATTCGTTTAAGAAACGGCAAAACCGCTTTTGAAGCCGACCGTAATCATATGCACCATGTTTTACTCGATAATGGGTTAAGTCATAAAAAGGCCAGTTTTGTTCTTGGCGGATTGAACTGTGTAATAATAGCCTTATATATTATGATCAGTCGTGACCTAAAAAGTATCGGGATGAGCCTGGTCATGTTAGGAGTTTTTGTTGTAATAGCTATTGGGTTTGAAGCATTAAAAAAGAGAGCAGAAAGAAAAAGTTTCAATGAAAGAACCAAAGGAGTAAAAGGTGACAGAAAGCAAAGTGGCTTGGCAGTATCCAATTCTCATTAAAAATTCCTTCACACTTGTAAAGCTAGAGAGAATATAATGTGTTCACCGGAATCTTTCTATTAAATCCTCTTCATTATTAATGATAGGAAATTATTGTGGTAAACGATTTAAATCTCCCATATTAATCAATAAAAATTAATATTAACTTTTATATTCGCAAAAAAAAATAAATGAAATTACCCCATTTCTTTCGATTATCAGTCTTAGGTTTTTTCTGTATTTTATTTGTATCCTCCTGTGTTTCAAGGCAGGAGATTGTTTACTTCCAAGGTTTGGAAGAGGCGGAAGCAAAAATGGAAGAGAGAACTAATAAGAATTTAAAAATAAAACCCAATGATTTACTTACCATCAGCGTGGCGGCAGCTCAACAAGAAGCTGCATTACCCTTTAACCTTCCAGTTATTGGCGTTCCACAGGATGGAGGCGAAATGGGATTAAGTGCTACTGGCAGACAGCAATTACAAACCTATTTAGTGGGTGAGAAGGGCTTTATTGACTTTCCATTTCTTGGAGAGGTTAATGCGAGCGGCTATAGCCAGGAAGAGCTGGCTGACAAATTAAAAGATCAAATTAAAAGATATATACAAAATCCTATAGTAAATGTTAGGATAGTGAATTTTCAGATCAGCGTATTGGGAGAGGTGAACCGCCCCGGTACTTTCCAGGTGCAGGATGACTATTTTACTTTGCCTCAGGCTTTAGGTCTTGCGGGTGATATGAGTATTTATGGAAAACGGGATAATATACTAGTGATGCGAGAAGAAAATGGAAGAACAACCCACGCCTATCTTGACCTTGGAGATGGGGATATTATAAATTCCCATTACTATTATTTACAACAAAACGACGTAGTTTATGTTGAACCCAATAGCCCCCAAATGCAAAGTGCAAGTTATAACAGGAATGCAGGTGTCTACATTTCTATCGCATCAGTTATAGTTTCTGTCGCTGTACTCTTAACCAGATAATAAATTATGTCCCAAAAAAAACATACCCCAAATAGACCGCATGAAGAAGAAATGAATTTCAGGGAAGAACTGGATAAATACTTAAGGTTCTGGCCCTGGTTCATTATAGGCGTTATTATTTGTGTTGTATTTGGAATCGTATATTTTAAAATTACTACTCCACAATATGTAACAAAAGCCAGTATCATTATTAAGGATGAAGAAAGTAAAGGCCCGTCTTCTGAAATGGCTGCTTTTGCCGATCTCGGTTTTTTAGGGGGGATGGGTGCCAGCAGCATCGAAAACGAGATAGGTATCATCAGGTCTAAAACTTTAATGACCAAAACGATAAAAGCCCTTGATCTAAATATCACGTATTATGAAGAAAGTGGTTTAAAAGCCGAAGAGCTCTATAGTGCAAGTCCATTTAAGGTCACAGTACTGCAAATGGAAGAAGAAATCCTTAGAAATGTCATCAACGAAGAACTCGGAAATCGATTTGCAATTAGACCAAAATCTAAAACCAATTTTGAATTAATAAATACCCAAACCGATGAGATTTTTAAAGGGGAATTTGGGAAGGTTTTAAATATTGGATTTGCAGATATTACTTTAGAAAATACAGGATTTGAACTGGAAGCAAAACGCCCAGAAGTTACTGTACAGTTTAGTCCCTTGGAGGCAGTGGTAAGAAAATACCGGGAAGGGGTTCAGATGAATTTAACCGATAAGAAATCTAGTCTTTTAGAATTACATTTAGAGGATCCCGTTAAAGAAAAAGCACAGGATATTCTTGATCAATTGATTCTAGAATATAATCGTCAGGCTATTGAGGATAAGAACTTGGTAGCAACAAATACGGCGGCTTTTATTGATGAACGTTTGAGTATAATCAATCGGGAACTCGATTCTGTGGAAGTAGGGAAGGAATCATTTAAGGAAGCTAATCAACTGACCGATATTCAAGCCGAATCTGAATTGTTTATTGAAAATGCCAGTGAATATAAAAAGCGGCAACAGGAAGTTGGTACCCAATTAGAACTAGCCAATGCGATGCTGGAGCATTTAAAGGGCAATAGACCAATTGACCTTTTGCCAGCTAATCTTGGAATTCAGGAATCCGGAGTTAACGAGATGATCAAAGAATATAATACCCTGGTTTTAGAAAGGAATAGAATATTAAGTGCTTCTACAGAAGAAAACCCCGTGGTTTTAAGACTGAATTCCCAGATAGACCAGATGCGTGGAAATGTATTACAAAGCCTGGAAAGAATGCGAAGTAATCTACTTATTGCACAGAAAGATCTAGATAGGCAGGCAGCCTTAATAGGATCGCAAATATCGGCCATTCCTTCCAAAGAAAGACAATATAGGGGAATTGAAAGGCAACAGAATATTAAGGAAGCGCTCTATTTATTTTTACTGGAAAAACGAGAGGAAAATTCCTTGTCCCTGGCTGTTACCGCTCCTAAGGCAAAAATCGTGGATAGCGCTTATAGTGATGCCGAACCTACTTCTCCAAAACCAAGTATTATTTTGGTTGCTTCGCTTTTATTAGGGGTATTGATCCCCTTTTCAATTATTTATTTGAAAAATTTATTGAACAATAAGGTAGAGAGTAGGGAAGACTTAGAAAAGCAGGCCAAGGAAATTCCCTTGGTAGGCGAGATTCCAAGGGTAGAAAAAAAGAACAGTGAGATGGTCTTGAAGAACGATCGTAGTGTTTTGGCAGAAGCCTTTAGGATATTACATACTAACTTGCAATATCTTATTTTAAATACTGGTGATAAGAGCGGAGGAAATACAATTTTTGTCACTTCCACTGTAAAAGGTGAGGGGAAAACTCTGGTGTCATTTAACCTGGCAGTTACCCTTGCTAATACCAATAAAAAAGTTCTAATCGTAGGAGCCGATCTTAGGAATCCGCAATTGCAACGGTTTGAAAAGGACGCAAGACAGCATGTAGGGGTTAGTGATTATCTGGCCAATGATAAGCTTTTGCTTAAAGATCTGATAAGATCAACTAATTCTGATAATCCTAATTTAGAACTCTTGCCGTCGGGTACAATTCCGCCTAATCCCTCAGAATTATGGAGAAGAAAGAAAACCGGAGAGATGTTCAGGGAACTTGAAAAAATGTATGACTACGTAATTGTAGACACCGCCCCCTCTTTACTGGTTACTGATACCTTTCTGATCAATAAGTGGGCAGATATTACACTCTATGTGGTTAGGGCAGGCTATACCGAAAAGAAACTATTACAGTTTGCTGTGGATTCAAAAGAGGATGGAAAGTTCCATAACCTTAGTTTTGTACTAAACGATGTAAAGTTGGTGAATTTTGGTTATGGAAATAAGTACGGCTATGCTTATGGAGAAGAAAAAAAACCTTTCTTAAAACGTTTATTTAACAAAGCTTCAATATTTTAATCTATTTATGTTTTTCTTAAAGTTAGATTTTTTTGATAATTGAATTGGAACTTTTCGAGGCTAAATTTCTCTGCCTAATGAAAAAAATATTTTTTTTAAGCTTTTTTAGTCTGATAACCTACAGCACCTATGCCCAGTGGGATTTTGAAGGTTCAATTAATTTGAATGCTTATATTTATGAAGGGGTAGCAGAAAAGCTTCCTTTCTGGATGCACCATAACCAACGTGGCCGGGTTTCTGAAAATACGAATATTTCAGGTTGGATTTCGGGAAGGACTTTCAATGAATTTAGCAACGGAAATTCCCTGGAGATTGGCGTCGGTGTCTTATATCAGGATGGGGTTCATGATGAAATTTTCCTGGATGAAATCTATGCGGCTTTTAATACCGATTGGCTTGAAGCCGTAATTGGCCGAAGGCAGCAAAAAGAGTTGTATGAAGGTTTAAGTGCTACTAATGAAAATATGTTATGGTCCTTAAACGCCAGGCCAATGCCGGGAGTATCTTTATCAACAAATCGTACGATTTTCTTTACTCCGGAGTCAGCCTATGGTTTTGAAGCCAGCTGGAGTGAATATTTAATGGGCGATGATCGTTTTGTAAAAGGAGCGAGATTGCATCATAAAAGCATCAATTTTGTATACCAACCTAATCCCGATTTTCAGCTTAAATTAGTGGTTCGGCATTTTGCACAATGGGCAGGGGATTCCCCCAAGTCAGGACCACAACCCGACGGGTTTTCAGATTATATAAAAGTGATTTCCGGAAGGGAAGGTGGGGAGAATGCTGTGGGAGGTGACCAGGCGAATGTATTGGGCAATCATTTAGGTACCTATGAATTGGAAATTAGCAAAAAGATTAATCGGGAACTTGAATTAAGTTTTATCTACAATCATATGTTTGAGGATGGCTCGGGTAGCCGGTTTGCGAATTTTCCCGATGGGAGATATGGATTTTTTCTGGATTTTGAAGATAACCAAAGACTGGTTAATGGTATTTTATATGAATTTTTCTATACCCGAAACCAAAGTATCAATGCCGGATCTCCTCATGGGGCCGATAATTACCTCAATAATTTCTTAACCTATCATTCCGGTTTTACTTATGAACGTAGAATTATAGGACTTCCCTTTTTTACCTACGATGAAGAATTAGACCAGGTAGTAAATAGTAAGTTTAGTGTACATCACCTGGGAATTTCCGGAAATTTCTCCAATTACTTTGTGAGTTATCCTTGGAAGTTGCTACTGAGTTTTTCTCATAACGAAGGTAGGTACGGTAGGTATTATACCCCTAACCGGGATATTTTGGCGGGATTATTTGATATTAAAGTATTACAATCTTTTGTGCAATTGAATCTGCAATTTGGAGTTGAACTAAGCAATATGGCTGAACCCCTTTACGGAGCAGGAATTAATTTGAGAAAAGAATTTTAAGCTGTTAAAATAACTTTTAGAAAGAATAATTTAATAAGAATCCGTGCAAAAAACGATGTGATTTTAATCAATTATACTTATCACTCGCAATAACTTAAAACCCCTTGAGCAATCAAGGGGTTTTGTTTTTTAAGGTAAAAGGCAGGAAAGTCAATCAACAATACCTATCTTAAAAAAACAATATGATTCGACTCATAAATTTTGAGTAGATAATTGGGCAAATTTGAACTCTAATAAATCCAATATTTTCATTGGATTTATAGGAAATAAAAAATAAAAACTATGAAGAAGCCAATTAAGCGACATGAAGCTCTTAAACCTCTTAGCAGGGAACATCATCACGGCTTATTGTTGTGCTGGAAAATAAGACAGGGCGTAAAAAAAGAGGTGGAGGTTGCACGAATAAAAGCTTATACCGAATGGTTTAAAATTCATTATCTCGATCCGCATTTTGAAGCCGAAGAAGAACATATATTTCCTGTACTGGGCAATGATCATGAACTTGTTAAACGAGCTTTAAAAGAACATCGCCGGCTAAAGCGATTGTTTTCCCAGGATACTGAAGTTGAGATTGCTTTAAATAATATTGAAGAAGAACTGGATAGCCATATTAGGTTTGAAGAACGTGTTCTTTTTAATGAAATTCAGGAAGTTGCTTCAGCTGAACAACTGGCAAATATTGAAAAGCATCATAACGGAATCCAATTCTCTGATGACGACTGGCAGGATCATTTTTGGGAAAATTAATTCAATTTTAATTATCAAGTTTCAGTTTATAACAAGAATCGATTTCCGCAGAAGTGGGTATAAAAAAATATAATGAGTACAGGGGTTAATTTTTCAACAAAAAAATCTTCAAAATTAAATCTGGTATTAGAGGAACATCATCATGCATTGCAGGTATGTTCCAGAATTCGGGAAGGTTTGGAGAACGATGTTGAATTGGAACGAATAAGAGCGTATACCAACTGGTTTCAAACACATTACCTGGAGCCCCATTTTGAAATTGAAGAAAAATATATTTTCCCCAGACTTGGTTATAACGTAAGAGTAAAAAGAGCGCTTGCGAATCACCGGCGCATTAGAAAGCTATTAAGTTGTGGCTGTGCCGATGAAAAAGTACTCAATTTACTGGAAGAGGAACTGGCTGCGCACATACGTTTTGAAGAACGCATTCTGTTCAAAGAAATTAGCGATAAAAAAGAGCTGGCAGAACTCGAAAAGCAGCATCAGAGCTTATCTTTTTCAGAAGAAAACTGGAAAGATCCGTTTTGGGCTTAAGAATTTTCTTTTAAATACCATAAGTTTTATATTTTTATTTGACTGCATTCTCTTTATCTCCCTGTGACGAGATAAAAGGAATTCTTGGCGCCAGAAAATATCCCGTTAAACTGGCAAAAAGAATGGGGATAAAATATCCAAATCCCGTTAAAGTTGCGAGTAAAATAGTGGTACTCATTGGGGTTCTGGTTACACAGGCATTTATAGCAGCCATACTGGTAACAACTGCTAAAGAAAGGTTAGTAGATGGGAAAAGCTGGTGAATAATTAATCCCAGGCTTGCGCCTACAAAGAATAGGGGAATAATAAATCCGCCCCGCCAACCCGAAGTAACAGTAATTGCAATGGCAAGGATCTTAACCAGGAGTATAGCCACAAGAAACTCTAAATCAAAGTCGGTTAGTAGAAGATCGTTGATTTCGTGATGCCCAAAATACCGGGTTATCGGAAAATAAAAAGCTATAATGCCGAGAATGATTCCGCCGATTAAAGTTTTATAATATATTGGAAAATTCAGCTTATAAAAAACCGATTTTAAAAACTTTGTACAGAAAATAAAGACCCAACCAAGGAACGTTGCCACTACTGCAAAGAGCACCGCATAAGCAAAATCGAATTTATCTTCCATAATATAGGAAGGAAGATCCCAGATTGGACCTATCCCAAGATGTATAATTAGCGCAAAGATGATATAGCTAAAACAACTGGCCACAAAAGCGGGCATTATTGCTTTATAATATGCTGCAGCATGCTTGTGATGCAAAATTTCTAAAGAAAAAAGACTGCCGCCCAGGGGAGCGCCAAAAAGCGCGGTAAAACCAGAAGCCATTCCGGCAATACTTAGAGATCGTAATTCTTCTCCTTTTAATCTCAACATTTTTCCCAGCCAGCTTCCGGTAGATCCGGTTACCTGTACCAGGGGTGCCTCAGGGCCTAAACTCCCTCCGGCTCCCACACACAGCAAAGAAGACAAAACCATGGAAAGATTATTTTTTGGGTCCAGCTTTCCTTTATTAAACCTGATATTATTTACGATCAACTGAATTTCTCCCGGGTCTCCAATAAGATGAATAATTAAACCGGCCAGTAAACCTGCCAAAGCCATAGTTGGTATTACCTGCCAACCTTCGAAAAAAGCCAGTCCGTGCATCACCATTTCCAGGGCAATCCAGTACACGCCAGAAATTATACCACCCACAACCCCAAGTAGTGCCCATAAGAAGAAATTTCGGCTAAATACAAATGGATTAAACCTTAAGGGTTTGTCCAGCACATCCAGCGACCTGATTAATTTTCTTTTAGTCTTTATTTTCACTTTTTAATCCGGTTTAAATAGTTTGTCTATCTTTTAATAGGCCTTTTTCAGAATTTTCGGCTAAACTATAATAGTTTTATAACTATTCCTTTTATAAATACCTGTTTTTTATAAGCTATTTAAAATTTTTATCTTGGTAGGGAAGAAAGAATTTGGAAAACTTAATTCTCAGAATTTATACTTCTAAAAATGGGAAGAGGCCTGGTGTTGATGATTTTATGTTTTGGAAAGTTTTCAAATTAATGACTATGATCATTTTTTACAGGATGCTAAATTTTGAAGTTTGCACCCAATAAATTAAAAAATATAGAATATTCTCTTTTTAAGATTATATAATTGATAAAATAATAAAAGCTCCAATAAATATGGGTAAACCTTCTTCTACTTCTCATAGAATGCTCTTTTTAAATACCCTGGCATTCACCATTTGTTTCGCAGTTTGGATGTTTAACGGGGTTACGGTAACCTTTCTCGTAGATAATGGCGCTTATGACTGGAGTTCGGTTCAAATTGGATGGCTTCTGGGGATACCGGTACTTACTGGTTCGCTCTTTAGATTGCCCTTAGGAATTATGACCGATAAATTTGGTGGAAAATGGGTTTTTGGTGGCCTATTACTGGTTAGTGCAATTCCTATGTTTTTACTACAATATGTAGATTCTTTCCTTGGATTTGCCTTGTGCAGTTTTGGTTATGGTCTTACAGGGGCTGGTTTTGCCGTTGGTATTGCATATACTTCAGTCTGGTACGAAAAAGACTGGCAGGGCAGGGCACTTGGTATTTTTGGGGCCGGAAATGCAGGGGCAGCATTAACCACATTATTTGCACCCACAATTCTTCAGAATTTAACCAACAACGGCGCAGATATGGAGCAATGGAGAATTCTTCCCGTGATCTATGCTGCCATTCTGGTTGTTATGGCAATTATTTTTGTGGTATTTGCCAAAAATAAAAAACCGGAAACTCAGCGCACAATAAAGAAGCTTATGCAGCCTCTTAAAAGTATTCGGGTTTGGCGTTTTGGCCTGTATTACTTCCTGGTTTTTGGATGTTTTGTAGCATTTTCGCAATGGCTGGTGCCTTATTATGTAAACGTCTATTATCTCCCTTTGGTGACAGCCGGGATACTGGCAGCAGCCTTTAGTTTCCCTTCAGGAATTATTAGAGCGCTAGGCGGTTGGATGTCAGATAAATGGGGAGCCCGTAAAGTGATGTACTGGGTTTTAGGAACTTCTCTTGCAATTAGCTTTTTGCTGATTTTTCCCAAAATGGAAATTTACTCACCCGGAAACGGAATAATGGCCAAACAGGCCGGAGAGGTTACCGAAGTTTCAGAATCAAAAATTACCGTTGCCGGAATTGAGTATGATGTAATTCCTAAAAATGAGACAGATTTTGAAGAAGCCGAAGGTGCTTTTGTATTTCCGAAGAAAGAAACCTGGCAGGAGCCGGTGGTAGAAGAAGGGCAACAGGTAAAGAAAAAGGAATTACTGGCCAGCGGAGAAACCAAAATATTCTTTGAGGCCAATGTTTGGGTATTTACTTTCCTTGTTATCATTTTAGGAAGTATCTGGGGTGTAGGAAAAGCAGCAGTTTATAAACATATTCCTGAATATTTTCCGGATGAAGTAGGGGTAGTAGGAGGAATGGTTGGAGTCCTGGGAGGTTTAGGTGGATTTGTGTGCCCTATTATCTTCGGATATTTGTTAGACGGCTCGGGGCTATGGACCAGCGCCTGGATGTTTACCCTTGTACTCTCGGTAATTTGTCTTTGGTGGATGCATAGAACTATTCAAAAAATGATGCATAAAGAACAACCAAAACTGATGCGCCAAATTGAAGCTAAAAATGATAAAAAATAGACTAAACCCTGAATACTATGAATACTAACCTTGATGAGTGGAATGTTGAAGATCCCGATTTTTGGGAGAAAAAAGGTAAAAAAGTAGCCTATAGAAACCTGTGGCTTTCTATCCCGGCATTACTACTCTCGTTCGCGGTGTGGATGATGTGGAGTATTATTACTACCAAAATGAAAGAATTTAATTTTCATTTTGGAATGATCACTCCAGATATGTCTGAAGCAATGGTCAAAGAACAACTGGCCGTAATCAATAATTTATATTACACCTTACCGGCAATTGCTGGTCTCGCCGGCGCAACCCTTAGAATTCCTAATTCTTTTCTTATTGCACTGGGAGGAGGTCGTAACGTGGTGTTTACTACAACTACACTTTTGTTGATACCTGCTTTTGGAGTGGGATATGCGCTTTCAGATCAAAGTACACCATACCTAACCTTTGCTATACTTGCCCTTTTATCGGGCTTTGGAGGAGGAAATTTTGCCTCTTCTATGAGTAATATTAGTTATTTCTTCCCGAAAAGAATTCAGGGAACTTCTCTTGGTCTAAATGCGGGAATAGGAAATCTCGGCGTTGGGATTATGCAAAAAATGATTCCCTTTGTTATAGGAATCTTTCTTTTTTCTGCAGTGGGAAGTGGAGGGGAAGTTGTAGAAGACCAACCTCTTGCCGGTCTCCAGAATGCCGGGTGGATATGGATTCCTATTGTGGTTGCTGCCGTAGCCGCATACTTTGGAATGAACAATGTTATTACCGGTACCCCTAAACTTCCCACTACTTTTCAGGGAATTGCAAAAACGCTTTTTATGGTGGGCATTGGCCTGGTGGCTGCCGCGGTAGGTTCTTATTTACTGGTAGGGCTTGAGATTAATATGTGGCTTGTGTTACCTGTGGTGGTAATACTTACACTGCTGCTCATGAAATATCTGAGTCCCGGCGATATTAAGCAGAGCCTTAACAAACAGTTTTCTATTCTTAACGATAAGCATAACTGGATAATGACCATAATATACACCATGACCTTTGGCTCTTTTATAGGATTTTCAGCTGCGTTTCCTAAACTTTGTCAGGATATCTTTGTATATACAGATCCTGCCAATCCGCAGTATGTAAATCCAAATGCGCCCGATTTCCTTACCTGGGTTTTTATTGGTCCTATGTTAGGAGCAATTGTAAGACCTGTTGGCGGTTGGTTGTCTGATAAAATTAATAGCGGTTCCAGGGTAACTACCTATAGTACTTTGGTGACGGTTATCGCCACTTTGGCGGTAGCATATTTTGTAATTCAGGCCAGGGACAGTGCAACCCCAGAAGCTTACTGGTGGCCTTTCTTTGCTTCTTTTATGGTATTATTTGTAACCACGGGAATAGGAAACGGCTCTACTTTTAGAAGTATACCTTACATTTTTAGTAAAGAAAAAGCAGGGCCGGTACTTGGTTGGACTTCAGCCATTGCGGCGTATGGTGCTTTTATAATTCCACAGGTATTTGGAGAACAAATTCAAATGGGAACACCTGAATTTGCTCTTTACGGATTTGGCGTATATTATGTTATTTGTCTGGTACTTAACTGGTGGTATTATGACAGGGCTGGATCTGGAATTGAATGCTAATCATTTCAAAATTTCCTTAAAATATAAAACCTCTTCGGCCCACAGGTCGGGGAGGTTTTTTTAAATCGTTCAGTTTCAGTTATATCCTTATATGAGTTGACTTTAAATAAGAAGTTAAATCAAAAACCTGATATATATCATATTTTGCTCTCGCAGTATTCCTCAATTTCGTCTTCTGAAAATCAAATAATTTGTAAAATTTTATACTTTATTCTTAATAACTGAAAAT
Organism: Salegentibacter agarivorans; assembly: GCF_900113135.1. Taxonomy (GTDB): domain Bacteria; phylum Bacteroidota; class Bacteroidia; order Flavobacteriales; family Flavobacteriaceae; genus Salegentibacter; species Salegentibacter agarivorans. Next base: position 91,420 of record NZ_FOOH01000008.1, on the reverse strand, counting down.
CAAAATTGTAGAACCTGTAATAATTTAGACTGAGTTTAAATTATTTGGAATTAACGAAATATGCTTGAAGAAAGCTTCTCAAAATCTATATATTTATAACACCCTCAATTTTAAGAATTGTTAAAGCCTACATACCTATGTTCAGACTTTTTAAAACCTTAAACCGGCTGGCCTTAATAAAAGCAACTATCGCAGCGGTACTTACCATTGCTTTGGTGCTAATTGGTTCAAGAAATCTTCAAAACTTTGACCCTGCATTAATTGCATATTTAATAGGTACTGTGTTTGCAATTTTTGGAATTGCTTACAGGTATTCAGTTTGGATTCAAAGGCCACCAACAAAACTTTACTGGCGCAGAAGTATGCAGTTTTTGTTTAGCAAATACTTTTTTCCATACTTATGGCGTTCAACAAAGTTATTCTTTAGAAATATTCTTTTTCAAAGATTCATCGCCTACAGAAGCAGAACAAGATGGTTTGGGCATTTTATGTTGGCAACGGGTTGCTTATTAGCTTTTGCCATCACAGTTCCTTTAACTTTTGGCTGGATCCATTTTGTACTTAAACCCGGTGATGAAACTACCTATTACGCCTTATTATTCGGATTTGAAGCCGGTTCATTTAGTCTTGGCTCTCCGCTTGCATTTATTGCTTTTCACGGCCTGGTTTGGTGTTCGGTTTTGGTTACTATTGGGGCAGTTATGATGATGAAGAGAAGATTTACCGATGGAGGATTAATCGCCACCCAAAGTTTTGAAAATGACTGGTTGCCCTTAATTCTTTTAATCGCTATTTCGGTTACCGGTTTGGGCATTTCTTACGATTATACCTTTTTAGAAGGGAAAACTTATCAGTTTATGGCGGTAACCCATGCGATTACCGTGGTACTATTCCTGGTATGGCTTCCATTCGGGAAATTCTTTCATATCTATCAGCGTTTGGCGCAATTAGGAGCAAATCTTTATAAAACCGAAGGTAAACGGAGAGGTATGGCCACCTGCCCTCATACCGGAAAAGAGTTTGCCACCCAAACTCATATAAACGATCTTAAAAAGGTTTCTAAAGAGCTTGGTTTTAATTATGACAAGGAAGGTGGAAGGAATCATATGGATTTAAGTCCGGAAGGTAAACGTTCCGCTTTAGCTACAGCGCATTTAAAAGCCAGAAAGGAAGGCGGAAAATTATTCGGTTAAAAAAGAAAAAAGAAAAAGAAAATGGCAAAACTTCCAGTTTCAGTAGATAAAATTATAGAAAAGCACGGGCCGCATAAGGCTTATGCTCCCCAGACGGGATTTCAGGGGAATAAAGAACCAGATAAGCTGGTAAAAACTCATTGCTGTTACTGCGGAATGCAATGCGGAATAAAATTAAAAGTAAAAGACAATAAAATCGCCGGTTTTGAACCCTGGGAAGAATTTCCTTTTAACGAGGGGCGTTTATGCCCAAAAGGGGTTATGCGGTATATGCAGAACAATCACCCGGACAGGCTAATGGATCCTGTAGAGAGAGTAGAAGGGAAAGGTTTTAAACCTGTAGACTGGGAGCATGCCATGGGCAGAACGGTAAACGAAATAAAAAGAATACAGGAGAAATACGGCAAAGATGCTTTTGCGATGCTCTCTGGGGTGTCGCTTACCAATGAAAAAAGTTATATGATTGGCAAGTTTGCCAGGGTAGCTTTAAAAACAGCCAATCTTGATTATAATGGCCGCCTCTGTATGGTAAGCGCCGGGGGCGGAAACAAGAAAGCTTTTGGACTTGACAGGACTTCCAATAGTTGGGCAGATCTTAAACATGCCGAAGTAATTCTTATTGCCGGGGCAAACGTAAGTGAAACTTTCCCAACCTTAACGCATTATATATGGCAGGCCAGGGATAATGGCGCCAAACTTATTGTGGTAGATCCAAGAATGATTCCGCTTGCAAGAACTGCAGACCTTCATTTACCGGTAAGGCCGGGAGGTGATTCAGCACTTTTTGGAGCTATTTTAAAAATTATGGTAGATAACGACTGGTTAGACCATGACTTTATTGATAACCATACCACCGGTTTCCAGGATACGATTGATGCTGTAAAAGATTATGATCTGGACTGGGCTGAAGAGCACACGGGAATTTCTAAAGATTTAATTTACCAGGCCGCTGAAATGTGGGGGAAAGCAAACACCAGCTTCCTTTTACATGCCCGCGGAATTGAGCACCATACCAAGGGAGTAGAGAATGTTTTAAGCTGTATCAATATAGTATTGGCTTCTGGAAGAATTGGTAGACCATACTGCGGTTACGGAACCATCACCGGCCAGGGTAACGGCCAGGGAGGTAGAGAACACGGGCATAAATGTGATCAATTGCCCGGTAACCGGGACATTACAAATCCCGAACACCGTAAATATATTTCAGAAGTTTGGGGTATAGATGAAAAAGATATGCCGGGTAAAGGTTTATCTGCTTACGAACAAATTGAGGCAATTCATCGTGGAGAAATTAAAGGGATGATCTCTATTTGTTTTAACCCGTTAGTTTCACTTCCAAATAACAATTTTGTACGGGAAGCTCTGGAAAAACTCGAATTCTATGTTTGTATAGATACTTTTTTAAGTGAAACGGCTCGTCACGCCGATATTGTGATGGCGGGATCCCTGCACGAAGAAGAAGAAGGAACAGTAACTACTGCTGAAGGGCGGGTTGTGAAAATTAATGAAGCTATTACTCCACCTAAAAACACAAGAAGAGACGGCGAGATTATTATGGAATTAGCAGCCAGGCTGGGAGAAAAGGATAAATTCGATTTTGCTACCAGTGAGGATATTTTCAACGAATTAAGAGTAGCTTCAAAAGGTGGTACAGCCGATTATTACGGAATAACCTATAAAAAAGTGGTGGACAATATGGGAATATTCTGGCCGTGTAAAACTTTAGATGACCCAGGAACTCCCAGGTTATGGGAAGATAAAAAGTTTGCAACCGCAGATCAAAAAGCTCACTTTAATCCTGTAAGTTATCGTCCTGCTTCAGAAATGCCGAATAAAGAATTCCCGGTAGTATTAACTACGGGTAGGGTAGTTTCCCAATATTTAAGCGGTTCTTCTACAAGAAGAATTGGAAAATTAATAGATCAATACCCTGAGCCTTTACTGGAAATACATCCAAAACTTGCTTTTCAGTATGGAATAGAAAATCACGATCTAATTAAAGTGAAAACCAGAAGAGGTGAAGCAGAATTCCCGGCGCACGTGGTAGAAACCATTAGAGAAGATACGGTATTTATACCTTATCACTGGGGAGGAAAACATTCAGCCAACCAACTAACTATAGATAATTTAGATCCTGTTTCTAAGATTCCTGAATTTAAGGTTTGCGCCTGTCAGCTAGAGAAAACCGGGCAAAAAGGTTCTCAACATCTTACTGATACTGCTTATCAAAGTTCATTGTAGGAGGAGTAATAAGAGACAGGAATCAACAGAAAAGAGGAGAGAGTGGAAATTTGAAAATACAGAAGCAGCTGTCCAGGATAGCATTTTATAATATCGTGGCTAATAATTTTAATTCAAATTAGAAAACATAAAACAGAGAAAGAAATTAAAAACCTAACCTTTAAAACAAACAATTATGCCGGAAACAAATTATGATCAGGAAATGGCCTTTTTCGTAGACATGCAACGTTGTATTGGTTGTCATGCCTGTGAAATGGCTTGTGCTGAATGTGAAACGAATGGCCAGGAAAGTATGATTCACGTGAATTATGTAGATAGGGAAAAAAGCCCGCAAACTACCGTACAGGTTTGTATGCATTGTGAAGATCCTACCTGTGCAAATGTTTGTCCGGCAGATGCAATACATCAGGATGAGTTTGGAGTTGTACACTCTGCAAACACTTCAAGATGTATAGGTTGTTCAAACTGCGTTCTTGCCTGCCCGTTTGGAGTTCCAAAGAAAATGGAAGAAGCCGAACTTATGATGAAATGTAATATGTGTTACGACAGGACCAGTGCGGGTAAAAAGCCAATGTGTGCTACCGTATGCCCAAGTCAGGCGCTTTTCTTTGGTACTAAAGAAGAAATAGAAAGAATGAGGCCAGACAGCGAGCCTGTAAATTCTTTCCTTTTTGGACAGCAGGAAGTAAATACAAAAGTAAATGTGATGATGCCTAAAGGTACACATCAGTTAATTATCCCATAACTTAAAATACTATGGCAAAGGAAGATTCAAATTCTGAAAGGGAACCAAGTTGGAAAAGTGATTTCCCTATAGAAACCAGGCGTGGCACGCACGTAAGTAGAAGGGAATTTGCAAAATTTCTCGGTTTATTATCAGGCGCTTTTGCCTTAAGCAATGGTTTTATTGTAATTAAGGCAATGGCTTTTCCGGCAGAAAAGCTGGAAGGGGAACATTTTGTAGTTAATGAAGATGAAGTTGGAGTAGGCGAAATGTTTCAGTTTGAAATTCATGGAGCCAAAAAAATTCCTTATATTCTCATTCATTTAAAAGAAAACGAATGGCGTGCTTTTGAACAAAAATGTACCCACCTTACCTGTGCGGTAAGATATCGTAAGGACGAGAATAAAATAGAATGTCCCTGCCATAACGGTTGGTTTAGTGCAGATACCGGTGAGGTATTGCAAGGGCCACCTCCAAGACCATTACCTCAATTAGAAGTGGTGGTAAAAGAAGGGAAAGTATACGTAAAAGAAGAAAATGAGGATCAAAATATATTGTAATGAGTGATTTTAGAACATCGCAAAACGAAGCACATCCCAATAAGACTAATACCATAATGACCGGTATTATTCTATTGCAAATTCTGTTTGTAAGTATACAAATATGGTTTTTATTTGGTGCGCTTAATAATGCATTAGAAGGTAATTTGTTCTTTGCAATTACTACGTTTGTAGGATCGCTATTAATGGCCTTAGCTTCTTTTTGGGTACTGCGGTATCTACCCGAACCCTTAAAAAAGAAACCAAACAATAAACCCCGAGTGGATGTTAGTAGACAACCATAAAAGAATACATGATTATTTAAGAATTTCGCTTACAGATAGCTGCAACTTTCGTTGCCAGTATTGTATGCCCGATGAGAACATACAATGCCTACCTAATAAACATCTCATGCAGGTTGATGAGATTGAAAAAATTGCAACCAAATTTGTAAACCTGGGAGTTAATAAAATAAGGCTCACAGGAGGGGAACCTCTTGTGCGAAAAGAATTCAGGGAAATTTTAACCCGGCTCTCCAAACTTCCGGTAGAAATAAGCCTTACCACCAACGCTGTACTTGTACATAAGTTTATAGACGCCTTTAAAGCTGCCGGAATACGCGCGGTAAATGTTAGCCTTGATACTTTAAATGCCGAAACTTTTAAAAGGATCACTAAGAGAGATCAGTTTGATTTAGTATGGCGAAATATTCAATTATTGCTGAAAGAAGGTTTTAGGGTTAAGATTAATGCAGTAGCAATTGAAGGGGTAATTGAAAAAGAAATCCTGGATTTTGTAGAAATAACCAGGGATTTGCCTTTACATGTACGTATGATAGAATTTATGCCTTTTGAAGGAAATCACTGGAATAGTAAAAAAGTGATTACAGCAACTCAAATGCTACAATGGGCAGAAGCCGAATATGATATGGTGAAGTTGAAAGACAAACCTCATGCCACTGCCAAAAAATACAAAGCCATTGGTCATGAAGGTACTTTTGCCTTTATCACTACTATGACCGAGCATTTTTGCGGCGATTGTAACCGTATGCGAATTACAGCCGATGGAAAAATGAAAAATTGCCTCTTTGGTAAAGACGAAATGGATCTATTGGGCACCCTCCGAAAAGACGAAGATATTGAGCCACTCATTAGATTATCGGTTTTAAAGAAACATGCAGTGATGGGAGGCCAGTTTAATAAATCGTATAAAGACACCGAGACTACTCAACTGGAGAATCGAAGTATGATTAGAATTGGCGGATGATATCAGTAGAACAGGCTAAAAAAATCCTTTCTGAAAATTCAGAAAAGGGACAAATTATAGAAAAAAGCCTTGGTGAATGCCTGGGCTTAATACTTGCTGAAGATATTTATTCTCCCATTGATGTTCCTTCTTTTGATAATTCAGCAATGGACGGCTATGCGATGAATTTTGAGGAAACTAACCGAAGCTGGGAAGTTTCAAATACAATTCAGGCAGGAGATACTTCAGAAATTAATATTGCACCAGGTAAAGCTGCTCGTATTTTTACGGGAGCAAAAATTCCTAAAGGGACCAATACTGTAATTCCGCAGGAATTGATAGAAACAATTGAAGAAGGGCAAATCTCTTATAGTGGAGATAAAATCTCTACCGGTAGCAATGTGAGGCTAAAAGGTTCTCAATCTAAGAAGAACTCTTTAATCCTTGAAAAAGGCCAGGTTTTAGGTGCCGGTCAAATTGGGCTACTCGCTTCGGTTGGAGTTGCACAGGTTAAGGTATTTTCTCCTCCAAAAGTTGGTTTTATTGTTACAGGGAACGAATTGAAAGAACCTGGGACACCTTTAAAAGATGGAGAAATATATAATTCTAACGGGCCTATGCTTGAAGCACTTTTAAAAGAAAGTTGTGTAAGGAAAATTAAGAGTTACAAAGCCGAGGATGATAAAGATAGCCTTCAAAAAATTATCGACTTAGCACTTTCTGAAAATGATATTCTTCTTTTAAGTGGCGGGATTTCAGTGGGAGATTACGATTTTGTAAAAGAGTGCTTAAATACCGCTAAGGTTAAAGAACTTTTTTATAAGATAAAACAGCGCCCCGGAAAGCCAATGTTTGCAGGAAAAAAAGATAAAAAATTAATTTTAGCCTTACCGGGAAATCCGGCTTCGGTTCACAGTTGTTTTATTCAATATGTTAGACCGAGCATTAATTTTTGGCTGGGAAAAACCGCCGTATGGGAAGCAGATCACAACCTGGAAATTTCTGAAGACATCCCGAAAAAAACTGGATTTACTCACTTTATGAAGGGCAAAAAAAATGGCGACAAAGTAGAACTTTTAAAAGGTCAGCAATCTTTTAATCTGCAAGCTTTTGCTACGGCAGAATGTCTATTAGAATTACCCGCAGAAAATTCGGTAGTGACCGCAGGAACAAAAGTAAAAGTTTACGACCTTTAAGATTATTTATAAGTTTTGATAAATGCAAAGCGAATTTCTACCATATTTGTTTGTGCTGTTACCGGTAGCAGCTTTTTTTTATTCTTCGGTAGGACATGGTGGGGCCAGCAGTTATCTTATGATTCTCGCCCTTGCCGGTTTTGCACCTGAAGAAATTAGGCCAACCGCCCTTTTGCTCAACATGGCAGTTTCCTTTATTGCTTTTATGAACCATCGCAGATCTTGTGAATTTCCTAACAACCTGTTTTTACAGCTTGTAGTTTTTTCAGTCCCTGCCGCTTTCATAGGCGGATTGGTAGTGGTGGAATCCTCGATTTATAAAAATATTCTGGGTGTACTTTTACTGTTTCCGGTATTGAATTTTCTGGGTGTTTTTCCGAAGAATGATAAAACAATTCTGAGAGATAAAATATGGATGCCTCCATTTATTGGGATTCTTATAGGTTTCTTTTCCGGACTTATAGGAATTGGCGGGGGAATTCTCCTTTCGCCACTATTGCTTATGTTGGGATGGACTAATATAAGGCAGACGGCAGCATTAAGTGCCTTATTCATTTTTGTGAATTCGGTGGCCGGTTACCTGGGAACCACAGGCTTTAATCTAATAGATAACAAATCGCTCTGGATCCTTATTCCGCCAGCGGTGCTTGGGGGAATTTTGGGTAGTTATTTTGGCGCTTTAAGATTCAATGTAAAACTGGTAAAACACCTTTTGACATTTGTTCTGGCCGGCGCAGCACTTAAATTAATCTTTTTCTGAAAAATTATTTAAACATAGAAGCATTTGTACTCGCCGGTGGCAAAAGCAGCCGAATGGGCCGGGATAAAGGCCTGGTTTCTCTAAATAAAGAACCAATGATAGCCCACGTGCTACGTGAATTGAAACTTTTGAAAATCCCCACAAAAATAATCGCTAATAATTCGGCTTATAAAAAGTTTAAATTACCGGTTTATAATGATGTTATTGTTGATAAAGGACCAATGGGAGGTTTACTAACAGCGATGGAAAATACCCGGGCAGAAATGGTGTTACTTATTGCCTGTGATATGCCTTTTATAACTGCGGAAGCCATTGAAAAGTTATTAAATAATGCCGAAAAGGAACAGATAATTGCCTCAATATCTAATCAGAAAATAAACCCGTTGTTTAGTGTATATCCCGTAATTTTAAAGGAAAAAATTAAGAAAAGTATCACTGAAGGAGAACTAAAAATGACCGATTTCATTCTGAAAAATCAACACGTTTTGTTACCTTTCGAGGACGAGAAATCGGGTAAGATATTTAATAATATCAATACTGAGACAGAACGAAAAGAAGCAGAAAAGAAATGGAAGGATTAACGGTGAAAGCTTTTGGAATGATTGCTGAAAAGTTGCCTGAGCAGGAATTTGAATTTCCAAAGAAAAAGGATACTGAAGAATTATTGAATAGCCTTTATAATGAATATCCAGACTTGAAAGAACTGGATTTTTCCCTGGCAGTAAATCAGCAGCTTATTCAGCAAAATACTTCGCTTGAAGGAAATGAGGAAATTGCACTTTTACCACCATTTTCTGGAGGATGAGTAGATTTTCGCGCCAAACCATATTACCAGATTTTGGTAAAGAAGGCCAGGAAAAACTCTCCCGGGCCCGCGTTCTTGTAGTTGGAGCCGGTGGCTTAGGGTGTCCTGTTTTATTACATCTGGCGGCGGCCGGAGTTGGAACTATTGGTATCGTAGATGGCGATGTAATAAGTGAGTCTAATCTTAATAGACAAACCCTTTTTGGACATCAGCATACCGGCAAACCTAAAGCAGCTATTGCTGCCGAAATTCTAAAACAAAAATACCCCGATTTAAATTTTGAAGTTTTTTCAGACTTTTTAAACACCAATAATGCCCTGGAAATTATTTCTTCATTTGACGTTATAGTAGACGGGACCGATAATTTTGGAACCCGCTATCTTGTAAACGATGCCTGCGTTTTACTAAATAAACCATTGGTAATGGGCGCTATTTATAAATATGAGGGCCAATTAATGATTTTTAATTTTGGAGATGTTGCTTTAAATTACCGGGATATTTATCCCAATCCGCCCGGTGAAAATCAAATTCCCAACTGTGCTGAAACCGGGGTTTTAGGAGTTCTTCCGGGAATTATTGGCACCTTACAGGCATCAGAAGTAATAAAAATTTTATCGGAAGTGGGAAAAGTACTTTCAGGAAAAATACTTTTTTTTAATCTTAAAAATACTTCATTTTATGAGGTGGCCATTCAGCATAATCCCAAAGGCAGAGAAAATTTACCGAAATCTGAAAAGTATTTTAAGAACAGAAACTATAATATCAACTGCGGAATCGCAGAGGGTATAAACTGGGAAAAAGCCCTGGACTGGACGCGTAATATGAATAATAGTATACTTTTGGATATCAGGGAACCCGGAGAAAAACCATTTTTTGAGAAAGAATATTTAAGTAAAAAACCGATGGGAGAAATAAGGAATAATCCTGAATCGCTATCAGCTTATGAAAATATTCTTTTGTTTTGTGCATCGGGACAACGCAGCTCCCAACTTGCAAAAGAATTAAAACAGCAATTTCCCGAAAAGAAAATATTTTCAGTAGAAGGAGGTATTTTAGACCCTGCTTCACCTTTAAATTCTAATGAATATGACACGTAAACCTAAAAATATTTTTGTAGACGGAGCTATCTCTTCAGAAAAGATAGCTAAGTCTATTCAAAATCACAGTAGCAAAACCAATATTGGCGCACATTCTATTTTTTTGGGGCAGGTACGGGCCGATGAAAAAGATGGCAGTGTAGTGAGAGCTATTGAGTATACTGCTTATGAAGAAATGGCGCTTCAAAAAGCATTTGAAATAAGAGAAGCTATTTTTGAAAAATATAATTTAACCTGTATGCATATTTATCACAGCCTGGGCGAAGTGAAAACAGGCGAAATATGCCTCTTTGTATTTACCTCTTCTAAACATAGAAAAATGGCGATAGATGCTTGCGAAGAATTGGTAGAACGAATTAAAAATGAGTTACCTGTTTGGGGAAAAGAGTTGCTGAAAAACAGCGATGAAAACTGGAAAGTGAATACTTAAATACTGAAAAGGAAAAATGGTAAATATTACTCATAAAAGCAACACCTTACGTAAAGCAATAGCACAAGCGGTAGTTAAGGTAAGTAGCGCTGATACGATTAAAGCCGTAGAAGAAAAAACTGTCCCAAAAGGTGATGTGTTTGAAATGGCAAAAACAGCTGGCCTTTTTGCTGCAAAACGCACCAGCGATATGATTCCCGATTGCCATCCTTTACCGGTTGAGTATACAAATATTACTTACCATATTGAAAACCTTGAGATTTATATTAATGTTGAAGTACATACCATTTATAAAACCGGAGTGGAAGTGGAAGCTATGCACGCAGCTTCTGTGGTAGCCCTTACGATGTACGATATGCTAAAGCCTATTGATAAAGGAATAAGTATTGAAAAAATTAAGCTACTGGAGAAAAAAGGTGGAAAAACAGATTACCGAAAGGTAGTAGAGGAAAATCAGATATCAGCTACGGTTATTGTGTGTTCCGATTCTATATCGGCGGGAGAAAAGCATGATAAGGCCGGCAAGGTGATTATGAAAAAGCTTGAAGCTTACCAGGTTGCTGTAGAAGATTACCAGATTATTCCAGATGAAAAGGAAACAATTCAAAACCTTGTAAGAGAAAAATGCGCGAAAAAAGTGAGCCTGGTGATATTAACCGGCGGCACCGGCCTGTCTCCGCGCGATGTCACCCCGGAAGCTATTCAGCCAATGTTGGAACGTCCTATTCCAGGTATTGAGGAAGCTATAAGAGCCTACGGGCAGGATAGAACACCTTACTCAATGTTATCACGCTCGGTGTCGGGATTAATTGGAAACACCCTTGTGCTTGCCCTTCCGGGGTCCACCAAGGGTGCTGAAGAATCTATGGATGCAGTTTTCCCGGCAATTATGCATATTTTTAGGGTGATGGCTGCTTTTAAACACGATTAGGATTAAATATAAAATCTTATCTCAGTTTAAATATTTCCTTTCATAATTTCCGAAAATATTTCGAAAGATCTTAGCCGGTCTGCATGATCGTAAATATGCGAAACTGCCATAATTTCGTTAACACCGGTTTCTTTTAAAAATGCTTCGGTTTTGGCTTTAATCGTTTTGGCATCACCAATAAAGGCATATTGGAGCATACGCTGAAAGCCTGGATGTGCAAGAATGTCCCTATGCTCATTCGTAAATTCTACCGGAGGTTGCATATAATCAATATTTCCGCTCATTACGCCCAGCATCATTTTTATTAGAGAAGTAGAGATTTTTTCCGCTTTAGCGGTAGTATCAGCAGCAATTATGTTTACGCCGGCAATGGTATAAGGTTTTTCCAAAAATTTGGAAGGCTTAAAATTATTGTGATATATACTAAGTGCCTGGTGCAATTGTGCGGGTGCAAAATGACTGGCGAAAACATAGGGTAAACCTTGCTCTGCGGCCAGGTGGGCACTATCTGTACTGGAACCTAAAATGTAAATTGGCACTTCCACACCTTCAGCTACTGCGGCTCTAACTTGTTCCTTTGCATTTTCTAGCGAAAAATATTTCTGAATTTCTTTTACTTCTTCCGGAAATTTAAAAACCGATTTCATGCGGTCAGACCTAATGGCTTGTGCGGTAACCTGATCGGTGCCCGGAGCTCTTCCCAGTCCCAGGTCTATTCGGTTGGGATAAAGTGTGCCCAGAGTTCCAAATTGCTCGGCCACGATTAACGGCGAATGGTTTGGAAGCATAATTCCGCCAGAACCAACTTTAATTGTTTTTGTTCCGCCAGCAATATGCCCTATTAGCACCGATGTTGCTGAACTGGCAATACTCACCATATTATGATGCTCTGCCAACCAAAACCTGGTGTAGCTCATTTTTTCGGCATTTTTGGCTAAATCAAGACTTTGATCAAAAGTTTCTTTTACGCTGGAATCTTTAGCTACCGTAGCTAATTCAAGAATAGAATAGGGGATATCGCTTATATTTAAAGACATATTGGTTTTTCTTTTTGTGCTTAAAGGTAGCCGAAATGTCGTAAGATTCCTTACAGAATCCACGGGAACAATTGGTATTTAATTGCAAAAAAAATTATAATATTAATAGAAAGTTAAGGTAAAAATGAGGAAAATTTGCAAAACCTTTATAGCGAAAAGGTTTTCGTGTCAACTTTTATGATACTAAACCCTGATAATTTAGATATATTAACAAAATAGAGTTAAACTACCTATAAAAAATTTTCCTACAGGAACATTCCGCATAATTTAGCCATATAAAACTTACAAAAACTAACACCTATGGCATCTTATTTAAATACCAACGAAATTAGAGTTTCACTGCAGCAATTAGTGAAACAATATGTAGAGGAATGCGAAACCTGTCAGGAATTACCAGATGAGTTTATAAGCTTAATTAAACACAATTTCCTGGCTAAATATGTTTATTACAATAAACAGAAAAAACAAATTGAAATTGGGATAGACGAATCTGAATCTCCCGACACTTATCCTGAAATTAAGGTTTATAAAATTCCGGTAAATAAAGCAGGTAAATGGTTAGATAAATCCTTTAGAAATCAGCAAAGCGATTTAGAATTCTACGGAAAACTATTAAACCGAAATGAAATTTTTAACTCATCTGAGGTTGTATTGATGAGTAGGTAAAACGCTTTTATCAAATATAGAATAACCGCCTAAATAGTCTTATTTTCTTCAACCTGAATTAATTTCAGAATGACGGATTAAAAACTATTTAGGCGATTTTTTATTTTTACTGTTATGAATATAGAAATTTCAAGAATTTACGAGAATAAAGAAGCTTCAGATAATATTAGGATTTTGGTAGATAGGCTATGGCCACGCGGAATTTCTAAAGAAGAAGCACATTTGGATTACTGGTATAAACAATGGGCTCCCGGTGATGATTTACGAAAGAAATTTCACGAAAATAAAATTTCCTGGGATGAATTCAGCAAAAACTATAAAAGCGAATTAAAGGAAAATAAGAGTCAGATTTTAAGTGATTTAGAAGAAGTAGACCAAAGAAAAACGCTGGTCCTTTTGTACGGCTCTAAAGATAAATCACAAAATCACGCAATTTTGCTAAAAGAGTTTTTAGAAGATCTTTAGGCTTCAGCTTTTTGTGCCAAATCTTCCATAATCATTTTGGCGTGCACCCTTGAGTTTTCTATAAACCATTTGTGGGTTTCTACACCTCCGCAAATTACCCCGGCTAGATAAATTCCCTTCACGTTGGTCTCCATAGTTTCGTTGTCATACTGCGGAATTTTCCTTCCGTCATTAGACAATTTAATCCCCATTTTTTTTAGAAATTCAAAGTTTGGGCGATATCCTGTGAGCATCAACACAAAATCGTTTTCCAGGGTTTGTTCACCTTCGGGAGTTTCAATAACCACTTCGGTCTCTCGTATTTCTTTTAAATTAGCATTGAAAAGTGCTTTAATGCCTCCTTCTTTAATTCGGTTATCAATATCGGGGCGCACCCAGTATTTCACCCTTCTGCCAATTTCTTCCTTTCTAACAATCATGGTTACTTCTCCGCCTTTTCTATAAATTTCTAAAGCAGCATCTACAGCAGAATTACTGGCACCCACTACAATAGTTTTCTGGGTTGCATAATAATGAGGATCCCCATAATAATGAGCCACTTTTGGTAGGTCTTCCCCGGGGATATTTAGGTAATTCGGGATATCATAAAACCCTGTGGCCACCACTACATTTTTAGCGGTGTAGTTGTTTTTTATGGTAGTAATATTATGAAAATTGTTTTTAGATTCTACTCCGGTAACTTTTTCAAATAAATTGATGTTAATTTTATTTGAAGTTGCTATCCTTCTATAATATTCCAAAGCTTCAGCTTTTCTGGGCTTGGGATTATTGCTAATAAATGGAATACCATTCAACTCCAGTTTTTCTGAAGTGGAAAAGAAAGTCATATTGGTAGGGTAGTGATACAAAGAATTAACCAGGCAGCCTTTTTCCAGGATGAGGTAGGAAAGGTTTTTCTTTTCGGCTTCCAGGGCGCAGGCAATACCAATTGGGCCACCGCCAATAATTATAACATCGTAAGTATTCTTAGGAGTTTGCAAGTTGTCTTAAGTCTTTTATGGTTTCCAGTTGGTCTTCAGCTTTAAAAACATAGCTCCCGGCAACCAAAACATCGGCACCGGCTTTTATGAGTTGAGAAGCATTTTCATTAGTTACCCCACCATCAATTTCAATTAAAGTAGAAGCATTATGGGTTACAATAAGCTCCTTTAAACGCTGAATTTTATGATAGGTGTTCTCAATAAAGCTTTGCCCGCCAAAACCTGGGTTTACACTCATTATACATACTATGTCGATATCCTGAATCACATCTTTCAATAAATCTACGCTTGTATGCGGATTTATAGCTACTCCCGCTTGCATACCTTCAGCTTTTATGGCCTGTAGCGTTCGGTGTAAATGCGTGCAGGCTTCATAATGTACCGTAAGATTATCGGCTCCCAGTTTCGCAAATTCCTTGATGTACCTATCGGGATCTATAATCATAAGATGAACATCAATAGTTTTTTCGGCGTGCTTGGTAATAGCCTGCAGTACGGGCATTCCGTAAGAAATATTCGGTACAAAAACGCCATCCATAATATCTATATGAAACCAGTCGGCTTCACTTTTATTCACCATTTCAATATCTCGCTGAAGGTTACCAAAATCGGCAGCAAGAATAGAGGGGGCAATAAGTTTTGTTGTCATAAGTGTTGTGCTGTAAGTGTGCACACAAAAATAACAAGATTATACTTATTTGATGCCTTCTGTAAATTTATTTAAGATGTACTTTACTGAACTTTGAATAGAAGGATTCAACAAACTAATTTGCGCAAGATAAGTTTCAAAATTTTCGTCGTTATACCTGTCATCTAAAGAAATAAAATCTGCTTCGTAACCATCAAACTGAATATTTGGAATTTCCTTCTGGAAAATTGTTATAACATTATGATGGCGTTCATCAGCTTTTATTCTATCAAACAAATCTTTTAAAAGTTGTTCTTCCCCTTCAAGAACCTGGAAAAAATTTCCCTGTGAATATAAAAGAATACCGGTGATATTGTGATTATTATTCCAGTTTTTACTAAAATCTAAAGCTTCCTGAATTTCAGTTTCTGAAAGTGCCGGGTTAGCGGTACTCACATAACTTATTGCGTAGCGCATAATTATTTAAGAGTTGTTGAACTCAAAAGTAACTGAAATTAAGAAATGTTGAAAT
Source organism: Salegentibacter agarivorans (assembly GCF_900113135.1). Taxonomy (GTDB): domain Bacteria; phylum Bacteroidota; class Bacteroidia; order Flavobacteriales; family Flavobacteriaceae; genus Salegentibacter; species Salegentibacter agarivorans. Next base: position 75,951 of record NZ_FOOH01000008.1, on the reverse strand, counting down.
TCTATACCGTGAAAATTTATTTAAAAAATTCTAGAACCGGTGTGAATTCAGTAAACTCTAAATTACTGAAAATGATCTTTTTCTACTTTACGGGCTGCGTTATAACCGCACATCCCATGTACGCCACCGCCTGGCGGTGTAGAGGAAGAACAAATATAAATTTTTGGATTAGGAGTGGAGTAAGGCGATATTTTTATAATGGGCCGGGTAAAAAGCTGGGTGATATCCTGTTTTCCACCATTAATATCACCACCAATTATATTAGGATTAAAAGCGTGCAATTGCACCGAATTCATAGTAGATTTTTTTAAAATACAGTTTTTAAACCCAGGGGCGGCCCGCTCTATTTGATCTTCAATTATCTTTGAAAAATCTTCGGTATTACCATTCGGAACGTGGCAATATGCCCAGGCCGTATGTTGACTTTCCGGAGCTCTTGTGCTATCAAAAATACTATGCTGCGCTACCAGTACATAAGGAGTTTGCGTCATGTTTTCTTGATGTATACTTTGCTCTGAATTCTCCATTTCTTCTTCAGAAAATCCTATATGTACCGTTCCCGCCTTCCGGCATTTTTCATTAGTAAATGGAATGGGTTTGCTTAGCGCCCAATCTACTTTAAAAACACCGGCACCATATTTAAAAGAATCCATTCTTTTTCTATAAATACTGGAAAAATCTGTTCCTTTAATTTTTAATAATTGCTTCGGGGTTAAATCGAATAAATAAGTTTTCGATTCCGGAAGTTCATCCAGCTGAGTTATATTCTTTTCAAGGTGTAATTCGCCGCCAATAGAAGTATAGTAACTCAACATACTATTTACAAAGTTTTGCGCCCCGCCTTTTGGAAATGGCCAGTTATATTTATGCGCCATGGTACTTAATACAAGTCCGAATGATGCTGAAGCAAGGCTATTTAGTGGTAAGGTTGAATGTGCAGCAGAACCGTAAAAGAATGTTCTCGACTTTTCATTTTTAAAATAGTATTTGGCCAGTAATTTAGCCGATGGAAGTGCCTTCAAACCAAATTTCATAAGATCCAGCGGATGGTCTGGAATTCCTAATGGACCCAAAAGGTCATTTTCTAATTTTCCCCAGTCTTTAACCAGGGGTTCAAATAATTTGAAATAGGAAGCTTCATCATCGCCTAATTGAGCTGCAGTTTTTCTTATATCCGTATAACAGGCGTGTGCGCTACCATCACTAAAGGGATGAGCGTATGGGATTTCGGGAAATATCCATTCCAGGCCGTGTTCTTCAAGAGGTAAACTTCTTAAAAAGGGAGAGCCAAATCCCATTGGTAATATGGCTGAACCTACATCGTGTTTAAATCCCGGTAAGGTTAATTCCTGGGTTCTTGTGGAGCCACCGGGAGTAGCTGCCTGTTCAAAAATGGCTGTTTTAAGTCCTTTTTGTTGCAAATATATCGCGGCTGAAATTCCATTAGAGCCGCTCCCAATTATAATAGCATCGTAGTTTAAAGACATTAAGTGATTTTTTTAAGGTCGAGATTTCCAAGATACTCCCGAAAGGAAATTTCCCCATTAGATTCCCCAATCATATCGTTAGTAGTAATAAAGGTAAAATAATCCAGTTTATCATTAATTCCTTCACTGAAGATTTTTGGCAAACCCAGGCTGGCACTTATTTTAGCCATAGGTTCGGGGATTTCGATAATTTCTCCGCCAACAATTTCTTTTATCATTTCGGCCATTTCACGCCTGGTATGTACATTTGGGCCGCCTACTTTTGCGATTTTGGGACCATTGGTAATAAACGAAACCACAACTTTAGCGAGATCTTTATGATGAATACTGTTAGTTTTTGCTTCTCCCGAGCCAATTAAAGGAATTACTTTGCGTTTGGCCATTATAGCAAGATCATTTAAGCCCGAATAGAAGCCTACCGGCCTTACAATTGTATAGGCTATCCCCGAACTTTTTAGTTCTTTTTCAAACATTTTATGGGCGCGGGCTATGCTGAAATCTTTAGAAGAATCTGCGCCCATAATAGATACATAAATAAAACGCTTCACCCTGTGTTTAACAGCATCTTTCAGGAGATTTCTATTTGCTCTAAAATCACTTTCCATAAAAGATTCTTCGGAAGGTGTAAATAGACTCACACTTTTTCCAAGTGCAGAAATTACTGTGGTAATATTTTTTGTGATACCTCTAATCCCTTCCTGGTCTTTAGCTGCATCACCTTTCCACACATCATCGGTATACTTTGAAAGTTTTGAAATGCCTTTATCAGAGCGGGTTAATGCCCTAATTTCTTTCCCTTCCTCAGTTAATAAATGTATAATTTCTGTACCCAGAGATCCTGAAGCACCCACAATTAAAATTTTACCTCCTTCTTTCATATCCTCAATCTATTTAAAAGAAAGGATAAGATATTAGAATTTGAAAATGTATTAAAGAGAAGAGTGGGTGATTAACAAAAGATTAGCTTGTGTTATATTTTTTTGGAGATATTGCCTTGGATACTATATTGTAAACCGGATTTTTATTGGCGAAGTTTGATTTCGGTAAGTTCAAAGATTTGTGCACATACATCTTCATTCTCGAAGGTTTCATATAGATAACCGCTAAAAATGACTTCTATATTATTTTCCTGAAACTCTTCCGGCAAATTGCAAATCCATAAATCTAAATAATTTTCTTCTGTTTTAAAATCACCGTCAATTCTGAAAACTGGACAACCCTCTTCTGGGACGAGTATAAAGCCTTCTTTCCTGATATACTCGGCTATAATAGCACGTTCTTCTTCAATATCTATACAATCCATTCTTGGAAGTAACTCATCGGTGCTTTGAATTTCGTCATCTTTATTACAGGAGGAAAAGACAAAAACCAAAATAAAAACTCTACAAATTAACTTCATAATATTCTTTTTATATATAAGATGGAGTAATGTGTAAAAGGTTGCGTATAAAAACGAAAAAACCCCGGTTCATCACGCCGGGGTCATTCATCAATCAAAAAACGAACAGTTATGTTAGCCGGCCGTCGCCGGCATTAACTGTTGTCATCTTAAATATCTTATCCTAAATAAGTTTTTAGGATCTTGCTTCTGGAAGTATGTTTCAATCTTCTAATCGCTTTTTCTTTAATCTGTCTAACTCTTTCTCTTGTTAGATCAAAAGTTTCACCAATTTCTTCAAGCGTCATTGGATGCTGGTCTCCAAGACCAAAATACAAACGAATAACATCTGCTTCACGCGGAGTTAAGGTTTCTAAAGCACGCTCAATCTCGGTTCTTAGAGATTCGTGTAAAAGTTCTTTATCAGGATTTGGAGATTCCCCGGAACGTAATACATCGTAAAGGTTAGAATCTTCACCTTCTACCAAAGGAGCATCCATAGAGACGTGACGGCCAGAATTCTTCATAGATTCCTTTACATCATTAATCGTCATGTCCAGCTCTTTCGCTATTTCTTCAGCACTTGGAGGGCGCTCGTGAGATTGTTCTAAGAAAGCAAAAGTTTTGTTGATCTTGTTAATAGATCCAATTTTATTCAATGGTAAACGAACAATACGCGACTGCTCGGCCAGTGCCTGAAGAATAGACTGGCGAATCCACCATACAGCATAGGAGATAAATTTAAAACCACGTGTTTCATCAAAACGTTTCGCAGCTTTAATCAATCCTAAGTTTCCTTCGTTAATAAGGTCGGGTAGGGTTAACCCCTGATTTTGATATTGTTTTGCTACCGACACCACAAAACGTAAATTCGCTTTAGTTAATTTTTCTAAAGCGCGGTCATCACCCGCTTTAATTCGTTGTGCTAATTCTACCTCTTCATCGGCAGTAATTAGATCAACTTTACCAATTTCTTGCAAATACTTGTCTAACGAAGCAGTCTCACGGTTTGTTACCTGCTTCGTAATCTTAAGTTGTCTCATCTATCGTCTCCTTGGATTTTAATTATGAATAGCTCTTGTACTAGTTTATACGCAAGGAGTAGTCGAAATGTTACAAAAAACCTTAATTAATTTTATTTGGGCGTTACCCTGCGGGTCGGGCTTTAAGCTGCAAGCCCGCGCTCGTTCCACTCGTTGTGGGCTTTCCGCTACGATCTCTAACGCAGAAAAAATTGTAGAAATATTTAAAATATGAATTTCAAAAATATCCTTTTTCGTCATTCTATTCCGAAGCTTCGGGGTCGTTTCAGAGCTTGCTCCGAAATTTATTCGGAGATCTAACTTAATATCAGGTTAGAAGCTGAAACCAGTTCAGCTTGACGATTAAAAAGACTCCTAATAAACGGCATAAAAAAATCCCCGAAAATTACTTTCCGGGGATTTGAATTTATAAAGCTTAAGACTAATTAATCGTTATTTCTACGATCTTTATTATCTCTGCCTCTGCGATCATCATGGCCACGATTATCTCGAGAACCGCGATTGTCACGACCTCTGTCGTTACGATCGTTATCTCTAGGTGGTCTTGCCTGGTAACCTTCAGGTTTTTCAAGTAAAGCTTTTCTTGAAACTTTCTCCTTGCGGGTTTTAGGATCTACACCAAAATATTTCACATCAATTACATCACCAACATTAAGAATATCGGTAACATTATCGGTGCGTTCCCAGGCCAGTTCAGAAATATGAAGTAAAACCTCGTTGCCGGGAGCATCAAGATATTCTACCACAGCTCCAAAATCAAGGACCTTGATTACTTTTACTTCGTAAACGCTTCCTTTTTCAGGTTTGAAAGTGATAGATTCAATTTTAGCAAGAACTTTATCGATTCCTTCCTGTTTAGTTCCAAGAATTTCAACAATACCTTCTTCGGTGACAGGATCTTCGTTGATAACGATTTCAGTTCCTGTAGTTTTCTGAAGTTCCTGAATTACTTTTCCTCCAGGTCCAATAAGTGCACCAATAAATTCGTTAGGAATTCTTCTGGTGATGATTTTTGGAGCGTGAGCTTTTACATTTTCGTTTGGCTCAGCGATAGTATCAGTCAGTTTTTCTAAAATATGAAGTCTACCTGCACGAGCTTGTTTTAGTGCTTTTACTAAAATCTCGTAAGGCAATCCTTTTACTTTAATATCCATTTGGCAAGCGGTAATACCATCAGCCGTTCCGGTTACTTTAAAGTCCATATCACCAAGGTGATCTTCATCCCCAAGAATGTCTGAAAGTACAGCGTGACGCTCACCATCAGAAATTAATCCCATAGCGATACCAGAAACTGGTTTCTTCATTTTAACCCCGGCATCCATCATTGCCATAGTTCCCGCGCAAACCGTTGCCATAGAAGAAGAACCGTTAGATTCCAATACTTCAGAAACAATTCTTACAGTGTAAGGATTGTTTTCAGGAATCATTCCTTTTAATGCACGTTGTGCAAGGTTTCCGTGTCCAATTTCACGTCTTGAAGTACCTCTAATTGGGTATGCTTCTCCTGTACAAAATGGAGGGAAGTTATAATGCAGGTAGAAAGTTTCTTCACCCTGGTGGGTTGGCATATCTATAGTATTTGCTTCTCTGGAAGTTCCCAAAGTAACAGTTGCCAAAGCCTGAGTTTCCCCACGAGTGAAAATAGCCGAACCGTGTACCGATGGTAAATAATCGGTTTCACACCAGATAGGTCTAATCTCGTCGGTTTTTCTACCATCAAGACGAATACCTTCAGCAAGAGTAAGTTCTCTTACCGCTTCCTTTTCGGTTTTGCTATAATATTTTTTGATCAGCTTTTCATTTTCTTCCAATTCTTCTTCAGAAAATAAAGCTAAAACTTCGTCTTTTACTGCAGAAAAAGCTTCGCTACGTTCTTTTTTACCGTGACCACCTTTAGCAATCTCGTAAATTTTATCGTAAGCCGCATCGCGAACTTTTTTCTCTATATCTTCTTTTTCTTCAGCAGTGGCATATTCCCTAACCGGTTTTTTACCAAAAGCTTCAGCTAAACGCAATTGAGCGTCTATTTGTTTTTTAATGTGTTCGTGAGCGAATTGAATAGCCTCAGCCATTTCTTCTTCTGAAATTTCTTTCATCTCACCTTCAACCATCATTACAGAATCTGAAGAAGCACCAATAATCATATCGATGTCTGATTCCAGTAACTGGCTGCGGCTTGGGTTAATCACAAATTCACCATTAATCCTGGCTACACGAGCTTCAGAAATAGCGGTTTCAAAAGGAATGTCTGAAAGCTGAATAGCGGCCGAAGCAGCAAGTCCTGCCAAAGCATCTGGCATAACTTCTTCGTCGTGAGACATCAACTGGATCATTACCTGAGTCTCAGTTCTATAATCTGATGGGAAAAGTGGGCGCAAAACGCGGTCTACAATTCTCATTGTTAAAACTTCACCGTCACTTGGTCTTGCTTCTCTTTTAAAGAAACCACCTGGGTAACGACCTGCGGCAGCAAATTTTTCCCTGTAATCTACAGTTAATGGAAAGAAATCCATAGTACTTTCTTTGTAAGAAGATACTACAGTACAAAGCAACATGGCGTTGCCCATTTGAACAACAACCGACCCGTGGGCCTGTTTTGCTAATTTTCCGGTTTCGATAGAGATTTCTCTTCCATCTCCTAAATCGATAACCTCTTTAAATGTTTGTGGAATCATAATAATTTTGAATTCTTCTAATGATCTGAATAACTTCACCAGATCTTGTTATACAATGGTCTCCGCCAATACCGGACGGCCGGAAGTTGTGTTGTTGTGTGTTGTGTAGACCAATGAAAAACTACTCTCGTTGAGCGACAATTTTACTCGATAATCGAGTTTTAAAATATTTCAGGGCTTGTTTCTATTTAATTTAATAGAATTCGCCCCAAGTAATTTACAAATTACTATTATATAAAAAAAAGGGGGCGTAAAGCCCCCTTTTGAAATTTATTTTCTTAATCCTAATTCTTTAACGATAGCACGATATCTCATAATATCTTTCTTCATTAAGTAATCAAGCAAGCTCCTTCTTTTACCAACCAGTCTTACCAAAGAACGCTCTGAGTTATAGTCTTTACGATTCTTTTTTAAGTGATCAGAAAGGTGAGAGATTCGGTAGGTGAACAAAGCAATTTGTCCTTCAGCAGAACCAGTGTCGGTTTTGCTTTTTCCGTGCTTCTCAAAAATTTCTTCTTTTCTTTCTTTGGCTAAATACATTCCAATATTAATTTTAATGATTTTTATGTATTGACAGTTTTTCCGTCAGGCGGCAAAGATACTACTTTCTAAATAATTACCTATTTATAGAATATCTTTTTCTATTTTATTTTAAGCTCTTACCGGTTGATTTTGAATAAGATCCAAATAGAGGTTTACTTTATTCTTAAGCTCAGACCGGTGGGTAATGAAATCTAAAAAGCCTTTTTCCTTAAGAAATTCTGAAGTTTGAAAATCTTTTGGCAGGTCTTTCCCGGTAGTGTCTTTTACTACACGAGGCCCTGCAAATCCAATTAACGCGCCGGGTTCAGAAATATTAATATCACCTAACATTGCAAAAGAAGCCGTGGTACCTCCAGTTGTAGGATCTGTGGCTAAAGAAATATAAGGAAGACGTGCCTCGGCAAGCTGGGCTAATTTAACCGAAGTTTTTGCCAACTGCATTAAAGATAAAGCTGCTTCCTGCATTCTTGCGCCACCAGATTTAGAAATCACCATTAAAGGGAGTTGGTTTTTTAACGCATAATCTGCAGCACGGGCAATTTTTTCACCTACTACAGATCCCATTGAACCACCAATAAATCTAAAATCCATACAGGCAATTACCAATTCTCTTCCTTTAGATTTTCCAACTGCAGTACGTACTGCGTCTTTAAGATCGGTTTTTTCCTGGGCTGCTTTTAAACGATCGGTGTATTTTTTGGTATCCTTAAAATTCAAAGGATCTTTAGATGTAATATCTTTATCCAATTCTTTGAATTCATTATCATCAAAAAGGATTTTGAAATATTCTTTACTTCCAATTCTTACGTGATAGCCATCTTCCGGACTCACATAAAAATTGCTTTCCAGCTGCTCTGCATCTACAATCTTGCCGGTTGGTGATTTGTACCAAAGTCCCTTTGGAACATCTTTCTTGTGTTCTGTTGGGGTTTGAATTCCTTTTTGTGTTCTTTTAAACCAAGCCATTTATTTTCAGGTTTCAGGTTTCAGTTTATTTATATAGGGATAAACCGAAAGTTTTACTTAAAATAAAAACAGCCGGAATTCTAAAAAAATTCCAGCTGTTATAAAATTAGATTTATAAAGTATTTACGTTGTTAAGATCTTCAAAAGCCTTTTTAAGTCGGGTTTTGAAAGTAATTTCTCCTTCACGTAACCATTTTCTTGGATCGTAATATTTCTTGTTAGGTACATCGCTTCCTTCAGGATTACCAATTTGCGCAGCAAGGTAATCTTTCTTTTCACCCATGTAATCACGAATACCTTCAAGGTAAGCGTATTGAAGATCGGTGTCGATATTCATCTTAATTACTCCGTAGCTAATTCCTTCGCGAATTTCTTCAACAGTAGAACCACTACCTCCGTGGAATACAAAATCTATATGATTTTCTTCTACACCGTATTTTTTAGTAATGTGTTCCTGAGAGTTTTTAAGAATTACCGGGGTAAGTTTTACGTTACCTGGCTTATAAACTCCGTGTACGTTACCAAAAGCGGCAGCGATAGTGAACTGGTCACTAACTTTGCTTAATTCTTCGTAAGCGTAAGCAACTTCTTCTGGTTGGGTATATAGTTTAGAAGAATCAATATCGGTATTATCTACACCATCTTCTTCACCACCTGTAACCCCAAGTTCAATTTCAAGGGTCATGCCCATTTTGCTCATTCTTTCAAGATACTTCTTGCAGATTTCAATGTTTTCTTCAAGAGATTCTTCAGAAAGATCTATCATATGCGAGCTATAAAGAGGTTTCCCAAATTGCTCAAAATGTTTTTCACTGGCGTCAAGCATTCCGTCTATCCAGGGAAGCAATTTTTTTGCACAATGGTCTGTATGTAGAATTACTACAGCACCGTAGGCTTCAGCAAGTTCGTGAATATGCTTTGCACCTGCAACGGCCCCTGCAACAGCGGCTTTTTCACCATCGTTAGAAAGTCCTTTTCCAGCGTTAAACTGGGCACCTCCATTAGAGAATTGAATAATTACGGGTGAATTTAGTTCTGCGGCGGTTTCCATTACTGCATTTGCACTACTGGAACCTATAACGTTTACTGCCGGAAGGGCAAATCCCTTTTCCTTAGCATAATTAAAGATTTCCTGTACTTCTTTTCCTGTGGCTACGCCTGGTTTAATGTTGTGACTCATAATTTTAGTTGAATTAGAAAAGCAAAAATAAGAAAATATGTTGGCTTAGAAAGGATAATTGATCCCTACATTGTATACAGCATTATTAAAGTTGTAATTTCTAAACCAGCGTTTATCGTCTGGCTGGGCTGGGTCGTAGGTTTTAAAGCCAATATCAAACCTGAGAACAAAAAAGTTAAAATCGTATCTAAGTCCGAAACCGGAGCCTACTGCAATATTCTTAAGATCGGAAAGCGATTCAAAAGTAGCATCTTCATCTTCAACGATATCCAGTACATTCCAGATATTACCTACATCAACAAAAACAGCCGAATTTAAGGAACCAAAAAGGTTATAGCGATATTCCATATTAAAAGCCAATTTCATATTGGCTTCATTAAATTCGTTACGGCCACCGCTACTGCCGGGGCCAAGATCGTAAGCACGCCACGCCCTATTATCGTTGGGGCCGCCGCCAAAAAAACTTCTTACAAAAGGGATGCTATTGGCGTTGCCATATGGTATGGCCACCCCGCCAAAAGCCCGAAAGGCCAGAATATTACTCTGCCCCATATCCCAATGCTTTATAAAATCGAGTTCGGTTTTAATATACTGAGAGAAGTTTACACCTAATACATCATAATTTCCATTCTCGTTTTTCTCAAAACCGGCTAAAGAAGAAACTGCGGAAAGTACATTCCCTGCGGTTTCAATTTTAAACCTAAAGCGGGTAAATTCCTGGTCGTAGAGATTCTTTTTTGTGTTCCATAAATAGGTGTAATTAGACGCAAATATGAGGTTGTTCTCTGTTAAACGAGTTTTTCTTTCACCTATATTATTTACTAACTGAGCTTGATCCTCATTCAAACCAGTAGTGCCTCCCGTGTTATTAGAAACATCACGAATAAAACTCTCGGCGCCGGTAGGGATGCTTAACAAGCCTTCTTCATTTAAATAGTCCGGATTTGTAACGATACTACCAGACTGGAGTATCTCGTTAAGATCGTTGTATGAATTTCGGTAAACATTGAAATAATTATCAATATTCAAATTTCTTACATATTGAATGTTTAAAAGATCTACACGGTTAGAAAGCTGGTGAGAAGGGTTCCACCGGTAATTCATAATTCCCGAAAGATTTCTTTTATCTAAACCAATATTGTTTTGTGTACTTACTCCTAAACTTAGTGAAGTAAAGGGCTGCATATACTTAGGAATAAATTTTTCGGTATTAATTGGTAGGAAAATCCTGGGAAAAGTGAGTTTAAGATCGGCACCAATTTCTGAAATATCAAAAAAGTGATCGTCATTTCCGCTTATTGCAGCATCTGTAGACGAACCTATACTTCCACGTCCAGAAATTTCAAAATTCTCGGCACCGCCAAATATATTTCTTATTAAGAGGGAGCCACCGCCGCCAATACCAAATTTTTGAATATTACTTTGGGAAATATCAAAATCGAAACCGAGGGAATATTTTGGCTGCGGAGTTAGAAAAATATTGGCAACCAAATCGGTGCGGGTAGAATCGGCAGGATCTGGTGTAAATTGTACATTGGGATATTTAAAAACCCGCAAAGAATTTAATCGATTGTAAGTTCGGGAACGGGAAATATCGCTATAGGTGTTTCCAGGTTTAATAAAAACAGCATCGGTTATTGCTTCGGGTTTATAACGCAATTTGTCAAAACTATAAAGGGTATATCCTTCCTCGGTGGTAACACTATCGGTTAATGGCTGATTTCTATTGGCGTATTTATAATCGGTAAAAATATTAACCTTGCTAATTTCGTGAATTTTAAAAGGCACCCGGGATGTGGTGTCTTCCTCTGAGGCAAATCGGTTTTTTATAATTAAAGTAGTATTAACTTTTCCACCGGTATTAATTGTATCGGCATCAAAACTTATATATTCCTGGTCAAAATTATAAACCCCGTTGTTTCTAAAAAGTGAAGTTAAGCGGTCTCGTTCTTCATTTATATCTAAGGTTTTATATTGTGTTCCTTCTTTAATTATGGATTCGTTTTTATGAAGCTCGTATAAAGAATCGATAACTTTAGATGCAATATTTGTGGTAATGGAGTCTAAGTGATAGGCCTCTCCGGTAGTTACTTCATATTCAACACGGGCGCGTTTTTTTTTATTTTCCGAAGGAATTATTTCATAATCGGTTTCTACATTAAACCAACCATTGTTCCAATACCAGGAGTCGAGCCGGTTAACCGATTTCCGGGTTTCTTCTTCACTTACAATAACAGGTTCTTCCCCGGTTCTTTTTATCCACTCGTTAAAAGATTTTCGGGAGTGCAGAAATTTCTCAAACTGTTTATAGGAAAGAATATCTACCAGCGTATTTTTTTTGCTTTCATTTTGAAGGTATTTTTCACTTAAAATAGAATCAATATCTGGCCGGGCGAGATTGTAAAAATGTAGTCTTAGCGGTATTCCCAGGAAACTGGTATTAGGCTCCTGGTAAAGTTGATTGTAAATACGTGCCTCTTTGATCTTTTCGTTGTTAACGAAAATTTCATTCTCAGTGAGCAATTTATCATCACCCTCTACGCGTTTAACGGCATTACAGGAAATTAAAAAAAGCAGGCTTAAAAAAAATAATGATATTTTTGCGAAATGCCGATTCAAACACACATTTTTAAGAGATCAAAATTACATTTTTTGTATGGTTAGTAAAAGCCAAATTAAGTTAATAACCAGTCTTGCACAAAAAAAATACCGTTATAAACACGGACTTTTTGTAGCCGAAGGTTTTAAAACAATTAGTGAGCTTATAAATTCTAATTTTAGGCTGAACCGGCTCTTTACTTTAAATGCAGATTTTGGACTGAAACCTGAGGAAATTCAGAAAATTGAGGAGCGCGATCTTAAGAAAATCAGTTTTCTTAAAACTCCGCAAACTGCTTTGGCATTGTTTGAAATTCCGGAAGAAAAAATCGTTCCCGAAGAAAACCTAACTCTTGCTTTAGATGGTATTCGCGATCCCGGCAATTTAGGGACCGTCATAAGGCTTTGCGATTGGTTTGGGATAACCAATTTGGTTTGTTCCCAGGATTCGGTAGATTGTTATAATCCTAAAGTGGTACAGGCTACAATGGGATCTTTGGCGAGGGTGAATATTATTTATTGCGATTTAAAAAGTTTTCTTACAAATTCTGAACTACCGGTTTATGGGGCGTTTATGGAAGGGGATAATATTTATAAAAGCGAAACCGTAGAAAAAGCAATCCTGGTTATGGGAAATGAAGCCAATGGGATTTCAGCTGAAATTGAAGAATTAATTCAAAGAAAAATAAGTATCCCGCGTTTTGGTGAGCTTAAAGTTACTGAAAGCTTAAACGTGGCGACCGCAACTGCAATTCTACTAAGTGAATTTAAGCGAAAAAGTTTTACAAATTAATGTAGCTGTTTTATTGAAAGGTAAAGTTGAGGAATACAGCCTGGGAGCGCATTGCATCAACTACCTGATACTGGGTTTCTACCATTTCATTATTTATTGTGAAAACTCCTCTTATTGAGGGGGAGAATTTAAAATAATAAAGATAAAGGTCTATTCCCAGTCCCACTTCATAATGATAATTGTTGGTTTTTAATCGCGTAGCCACATCTGGATTATTCTCATTACTGGAAAGGTTTATAGAAGTAGATAAACCTCCTACTACAAAAGGCTTGAAGTTATTATGCCTATCGGCCGAAAACTTTAATAGTAATGGGATATGGACATAAGTAGAGTTAACCTCTTCTATATCCTGGCTATATGGAGGCCTGAAGTTACGGGTGTTAAATGTAACGCCAGGTTCCAGGCGTAAATCCAGGTTATTATTCAATTTTAAATTACCAACGAGCCCAACATTGAACCCCATGGTTTTTTCTATAATAAGATCATTACCATTAGAGGTTATTTCATCATTATATTTAAATTTAAAATCGTAGGTATTAAATCCCAGGTAGTAGCCCCAGGACCAACGTTGCTTATCAAAGTTCTCGTTGTTTATAATTTTATCTCCTCCAAAAATTTGCGCGTAACCAAACTGAACGCAAAAAAGAAGGGCAATAACAAAAAGTTTCTTCATAGTTTTATTTTGAAGCAGTATAAATGGTTGCAACCCCAAAAGTTTGTGGTTTATCTTCTACATTTATAAACCCCGTTTTCTTTAAAATATTGTTGAACGCTTCTCCATAAGGAAATGCAGCGGCACTTTTACTTAAGTAGGAGTAAGCTTCACGGTCTTTAGAAAATACCCGCCCAATGAGGGGCAACATATAGCCGGAGTATAATTTATAACCTTGTTTGAACGGAAATCTGGTAGGGACAGAAGTCTCCAAAACTACAAAAATTCCGCCGGGTTTTAGAACCCTTTGAATTTCAGATAATCCTTTTTCTAAATTTTCAAAATTACGAACGCCAAAAGCAACTGTAATTGCATCAAACGAGTTATCTTCAAAAGGTAAGGCTTCAGAGTCTCCCTGTACCATTTCAATCTTATCGGTTAACTGTTTGGCTGCAATTTTCTTTCGGCCTACTTTCAGCATTCCTTCAGAAAGATCCAGGCCAACAATTTTTTCAGCATTAATATCTGCCATTTGTATGGCAAGGTCTCCAGTTCCCGTAGCAATATCTAAAACAGCCTTTGGTTGCTGGGCTTTAACCAGTGCAATTACCTTTTTGCGCCATTTTACATCGGTTCCCATAGAGATTACCCGATTTAGCCCATCGTAATTACCAGATATTTTATCAAACATCTGTTCCACCTGTTTTTTCTTATTAAGACCGGAATCCTGATAAGGAGTAACCTTTTTACTCATAATAACAATTTTGGGTCAAAGATACACGATATGAAATAATTGAGGTTGAAACTTTTAGAATTTGTTGATAGATGCTTTGGTTTTTGGTTTGTCTAAAATACTGTACCTTTGTTCTTCTTTTCAATTTCAAGCTGTTATATGAAGATAATTATTGCCGGAGCAGGTGAAGTCGGCTTTCATTTGGCAAAATTGCTTTCTTTTGAGTCCCAGGATATCACACTTATTGATACCAGCCGGGATAATCTCACTTATGCTGATACGCATTTAGATATTAGAACAATAAAAGGTGATGCAACTTCAATCTCAATTTTAAAAGATGCACAGGTGAAGCATGTAGATATGCTTATAAGCGTAACTTCCAGCGAAGCTACTAATATTACCTGTTGTGTTTTAGCTAAACAATTGGGAGCCAAAAGAACCATAGCCCGTATTTCAAATACCGAATTTCTTGAGAATAAAGAGGAAATTGGTTTTACCAGTTTTGGGATAGATGAATTAATTTCTCCTGAAGCCCTTGCAGCAAGAGAAATTGCTTTGCTCCTGAATCAGTCAGCATTTAATGATAGCTATGAGTTTGAAAATGGCGCTTTAACCATGATAGGTCTTAGCCTGTCCCGAAACGCGCTATTTGTAGGCAAAACGGTAAAAGAAGCCGCTAATATTTTTCCAGATCTTAATTTTGTGCCTATCGCCATTCAGAGGTATGGGACTCAATATACGCTTATTCCGCGTGGAGATACACAATTTAAAGAAGGAGACCAGGTAAATTTTATCACGCTAAAACGCGGGGTAGAAAACCTTTATAAACTTACCGGTAAAACCAAACATTCTATTAAAAATGTAATGATTTTAGGCGGAAGTAAAATTGGTAAAAAAACCGCTAAAGATTTATGCAGAAATAACTTTCACGTTAAACTGGTAGAGAGCGATAAAGAGAAGGCTTACGATCTTGCTGATGAACTTCCCAATGCGCTAATTATTCATGGCGATGGTAGAAACGTAGAGTTACTGGAAGAAGAAAATGTACACGATATGGATGCATTTATCGCCGTTACCGGTAATTCTGAAACCAATATTATGTCTTGCCTGGTTGCGAAATCTAAGAGTGTGAAAAAAACCATCTCTCTGGTAGAGAATATGGATTACTACCAGTTAAGTCATTCTATTGGGATTGATACCTTGATCAATAAAAAGCTTCTTGCCGCCAATAATATTTTTAGATATGTTAGAAAAGGGGAAGTGGTAGCGATGACCAAGATCAATAACATGAATGCTGAACTACTTGAATTTATTGTAAAACCAAATTCGCAGGTTTGTAATAAGAAAATTAAGAATCTGGATTTCCCGCGGTCGGCAATTATTGGAGGAATTATAAGAGATGGCGAAGGGATTATCGCGCTGGGAGATTTTACGATTACCCGGGGAGACCGTATTGTAGTGTGTTGTTTGCCAAGATCTATTAAAAAGGTTGAAAAACTCTTTCTCTAATGCCAAGACTTAATCACCAGATTATCCTGCACGTTATGGGACTGCTGCTTTTATGTAACGGCGGTTTTATGCTTTTGGCAGTTTTAGTGAGCTGGTTTTATGAAGATGGGGTAACAGTACATATTCTGGCAGCCGCTTTTATCACCCTTTTCCTAGGGGTGCTTCTAATGTTTACAACCCGGGGCCACCGTAAAGAAGTAAAAAAACGTGAAGGTTACATAATTGTATCCTTTGGTTGGATTTTTATGGCTCTAAGCGGAACGCTACCCTATGTGTTAAGCGAATCTATTCCTGCGTTTACCGATGCTTTTTTTGAAACCATGTCTGGTTATACCACTACGGGAGCTTCGGTTTTAAATGATATTGAATCTATTCCCAAAGGAATTCTTTTCTGGCGAAGTTTAACCCACTGGATTGGAGGAATGGGAATTATAGTTTTAGCCATTGCAATTCTACCTTTACTGGGAATAGGAGGGATGCAGCTATTTGCTGCTGAAGCTCCAGGCCCAAGTGCCGATAAGTTAAAACCCAGGATTACCGATACCGCCAAGCGTCTATGGTTAATCTATGTGAGCTATACGGTTGCTGAAACAATTTTGCTAAAAGTAGCAGGAATGAGCTTTTTTGATGCTGTAAATCATTCTTTAAGCACACTTTCTACCGGGGGCTTTTCAACCAAAAATATTAGCGTGGCCTATTGGAATGACAGGCCAATTATTCAATACATCATCATGCTCTTTATGTTTTTGGCGGGGAGCAATTTTGTTTTAAGCTATTATAGTTTTAAAGGCAGGGTTCAAAAAGTTTTGCATGACGATGAGTTTAAATGGTATTTCTATTTTATAGGTATTTTTACAGTAGTGGCTTCGGCATTTATTTATTTTGAAGCCGATGTAGCTCTGTCTCAAATAGATCATCCTATGGTTTGGGGAGAAGCCGAGAGTGCTTTTAGACATGCGCTTTTTCAGGTTTTAGCTATTATAACCACCACCGGTTTTGTTTCAGCCGATTATACTATGTGGACACCATTTCTTACTATTCTCTTTTTTGGGATGTTCTTTTTGGGAGGTTCTGCAGGGTCTACCGCCGGTGGAGTAAAGGTAATGAGGCATATAATAATGATAAGAAATGGTGGGATTGAATTTAAACGTGCGTTACATCCCAACGCAATTCTTCCGGTGCGATTTAACGGAAAATCTATTGGAAAAGGAGTAACTTTTAATATACTTGGTTTCTTTATCCTTTATATGCTATCCTTTATTATCGGTTCTGTAGTTTTAGGAGGATTAGGGCTCGATTTTGAAACAGCTATTGGAGGCGCGGCTTCTTCCCTGGGGAATATTGGCCCTGCTTTTGGCGCACTTGGCCCGGTAAATAATTTTGATATTCTTCCGCCGATTGGTAAATGGTGGTGCGCATTTTTAATGCTAATAGGAAGGTTAGAACTATTTACCGTCCTTATTTTGTTAACTCCTTTCTTCTGGAGAAATAGGTAGCTGAAATTTCTAAAGATTCAGAATAAAAAAATCCTGATGGGTTTTATCCGCATCAGGATTGTAATATGTTCTTCAAATGAAATTATGCTTCAGAAAGTACTGATTTAATTCGTTTCATTGCTTCTTCAATTTGAGATTCACTTGCCGCGTAAGATATTCTAATACAATCAGGATTCCCAAAAGCATCTCCGGTTACGGTGGCTACAAGGGCTTCTTCCAGTAAAAACATGGAGAAATCTGTAGCATTTTCAATCTTATGACCTTTAATTGTTTTTCCGAAGAAATGAGAAACATTTGGGAAAACGTAAAAAGCGCCTTCGGGCTCTGTAGTCACAAAACCTTCAATTCCGTTTAAAAGATCTATAATAAGTTTTCTCCTTGATTTAAAGGTGTCTACCATATAGCTAATCTTGCTCACGGGAGCTTCCAAAGCTGTAATTACTGCGCGTTGGGCAATACAGTTAGCACCACTGGTAATTTGGCCCTGCATTTTATTGGTAGCACGGGCAATCCAGGCCGGTGCGCCTATATAACCAATTCTCCAACCGGTCATTGCAAATGCTTTAGAAACACCGTTTACAGTAACTACACGATCGTACATATCTTCAAACTGGGCCATAGAAGCGTGCCCCCCTACAAAATTAATATGTTCGTAAATTTCATCACTTACAATAACAATATCGGGATATTTTTTAAGCACATCGGCAAGACCTCTTAGTTCTTCTTTGCTGTAAACCATTCCGCTGGGATTGCAGGGAGAGCTGTACCAAATCATTTTTGTTTTTGGAGTAATTGCAGCTTCAAGTTGCTCGGGAGTCATTTTAAAATCGGTTTCAACCGAAGTTGGAACTTCTACCGGTACACCTTCAGCAAGTTTTACTATTTCAGCATAGCTCACCCAGTAAGGACAGGGTAAAATAACTTCATCTCCCGGGTTTAATAAAACCATTGCTACATTTGCCAAAGATTGTTTGGCACCTGTAGAAACTACAATTTGAGAACGCTCGTAAGTAAGATCGTTGTCTCGCTTAAACTTTTTGATTATGGCATCTTTCAATTCCACATAACCGTCTACTGGCGTATAAGAATTGTAATTGTCGTTAATTGCCTGAATTGCGGCTTCTTTAATAAAATCTGGGGTATTAAAATCTGGTTCTCCCAGGCTTAACCCAATAATGTCTTTCCCTTCGGCTCTAAGTTCACGCGCTTTTGCAGCCATAGCCAAAGTTTGGGAAGTTGCTAAGTTGTTAATTCGGTTGGATAATTGTTCTTGCATTCTTTAATTGGTTACTAATTAATTACTCACTTAATGAGACCGGAAAAGGTTCACATTGGAATACGAATTTACTTTTCTAATCTCAATCTTAAGAACCAGGCCCTTAAGAAAATTTACGAAATTGCAGGTTTCGCACCCATTTGTTTTAAATGTTTAAAATGGGCAATTATTGCTGCGCGTGTGGTTTTATATTCGTGGTAAGGAAGATTGCATTCTGCAGCAGTTTCCTTTACTATTTTAGCGATGTTAGTATAATGAATATGACTAATATTCGGAAAAATATGGTGTTCTACCTGGTGGTTTAATCCGCCGGTAAACCAGTTTACGATTCTGTTTTTAGTTGAAAAATTAACCGTAGTAAACAGCTGGTGAATGGCCCAGGTGTTTTTCATAGAGCCGGTTTCGTCTGGTAAAGGCATTTCGGTTTCTTTAACCACGTGGGCTAATTGAAACACAATACTAAGAATTAATCCTGCCGTATAATGCATTACGAAAAAGCCTATTAATATTTTCCACCAGGCAATTGATAAAATAAGCATTGGAATTACGATCCAAATAGAAACATAAATAAGTTTTGTGATCGCGATAATGCTCCACTGCGTTACCGGATTTGGCATTTTTCCGTAAGAAAGTTTTCGCTTTAGATAATTTTTAGTCTGTTTAAAATCTGTGGTTAAAGCCCAGTTGAAAGTTAAAAGCCCATATAAAAATACAGAATAATAATGCTGAAAACGGTGAAAACTGTACCATTTAGCGTGTTCAGAAAACCTAATAATTCTTCCGGCATCTAAATCTTCGTCGTGGCCGTGAATATTGGTGTAAGTATGGTGTAAAACATTGTGTTGTACCTGCCAGTTATAAACATTGCCGGCAAGCACGTAAATTGTGCCACCCATAAATTTATTTACCCATTTTTTTGATGAATAGGAGCCGTGGTTACCATCGTGCATAATATTCATTCCTACTCCTGCCATTCCGGCGCCCATTACTACGGTAAGGAGCAGCATCCACCACTGTGAAATATCAAGGGTGAGAATTAAAAAGTATGGGGTTAAAAACAAAGAAAACATAAATACTGCCTTTAAATGCAGTTTCCAGTTTCCTGTTTTTCTAATGTTATTATCCTTAAAGTAACTGTTTACTCTTTTATTAAGGATTCTAAAGAATTTTGTGGAATCCTTTCGAGAGAATTTAATATGATTTTGAACGTTTTCCATGTAATTTTTGTAAGCGGTAAAGGTAAAATATTTAAATAGTTAATCTATAATCTATACCGTATTAATATAGGCTGCAAATTCAGCACCAAATTATGTATTTTTGCGGAAATTGTGAAAACTTTGGATTTAATAAAAAAATACTTCCCCGATTTAACCGATGACCAAACTGCGAAATTTGCGCAAATGGAATCGCTTTATAAAGACTGGAACCTTAAAATTAACGTGGTCTCGCGTAAGGATATAGATGAAATTTATCTCAGGCATGTTTTACACTCTCTGGGAATTGCAAAAATTCAGCAATTTAATCCGGGAGCAAATATTTTAGATGTAGGCACAGGCGGCGGATTTCCAGGAATTCCGTTGGCTATATTATTTCCGGAAACCAATTTCCATTTAGTAGATTCTATAGGAAAAAAGATGAAAGTAGTAAACGAAGTTGTAGAAGGCTTACAACTTACCAATGTGAAAACTACTAACGCCAGGGTAGAGGAGATTTCAGGAAACTACGATTTTATAGTAAGCAGGGCAGTGGCAGCGATGCCTACTTTTGTGCATTGGACTAAAGGAAAAATTGCGAAGAAAAGTCAGCACGAACTCAAAAACGGAATACTTTACCTTAAAGGCGGAGATCTCACCGTAGAACTTCGCGATTATCCGAAGGCGAGAATTTATGAACTCCGTGATTATTTTGAGGAAGAATTCTACGACACTAAAAAAGTGGTTTATCTTCCTTTAAAGTATAAACCTTAGTCTTTTCTAATAATTATCTTTTTAGCGTAATCGCCTGCACTCGTGTAAATCTTTACAATATAAACTCCCGAGCTTAAAGATTTTTTCTGCGGAATATGGATCTCTTTAATATCTGGTATTCCAAAGTGTTGATCTACTAATTGACCTGTGATATTGTATATATTGATATGTTCAATTTCATGAAGTTCGGGGTTGCTAATCACAAATTCTCTTTCATCCATTGAATAGAAGTAGTCAATAGGGCCTTCACCGGGTTCTTTATCTTCCCGGGTTGAGGTGATGTCCTGAAATACAATTTCATATAAATCCTGGTATTCCCCTGCAGGTAAAGTAGCTTTATAAGCCTCTTTCCGTAAATCATGATAGGTGCTATCGCTATTATCCCGTAAATAAATTTCGGTGATTTCCGGTAGGTTTTCAAGCTCTCCAATTTCTATAATGAATTCTTTTTCTTCGGCAATCTTAAAGCCTAAAGGCAGCACCTGGTCTAAATTAAAGTGGGGCACACCCTGTATAACATATTTTCCTTCCCCTACGACCCAATACATATCTTCAGGGCCTCTATCTATTAATGGGGCATCAAAGCCAAGATCAAAGCCCTGACTGGTTCTGGCGTCTGCGCCAACAAGAAGTTCCCGGTGATAACCGGTAGGAGAACGGAACAACAACCTTATTTTATATCGTCCATCCTCGCTTTTTCCTTCTGTCTCCTGCTTAGATTTTGAATTGTCCCGAGCTTGTAGAAAAAATGAAATTTCTTGGCTCTGTTCTGTCTCGTAATAACGTTGACTGTTTTTAAAGATGATATTTCCCGTATCAAAACTACCAAAACCTCCTGCTTGAGGGTCTTGTGTAGTATTTACGAAAAATCCTTGAGCTACAGGGATATAGGCGCCAGGACGTTTGTTGCTTTCATCACCCGAAGCATTTATCCTGGAATCGGTAGAAACGGCAGGAACTCCATCTATTAAATTGCGTACGGCGTAGCCGCCAACATACTGTGCCAGGTAATGGGTTTTACCGGCAAAATGATCCCAGAAATAGACAGCTCCATTTAAAAGGTTTTTATCGTTACGGCCTTCACCATCCCTAATATTGTCCAGGATAAATTCTTCTACACTTATGGCAGATGGATAAGGATTACCCAGTAGGTAATTTTGTCCCGATCTAATTTCGCTAACTTCTATTATTCCATTATTTGGAAAACCATTAAAAGTATAATTTTGAAGTTTTCCTTCAGCAATATCTATATTTTCGGTTCCCTTCATGGTGTAGCCTTCGCCTGGTTTTAAAGCGGTGTAGCTACCAATTTGTTCCCACTGGCTATATTCATTGGCTGCCCTGGCTCTAAAAGCATTAATCCAGTAATCACTTATTTTAATAGGATTGGCTTTTGGTCCATCAGCATGAGTGTGTGGCCATTTAAAGTTGATATTCTGAAATTTATTTGTTCCCAGGGTAGAACCATCTTTCATAACCTGGTTTACTTTATAAGTAGTATTTGTAGGATCTGAAATTACCGGGGAACTCCAGTAATTATAATTAAAACTACTTGCAGTACCTTGTTGATCGCGCTCCAGGTTTCCGGAACCACTAATCTGGCTGTTTTCGGGTTGTACTAATTGTGATTCGCCATTAAGATCTATATGCCCGTTTAGTTCGAGGTAACGACTAATATATAATTCGTTGCCCGAAGTATGGTTGGTGCCATTCATAATTAATGAACCTCCATCTACTAAAAGCCCTAATAAAGTTATACTATTTGAATTATCTGTAGTTGGGGCATTAGTTAAGGTCTTGCCGTCTAACCTGGCGATATTCCAGTTAATTCGCTCCCCATTTACACCGGTGCTGTTTGGAGTATCCCATACCTGGGGTTGTTTCCACGAATTAATGTTCCACCAGTCACCACCGGTAGCAATATATGGAAGGGGCGCTGTATTCTGCTGTGTACTTTGGATATTTTTTAATCGGCCGTCAATACCATTTGGTATTTTGTTTTTGGTAATACCGTTGGTAGCTTCAGAGGTTATAAGCCTGTAATATCCTTTTAGAGTTTCCCACTTTAAATTATTTGGGACATCTAAAGGTATTATTTCACCTCTAACATTCGTATTATTCTTGATTCGTTGGTTCATCATGAATTTAAGCTGCTCCAGATTTAAAGAAGTATTCCAAATTCTAACTTCTTCAATCCAACCGTGGAAAAAGTGAGAGGGAAGAGGTTTTAAAGTATTATCATTCATAGCTCCAATTAGAAACCTATTATCAATACTGCTGGGTATGCCGGGAGCACTTTCACCAGTTTTAATACCATCAATATATATTCCGGCATCATTTCCACCCTGAATTACCGCAATGTGATACCAGCGGTCTGAATCAATTTGGTGAGTTGATGAAATAACTTCATTATTCCATCTAAATTTAGGGGTGTTATTTTCAATAATTAAATCATATCCTCCCGTACTAAGATTGGCATTATCCCTTTTAGAAAGTATAGTTTTTATTGAAGTGGTAGCGTTTTGATCTTGTTTTACCCAGGCTTCTAAGGTAAATCCTGAGGTAAGATTAAGATTATTTCCAAAATCTATATAATCATCAACTCCGTCAAAATCTATAGTGCTGCAATTACTAAAAATTATTTTAACTCTATCTGTACTTCCACAGGGGATAGTCCATTCCAGGGTATAGGTTCCAGTTGTTGTAATGGTAAAAAGACTTTCTGGATTGTTTGGATCTGATATTACCGCTCCCGTGGGGCCATTAATAATTCGCCAGGTTCCAAATTCTTCCTCTTGCGTTCTGGGATTAGTGTAGCCTTCAAAAATAGCCCCTAATTTTACCTGATTTACACCACATTCTAAAGTCTTGTCTTCTCCTGCATTGGCAATTAATTCCTCAGGTTGGGCAATAGTTACTTCGGTGCTAAATTCACAACCATTGGCATCAACCACGTTTACTGCATAAGTGCCAGCAGAAAGATTATTAGCGGTACCTGTAGTTTCTGTTGAAGTTTGACTAATATGGTCCCAAACTATAGTGTATGGCGCGGTACCGCCAGAAGCTTCTACCGTCGCAGTAGCATTACTTCCTCCAAAACATACTAAGGGTGTCTGGTCTATTTCTTCCAGTAAAAGTGCATTTTCGGGTTGGGTAATGATAATATTATTTACAGTATAAGTTTCATTATCGTCATGAACCATTGCTTTGTAAGTTCCGGCCGGTAGATTTTGGAAAATTCGGGTGTCTTTAGGACCATAAATTTCGCCGGTTAGCGTATTTTGTAATTCGTAATGGTAGGTGCCAACACCGCCGGTTGGTATGATTTCTATTGATCCTTTTTCATCTCCATAACAAAAATTCTTAATTTTTTCTATTCTTGCCGATAAAGGAAAGTGAATTTCATCGTTTTCGTTAG
The DNA here is from genome assembly GCF_900113135.1 of Salegentibacter agarivorans. Taxonomy (GTDB): domain Bacteria; phylum Bacteroidota; class Bacteroidia; order Flavobacteriales; family Flavobacteriaceae; genus Salegentibacter; species Salegentibacter agarivorans. Next base: position 52,237 of record NZ_FOOH01000008.1, on the reverse strand, counting down.
TTGATACGCACATTCTTTGGCGAACATCCCCACATTTTTTATTAGCATTATTGGTCCAATCCATATAAAAACTTTCCAGAGTAATAGCATTTCCACAAGACCAATTTTCTATTTCTCCAATTCTGAAAAGTGAGGGTATTTTATCATTCCCTATATCTATACAACCAGTAATTCTTTCTTCAGAAATAAATTCTCCACCCTGTGATATTGAATAAATAAATTCAATTGAGGGATTATATGCATTCGCATTTTTTTCTATACGAAGATATATATAGCGCTTTCCACTGTAACTTGCACATTCGGCACCCGTAAGTGGGCTGCCGTCCTCTTTCCCGATATAAAATGTATCTAATTCGAAATCTAAATTCTCCGTTTGTCCACAGGGTTCAAAACATTCACCTACGTAATGGTTAAATACTTCAGTGTATTCATTCCCAACTGAATCTGTAACTGTAAGAGAAACAGGATAGACTGCACTTTCTAAATAATTAACTACGTGTACTCCGGGACCTTCAGTTTGATTGTTGGTATCACTAAATTCTGCAGTTTCACCTCCAAAATCCCATTTATAGGTATAAGGTGCAATTCCTCCCTGAACAGAATCGAGTTGAAAAGTTGAAGTTCTTAATCCGCCTTCATCACTTAAACATTTGGAAGTTGGAATCATACTAGCTTCCAGTGGGTCTATTATGGTAATCGTTTCTTCATCGGTACATCCATTGGCATCAGTTACTATCACGCTATACGTTCCGGCAGCCAGGTTACTTGCCGTTTGCCCTGTTTGCCCATCAGACCATAGAAATTCGAAATTAGCTGTTCCGCCTTCAATAATTGCAGTAGCAGTTCCGGTAGCAGAACCAAAAGTATTAGTTTCAGTATCAACAATATTTGTAATTACTAATTCTTCTGGCGGGTAGACTGTAATAGTTTCTTCAATAGAACATCCATTTTCATCGGTAATTGTTAATGAAAGATTATTGGAAGAAGCTGTATTGTTTACATTACTAATCGTAGCCCCAGTCTGTCCATTACTCCAGTTGTAAGTTAATTGCCCCGTTCCTCCCTGAGCTTCAACAGTAATTGAAGCGTTATTTTCTTCAAAACATCCTTTGTTGATACTGATACTGGTTATTTCAATAAAACTATCTGGCTCAGTAATGGTAAAGTCTTTGGTTGCAGAACATCCATTTACATCTGTAGCTGTAACCGAATAGGTACCCGGGCTTAATCCATCTTTTACTGCCCCATTTCCTAATTCTCCCCAATCATAAGTAATTTCTCCAACTCCACCGGTAACAATGGCCTGTGCTTCGCCCGATGCAAACCCATTACATAAAATATCATCAACCTGAACATTTACTTCTATTTGGTTGATAGTAATATTTTGTTCTATACTCGCTGAATTTCCTGAAGCATCAGTAAAAGTCCATATAATTGAACCGGTTTCAGTAAAAGTGGTAGATCTGTTAGCTTCAGCGGTAATATCACCTCCACAATTATCAATTGCAACAGGAGTTTCCACAGTATATTCACAACCCCAGGTAATGTCATACAAGGTGGGTAAAACTGGTTTTATCTTATCTTCTACAGTTACTATAGCTGTATTTGAAGCCGTATTATTATGAATATCGGTCACCGAAAGAGTGACAGTATTCTCACCAATATCAGTACAATCAAATGTGGAAATATCCACGACAGATGATTCTATTCCGCAGGCATCAGTAGAACCATTGTCTATTTGATCTGCAGTGATACTTGCAGTACCGTTTTCATCAAGTTGAACGGTGATATTTTGTGTGATTACCTGAGGCGTAATATTATCTGCAATGGTGATGGTGGCATTTTTTGTTGCCGTATTATTATTGTTGTCGGTTACCGAAAGAGTGACAAGATTCGCGCCGATATCAGTACAATCAAATGTGGAAATATCCAGTGAAGTTGATTCTATTCCGCAGGCATCAGTAGAACCATTGTCAATTTGATCTGCGGTTATACTGGCAGCGCCGTTTTCATCAAGTTGAACGGTGATATTTTGTGTGATTACCTGAGGAGTAATTTTATCTTCAACGGTAACGGTGGCATTTTTTGTTGCCGTATTATTATTGTTATCGGTCACCGAAAGAGTAACGGTATTCGCACCAATATCAGTACAATCAAATGTGGAAATATCCAGTGAAGTTGATTGAATTCCGCAGGCATCAGTAGAGCCATTGTCTATTTGATCTGCGGTTATAATCGCAGTACCGTTTTCATCCAATTGAACGGTGATATTCTGCGTGATAACATTCGGAGCAATATTGTCCTTTACTGTAACGATAGCATCTTTTGTAGCGGTATTTCCGTTTATATCAGTTACGCTTAGGCTTACCGTATTATCTCCAACATCAGTACAGTTAAAATTTGTTTTACTTATGGCGATTTGATCAATTCCGCAGTTATCTGAAGAACCATTATCAATATCACTCGCCTGAATTGAAACAGAACCGTTCGAATCTAATTCAACTTCAATATTTCTCAAATTAACGGTAGGAGCTTCCAGGTCTTCAAATTCGACGGTAAAACTGGCATTAGCTGTATCTTCATTACTATCGGTTACCGTTACAGTGTAATTTCCGGGAGCAAGACCGGAGATTCTCTGGTTAGTACTCGAAAAATTATTCGGTCCACTCCAGGAATACGAATAGGGAGAAACTCCGCCGGAAACATCAATATTTAATGCGCCGTCCTGGGCATCGCTACAATTTGCGGGAGTATTTTCGCTTAAAGTAATAGAGGGAGCAAGCTCTAATAAAAAGCCAACGAAAAATAAATTCTTTTGTTGTTTTTCTTTTAAAACAGGCTTCTCGGGCCCATATGTAATATTAGCCAATAGCGTATTTCCGGAGAGTAGGAACCAACCAGAAATTAGTACTATAAAAAAAAACCGGGGAGTAATTTTACCCATAGGCGACTGTATTATTACAGAGGATAAAATTACATATAATAAATCTATTTTAACAGGATTTTAAGCCAAAATTACAGATATAAAACCTTTAATATCAGACAAAAGACCATTTGGAAGAATAAATAATATCTAAATGTAGGAAAAATCTTTCTCTTTTAAATAATTTTCAATCTATAGCTATTAATTAATTTCTGAAATTTGATTTTAGTAGTAAGTAGATAGGCTACTACCTTCAATAAAAAAAGCTCTCAGAGAGTAACGTCTTTAGAGCTCAATTTTTGTTCTTTTAAGTGGGAAATGTTTAATTAAATCAGATTTAGGATAAAAAATAGCGTCTAAAAACCGATAAGTAATTTAGGATTACTCTATGAGAAAAAAGTAGTTCAGGAATATATTAATAAGAAATTTAGTCTTTTCTAATAATTACTTTTTTGGCATAATCTCCTGCATTAGTAAAGATTTTTACGATATAAACGGCGGTGCTCAAGGATTTTTTCTGCGGAATATAAATTTCTTTAATGTCTGGTATTCCAAAATGCTGATCTACCAATTGGCCTGCAATATTGTAAATATTTATATGCTCAATTTTATGAATTTCAGGGTTGTTAATTACAAATTCCCTGTTCTCCATGGAATAATAAAAATCTACAGGTCCTTCCCCGGGTTCTTTATCTTTTCGAGTGCTGGTTAAATCCTGGAAAACAATTTCATATAAATCTTTATATTCTCCTGCAGGTAAAGTAGCTTTAAAAGCTTCCTTTCGTAAATCGTGATACGTACTGTCACTATTGTTACGCAAATAGATTTCTATAATATCTGGAAGGTTAGGTAATTCACTAATTTCTATACTGAACTCTTTTTCTTCGGCAATTTTAATACCCAAAGGTAACCTTTGGTCGAGGTTGAAATGAGGTACACCCTGGATTACATAATTGCCTTCCCCAACTACCCAATACATATCTTCTTTGCCTTTATCTATTAAAGGGGCATCAAAACCGAGATCGAAGCCCTGGCTGGTTCTGGCATCTGCGCCCACCAAAATTTCCCGGTGATAGCCGGTAGGAGAATGAAACTTTAGTCTTATTTTATAACGGCTATCTGCACTTTTTTCATCAGTATTTTTACTGGTTTTAGTATTATCGAGTGGTTTTAGAAAGAAAGAAGAACTTTGCCCTCGCTCCATTACAAAAGCACGTTGGCTATTTTTAAAAACAATATTTCCCGACCCAAAGTCATCAATATCTTCAGCCTGGGTATCCAGGGTAGTGTTTACAAAAAATCCCTGGCCTACTGGAATATATGGTCCGGCCTTTTTGGTGCTTTGGGCGCCGGAAGCATTAATCCTGGCATCGTTGGAAATAGCCGCAACTCCATCTATTAAATTTCTTACAGCGTAGCCGCCCACGTACTGTGACAGGTAATGGGTGTGGCCCCCAAAATGATCCCAGAAATAAACGGCTCCATTTAAAAGATTTTTTTCATTACGCCCTCCGCTATCTTTAATATTATCCAATATAAATTCTTCCACACTAATCGCAGAGGGATAAGGATTCCCAATTAGATAATTTTGTCCCTGCTGAATTTCGCTAACTTCAATAGTTCCATTATTCGGAAAACCACTAAAAGTATAATTTTGCATATCAATTATTCTTGCATCTCCCGTTGTCCCTTTCATAGTATAGCCTTCGCCGGGTTTTAAAGCGGTATAGCTTCCAATTTGTTCCCATTGGCTATATTCGTTGGCTTTCCTGGCTCTAAAGGCATTAATCCAATAATCACTTATTTTAATGGGGTCTGGACTTGCTTTTGGACCATCGGCGTGGGTATGCGACCATTTAAAATTGATACTTTGGAAGTCTTTTGTGCCCACGGTAGACCCGTCTTTCATCACCTGGTTAATTTTATAGTTTTGGCTATTAGAAGTTGGTAAAACAGGAGGACTCCAGTAATTATAATTATAGCTACTTGCGGTACCTTGTTGATCCCGTTCCAGGCCGCCGGAACCACTAATTTCACTGCCTTCTGTTTGTATTAATTGAGATTCACCATTAAGGTCAATATAACCGTTTAGCTCCAGATAATGGGTAATAGTTAATGCATTTCCGGTTCCGAACCCGGTTTGGCTTCCCCCCATATTATTTTCACCTTTCATATTGAGCGTTCCATTTTCAGAAATTAAACCCAGTAGGCTTATATTATTTTGGTTATTTTGAGTAGCCGGGTTTTCTATATCTTCAGAAAGCTTTACGATATTCCAGGTTATTCTGCTATTATCAATCCCCTGACTGCTGGGTGGATCCCAGACATCTCTTTTAGTTATATTTTTACCATCTATTTGTGTAGGTAAGTCCCAGGTTGTCTCCTTAAACCATTCTTGTCCACTGGTGTAAAGGATATATGGAACCGGAGCGGTGTTTTCCTGCATTTCCTGTATGTTTTTCAATAATCCATGGGCTGATTCACCTACACTACCAAGGTTATCGGTAAATCCATCGCTAATAAGATCACTCTGTGCAAGAAGCTGATAATAACCTACTAAATTGGTCCATAGAACATTTTCCGGGGCGTTTGGTAAGTTTAAATTATTGCCGAGTACAGTACCACTCACGTTTGCACCGTCTTTTTCAAGACGTTGATTCATAAAGAATCTTATTTGTTCGATTGAGATTGCTGTATTCCAAAGTCTAACTTCTTCAATATAACCTTCAAAGTGATCTTTACTTTCTATAGTTTCATCTGCGGTAAAAGCAGCACCAATAAGCGCAGGGGTTTCGGTTGCTCCTATTGATTGAGGAATATTTGTAGTATTTGTTTGAATTTCAATACCATCAATATAAATTCTAAGAACTGAACCCTGATTATAAACCGCAGCAATATGAAACCAACGATCTGTATTTATTTTTTTTCCTGAAACTACACTCTTATTATTAACACGGAATGTTGGGGAGCCATTATTAAGAAAAAGATCATAGCCGGCATTCATATTGTCTGCAGACCTTTTAGACAAAATAGTTTTTGTGCCTGAAATTGAATGTGGTTTTACCCAGGCTTCAATAGAAAAACTCGAATTAATATTATAGTTGTCTCCTAAATCTACAAAATCGTCAATTCCATCAAAGTTTAATTGACTACAGGAGGGAGGGAAGGTGATCTCAATTTCTTCACTCACGCTACAGCTTTCATTTGCATTAGAAGAAACACTCCAGGTAAGCGTATAGGTTTGTCCCGGCTGGCCCGTAAAACTGGTATTCGGATTATTAGGATCTCCAAGTAATGCAGTCTCTCCATTATTATAAGACCAGGAGCCCGCGCCTATTTCAGGATCTATAGGAGAAGCAGCTAGCCAAAGTGTTTTTATTCCACATTCGGAAATCTCAGGAACTTCGCCGGCGTTTATTTCAGGAGGAGTAAGGGTTGTGAAGGTTTTAACTTCAGCAGCGCAATTCTCGCTGGAACTTACCAGGAAGGTATATCCTTTTCCGCCTTGCAGTCCTGAAATTATAAAGCGTTCTGTCGCTATATCATAACTTATCTGTTCCTGCCCTAAATTAATTTGATTTCCTTCAGCATCTAGTATGTCAAGTATGTAAGGAATATTTTCAGGATCAATCGTTTCTTCAGCAAAAAGTCCGCCGCTTACAGGGATGGAAACTACAGCGCCAAAATCATCAAAACAGGATGCTTCTTCCAATTCAATTGGAGCCCCTACAATCAATTCTTCAGGTTGCTGGATTGTAATCGTGTCTGTTCTTACTGTACATCCTTTAGCATCGGTTACATCTGCATAATAATCTCCAGCCACCAGGTTTTCTGCAATTCTTCCCGTTTGGCCATCACTCCAGAGGAATGTAAATGGCGCTGTGCCGGTATTTTCAATAATATTGATTTCTATTTCACCATTATCTCCTTCAAAACAGCTGACATCTTGCGAAATAAGTTCCGATTCCGGACTAATATTGAAAATAATATTTATAGTATCACTTACAGTTTCACAAACCGCCCCGGCGTCTTCATTAGAAGTTAATATTAATTCTATTTCGCCCGAAGCAATTTCTTCTTCATTGGGGGTGTAAGTAGTGCTGATTAAATTAGGATCGGTAAATCGTGAATTATCTCCCGCTGCCGTGCTCCAGAAGCCTGAATTTATACTTGGATGCATTATTGAAGCTGAAGAAAGATCTATAATCGGTTCGTTGGAGCAAATTTCCATATCCTCTCCGGCAAAAACCACGGCTTTTTCAACTACTTCTACCGTAGTAGTTTTAGATTCTAAATTACAGCCATAGAAATCGGTGATTTGTAAGGAATATTCCCCTGCCATTTCAGCTGTAGCGTTCGGGATCTGAATTGTATCTGCCGCTACACGCTCACTTTCTTCATTTATAGTTTTTGATCTAGTGAATCCGTTTGGTCCCGTCCAGTTAAATGTTATAGGAAACCTACCGCCATCCAGGTTTGCTGCCAATTCTATAGTTTCATCTTCACAAATGGGGCCATTATTTTCAGGGATAAATTCGAAATCAAAAGATCTAAAAGCAGAAAATGAAATATCATCTATCCCAAAGTCGTTACCATCTCTTACTGGATTTTCATTAACAATTTTGAGTACAACTTGAGTATTAGAACCAGAATTCCATACCTGGGGGTTATAAAATTGAATCCATTCACCTCGAGCTAAACCAGTAAGATCCCCCAAATTACTTTCAGCTAGGGGGGTGTTTTGTCCAGGTAATGTTATAATTAATCTTAACCTTGCTTCTTCTCGGGCAACTAAGTTGGAAGTCCAGGCACTAAAATAATAGTCTGTGTCAGTAGAAATGGCTATAGGATCTGTTTGCCACACTACGCTACCTTGGCTTGGATCTCCATTTACGATCATGAAATTCCCGGAACCCCCATGTCCATAACCGTAGAAATCGTTGTGATAATCCCTGGCATTATCATCAACAGCATAATCTCCTTCGGGGTATAAATCCCCACCCGGAGGAACATACCTATAAACTGTATTAAAGCCGGTATTTCCATCTTCAAAATCTCCATTTGTAACTAAATTCTCACTTGGAGTTAGAGATGTGGAGGCTTCGCAGCCATCCCTGGTAACGTATAAAGTGTAAGTTTGGGCTAAACTAATATCTATGGAGGAATTATGGGATATTGTTTCACCTCCAGATTCCCACCTGTAGCTGTCATAATTCTGATCAGCAGACAGTCTTATTTTATTTGATTGTTCGAACACACAATAATCAGCTACGATTGTTGGTTGTAAGGGTTCTTTTATAATTACTTTTACAGAATTACTCCCTTGATTACAAATATTTTCATTTTCAATATCGTAAGTGTAAGTAGCAGTGAAAACTGTAGTTTCACTCAGCTGACCAATATCTTCAGGGAGTAAATTTGGTTTACCTTCAATAAGCCATTGGGGATCATCAGAACGTGTCCAGTGAACAGAAGAACTAGTTGCTGATTCACTCGTAATATTTAAATTGTCAATCGCCCAATAATCTCTGTAATCTCCACCGCCATTATAACGAAATCTCAGTATTAGATTTTCATGCCCCGAGGGGAGAGCGAATTCCCCTGAAGAAGTGAAGTTTCCTGGAGAACCTTGTGGATTATTATAACTATGATTCTGTTCAATACGCTGCCAGTTACCTCCACCATTTATAGAGTATTCTATAAAACCTCTACCATTGGAATTTCTAAAATAGTGATCAAAGGTTAATCGGACGTTACTTTGGCCCACTGTGTTAATAGCTGGGCTTGAGATCCAACGGTTGTTAATATTATTGGTTGCGTCTAATAACAAGAATCTGTTGCCATTTCGTGTGTTAAAAAATTGACGGTTGAAACAATACCTATTGCCCCAGAAAACAAAACAATCCTCATAAGCCAATGAACCATTTGAACCTCTCATCCAATTTGAGCCTGACCATCCTTGCAATCCATTTTCGTAGCTATAATTTAAAGATATAGGCTCAGCCGTTTCCTGATTTAATGTAGAACTGGAATATAATTTTATATCATTAATTTCAGAAGGGCTTGAAGGGGAACAGATTTCTATTTCCTGTACAGCATCATTTTCGGATTGATTTGACATAGAAACCCCAGCCTCAACTTTTGGAGCAGGTTTTACATCGATAAAGACACTTTCCGTTTTGGGGTTACAATTTCCGTAAGCGAAATTATATACGAATTCAACTCTATTTATTCTATTTTCAGTGGAGTTGGTTAAGGTTGTGCTAATTACACCTTGACCAGAAGACCGTGAAGCGCTTATACCACTTTTTGGTACCATTTCCCAAGAAATTGAAGAGTTGGAAATATTTAAACTGTTATTGGTGGTAAACTCCTGACCGCTGCAGACTTCAAAGCTTTTATCACCTAATAAATTAGGAGTGGGACTTACAGGGACTTCAAGAATAATAGGATTTTCTTCTCCTATAACACAACCATTCTCTGCCTCAATTATAACTTCATATTCTACGGTAATAGTTACCTCAGAATTGTTAGTCAATATATCTTCAATATTTCCTTCGCCGCTTTCAGTTCCATTAATTCCTTCTCTTTCTCTTCGAACCCAATAATAATTTTTAACAGGAATATTACTATCAAATTCATAAGAAAATGCAGCATCAGAACATATTTCATTAATTGCAATTGAACTTATTAGTTCAGGAGTAATCTGGCTAATAATAACCTCTTCTATTGTTGAACAGCTCTGTGTACTCTCACCTTTAATATAATAAGTGCCCAAACTAACTTCAGTGGGATTACTTATTTCTATGGTAGCTTCCGCATCTTCCCAGTAGGTATAATTTAAGGAGTTATTGGTTTTAATTGCAGTATCTGTAAAGTCAACTGCTGATACACACTCAGGTAGGTTTATTTCAAACTCCGGCGTTGGGTTTACCGTAATTACAACCGGAATTGTTGATCCTGTACATCCTTCTGCTTCGGGGCTAATTCTGTAAGTAACATTTTGGGGCTGGGAAGTATTATTAGTAAGTTCATGTTCAATTGTTCCTTCTCCGGCTAAACTTCCATTTATTGCGCCTTCAATACCTGCCGGGGCATCAACCGTCCAGGTAAAACCTGTGTTGGCTACAGCACTTGCCAATGAAATATCTGTTATTTCTCCTGAACAAATTTGATTGGTAAATGAAGCATCTACCACCGGACTAGGTTTTACAGTTACAGCAATTTCAACCGGCTCTCCGATGCATCCGTTAGCCTTTGGAGTAATGGTGAGAGTAGTATTTCGTGGAATATTTGAATTATTTACCGGGGTAAAAACAGGAATCTCTGTAACGTTGGTTCGGTTGGAAAGTCCTATAGTAGAACCTCCTGAAATATCATAAGTAATACCTGTAACATTACCCAATAAAGGTATTGCTTCAGTGGGCGCAGCGTTACATAGTTCAGGGATTACAGGCGTTTCTAATTCAGGTTTTGGTTTAACTTCTATAGTAAAAGTTTGTATTTCGCCAACACAGTTATTGGCCGATGGTACTATTGAAATAGTCGCTATTTGCAGCTCGTCGGTATTATTATTTGCTGTAAATGGGTTGATATTCCCGGTGCCCGAAGCACCAAGACCTATATTTGGATTATCGTTAGTCCATTCCACGGTACTTCCCGTTACCGAAAAACCGGAAAGATCGATAGTATTAACTGTCTCGCCCTCACAAATTTCAATATCGTTGGGTGTAGTAACAGAGGGAGTAGGGTTAATTGTAATAAAAAAATAATTTTCTTCTCCTTCACAATTTCCCCCAAATGGAATTACAGTGAATTTTACTTCTATTGGACTACTAGTATTATTAATTGCTGAAAATTCAGGAATATTGCCATTTCCGCTTGAAGCCAGGCCAATATTTGCATTAATATCGGTGTCGTAGAACCATTCGTATTTTTTATTTGCTAAGTCATTTCCGGTAAAAATTACGCCGGGAACTTCTTCTGTATTACAATATTCGTTGCCATCAATTTCCGGAATTTCCACAGTAGGTTCAGGGATAGAAATTAATTGTTCCGCAGTTACAAAATTCTCTGCTGAATCAGTAAAAGTCCAGGTTATAGTATATTCTCCATAAGAATCAAATTCAAGAGGATCACCGGTGGTTCCAGTAATTTCTGTGTCGCAATTATCGGTAGTTGTTGGGAAATCCGTAATTTCTTTACCACATGTCCAACTGATATCTGGTAATGATGGTTTAACTGGTGCTTGCTTATCAACTACAGTTACTGTTTGTGTGGCGGTTGCAGTATTATCGGAATTATCGGTTATCGTCCAGGTTACGGTAGTTTCCCCAATAGGAAAAACCGAAGGCGCATCATTAGTAGTATTTTTTATTCCGCAGTTGTCGTTTATATTTGGTGCTCCCAGGTTTACATTAGAGGCTGTACACTGATTGTTATCTGTATTTACGCTAACATCGGCAGGGGCGGAAATTGTAGGATTTTGCTTATCAACTACAGTTACTGTTTGTGTGGCGGTTGCAGTATTATCGGAATTATCGGTTATCGTCCAGGTTACGGTAGTTTCCCCAATAGGAAAAACCGAAGGCGCATCATTTGCAGTGTTTTTTATTCCGCAGTTGTCGTTTGTATTTGGTGTTCCAAGTCTTACATTAGAGGCCGTACACTCGTTGTTATCTGTATTTACGCTCAAATTCGCGGGGGCGGAAATTGTAGGATTTTGATTATCAACTACAGTTACTGTTTGTGTGGCGGTTGCAGTATTATCGGAATTGTCGATTACCGTCCAGGTTACGGTAGTTTCTCCAATAGGAAAAACCGAAGGCGCATCATTTGTAGTATTTTTTATTCCGCAGTTGTCGTTTGTATTTGGTGTTCCCAGGCTTACATTAGATGCTGTACATTCATTGTTGTCCGTATTTTTGGTGACATTTCCAGGTGCAATGACAGTTGGGTTTTCATTATCAATAACAGTAATTATCTGGGTGTCACTATCTGTTCCCTCTTCGTTGGTTATGGTCCAGGTTATGGTAGTATTCCCTACAGGAAATTCATAAGTTGCAGGATTTATATTATTGCCATTTACCGAAATTTCAGGGGAGTTGGTTGTACCTGAAATACTAGGTTCTCCAAACTCTACATTTGAAGCGTAGCATTGTCCAGAATTATTGTTGACTGTCTTATCACCAGGAGCGGTAATAGTGGGGGCTGCATTTAAATAGAAACCAACAAAAAAGAAATTTTCAGAATTTTTATCTTTTAAAACTGGTTTTTCAGGCCCATAGGAAATATTAGAAAATAGCGGATTTACGGCGTGTATGAACAAGCCGTAAATAAGCATTATTAATAAAAACCGGAGAGTAATTTTACCCATAGGCAACTAAAATGTTACAAGTGGTAAAATTACATATAAAAAAACTATTTTAACAAGAAATTAAGTCAGAAACATAGCTTAATTCTCTAAAAATCAGATGAAATGCAAATTAAATAGGGTGAAAGGTTTTAATTGTAAGAAAAGACCTTCTTATTTCATAATAAACTTTTTATTTCTGTTTCCATCGGCCGTAATTAGTTTTACAATATAAACACTGGCGCCTACGGGATTTATTGTTAAAATGTTCTGTTTTTGTAGTGGAATATCAGTATGTGTCTGTACAAGTTTTCCGCTTAAATCAAATACATGAACCTCAGATATCTCAATCAGTTCAGGATTATCAATTCTAAGTTCATAAGTTTCGTCATTATATTTAAAATCTATTGTTGAACTTAAATCAGGTTTTTCTGGAATTTCGGGAATCGCTTTAATATTCGTAAAGATTATTTGAAACCTGTTGTGAATTCTACCCGGCGGAGAGAGAGCGTCATAAGGTTTTTCTTTAAGATCATGCACGGTATCCAGTAATTTATCATTTAAATAAACCGGAATTTCATCAGGGAAATTTTCAAGACTATCTATATGAATTTTAAAATACCCATCTCCGGCTATTTTTACACCAATAGGTAAGACCTGATCTGTGTTAAAATTGGGAACACCCTGAATCACAACTTTCGAGGAATCTATAAGCCAGTACATATCTTCCTGGTTATTTTCTATTAAAGGAGCGTCATAACCAAGGTCAAAACCATTGCTGGTATTAACATCTCGGGTAACTAAAATTTGCCGGTGGTAACCTTTTGGAGAATGGAATTTAAGCCTAATTTTTGCTCTTTCATCGTTATCCTGAGCTTTTATATTTTTTGATTTGGCAAGAGGTTGAAGAAAAATTGAACTGCTCACATTTTCTCTAACACCCTGGCGCTGGGAATTTTTAAAAATAACATCACCTCCTGCAATTGTAATATTTCCTGAATTCTCTTCATCTAACCTTGTGTTTAGGAAGAATCCCTGACCTACAGGAATAAATTGTTGCGGGGTTTTTGTCCCCTTGGCATCATTAGCATTTATGCGATAATCATTTGAAATTGCCTGCACCCCGCCAGCCAGTGAATATGCTGCATAACCACCCACATATTCCCTAAGTATATGAGTATTTTCTGCTCCAAAATGATCCCAAAAATAAACCACCCCGTTAAAAACATTTTGTGAATTTCTTCCGTCGGTAACATCTTTTAGATTATCCAGGATAAATTCGTTGGCATTTAGTGCCGACGGATATGGGTTGCCTACCAGGTAATTCATATCTGGACCAATGTTTAATTCAATTCTGCCATTATGCGGCTTACCAGTAAAAACATAGTTTTGTTCCTCCAGAATTGAAGCCGTACCCGAGCTTCCTTTCATAGTAAACCCTTCGCCGGTGTTAAGGGTCCCGTTAGCTCCAATATGTTCCCAGTCTCCATATTGGTTTGCTCTGCCGTTAAAAGCATGTAGCCAGTAGGCACTTATTATAATAGGAGATGTTCGGGCCTGGTCCGCTGCCGCATGACCTCCTCTGAAATCTATATTTAAAGGATTCTGTGTGTTTGTGCCATCTCGCAAGATTGTGGAAATGGTATATGGCGAATTATTACTACTTCCTTGTGCACTAACCGGTGAACTCCAGTAATTATAGTTAAAACTGTTACGGGTGCCCTGTTGATCTCGCTCTAAGTAACCACTACTGGCCTCTTCCAAAATACTACCCTCATCCTGCAAAAGTTGGGATTCGCCAATTAAATTTATTATTCCATCTAATTTCAAATAATGGGTAATACGCAGAAATTTTCCATTATTATATTCATCCATCGCATCACTGGGATCGGCAATTTCCAATTCTTTTTCTTCGCATATTAATCCCAAAACGCTAATATCTTTATTTCCTGAATTAACATTGTGAGAAGTTCTAACAATATTCCATTCAATTGGATCTCCATTTATTCCTGTGCTGTTTGGCGCATCCCAAACTTCAAAATGCGTCCAGGTATTATTAGTAGCCCAGGTTTGCCCGTCTATTCGTGAAGTGTAGGGCAGGGGCGCCGTATTTTCCTGGAGCGTTTCCATATTTTTAAGTTTGCCAGGGATGGCATTGTGTGCCAAATCGGGAGTGGTTCCTCCGGCTACAAGTTCCTCCTGAGCTAATAATTGATAGTATCCCGCTAAGTCAGCAAAACCTAATCCTTGCGGTACATTCATAGGAATTTCTACTCCCATTTGAGTACCATTATTGTAGAGACGTTGGTTCATCATAAACCTTATTTGTTCTACGGTAATAGCAGTATTCCAAATTCTGACTTCTTCTATCCAGCCGGTAAAATAATTTTCAGCACTACTAGTGATATTATTCCAGCTAGCGCCTATAAGGGTTCTTTCACCACCATTTCCGAGGTTAAAATTACCGCTTTCAATTCCGTCTATATAAAGAGTATTATTAGAAACAGCAATATGATACCAACGGGAATTTGTATTAATTCCAGCCGGTAAGTTTTCTAAATTAATTTTGAAGTTAGGCCCGCTAATAATAGTTCCTGTTGAAGCTTCAGGCCGAATCCACGCCTCTAAACTGTAATTTCCTGTATAGGTTTCGCCTAAATCAACATAGTCGTTTAACCCATCAAAATCAAGGGCAATACAATCTTCAAAAATAACTTCCGCAGTTTCATAAATTGGTGAACAAGCTTCATTTTCAATTAAATTTCCATTCTCGTCCGTTTCAGTTGATTCTAAAACCCAGGTAATAGTATAGCTTTCCGGACTTTCTGATTGCGAGGTGAAAATAGCATTCGGGTTGTTTATAGGATCGCTCTCATTGTTCGGATCAATATTTGAAAATTCGTAGCCTGTGGGCCCTTCTACTACCCATTTTCCAATATATCCATCCAGGGTAGGATAGGAAGTGATTTCGCCCTGAGCTTCGCTACTTACTGTGGCAGATAATTGTGCAGAATAAACTCCGCAGCTCCCGGTTTCAGCCTGGACGGTAGAAGTATATTGGTCGTAAACAAAAACTTTAATTTCTTCATTATTGGTAGCAGTAGCGCAAGAACCGCCTGTATATTCTAAAGTTGTGGTAATTACAGAGACATTCCATCCAATTTCAGTAGGTTCCCAGATTTCTGAATTATTTGTACCAATAATAACCGGAGTATCAGGATCTGTAGTGTCTTCCCAAACTACACCAACATTTTGTGGTCCATCGGGTAAAATAATATTATCAATAGCCCATACATCACCCTGTCTGGCTCCAACATAACTAAACATTATTCTTAAGTTGTTTTGCCCAATATAATCGCCCACATCAATTTCAATTTTATTTTCAGGTCGTGAAATAGGCGTTCCCGAGGCAAAATTATTATAATTCCCACTTGAAGGATCCCCGTTATTACTATATAATGAGGTGTAAGTACTGCCGCCGTTTGTTGAAATTAAAACTTCAATAGAGGCTCCATCGGTAAGGTTGTAGGCCTGATCAAAAGTTAAAATACCTGAGTCCATTCCGTCTAAAGCAAATACATTGGTCTCCATAGTAGAGGTGTTATTGCCAGAAACCAGGGAAAAACCTTTATTTCCGTCATCTAAACTGTGATCAAATAATTGATATGAGGTGTTGTACGGGGATGTAAGGTTTGCTGTAATAAATTCCCTTGGCGTCACTCTGCGCCAAACGTTGGGCGCGGTATTGTTTGCGCTGGTTTCAAAGTTTTCTTCAACTCCATTAGAATTTATAATTCTCCAACCCTGTTGATTTATTGAAGCGTTATCAAAATTACCACTATCATTTACTCCGTCACCAGATTGATAACCCGTTTCGGCACTTAAAGTGACATCGGTTCCCAAACAAATTAAATTCTCACTCACAGTTACGGGAGCAGGTTCAATATTAGAAGAGATTACACTTAAAATAGCCGTTCTGCTTACCACTGGATTAGTACAGGAACCATTTACTATTTCAGCCTGAAAAATTAATGTTTCGTTACCAACCAACCCGGTGATAATTGCTGAAGAAAGGACATTGCCGTTTTCCCCTGGTATAGTTTGAAAAGAGGCCTGTGATGCAGTTCGGTATTTCCAGGCAACTACCTGCCCGGTATGGCCGGAAAGAACCAGGTCTTCTAAAAATTCTGGATCTTCACAAGTGGTATATAATCGGTCGAAACCTGCAAAATTTAATTCGCCGCCAATTGGACGTTCATCTACCTGTATATATATTGTTTCTGAAATAGTTTCTTCACAAACTCCATTTTGTACCGCAGCTCTAAAGCCGGTGGTTGTGATAAGGTTTTGATAAGTATAGCTTGTAGAAATTTCCGATTCTTCTAAATCTATGGTTTCCCAGGTTTCACCATTATCTTCTGTGAATTCCCAACGAATTACTTCACCATTAATACCAGACAATGCAATTTCTCCCGAATTATTTCCAGTACAAACATTGGTTTCTCCAGATATGGTTCCGGCATCGCTGGGTTGATCTACTTCAATGGTAATTTCAGCGGCTGTAGAACATTCTCCAGTCCCTGTACCAACCACTTTGTAAGTAGTAGTTATTTCCGGATTCACCTCCAGGGAAGCGGTAGTGCCAATTTCTTCATCGGCTTCATTGTACCAAACGTAAGTATCAGCTCCCTCCGCAGTTAATGTTACCAACGATGCGGCACACACCAGGTTTTCAGAAGAGGTTATGGTAACTTCTGGTAACTCATGAATAAGGACTTCAATAGCAACTTTATCGCTTTCGCAATCATTTAGACTTTGAGAAACGTAATATTGGAACGTTCCCATACTTTCAGTATTGGGCAGGGGCGCTTCTGAAAGCAGATTTTCCTCAGCATCATACCAATTTAAACTAGCCGAGTCCGCTACCACAGCTTCAAGAGGATTGGCTGTCTCGCCTTCACAATATTCTATAACAATTGTAGTTTCGGGAACTGCAGGTTTTTCTTTAATATTTACACTTACTGCTATACGTTCACTTTCGCAAACATCTGGTGTTTGGGTAACCCAATAAATGGTTTCTCCCGGTTCATCGGTACTCGGCACCGGAGTTTCAGGAAAAGCATCATCACCGGTTTCAGTGGCGTACCAGGTAAGATTTTCACCTGCCAGAACGCTTAAAGCAGGAGCTTCTTCATATTGACAATATTCAAAATTTGCGACCGTAGGTGGTTCCGGTACTTCATTTAAACGTAATTGAAAAGGATTAGTCACTGCGGTAGAACAAGTGAATTCTGCCGGCCCCTGAACTTCCACATAATAGTCGCCATTGTAATTGGTAGTGACATTTATTATCTCCAATGTACCAGCATACCTGCCGTTTTCATCGGCCGGTTGAGTAGTGATTGTAATATTTTCATCGGAATCATCTACTATGGAATTTCCTTTATACCAGGTGAAAGTTAATGGTGCACCGTTAGCATGGGCAATAAACTTCATGGTAACTTCTGAAAAACCGTCTCCGCAAATCGGCACTTCGGTCACAGGTTCTTCTATAATTATATCTTCATCTACGTTTAAGCTAACGGTTTCTGAAATAACCGGTGAACAACCTGCCGGTCCACTAACTTCAACAAAATATTCGCCGGCGTTTTGGGAAGTGGTATTATTAAAAGATAAAGTGGTTTCGGTAGCTCCTGAAACTGCTTCTCCATCCCGGAACCATTGATATTGAAGTTCATCACCAGTTGCAACTACAGAAAGTTCACTGGGTTCTGTAGAGCAAATCCCTACACTAAATGGTTGAGAGGTAATTGCCGGAGCTTCATAAATTATGATGTTGGTGGTAACTTCTGAAGCAGTACAGGCATCAATTTCTGGAAGTGTATATGTTATGGTATGTTCGCCGGGTTCGCTTGCTGCAGGATTAATATTCCCTTCACTATCTATAACTAAACCGGGACTTCCAGAAAAAGTTCCGGTTTTATAAAGCTCTGGTGTTTCTTCAAAATTAACAGGAAAGTTTTCACTATTTGAACTGCAAAATGGTGCATTGTAAGAAATACTCGCATAAGGAACTTCGGTAATACTTACATTAGTGGTTAAAAATACTTCTTCGCAACCTCCCGCAGCTGCTATAATACATGTGACTGTATAATCTCCCGGATCACTTGAGCCGGGGAGAATGTCTCCGGAATTTTCATTAATTGAAAGTCCCACAGGAGAAGCTGAAAAAGTTCCGCCGGCAATAGTTCCACTCACTTCCGAAAAATTTATTTGTTGAGGTGTATTATTTGAAGCACAAAAAGGCCCGGCATAATTTAAAGTTGCTGTTGGTAATTCTGTAATTAGGATCTCAGTTTCTGTAGAAATCATTTCGCATCCCGCTGAAGCTTCTAAGACATAGGTCACTGTATAAGTGCCTGGATCACTGTTTGCCGGATTTATTTCACCGGTTTCTGCGTTAACCGCTAAACCTGAGGTCGAAGAAAAAGCACCTCCGGTTATTGCCCCACCTCCGGTAATCGCAGGAGTGAAAGTTGAGGAATCACCCTTACAAAATTCATTGAAATCGTATGTGATTTCAGGAGTTGGAATTTCAGTAATTACTACCTCACTTGTAAATTCATATTCATTACACCCATCGGCAGCAGGAGTAGTATATGTTACCGTGTAAGTTCCTGGCGTGCTATCAGATGGATTTATAGTTCCCGTATTAGCATCAATAGATAAGCCTGCTTCTGCCGTAAATGAACCATTTTGGTAATTTCCGCTACCCGTTAAAGTTACTTCTTTGGTTGAATCACCGGCCGAGCACATTGGCGTCTCATAGCTAAAGTCTACTTGAGGAATTTCTTTAATGCTGATGGTAGTGGTAATTAATACCTGTTCACAACCTAAACTTGCCGGAATTGTATAAGTAATATTGTAATCACCGGGTTCACTACTGGAAGGACTTATTGTTCCTGTGCCGGGATCAATCTGAAGCCCGGGTTCAGCGCTAAAAGTTCCGTTTTCATAAGCTCCGATGGTATTTTCAAAAGTCACTGATTTAGCCTGGTCATCATCTTCACAGAATATAGATTCTTCATATACTAATTCTACTGAAGGAACCGGATTTACGGTTATTTCAAGGCTTTCGGAAAGCGTTTGAACGCAAGTGGGTTCTTCCTGGTATGATGTACTTACTAATTCATAGGTGGTAGATTCTGTGAGATTCCCGGAATTAAAAACGGCTTCCCCATTCTCATTTAAATCTATGGTTTTTGTGGTTCCGTTTTCAGTATAGGTGACTTGAGTATTGGGTGTACCTGAAAGTGTAATACCTGTAGTTGAATTTTCACAAATATCATGATTCTCTGTTAGGAAACTGGCCGTAGGGTTTGGTGCAAAGTAGAGAGTAACTTCAGCATAACCATCTCCACAAGCATCGGGATCGTTCTTATTGGTTTCTGGTTCTGGCACATTCACTGTGATAGTTATTTCCTGACCAAAATCGGCTGAGGTTGGTATATATTGGATAGTAAAATTATTAGGATAATTATTTGTAATAGGTGGAATATCTGTAAAGCTTCCCCCTCCATTATGTGAAAATGCAGGTTTAAATTTTTTGAAACCTCCAAATTCAATAGTTACATCAATTGGAACGGCCGTAGTGGTAGAACATAGATCCTGGTTTTCTCCAAGATCGGTTATTACAAAATCAGAAACCGTAATTTCTGAATATTGACTTTCAGTGCTCTCACCGCAAATATTTCCAGCCACTACTTTTACTATTTCATTTGAATAAGGAGCACTATTAGTAACATTCACAAGAATTGCATTGGTATTCTCGCCACTTACTATTTCCCATCCCGAAGGTAAAATCCAACGATAATAATCAACTTCAGAATCATTAGGAACACTAAAAGAGATATCATTACGAGGTGGGCAAATGGCATCTATTCCCAAATCTGTAGAGATAGTTCCGGGTTGATTTGGCACATCGTTTACGGCTGTTACTGCCAGACTAATTATCTCACTTTCACCGCACTCATTTTTGGCAAACACTTCAATGTTTCCGGAAGTTGGAGAGGCACTAACAATAATACTGTTGGTGTTTTCTCCTGAAGTAATTACCCAGCCGGAGGGTAATGACCATTCATAAGAATCAGCGTAGCTAATTTGGGGAATACTATATTCCAATTGAGTTGCATCTGCGCAAACTTCAACTTCCCCGGTTATTTGGATATTCTCAATTACTGGGGCAGGTGGATCAATATTTACCTCCAGGGTTTGTAAATTACCTGTACCGCAGTTATTAGTTGCTGAAACACTAACTTCTCCACTCTCTCCATATTGCCCACTGATAACCTGAATTTGTGGTGTACCCTGACCTGAAACTATAGTCCAGCCCTGGGGCAGGTCCCACGTGTACGACTCAGCTTCATTCATTTCAGAAATTGAAAAACTTAAAGAACTTTCAGGACAAATCACTTCAAATCCGTCTGCTATTTGCAGGCTTATTTCACCGGGAAGGGGAGGAGTTCCATAGTCTACATTTACTGCTAGACTATTTGCTTCGCTTTCACCACAGGAATTTACAGCTGTAACGCTAATGTTTCCGTTTTGATCATAATTCCCGGTGGTTACGCTAATTTGATTTGAATTTGCATCGCCATTTATAGTCCAACCTGCTGGTACTGTCCAATTATAACTTTCAGCATCTGGAACCTGAGAAATGGAATAGGTTTCTATAATACCCGGACAAACCTGGTTCACGCCAGAAATGTTACCAGGGGTATTAGGAATATCTGCTTGCACAGTGATGTTTAACTCACGTGCAATACTCTCTCCACAAGTATTTATAGCGATTACTTCTAAAATCGTATTGCCTGGATTCCCGGTTGTTAGGTCAATTGTATTAGTGGTACTACTGCCGCTCCAATCGCTAGGAACAATCCATTGGTAAGACTCTGCATTTGGAACTTCACTTATTGAATAACTTTCAGGGGTGCCGGGACATACTTCAGTATTGCCGGAAATTCCTCCCGGCTGAGTAGGGGCACCCGGTTCCACATTTACAGAAAGTGTCTGCTCAGTTTCCCCACAATCATTAATAGCTCTTACACTAATTTCTCCTCCCTGGCTTCCTGTGGTCACTTCTATACTGGTGCCGGTGCTGCTACCATCCCAACCCTCAGGTAATTCCCATATATAGGAATCAGCAAAATTTACTGCTGAAATATTATAAGTGGTGCTTATGCCCGGACAAATACTTATTTCTCCCTGGATGTTTCCAATACTTGCCGGTGGACCGTCTTTTTCGCTTATACTAATAACATTACTGGAAAAATCTTCTGTACAGGGTAAGCTGGAACTTACTAAAAGCTGTACGTTATCTCCTTCAACTAAGTTTCCGGAAAAAGAATTGCCTGAACCTTGAATTTCACCATTCACCTGCCATTGATAATCTGGGTTGGTTCCTGTATTTGAAGAAGATGCTATATTAAAGCTGATGAGGTCACCGGGACAAATTTCTTCTGAATTGGCTGCAATCACCGCGCTTCCTACTCTAACGGGGTTTACTGTCATCTGAATATAATCACTGGTAAGGTTACATTCTGTATCATCATCACTGGTCACAATAACTTTTATGCGGTCATTATGTGAAAGAGTACTGGTGGTAAATTCGGCGGCATTAGGGCCAGTATTCGTATTGTTAATTTGCCATTGATAATTAAGATTACTGCCAGTATCTGCCGTGGCGCTGAAAGTGACTTCTTCTCCCGCACAAATTTCCCTGCCGTTGTTAGAACTTATACTTAGCGAGTTGGGGCAGGCCTGCCCGTAAATACCTAAAGGAACTATTATAAATATTAGGAGTAGTATTTTTCCCATAATTGTAATGGATTAGCCGATTAAAAAAAATACGTAGGGGTATAAGGTTAAATGGCTTGAGACGATAAGTCCCTGGGGTGAAGTCGATTAACAATTAAAAATACTACTTTAAAAAATCGTTCTAAGTGATTATCGTTGAAGTGAAGTTTTATTCGATTAACTACTGATTTTACGATTTTTCCTACTAAAATTAATGAAGTACTGAAAATTAGTAGTCTGTAAGGATTTTAAAGCAGGAGGAAATACAAAATTAACTTTCAAAAATTATTAAATAAAAAAGCCACAGCTTTTAAACTGTGGCTTTTTGAAATTATATTTTACAGAATTATTCTCCCAAAAATGGATATCTGTAATCTTTTGCTGGTACAAAAGTTTCTTTAATCAGCCTAACTGAAGCCCATCTTAGTAAGTTCATTTTAGAACCGGCTTTATCATTAGTACCGCTGGCGCGGGCACCACCAAATGGTTGCTGTCCAACTACTGCGCCGGTAGGTTTATCGTTTATATAGAAATTACCTGCAGCATTTTGAAGTAAGTCGGTAGCGATTGCCGCCATATAACGGTCTCCAGAGAAAACTGCTCCAGTAAGTCCGTAAATACTGGTGTTATCTACAGTTTTTAGTAAGTCTCTCCACTTTTCTTCACTGTAGTTTTTATCATCATATACATAGATGGTTACCACTGGGCCAAATAATTCGGTTTCCATTGTAGTATAATGAGGATCTGAGGTGAGAATAACGGTAGGTTCAATAAAATAACCTTCAGATTTATCATAATTTCCACCAATTACTACTTCAGCGTTTTTGTCTTTTTTGGCGCGGTCTATATAGCCTGCCAGTTTATCAAATGCTCCTTCGTGGATAACTGCATTAATAAAGTTAGACATATCTTCTGGAGAACCCATTTTAAAAGATTCTAAATCTGTTTTCACAAATTCTTTAATCTCTGGCCAAAGACTTTCTGGAAGGTAAACTCTTGAAGCGGCACTACATTTTTGTCCCTGGTATTCAAAAGCACCACGGGAAATTGCCGTAGCTACTTCTTTTGCGTTAGAAGTTGGGTGAACCACAATAAAGTCTTTACCACCAGTTTCTCCTACAATTCTTGGGTAGGTTTTATATTTATTGATGTTGTTACCAATTTTACCCCAAATTCCTTTAAATACGTCTGTACTTCCTGTAAAGTGAATTCCGGAGAAATCAGGACTGTCAAGCACGGTATTGGTGATCATTTCAGGATCTCCCATAACCATATTAATTACACCATCTGGTAGACCGGCTTCCTGGAATACTTCCATAATCACCTGCGCAGAGAAAATCTGGCTGTCACTGGGTTTCCAAACAGCTACATTACCCATAAGGGCTGCACTTGAAGGAAGGTTGCCAGAAATAGCGGTAAAGTTGAAAGGTGTAATTGCGTATACAAAACCTTCCAATGGTCTATATTCTACTCGGTTCCAGTTTCCGTCAGAAGATTCAGGTTGCTCATTGTACATATCTGACATATATTCTACGTTAAAACGTAAAAAATCACAAAGTTCGCAAGCTGAATCAATTTCTGCCTGGTATATATTTTTTGACTGCCCAATCATAGTGGCAGCGTTAATTCTTGATCTGTAAGGCCCTGCAATTAAGTCGGCTGCTTTTAAGAAAATCGCAGCACGTTGTTCCCATTCCAGTTTTGCCCATTTTTCTCTGGCCTTTAAAGCCTCGTCTATCGCTTGTTGAACGTGCTTCTTCTTGGCGCGGTGGTAAGTTCCTACTTTATGTTTATGATCATGAGGAGGACGAATATCTGCAGTATCTCCTGTCTTTATTTCTTCAGATCCAATATAAAGTGGTACTTCCATATTGGAATTGTAGAGATCTTTATAAGTGAGTAAAACTTCTTCCCTTTCCGGGGTTCCCGGAGCATAAGTTTTTACCGGCTCGTTAACCGCCTGTGGAACGTGAAAAAATCCTTTTCCCATAGTTATTTTATGTTTTTTTGGTTTTTAATTATTGTGAGTATAAAGGTAAAAAATTTAGGTGATTTTGAATCCTTATGAAGGCGCATTCACGAAAGCTTAACTATTTTTGTAAATTCAATACTTTTATTAAGATAATTTTATGTGCACCATAAGTCTCACGCCTCATTTCAAAAATTCCAACGGATTTATCTTAACATCTAATAGAGACGAAGCTACGGAGCGGGAAACCTATCCGCCTGATTTTAAAATCGAAAAAAATACTTTATTACTTTTTCCTGAAGATGCCGTGGCCGGTGGAAGCTGGATTGGTGTGAGTGAAAAACAACGGGTTTTATGTTTGATGAATGGCGGTTTTGAAGCTCATAAACGCGAAGATTCTTATCGAAAAAGCAGGGGCGTGGTATTAAAAGACTGGCTAATTGCTGAAGATATTAAAACCGAAATTGAAAACTACAATCTCAAAAACATAGAACCCTTCACAGTAGTGATAGCCGATTGGTCCTCAGAATTATTTTTTGCTGAATTTGTTTGGGATGGAGCGCAGAAACATTTTAAAGAATTGCCGCTTCAGCCACAAATATGGTCTTCTTCTCCTTTATATACTTCAGCCATGAAAAAACTGCGGGAAGAATGGTTTTCTAAGTTTCAAAAAGAAAGAAATCTTTCTGCTGAAAATCTATGGGAATTTCATCATTCTGCAGGAGAAGGTGATAAAGAGAAAGATTTGATAATTGATCGAGGTTTTTTGAAAACCAAGAGTATTTCCCAGATAGAATTTTTACCGGGAAAATTGAATTTTAAATATGAAGACCTGGAACAGGGAAAAATAAGTAATAAAGAATTTACCGGGATTTAATTTAAAGCAAATGGGGCGCTTAATTTAAAAGTAGGAATCTTAACCCTGAATTTTCGGGTTGAGGTAAAGCTTACCATATTATAGTAACCACTCATAGATCCAAAAGGAGAACTAAGCAAACAGCCACTCTGGTAAGTATGGGATTCCCCGGGTTTTAAAACCGGTTTTTGTCCAATAACGCCTTCACCCTGTACAATCTCGGTATTGTGTAAAGCATCTTTAATTTTCCAGAAACGCGAAGTTAATTGTACTGAATCGTTACTTTGATTTTCTATAGTTATATGATAAGAAAAGGCAAAACGAGAGCCAAGGTTCTTTAAAAAAGTACCTTCAAAATTGGTGTGGACCGAAATTTTTATGCCTCTTGTAACTTGTTGAATCATATCTTAATATATGGCAAAAGATGCTAAAATTGAAATTATTGTAGCGATTCCCGCTAAAATAAAAAATATAAAGTTTAAGAGCATAAACTTTACAATCGTTTTAACACGCCCCTGGCAATAGAAACCACGTAAGGCTTTATATAAATAAAAAGCAAAAATAAAGTTGAAAAGTATAAATGCCCAGTTGCCCGGAAATAAGTAATCTACGAATAGCGCCAGGCTTAATAGTATAAAAAAGGTGGTTTGTACGTGAAAAGTAAAAACTAAATGCTCAATATAATTAAAAGGTCGTCTAATATATAATAACCAGATAAATAGTGCGAAAACCGGCAAATAGAAAAAGATGATAAAAGGAAGTTTATTGATAAAATAATTTAAAAACAACCCAGGATTCTCCTTTAAAGTATTCCAATCTACCGCTTTTTTATAGAGCCAGTGATTATAGCTGGTTTGCGGATATGAAAGACTGTCCATGGCAGTTTCGGCATTTCTAATGGTTGTTTCTTTATAAAACCTTGAGTAAAGATCAAATTTTAAATTCCCGGCGTCTAGGTAACTCATGGTATCCAGCTCCTCGTGAGGTTTGTAAAATTCCCGGTAAGGTTTTTTGGCGTTGCGTTGTTGATTTATAATTAAGGAGTCGAGATTAATTTCTTTCCCGCCGGGCGTAGGAATCATATTTGGACCGGTAATACTATCCTGAACTAATTCTTCAATTTCGTCATCATTTACTATGGGTTCTATATCAAAAGAATTTCCAAAGCCCCAGATCAGAAAAAAGATAATTGAAGCGCTTAAGTAAAATTTAAAGGGATTTGCATACCGCATTCTTTTTCCCTGGATATAATCTTTAGAAATTTTCCCGGGAGAAAATAATAAAACTCGTATGGTGCGGTGAAAACGGGAATCGTAGGCAAAAATACCGGAGAAAAATTCTGTAAAAAAATCATCGAATTTTAACTTTTTAGTGCTGTTTAATTGTCCACAGTTGGGGCAATATTTATCACTCTTATCCAGCGGATGTTCACAGTTAAGACATTTGGTGCCCCTGTACTTTAAATCGTATCTGCTACCTGCCATTTTTGTAACGAGTTGGTTAGTCTCTCAATCTAATTGGTAATCGTGGTAGAATTTCCTGAACCCACCCCAATTAAACGGTCGTATCTTGCGCCCGGACTTCGGTAATAAACCAAAACCTGGTAGGAGTTTTCGGTTTCGTCAAAATTTCCGGTAAAAAAGCCTTCATCAATAGTTCCGTCGGGCCGTTTTAAAACATATTTATAATTATAAAATCCTTGTTTAAATAACCTGGCTCCCTCATAAAGATCGTTTCCTTCATTATAAGTAAGTCGGGTGCTTTTATCTAAAGTAAAATTATTAAAACCTCCGTAAATATGTACTTCGCCTCCATTTAATTCAGAATAATTTTGAAGTTTAAAATGAACCCAAACATATTCAGCTTCAATTGAAGGATTTTCTGCAGGCAGGCTTCTTATTACAAACTGCCCGTTAATATCGGGATTGTATGTGTAAGGTTCATTGGCACGGGTGCGATCTGGAAATAGATAATGATGATAAAGTTCGTTAAGTGAAACTGAACTAATATCGGCAGAAGAGGCTCTTAATTCTTTATTGTCAAACTGAATATATTCGTTGCCGCCCCAAAAAGCGGTTTCAGAATCGTAACGGTAAACCAGGTCGTTCCCCACTGTGTACTGTGGTTTTATATTTTTAATTGCGGTCTTTAAATTGTGGTTTTGTGTAATGAGAACATTCACCGTATTATCAGGATTTTTAAGTATCAAGTCTGGAGATTCTATATTGAAATTCACCACTTGTTTTTCATCTATAAAATTCAAATCCCTGGAACGTCTAAGGTTTAACCTAACCCGGGCAATATTTTCGTAAACCATGAATTTTCGAGAAAAAACCAGTTCTTTCTGCCCGTTAAAGATTTTTATCATATAATTTCCGCTTAATTTAAATCCGCCGGTATCTTCATTGGGAATTTTGAGCTCGTAATGCGAGAAGGGCTGAAGCGTATTATAAGAATTCAAATAATTAAAAATCCTAATATCATCAAAACCAATTAAATATTCAGATTTTGCCAGTTGGTTAGGCGTCCAATCGTAATTATAATGTTCTATGGTATAATAATAATCGGCTTCGTCACCAATAATATCGTCAAACTTTAGAGAAAGCTGTTCTCCAAGTTGCAAAATAGGATTTCCCATATTGCTTTGACTGTTTCCTGAGAGCTGAACGCTTCTTATATAACTGGGCGGAAGTGTTTCTTCTACAACCTGGGCAGCCAGGTTTAGCGAGAAAATTGTTACAAAAAAGAATATAAAATAGTTTTTCATTAAAACAGAATCTACGCAAATGTACTTACAAATCTTATTCCGCAATTTTTAACATTTCATTTTAACAGTTTTAAGTGCTTAAAATTCTTTGTTTTCTTGGGAGAAGTGCAGTTAAAATTCCTAAATTTGCACGACTTAAAACATAATATTTTTAACATACACTCCATCCTATGTCAAAAGACATTCGAATTAAAAGAGGATTATCTCTAAAATTAGAAGGGGAGGCGGAAAAAGAGCTTGTAAAAGCTCCAAGGTCTAAAACCTACGCAATTAAACCGCCAGATTTTCATGCTTTGGTACCAAAAATGGTCTTAAAAGAAGGAGCTAAAGTCCTTGCCGGTGATGAACTTTTCTTTTCAAAATACACTGATGAATTACGTTTTACCAGCCCCGTTAGCGGGACGCTTAAGACAATTAAGCGTGGTGAGAAGCGTAAAATCATGGAAGTGATTATTGAGGCTGATCCTGAAGACACTTACAGAGATTTTGGAAAAATGGACGCTGCTTCTTCTGATGCGGAAGCTGTAAAACAACGCGTTTTAGAAAGCGGTTGCGGTGCATTTATTAATCAACGTCCTTACGATATTGTAGCCGATCCTAAAGATACGCCAAAGGCTATCTTTATTTCTGCAGTAAGTACGGCGCCTTTAGCTCCAGATTGGGGCTTTATCTTAAAAGATAAGATAGCTGCTTTTCAAGAAGGAGTAAATGCGCTTAAAAAACTTACTCCGGGTAAAGTTCACCTGGCTGTAGATGCAAGTTCAGCACAATATTTAAAAGATATTAAGGGCGTAGAACTTCATACTGTAAAAGGACCGCACCCGGCAGGAAATGTTGGGATTCAAATTCATAAAATAGATCCTATTAATCAGGGAGATAGAGTTTGGACAGTGAATCCTGAAGATGTAACTATTATTGGTAACGTTTTCCTAACCGGAAAATTTATAGCCGATAAAACCGTTGCCGTAACAGGAAGTGAAGCCACTAACCGTAAATACTTCTCTACTATAATTGGCGCTGAGGTGGCAGATATCATCAATAAAGTTGATGAAGATGTACGTATCATTTCTGGAAACGTACTTACCGGACTTAAATTAGCCTACGATCAACACATAAGCTTCTTTTCTAACGAAGTAACCCTAATTCCTGAAGGAAATAATTACAGGGCATTTGGTTGGTTGCCATTTACATATAATAACATTCACTCTAACTCAAGAACTTCATTATCCTTTTTGTTTCCAAACAAGAAGTTTAAGCCTACCACAAATTTAAATGGTGAAGAGCGGGCTCTTGTAGTTACAGGCGAAATGGAAGAAGTTTTACCTATGGATGTTTACCCAATGCAGCTTATAAAAGCATGTATGGCCGGGGATATTGAGAAAATGGAGAATCTTGGGATCTATGAAGTAGCTCCTGAAGATTTTGCTTTGGTAGAATATGTGAATACATCTAAGATTGAAATTCAGGAGGTGATTCGTCTTGGTTTAGATTTAATGATTACTGAAGTAGGTTAAAAAGCAGTAGAATTATGGAATGGATTAGACAAAGATTAGACAAAATAAAGGAGCCCTTTGCACCGGGAAAAAAATATGAAAAGTATGCGCCTGCGGTTAACGCAATAGATACTTTCCTATTTACCCCAAATCATACCACGCAAAAGGGAGCTCATATTCGTGACGCAGTAGATTTAAAGCGTACGATGATAACAGTGGTGCTTGCACTTGTTCCGGCTTTACTTTTCGGGATGTGGAATGCAGGTTACCAGCACTTTTCTCAATTAGGTGAAGCATTTACCTTTTGGGAAGCACTTGGCCACGGGGCATTGAAATTTATTCCAATGATCGTGGTTTCTTATGCAGTAGGACTGGGAATTGAGTTTGCCTTTGCCATCTTTAGAGGGCACGAGGTTAACGAAGGTTACCTGGTAACAGGTTTATTAATTCCTATGATTATGCCTATAGACCTTCCACTTTGGATGTTGGCATTATCTGTAGTATTTGCTGTACTTATTGGTAAAGAAGCTTTTGGAGGAACAGGAATGAATATTCTTAACCCGGCGCTTACAGCAAGGGCATTCGCCTTTTTTGCTTATCCTACTTATATGTCTGGTAACCAGGTTTGGGTTAGTGAGGCAAGTAATGTAGATGCAATCTCTGGAGAAACAATTCTTGGTTCTCTGGCAGCAGGAGATAATGTAAGTTATGGAATGATGGATATGTTCTACGGAATTATTCCAGGTTCGGTTTCCGAAACTTCAACGCTTTTAATACTTGTAGGAGCCTTACTTTTAATTCTAACAAAAGTAGGAAGCTGGAGAATAATGTTAAGTGCATTTATAGGAGCCGCTGCAATGGCGCTTATTTTTAACGCTTTACCTGCAATGGGAGTTACCGGCAACGAACTTACAAACTTCCCATGGTACGGGCACCTAATAATAGGAGGACTTGCGTTTGGTATTGTGTTTATGGCTACAGATCCTGTATCGGCAGCACAAACATTGAAAGGAAAGTGGATCTACGGATTTTTAATAGGTTTTCTATCGGTAATGATTAGGGTGTTTAACCCGGCATATCCAGAAGGGGTAATGCTTGCAATCTTACTTATGAACGTTTTTGCGCCTACGATAGATCACTATGTAATTCAATCGAATATTAAGCGTAGAAAGAAAAGAATTCAATCCGCCACCGCACAGGTGAAAACAACAGTTTAGTTATGGAAGAGAAATCAGTAAATAAAACAAATAGTAACGGCTATACGTTTCTTTTTGCGGTGATTATGGTGATTGTTGTGGCCTCAGTATTGGCTTTTACAGCAACATCACTTCAGCCTATTCAAAGAG
Source organism: Salegentibacter agarivorans (assembly GCF_900113135.1). Taxonomy (GTDB): domain Bacteria; phylum Bacteroidota; class Bacteroidia; order Flavobacteriales; family Flavobacteriaceae; genus Salegentibacter; species Salegentibacter agarivorans. Next base: position 21,676 of record NZ_FOOH01000008.1, on the reverse strand, counting down.
AAAACGTACGCCAGGAAAAGATGCAGAGTATTCTTGCTACTATTGGTGTTGAAACCGACAGGGCAGGAGCTGAAGAGCTTTACAACCGTTATATTACAGAAGCAGTTACTCTTGATTACCAGGGAGAAGAAAGAGAAGATGTTGATGCCTTTACGGTAGATTTGGCCAAGGAAATTAAGAGGGAAGATGAAGAGCAGAATTTCCCACTTTATATTGCCGAATATGAAGGAGAAAAATATTACATAGTTCCTTTAAGAGGTAATGGATTATGGAATGCAATCTTTGGCTACATATCTTTAAAAGATGATGTGAATACTATTAAAGGAGCTACTTTTGATCACCTTGGGGAAACTCCTGGTCTTGGTGCAGAAATCACCAAAGAATGGTTTAAAGAAAGTTTTGCCGAAGAAAAGATTTTTGATGGAAGCGGAAATCTTGTAGGAGTATCGGTTGTAAAAGGCGATATAGATCCTTCAGATAAAGAAGATAACCAGGTAGATGCAATATCGGGAGCTACAATTACCGGAGACGGGGTTTCTGATATGATTTCTGAAAGACTTCAGCGTTATCTGCCTTACTTCAAAAAGCAAACAGATATTAAAGTTGCAACAAAGTAATTATGGCTACAGAGAAAAAAAATATTTCAGAAGAGAAAGAAGCCAAAAAGAAAGAAATGATCCTTTTTCTATCTAGTTCAGAAGAAAAAGAACACTTCCTTTCTAAAGGCAATAGAAAATTATTGTCAGATCCTTTAGACGATAACAACCCAATTACCGTACAGGTACTGGGTATATGTTCGGCACTGGCAATTACGGTACAATTAGAACCAGCAGTGGTTATGGCAATTGCCGTTGTATTTGTAATGGCATTTAGTAACATTATTGTTTCTATGCTGCGTAATATGATTCCTAGTAGAATCAGGATTATTGTTCAGCTTGTTGTTGTTGCCTCCCTTGTGGCTTTAGTAGACCAGGTTCTTAAGGCTTACGCTTACGATGTAAGTAAACAGCTTTCGGTATTTATTGGTCTTATTATTACCAACTGTATTGTAATGGGACGTCTTGAAGCTTTTGCTTTAGGGAACGGAGTCTACAAGTCTTTCCTTGATGGAATAGGAAACGCAGCAGGATATGGTTTAATTCTTATAATCGTTGCATTTTTCCGTGAGCTTTTAGGATCAGGAAAATTATTCGGATTTGAAGTTTTAGGACATAAAGCAGCAACAGTAGCAGATTCTACTGGTCTATATGCTTTAGGTTATGAAAATAACGGTTTAATGTTGCTTTCGCCAATGGCACTTATTGTGGTTGGTTTGCTCATTTGGGTGCAACGTGCCAGAAACCGTAAACTGATAGAAGAGAACTAAAAGCACAACAGCTTAAATAAAACTAAATTATGGATTTTATAAATTTATTTGTTAGAAGTATTTTCATAGAAAATATGATTTTTGCCTACTTCTTGGGAATGTGTTCCTATTTAGCAGTGTCAAAAACCGTGAAAACAGCTGTTGGGTTAGGTGCGGCGGTAATCTTTGTACTTACCATTACTGTACCTATTAACTATTTGCTGGATAATTACTTATTAAGACCTGGAGCTTTATCCTGGCTTGGTGCCGAATTTGCCGATGTAGACCTTAGCTTCCTAAGCTTTATAATGTTTATTGCGGTAATTGCATCTATGGTACAATTAGTAGAGATGATCGTTGAGAAATTTGCTCCTGCATTATACGGTGCTTTAGGTATTTTCCTACCGCTTATTGCTGTAAACTGTGCTATTCTTGGTGGTGCGCTATTTATGCAACAAAAAGATTTTGGAGTTATAACCGAAGCTATCACCTACGGGTTTGGTAGTGGAATTGGATGGTTCCTTGCAATTCTTGGTATTGCAGCTATTCGTGAAAAAATAGCATACTCTAATGTGCCAGCCCCATTAAAAGGTTTAGGGATAACATTTATTATCACCGGACTTATGGCATTAGGTTTTATGAGTTTTATGGGAATTAAATTATAATCGCAAAAGAAAGATTATGACAGTTATTATAGCAAGTATAGTAGTATTTTTAGCATTGATACTTATATTGGTTTCTGTGTTACTGGGAGCAAAGGCAAAATTAGCGCCTTCTGGTCCTGTTACCATAAACGTCAATGGGGAAAGGGATATGGAAGTTGGTTCCGGTGGAACTTTACTTTCAACCCTGGGAGATAATAAACTCTTTTTACCTTCTGCCTGTGGTGGTGGTGGAACCTGTGTACAGTGTAAATGTATTGTAAAAGAAGGTGGCGGTGCCATTCTTCCTACAGAGGAGCCTCACTTTACCCGTAAAGAAATTGCACAGGGATGGCGATTAGGTTGCCAGGTGAAGGTGAAAGAAGATATGAAAATCACTATTCCGGAAGAAGTATTCGGAATTAAAAAATGGGAAGCTACTGTAGTAAGAAATTACAACGTTGCCTCATTTATCAAGGAATTTGTAGTTGAAATTCCTGAAGATATGGATTATAAAGCTGGGGGTTATATCCAGATAGAGATTCCTAAGTGTGAAGTGAAATTCGAAGATATGGATATCACTGCTCACCCTGAAGAACACGATACTCCAGATATGTTTGAAGCAGAGTGGGATAAGTTTAAACTTCGTCCACTGGTAATGAAGAACCCAGAAACTGTAGAACGTGCCTACTCTATGGCATCTTACCCTGCAGAAGGGCGTGAGATAATGCTTAATGTACGTGTAGCTACTCCGCCATGGGATAGAGCAAAAGATACCTGGATGGATGTTAATCCTGGTATTGCTTCTTCTTATATTTTCTCAAGGAAAAAAGGAGATAAAGTAATCATCTCTGGACCTTACGGTGAATTCTTTATTAATCACAGTGAAGCCGAAATGCTTTATGTAGGTGGTGGAGCTGGTATGGCGCCAATGCGTTCTCACCTTTACCACTTATTCCGTACGCTTAAAACGGGTAGAAAAGTGACTTACTGGTATGGAGGTCGTTCTAAAAGAGAATTATTCTATATAGAACACTTTAGAGCCTTGGAAAGAGATTTCCCTAACTTTAAATTTTACTTAGCGCTTTCTGAACCAATGGAAGAAGATAACTGGAAGGTGAAGGAAAGCCTTGACGATGAAGGGGACGGTTTTGTTGGATTTATTCACCAGGTTGTAATAGATAATTATTTAAGTCATCACGAAGAACCGGAAGACATTGAATTGTATTTCTGTGGACCCCCATTAATGAACAAAGCTGTTCAGAAAATGGGTGAAGACTTTGGAATGCCGCCCGAAAACATAAGGTTCGATGATTTTGGAGGTTAATGAAAATAGAATCCCGCTTTTTAAAGCGGGATTTTTTATTTTTGCACTATGGCAAAGTTAAACGATCAGGAACTACATAATCTTGCAATGAATATTGTGGGAAAAGAGCTCGAAGCACAGGGTTACGAATTTCTTGGAGTTAATAGCGAGCTAAAAAAAGATCCGCAATTCGTGGCATTAAGAGATAAGAAACTGCATTTTGTAATCGTTAGGGCAATAGAATATCCGCATAATCCCAAAGATTATGATCTTACGTTTCTTAGATCTATAAAAGACCATGCCGTTAAATTTAAAGCCCGTACTTTTTACGCCGGGGTAGGTCTGGCCAATTCTTCCGATTATGAAAAACCGGTAATGCACGGCGAAGAATATGTAGTAAATTACGAAGGCTGGCAAGAAATTTAATTCCTACCGTATCAGCCAGGGTTCAACTTCTGTTTAATTAATTTCCGCTAATCTTATATAGATGAAAAAAATCTCAGTTTTACTTCTTCTTATTTTTCTTAGTTTTTCCTGTAAAAATGATAATCCCCAGGTCTATACCGAGACTGGGAAAGCATTAGGAACTACTTACCAGATAAAATATTTTTCTTCGGAAAACTTTAATACTGAAAAGGCTTTAGATTCTATTTTTGAAGTAATCAATACTTCAATGAGCACCTACCAGGATGATTCTGATATTTCCCGAATTAATACCCGAAATGAGGATATAAAGGTGGATATTCATTTCCAAGAGGTATTTCAGCTTTCCAAGCAGATTTTTAAGGAAAGCAATGGTTATTTTGATCCCACGGTAGGTAGTTTGGTCAATGCATACGGATTTGGCCCTAATAAGCCTTTAAATGAACCTGATGGTGCTGTTTTAGATTCTATAAAGCAACTGGTGGGATTTGAGAAAGTCAGGTTATCCAGTGATAATACTATTCAAAAAGAAAACCCGAATATCTATCTCGACTTTAATGCTATAGCCAAAGGTTACACTATAGATGTAATCGCGGAATATTTAGATTCTAAGAAAGTTGAAAACTACCTGATAGAGTTGGGGGGAGAATTGGTAGCCAAAGGCAAAAATTTAGAACGTGAATCCAGTTGGAACGTTGCAATAGATAATCCGCAGCAAACTGAAGCAGAACGTACTTTACAAACGGTACTTGCCCTGAAGAATCGTGCGATGGCAACTTCGGGAAATTACCGAAAATTCAGAATAGACAGCATTACTGGAAATCGTTATGTACACACTATAAATCCTTTAACCGGCAAAGCCGAAAAAAGCAATTTGCTCAGCGCATCTGTCCTTGCTGAAAATTGTACTCTTGCCGATGGATATGCCACCGCTTTTATGGCTTTAGGTTATGAAAAATCCTTAGAGATGCTGGAAAAACTGGATAATGTAGATGTTTATTTTATCTATGTTGATAAGCAAGAAAGTATTCGGGTTTTTACATCCACCGGTTTTGAGGAAGCTTTGCGTTAGATACTCTTGTGGCGTTTTCTCCCATTCACTTATTTATAACTGTACGTTCAGGTAAATTTTTACCGTTTTTTAAAGTTATTTGTTTATACCTTATGTCAATTTCATAGAATTTAGTGGTAAAAACTTATATTGGTGAGGAATTAAGAACTTTAACATAATGAACCAACTCTTACTCCTCATTTTTCTAATTCCTATCCTCACAAATGCTCAGGCAAAATCTATTGAGCATTCTGATGTTGTGAATGTTTCCATACAAAACGGCCTGGAAGATTCAAATTTACAAACCTTATTTGATTTTGAAAATATTAATTATTCTGAATTTTCTTTTCAGGGAGAATCAATTAAGGGGAAGTATTTTGTGATAAGAATGAAAGAATTTTCCAATGGCGATTTAATAAATACCACCACTTTATTTGATGAAAGCGGCAATGATTACTTTAAAATAGATTCTACCCAAACATCATTTAAATTTCTTAGTAAAATAGGGAGAGAAGATCTTAAAACCTGGATTAGAGGCAATAGGTTTGGGAGTAAGAAATTATATTTTCCTATTGATGAGGATAATGGAAATTATGTAGCCAAAGATTTCTTTGGAGCTAGAACGGTTCTGGAAAAAAATATAAATAATCCGTTTTACATTTTGGCAATAATTACTCCAAATAGAAACCCGGACGGATCAGCGTCCTATTGCAGAGTCGCACAATCAGAAATAGATCCTGATAATTTTGGTAAAGAATTCAATATTCCACATTATTATTTAGTTGAAATAGAATTTACCAACTAAATATTTTGACATTTAGATATAGGTGTAACAAATAATAATTTGAATTGTCTTTATTAAAACTTCTTTAATGTTATTTAAAAGATTATACGTTCTTATTTTTATATTTTCCGGAATAAATTTCTATTCTCAAATCCCTGAGAGCTTAAAAAATACAGTATGGACCCAAGAGGGTTATGACAGAATTTTAAAAATTGAAGATTCTACTTACTCTTATTTTAATATTGATAAATACGATTGCGCAACTTTGGTAGATGGGAAATTTGCCGGAAGGTTTAGAATTGTAAATAGTACTGACGATCAATTAATTTTGAATCCGGGTGGGATTGTAGATTATAGGTTTAAAAGAACTGAAAAACTACCGGAAATATGCACGAAGAGAAGCACTAAAAAAGAGAAATCTTTCGAGGATAATTTCAAGGCATTCTGGGAAACCTTCGATAACAATTATGCGTTTTTTGAAGAAAGAGATTTAGACTGGCAAAAAGTATATAATAATTATTTACCAAAAGTTCAAAAAGTACAAACCAATCACGAATTTGCTTTACTGCTGAAGGAGATAACAAGAAAATTCAACGATGGACATATAAACCTTGAAATTCCAGATTCAATTTTGGAAAATAAGCCACAATCTAAGTCGGTTGAAAACTCATTTACCCAGGAAGACATAGTATCAGATATAGATTCTAATTACCTGAAAGAGATAAATTCTTATAATAACGGGGTAATAAAATGGGGTACTGTGCAAGATTCTAATATTGGTTATATAAGAATAAGCGATATGAATGATTTTGCGAATTACGTCCCGAAGGAATATCAAAAGACAATTAAATTTGATAGTATTTATAATTTGAGAAAATACGCTGCAGAGCCTTTGGGGCAGTTTCAAGAAGAAATTAACGGGGTTAACCGGATTATGAAAAAGGTTCTCAGTGATTTAAAAGATAACGATCCAGTGATAGTAGACCTTAGGTTTAATGGCGGCGGATATGAAACTGTAGCCTTAGAGTTGTTAAACTATTTTGTTGCTCAAGACAAAGAGATTATAAAAATAAAGGCAAGAACTAAAGAGGGATTTACACCTGCTCAAATAATTTCATTACAACCAGAAACACAGAATCCTAAGAAAATCTATTTATTAATAAGTCCTGTAACAGCTAGTGCTGCCGAAATTTTTGCGCTTGGTGCCCTTAGTTATTCTAATATCGAAATTTTGGGTACGAAAAGTGCCGGAATCTTTTCAGAAATATTATGGAAAAAACTTCCCAATGGCTGGGAATATAGTCTCTCCAATGAAGTTTATATGGATAGGGAAGGGCGTGCTTACGAAAAAGAAGGAGTTCCTGTAGATTATGAGTTAAATTACCCCACTAAAAGATTTATGTTTTATAAAAGCTTCTATTCAAATAATGAATTTTCAGACTTAGCGATTGAAAAAGTTCTCAAGGGTAACTTTAGTGATTAATAAAAGTTTTCCTTTTTTGAAGTGCAATTTATTTTTTCATTTATAACAAACCGGAATAACTTCCCCTTTTGCCAATCGGTATTTATCGATTTGTTCTACAGATAATTGGTTGGTGTAATCCACTTCTTCTACCTTAAAACCAATACTTCTTAATTTTTCAAAATAATCCCTGCCGTAGATTCTAACGTGGTCATATTGGCCAAAAATTCCCTCTCGTTCTTTTCTATCGGTAATTGAATTATCTTCAAACGTAGTTTTCCGCTTTAAATCCTGCGGAATTTGCAAAATAGCCGTACCGCCGGGTTTTAAAATGCGGTAAAGTTCCTGCATTGCTTTAGTATCATTTGGGATATGTTCTAAAACGTGGTTGCAGAGAATAAAATCGAATTCATTTTCTTTAAAAGGCAAATTACAAATATCAGCCTTAACATCGGCTAAAGGAGAGTTCAGGTCGGTAGTGGTGTAATCCAGGTTTTTCAGCTTTCTAAAGCGTTTATAAAAAGCCTGTTCTGGGGCGAAGTGTAATACTTTAAGATTTTTACTAAAAAATTCAGTTTCATTTTTTAAATAAAGCCAAAGTAGGCGATGGCGTTCCAGGGAAAGGGTAGAAGGGGAGAGTACATTTTCCCGCTGATTAATATATCCGTATGGTAAAAATTTAGAAAAGCTTTTCCCGTCTATAGGATCGGTGTATTTGCTTCCGCGAAGCGCATATTTAAAGAAGGGTTTTACCCAATAACTTAACCTGATAAGCAAAGGTCTTGGAACGGTGTTTAAAACTACTTTAAAAAGCTTGCTCATTAAAAATTGCTAACGCGATTCAGACTTTTATATCGCCCCAGTTTTCACCAGATTTAATACGATAAAGTTGCATTTCTGAAACTCCAAATTGTTTTGCTAAAACCTTTATCCTGGTTTTTCTTTTTGGGTCTAAAAGTTTCTTTTTTAATATTACCGCTTGTGCATAGGTAAGTTTTGAATAGGTAACAACACGTCTTAACTTTCGCTTCCGTTTGTTTTCTTTTACACCAGGACTGTTATGCTGGTGTTTTACCCATTCTTCCTGGGTGGTCCAGGCAAGGTTTTCTAGACGATTATCGTCTTTTTTAAAATTCTTATGTATTACGAATTTATCGTCGTCTTTTTTGTCAAGAAAAAGTTCAGCAACAATGCGGTGCACGTAATATGCTTTATGCTTACCATTTTGAAGTCTTGGTGAAAAACTGGTGTAACCATTTGTGCGTCCGCCATTTATTAATTCGCCATCAGGATTCTGCACATAGCTAATGATCCTACCATAGTTGGAAACATCATAAACAAAACGGTCCTGCCATTCTTCTTTATGAAGTCTTTTCCAAATTTCGCCTCTAAATTTCTTTACCATATACCTCGGCTTTAAACTCATCTTCTTCATCACTCTCAATTCCTAAAGCTTCATAAATATAATCGAAGGTAGATAATAATTGTGGTTTACCTTCTACAAGTGCAACATCATGTTCAAAATGAGCGCTTGGTTTATTATCTGCAGTTAAGATGGTCCAGCCGTCTGGCAATTGTTTAATTCTTCTGGTTCCCAGGTTTATCATTGGCTCAATAGCCACAACCATTCCCTCTATAAATTTCTTACCGCGACCGCGTTTACCATAGTTAGGCATTTCGGGATCTTCATGCATATCAGCACCTAAGCCGTGACCTACCAATTCTCTTACTACGCCATAGCCCCTGTCTTCAGTATATTTTTGAATGGCATAACCAACATCACCAACACGGTTGCCAATTTTAAATTCCCTAATACCAACATACAAGGATTCTTTTGTGGCTTTTAAAAGTTCCTTTACTTCAGGTTTTACCTCACCAACTTCAAAGGTATAAGCGTGGTCACCATAAAATCCGTTTTTTAGAGCGCCACAATCTATAGAGATAATATCGCCTTCTTCTAAAGGTTTATCGTTAGGAATCCCGTGTACTACCTGTGCGTTAGGACTCATGCAAAGCGAGTTGGGAAAATCGTACATTCCCAAAAAACCCGGTTCTGCACCGTGATCGCGAATAAACTCTTCGGCCATTTTATCTAATTCCAAAGTGGTAACTCCGGGTTTAATTTGCGGCGCAAGCATTCCCAGGGTTTTAGACACGATAAGTGCGCTCTCACGCATCAATTCTATTTCTTCAGGATTTTTGGTAATTATCATATTCTGAATTTAAAATCGGCCTAAAAAACCGAATCTCTTCTTTTGCTTTTTATTTTCTCTAATTATAGCTCTGTCTTTCAATCGCTGGTAAATCTCTCCCCAACCCCACATTCCGCCTATATTGCGATCGTCTATAAAAATATCGGCCAGGATCTTACGACTTATGTTTTCCTCAAAAACCTCTTCAGGATAACTTTTATTAATAGCGTAAAACTGAATACCTCTTTTTTCGCAAAATTTAACTGCTTCTTCCAGTTTATCTTCTGCCCGGTACGTCCATAAAATCAATCGGTGCCCGTCTTCCTGAAGCTTTTTAAGGGTTTCAAAAGCAAAAAGCTTTGGTTTCCCTATCTCCGGAAATTTATTTTCTACAATAGTGCCATCAAAATCTACTGCAATGGTTAAGGTATGGGGCATAACGCAAAATTAGTAAGATTTACCGAATATTAACTTCAGAAGTGCCTGTTTATTCTGAATAAGGATCTGTATATTTCTTCCCTTTCACTATTTTGGCTATATCTTCTTCCAAGCTTTCTATAGAATACTCTACAAAACGGTTCACTTCCTTTCCATCTTTCATAAAAATTATGGTAGGAACACGATGAATTTTGTATTCTTTATCTAGATCACCGGGAGCTTTTTTAGCCCGGTTTACAGCAATATTTTTAAGGTTTTTTCTATCAAAATTAACTTCATCTAAAAGCTTAAAAAACTTTGGTACCTCGTAACGGCTATCGCCACACCAGGTTCCCATAAACATTAGAATTTCATAATCGTGAATATTCTTTTTAATAGTTTTTAAAGCTTCTTTTTTAGGTTTGTAATTTTCATAAGCGGGAGTGAACCACCGAGAATGCGGTGCTTTCTCTAAATCGGCCTGCGTGAATTCACCTAAAAGAATCTCTACTGAATTTTTATTTTCTATACTTACTTCTTTATCGGAAACCTCGCCTGAAATTAGGGAGAATCCCAAAAAAAGCAATAATACCTTATTTATCATTTTTCAATTAAATTAGTGGGTCTTCAGTCATCATTTCCGGCTGGTCTATTCCCATTAACTTTAGGATAGTCGGCGCGATGTTTCCAAGCTTACCACTTTTAATAGATTTCACGTCTTTGTCCAGTAAAATTAATGGCACAGGACTGGTTGTATGGGCCGTGTTTGGGCTTCCATCTTCATTAATCATAATTTCGCTATTCCCGTGATCTGCAATAATAATTACCGAATAATCATTTTCTAGCGCAGTTTCAGCTACATCTTTAGCGCAAGAATCTACGGTTTCCACAGCTTTTACAGCAGCATCAAAAACACCGGTATGGCCAACCATATCAGGGTTTGCGAAATTCAAACAAATAAAATCTGCCGACTCGTCTTTAAGTTCAGGAATAATTTTATCCCTAATTTCAAAAGCGCTCATTTCGGGCTGAAGATCATAAGTAGCTACTTTTGGCGAATTACACATTAAACGCTTTTCCCCTTTAAATGGCTTTTCTCGACCACCACTAAAGAAGAAGGTAACGTGGGGATACTTTTCGGTTTCAGCAATTCTAATTTGCTTTTTGCCCATATATTCCAGAACTTCTCCCAGTGTAGATTTAATATTATCTTTTTTGAAAACTACATTTATACCTTTAAAACTATCGTCATACTTTGTTACCGTTACATAATATAGCGGTAATTTCTTCATATTATATTCAGGAAAATCGTCCTGGGTTAAAGCCTGGGTAAGCTGCCTTCCTCTATCGGTTCTAAAGTTGAAAAAGATTACAACTTCTTTCTCTTTTAAAGTTGCAACCGGCTCGCCGGCTTCATTGGTCATTACAATGGGTTCAATAAACTCGTCACTAATATCGTTTTTATAACTTTTAGCAATGGTTTCAGCAGCATTAGTGCTTTTGGTGCCTTCGCCTTTTACAATAAGATCGTAAGCTTTTTTCACTCTTTCCCAGCGCTTATCACGATCCATCGCGAAATAACGCCCAATTACCGATGCAAGTTTACCATTGGTTTTTGCCAGGTGTTCTTCAATTTCTTTAATAAAACCTTCCCCAGAATGTGGGTCTACGTCACGGCCATCGGTAAAAGCATGTACGTATTTCTCTTTTACACCAAATTCTTCTGCAGCTGAAAGTAGTCCTTTTAAATGATTGATGTGAGAATGAACTCCACCATCACTTAAAAGCCCCATAAAATGTATAGGTTTATTGTTTTTTATTGCGTAATTAAAAGCTTCTTCCAATACAGGTTCGTCTTTTAAAGTGTTCTTTTCTACCGCCATATTTATTTTTACCAAATCCTGGTAAACAATTCGGCCGGCGCCCAGATTCATATGTCCTACTTCACTATTTCCCATTTGTCCTTCCGGAAGGCCAACCTGCATCCCGTCGGTACGTAATTCCGCGTGCGGGTATTTTTCCAGAATACTGTCCATAAAAGGGGTTTTTGCTTTGGCAATAGCTGATACGTCGGGGTTTTGCGTAATTCCCCAACCGTCTAAAATCATTAGTAGAACTTTCTTATTCATAATATTAGTTAATTTGGGCATAAAGATAAAAACAAATTGCCGGTATGCTAAATGCACACCCGCTAATGTTTTATTAAATATGGATTGAGGAAGCGGTTTTAGAAGAAATTTACTTATAAAATGATTCTGTAAAACTTATAAAATCAATTTACTTCTGAAAAAAACTAAAATTTTAACATTCTTCACTGTACTTTGGAATACTTTTCTCTTTTATTCTACGTTCTTAAAAAGCACCGAATTGATGTGGTAATATGCTGAAGTTTAGCTTTATAAGTCTAAAAATGTTAAATTTTCCGTTCTTAGGCTTAAAAAATCTAATTATCGAGAATATTTTGTATGTTGGCATCACATTTGGAATAAATTAACAGAACATTTAATTTAAAACAACGTGTATGATTTATAGAATTCTGACTGTATTTGCAATACTAACTTTTTCCTTTGCATTTACAACTACAGATAATTTAAAACCTAAGCTTGAAAATTCAGAAATAAAAGCAATCGCTTCTTCAATTCCTGAAGATAATAAATCAAATTTCGAAAGTAAAGTCGCTACTCTTTATAGCGAATTTTCCACCAAAAATATTAGTGTTCCTGCCATGCCTGTGTTCGAAAAGGCCATTAAAGGCTATGAACAATTAGACGAAACTGGTAAAGTGGGTAAAAAAATACTTACCGTAATAGATTTCGGACTTTCCTCTACCAAAAAACGTATGTGGATTATGAATATGGAAACTAAAGAAGTATTGTTTAACACCTATGTTTCCCACGGAAAAAATACCGGTGGTGAGTTTGCTACCAAATTTTCTAATACCGTGAATTCCCTGCAAAGTTCCCTTGGATTTTACGTTACCGCTGAAACTTACTATGGGAAAAACGGCCTGTCTCTATTTATAGATGGGATGGAAAAAGGCTTTAACAGCAACGCCCGTAAGCGTTATGTGGTAATTCACGGAGCCGATTATGCCGAACCCAGTTTTATAAAGAGATTGGGAAGATTGGGAAGAAGCTACGGTTGTCCCGCAGTGCCAAATACTATCGCTAAAGATGTAATAGATACTATTAAAGAGGAATCTGTAGTATATATTCACAAAAACGATAATAATTATTTAAATAATTCTTCGCTGCTAAATTAATTGGCAGTAAGTAATTTATAGATGGCAGCATCTCTTTTGTAGATATCTTCTGCAAAACGGGTGCTGCCATTTTCGTTCCAGGCCGTCCAGTAAAGATGGTGCACTTTCACATTTTGGGTAACTTTAATTGTAGTGGTTCTGCCTGAATCAAGAATTTCTTTAATCTTCTCATTATCATATTTTGGTTGATCACTTAATAGCATCTTTGCCAGTTCTAAAACATCCTGTACCCTAACACACCCCGAACTTTGTGCCCGTAAATTTTTGTTGAAAAGCGATTTAGAAGGCGTATCGTGTAAATAGATCATATATTCATTAGGGTAAATAATCTTAACCAAACCAAGCGGATTTGCCGGTCCTGCTTCCTGTCTAAAAGTATAAGCTTTTACCTCAGATGAAGACCAGTCTACCTCGCTGGGAGCTAATCGCTGTCCGCTGCGATTAAAAATGCTGTAATTTTTTCGGGAAATATAATTGGGATCTTTTTTTGCTGAAGGAATTACATCTTTACTCTTAATAGTAGGAGGGATTGTCCAGGTGGGGTTGTAGACTATATGTTCTACTTCATCAGAGAAAACCGGGGTTTTTCTAGCTTCCGTACCCACCATTGTGCGATGTGTGGCAACAGTATCTCCATTTCTAACAAAATGTAAGCGGTAATTGGCAATATTTACTACAATATGTTGATCTCCCAAATCTTTGGGATACCAGCGCCAACGTTCCAGGTTTACCAGTATTTGTTCCAGCCGATCCTGATAAGTTTTATTTAAAGTTTTTATGGTGCCGCCGCCAATCACACCATCGGTTTCTATTCCATATTTCTCCTGGTATTCCTTTACTGCATTCTGAAGCGCTTCATCGTAAACTGTAGCAGTATCTATAATTTCTTTATCCCAATATCCCAGTTCTTTTAAGCGACGTTTTATATTAGGAATGCGGGAATCTTTTTCATCGGCTTTAATGTTTTCTCCTTCTTCGGAAATTATCGTAGAATTTTCTTCGTTTTCAGCAAGTTCTCGGTATTGTTTCAAAGAGCGTTTTAAACCTTTGTAAACTTCGTGTTTTGGTACCACTGAATCTATGGCGGCAAGAATATCATTTTGTTGAACTCCATACTCCAAAAGTCCGGGAAGATTAATTTTATTACTTTCTACTCCCCAGATACTATAAATTTCTTTGGGATTCAGCTTACCAGAATTATAGTCGGAAGCAAGTCCTAAAAAGGCATCGGTAAGAATAATTTCGGTTAGACTGCGTTCCTCATCATCTAACTGCGATAAATTAGCTAAAGAGTTTTGTAAATAGGTTAAATGATAATCTTCAGGTTCTAGGCCGTCTTCTGTGCTTCTTTCAATACTTCTGTAAAGATCTTCCCGCAATGCTCTATCGGTCCAAATTGGTGTATAATCTCTTTTTGAATAAATGGAGTCGAGCAAATTAGCGTGCTGTAATGCGATATTTCCAACCGAATTTGAAATCTCTGGAAATTTCCTGGCAATTAAATCGGCTGAAGCCAGTTTTTCAATGACTTCTGCTTCTTCCTCTTTAGCGGTTTCAATGCCAGGCTCCCTGTTTTTATCGTCCCCGCAGGATATTAAAAACGCGAAAAAAAAGAGCATTAAAAATTTAAAAAACTTCATAGGAAAAAGCAGGTTCATTGATCTTTTGGGGATAAACGGGGAATTATGCCCTTACGTCTTTGTAAGACTCATTTCGGTCAAATTGTACTTCGGCAAAAGGGCATAAAGGATCTATTTTATAGTTGTGCTCACGGGCAAAATCTACACTATGCGCCAGGAGTTTTGTGGCAATTCCCTGGCCTTCCAGTTCCGGTCTTACCTCTGTATGATCTATGGTAAGAACATCACCCGGTTTTTTAGTATAGGTTAGTTCTGCATAGATACCTTTTTCGTCCTCCACGAAAAACATTCCGCGACTATCGTTTTCTCGGTGTTTAATATCCATAGTCCTATTTATTAAAAATACCGTCTACAATTCCGTAATCCTGAGATTCCTGTGCATCCATCCAGTAGTCACGGTTAAAATCTTTGAGTACCTTTTCCGGGGTTTGTCCGCAGTTTTCAGCAAGAATTTTAGCACTTAATTCTCTTGTTTTTAATATTTCGTTCGCCTGAATTTCGATATTTGATGCCTGGCCTCTTGCACCGCCCATAGGTTGGTGAATCATCACTTTTCCGTGGGTTTGTATAAACCGTCGGCCTTTGGTTCCTCCTGAAAGTAAGATAGAACCCATTGAAGCAGCCAAACCACTGCAAATGGTAGAAACAGGGCTATTTAAACTCTGCATAGTATCGTAGATTGCAAATCCGTCGGTTACGTATCCACCGGGACTATTAATAAAAAACTGGATTTCTTTATCGCCTTCCATATCAAGATATAAAAGTCTGTCAATAACGTGCTTGGCCGATTTATCATTTACTTCACCCCAAAGAAAAATTTTACGTTCTTTAAGGAATTTTGCGTCTATTAGGTCCTGGGTTTTACCGGGTTTATTGCTCATAAAAAATTATTTTAAGATATATACTGTTAGGCATTAAAAATAAGATTTATTTGTCGGAACACTTGTTTTTTCATTACCCATTTAACAAGATTTTATCGCTTAGCTCCGGTTTTTTACTGAATACAAGGGTGATAGCATTTTACACCCAAAAAATTTTAATTTTCCTTTGGAATTTGAAATCTTTAAACTTTATATTTGCAGGGCAGGCGGGAGTAGCTCAGTTGGTAGAGCGTCAGCCTTCCAAGCTGAATGTCGCCGGTTCGAACCCGGTCTCCCGCTCAAAGAAAAACCTCAACAGAAAAGTTGGGGTTTTTTTATGGAAAAGAATCAGAGAAGAATACCACCGGGTGAGAAGCCTGTCCCGATTAGAGCTTGAACCGGCTGTCCCTTATAATTTTTTACGTCATCCTGAATTTATTTCAGGATCTAAGTTGTGAAAATTAGTAACATGTTAGAAACTGAAACAAGTTCAGTTTGATGAAATTAAATTCCTCCGTACTGCGGACTGGGAGTGAATTCAGCTTTGCTGAAGAAAGGGGTAATTACACATTTGATATATTATTTTTCAGTCCGAAATAACTTTCCACTTCCTTCTTTATTTTGTATTTTTCTCCCGATTAACTGATAAAATTAATAAATAGAGATTTAGTATAAACAGATAAATTCACGCACGGGGTGCCGCAAGGCTGAGATAACACCCGAAAACCTGATTTGGATAATGCCAACGTAGGGATGCAGGATTAAAATTTCCATTTTAAGACTCCATGTTTTCTGGCATTTTCCGGGTAGCGTGGAGTTTTTCTTTTTTAAAAAGTAAATATGGAAATTGAGAAAAGCAGTCGATTTGAATTACTTCCCATAAATCATCAAAATTGGCAAAATCGGGAAGAATGGTTTTTTAACCGAAAACACACCGACACCTACGAGCAGTGGTACGAAGGGCGATATAAACGGGCCGAAGTCTGGCAGAAAAAGGTGATGGAGCAACTTGTTTCTAAAGATAAACGCGTTAAAACCCTACTCGAGTTTGGTTGTGGAACCACGCGTTTTACCAGGTGGTGGAAAGAAATAGGAATTGAGGCTACCGGTGGTGATATTTCCCCACTAATGTTATCACAAGCCGTACATTTATTTGAGGGAGATCTGGTAATGGCAGATTCCCATCATATGCCATTTAAAGATCATACTTTTGATTCCCTCGCATTTATAACCACTTTTGAATATTATAAAGATCCCGTAAAAGTTATTCGGGAAGCAGCCAGGGTTGGAAAATACGGTATAGCCCTTGGAATGATGAACAGGAATTCTACCAAAGTAGTTCGTCGCCGCGTCCAGGAAATTTTTGGTGCCAATCCATTTTATCTTACCGCAACTTTTTATACACCCAAAAAACTTACTAAAATTATAGAAGAAGCCTTGCAGGGGCGGGAATACAGTATAGAATGGTCTTGCACCGGTTTACCAAAATGGTTCCCAGTTCAGCAATGGGGATTACCCTATGGTGATTTTTTCGGATTGTATGTAGAATTTAAAGATGTAAAATGATGAGTGAGAAACTAGGAAAAATAGCCGAAGCAGAATTAGAGGGATTTATCCTGGAAAATTGCGGGCATACTCGTAAGGAAGTCAGCACAAAACCAAAGTTTGGGGTAGATGTTTCATTAATAGAATTACCCAACGAGCTGGCCTTAATATCCACAAGTGATCCGTTGTCACTTATTCCTACGCTCGGCCTGGAAGAATCAGCCTGGCTTTCGGTACATCTAATGGCCAACGATATGGCTACTACCGGGTTTGCTCCACAATATGCGCAAATGGTTTTGAATCTTCCGGCATCACTTTCGAGGAATGATTTTAAAACTTACTGGAATTATATTCATCAATTCAGTAAAGAAATTGGAGTGGCTATAACTGGCGGACATACCGGATTTGTAGAAGGCCAGAATTCAACAATTTCGGGTGGAGGAACTTTTTTTAGTGTGGCTCCCAAAAAAGAGATTATTCTTTCTAAAGCCGCAGAGGAAAATGATGTAATTCTGGTAACCAAAACCTGTGCCTTATCATCTTCTGCCTTATTAACCTTGAGTTTTCCTGAAACTATAAAGAATAAACTGGGAAAAGGAACTTATACGGCAGGCCGTGAAATGTTTTGGCAAACCTCGTCTTTAAAAGACGGACTTACAGCAGCAGGAACAGGAAGTAAATTTCCCGAAATTCACGCTATGCACGATGTAACTGAAGGCGGTGTGCTTGGGGCAATATATGAAATGGTTAAAGCGTCAGGAAAAGGAGCTATTATTTATGATAAAGCTTTGCCGGTAACTTCCTGGCAAAAGGAAGTTTGTGATTTATTCCAACTGGATTACAGGGAGATAATAGGGGCAGGTTCAATGATAATATCTTGCGAAAAAGGAAAAGAAGAGCAGGTAATTTCACGTTTAAATGCTGAAAACATTGCCTGTACTGCGGTTGGTGAGATTAAAAGTGAAGAAGAAGGAATTAAAATAGCTAAAAACGATGAAATTAAAGATTTAGAATATAAATCTGAAGATCCTTACTGGAAAGCCTTTTTTACCGCAATTAAATCTGGCTGGAAATGATAAAAAAGAAGAAAATAAAAGAAGGGGTGTACCTCGTTGTAGATCCGCAGATGCAGAAAACTGTTTTAATAAATAAGCTGAAGCAGATTATGGCTAAAAGTGAAATTGCCGCGGTTCAAATATGGGATAATTTCAAAAATGCAGAGAATAAAATTTCCCTTATAAATGAAATCTGTAAAGTTTGTGAAAACTATAAGGTTCCTGTTTTACTGAATAATAATTGGGATCTTTTAAATCAAACTGAAGCAAGCGGGATACATTTTGATAAAATTCCCAATAATTTCAAAGAGATTAAAAATAACATTCCGCCAAAAGCTTTACTGGGATTAACCTGTAATAACAACCTGGAAACTGTAAAATGGGCCGATAGAAATAACATGGACTATATTTCTTTTTGTTCCATTTTTCCTTCCTCAACCGCAAATAGTTGTGATTTAGTAGATTTTGAGATCATTAAGAAAGCCCGGGAAATTACCGAAATGCCAATTTTTTTGGCGGGAGGAATTAAACCTTCCAATATGCATTTGCTTAAAGAGTTGGATTTTGAAGGCGTAGCGGTTATTTCAGGAATAATGAGTGCCGAAAACCCTTCAATTTCAGCAGAAAATTATAATTCAGAATTTAAAAAAATAAAAAATGAGAACTTCAACAATAGATAAATTATGCTGCCCTTTTGATAAAAAGGACCTGGAACTCACAACAATTTCAAAAGATTTGGAAGGGAAGATTATAGAGGGATTTTTAAGTTGTAAGAAATGCAAACGTATTTACCCTATGATAAAAGGGATTCCAATTATGAATCCCGATGAATACCGGGAATTTAAACTGGAAGCTCCACTTATGGAAAAATGGAGCAAGCATTTAAAGGGTAAAAAAATTGAGAATTTTAGATTGGTAGCGAAGGATTCAGATGTGAATAGTTTAAAAGAATAATATTTCAGCATAAAAAAATCCGGAAACTAAAAGCTTCCGGATTTTTAAATTTATAACTAACAAGGTTTTATCCGTTCATCGAGATCAAAAACTCTTCGTTGTTTTTTGTTTGCTTAATTCTATCGTTTATAAATTCCATAGCTTCAATTGGGTTCATATCGGCAAGATATTTACGCAGCACCCACATTCTTTGCAATGTAGCCTCGTCTAATAAAAGATCGTCGCGACGTGTACTGGACGAAGTAAGATCTATTGCAGGGAAAATTCTACGGTTAGCAATTTTTCTGTCTAATTGCAGCTCCATGTTTCCAGTTCCTTTAAATTCTTCAAAAATTACTTCGTCCATTTTAGAACCGGTATCGGTTAGGGCGGTAGCGATAATTGAAAGGGATCCCCCGTTTTCAATATTACGGGCAGCACCAAAGAATCGTTTTGGTTTGTGCAGCGCGTTGGCATCTACACCACCACTTAAAACCTTACCACTGGCAGGTTGTACGGTGTTGTAAGCACGGGCCAAACGTGTAATAGAATCCAAAAGAATCACTACATCATGACCACATTCTACCAAACGTTTTGCTTTTTCTAAAACGATATTAGCAACTCTAACATGTTCGTGTGCTTCCTTATCAAAAGTTGAAGCTACCACTTCCCCACGTACATTACGTTGCATATCGGTAACCTCTTCAGGACGTTCATCAATTAGTAGAACTATTTGATAAACTTCAGGATGGTTTGCTGCAATTGCATTCGCAATATCTTTAAGCAACATTGTTTTACCAGTTTTAGGCTGGGAAACAATCATACCACGCTGGCCTTTTCCAATAGGGGAAAAGAGGTCCATAATACGGGTAGACATGCTGCTTTGCTTTTCAGCAATATTGAATTTTTCCTTTGGGAAAAGCGGAGTTAAGTGTTCAAAAGAAACACGGTCTCTCACTACCTGCGGGTCTAATCCGTTAATTTTGTTGATCTTGATTAAAGGGAAATATTTTTCACCTTCTTTTGGAGGTCTTATTTGCCCTAAAACGGTATCCCCTGTTTTTAATCCGAACAAGCGAATTTGAGATTGAGATACATAAATATCATCTGGAGAAGTAAGGTAATTATAGTCTGAAGATCTTAGGAAACCATAGTTATCCTGCATAATATCCAATACACCTTCACTTTCTATAATCGCGTCAAACTCATAGTCTGGTTCGCGGTAGCGGTTTCGCCCGTCACGGTTGCCAGAATCGCGGCCTCCATTGTTTTTGTTGCTATTATTGCTACGTGTGTCTTTTTTATGGTCGCGAGGATTATTTTTACCTTGAGAAGAATTACTATTGTCTTCCCTTGGTTTTTGTTCCTGCTTTTTTGGTTCCCTGGCTTTTGCCGGCGCATCTTCTTTCTTAGGAGAAGAATTTTCCTTTCTTGCAGGGCGGGGCTCTTTGTTTTCTGCGGTTGCAGCAGCCCGTGGTGGTTTTTTATTACTTCCTATTTTGCCACCTTTTTTTGGTTGTGGCTTTTCTGAAGTTTTACTACGATCGTCACTTTTAGGAGTTTCTTCCTTTTTAGTATCGTCGGTTAAGGCTTCTTTAGCTTTTTTAGGATTTGCAGCCTGATAGTCCAGGATTTGATAAACCAGGTCTAATTTTTTTAAAGTTCTAAATTTGGGAACATTTAAAGTTTTAGCGATATCCTGCAGCTCAGGAAGCTTTTTAGCTTTTAATTCTGAAATTTCAAACATGAATAATTAAGAATAAATTTGTGTTTGGGTTGATTGTTAAACTTCTCGAGGAAGAATCGAAAAAAATTTGGAGACTTAAGTAACCTGTTTTGAATTGGTTACGAAATGTTCCTGCAAGTATACAACTTTATTTTAATATTTTAAATAGCATTTCTAAAAAGAATCTTTATTTTTGTTCGCGAATTCCACCAGAAGTTATGCTACAAAGAATACAAACAGTATATTTACTTATTGCTGCCATTATTAGCGGCGGACTTATTTTCGTATTTTCACTTTGGGAAAATAGTGAAGGTGTAGCTATGTATGCACAAGATTATCTTATGGTTTTTATTGCATTTCTGGCTTCAGCTTTATTATCTTTGGTGAGTATTTTTATGTTCAAAAATAGAAAGCTTCAATTTGTATTGGGGCGTCTAAATATCTTATTAAACTTTTTTTTACTAGGAGTGTTTGTTTATTGGTCGCTAAGTTTACCTGGAGAAATGGATATTTCAGAGAAGGGTATTGGGATGTTTCTTCCAATCATTTCTATCGTTTTTCTTGTTTTGGCCAATAAGGCCATTAAAAAGGACGAAGATCTCGTAAAATCTGTGGACCGATTACGATAAGCCTATCATCTTAGTAGTATTAGTGCGTGAAAACCCGAAGTGAAAGCTTCGGGTTTTTTAGTGTGCGCCGTGCATGGCGTATCACTTGACGGTGCAAGTCCGTTATGAGGGTTTATAGCTACCTATCATTAGCCAAAGGCAAGGGTGTCCACCGCGAGGTGGAATCTGAAGGAAGCCGGCGGCAAAGTTCCGGTCCGAGGAACACGAACATCATATGAGGCATATCTGATCTGGATGAGCTTGCACTACAAAGCGAAATCCTAAAGCTATACGGAGATCAGGGTGTAAATGATGCGGATATATGGAATGAAAGTGATACGTCTTACCGCGGGAGATCTCACAGACATAGGCGAAACAGCGTATGAACCTATGGTTGAAACAAGATTTACTGTGAGAGGTCAGCTG
>NZ_FOOH01000009.1 GCF_900113135.1 Salegentibacter agarivorans | reverse complement strand
CTTCTAAAGTCCCAGCACAAAACACCATCCGACAGTTTCTTCAAGCATACGGTCTATGGTCTTCGCTATGCCTATCGAATCTCCGGGATGAAGGAAATGCGGGTAATGCTTCCCTCTATTGAACGTCCCCACAAACTTCCAGTGGTATTAAGCCGTAGTGAGGTAAAGCAATTGCTTAAAACTCCCAAACTGCTCAAACACCGGCTGGTACTAGCAATGCTCTATGGCTGTGGCCTTCGCTGCTTTGAACTTCGCAGCCTTCAGCTCAAAGACCTGGATTTTGATCGGAAGATGCTCCACATCCGCCAGGGCAAAGGAAGAAAAGACCGTTATGTTCCTTTGTCCCAGATGCAGATCCGTGGTTTAAAAAAATATATCGCTTCAGATAATCCTACCACCTGGTGTTTTAATGGCTACGACAGGAAAGGAAACCCAGCCCAGTTATCGGCAATGGGGGTGCAATGGATCGTTCGGGAAGCCCGTAAACACAGCGGGATCCAGAAAAATATCACTACCCACAGCCTGCGGCACAGTTATGCCACCCACCTTTTGGAGATGGGATTGGACATTATCAGTGTAAAAGATTTACTGGGACACGCAGATATCCAAACCACCCTCACCTACTTGCACGTGGCACAACTCGGTAGGCAGAAGCCCTTCAGTCCGTTGGACCGACTATACAAGAAGTAGCTGTGAAACCTGCTGCCTATGAGGTGGCCCAGGTTCTGGAAAGGAACACGGAATCTTTATCCAAATATTGTTACAACAGCTGGCAGACAAGAACCCTGCACGCCTTGCGCAAATGCCGCACTGCTGCCCTGGGTGGCCATATTGACCGCTGTAACAATCCTTCCTGCCATAGGCTTCACCTTAGTTACAATAGTTGCCGGAACCGCCATTGTCCCAAGTGCCAGGGGCATAAAAAAGAACAGTGGATCCAGGCGCGGGAAGAAGAACTTCTTAATGTTCCCTACTTCCACGTGGTCTTTACCCTGCCATCAGCCCTCAACCGCCTATGCCTGTATGAGCCTAAAAATATATATGCCCTACTGTTTAAAATAACCTGGCAGGTGATCCAGGATTTTGCATCCAACCATAAATTCTTGGGTGCCAAACCTGGAATGATTGCCATCCTGCACACCTGGGGGCAAAACCTTTCTTTGCACCCACACCTGCATTGCATTGTTCCCGGCGGTGGTATTACCCAAAGTGGCAAATGGAGATCTGCAAAAAGCAATGGAAAATACCTGTTCCCGGTTAAGGCTATGAGCAAGGTTTTTAGGGCCCGGTTTGTGGCTTCCCTCCGCAAGGAACTGGAGCCACAAACCAAAGACTTCTACGAAAGCCTTTTTAAAAATGATTGGGTAGTTTATTGCAAACGCCCATTTTTAGGTCCCGCCCAGGTAGTGGAATACCTTGGCCGTTATACCCATAAGATCGCCATCAGTAACCATCGGATAAAAAACCTGGATAATAAAAGCGTTACATTTTCTGTAAAGGACTACCGCCACGGGGGAAGAAAATCCTTATTACGTTTATCTGATGCAGAGTTCATCAGGCGGTTCGCACTTCACATACTTCCCAAAGGCTTTGTTCGCATCCGGCATTATGGAATCTTGAGTTCCTACCATAAAAAATTCACCCTTATCCAGCTACAGCAAAGCCTGGGACGGGTGCAACTCAAAGAGCGCAAACCACTACAACACCAGCTTTGCCCAGTGTGCAAGAAAGGGAAATTGGTAACACTTACTACTTTTATGGCACGAGGCCCACCTGGATACTGGATGGAAAAACTAAGAAAACAATCAAATAAATGAGTATAAAAAAACGATCCTTCCGGACGTAACCGGAAATCTATGGCCTAAAACGATCAAAATGGCATTAAATCCTGTAAGTACCAGTAAAAGAACAAAGTAAAAAGCAGCTTGACTTAGGTCAATAGCCAAAAGCCGACATCTTGCATAGAGATTTAGATGGCCTACCTATCAAATCTTACCTCCTAAAAACAAACTAATCCCCATATATGGCTGACCGGCAAAGAACCGGTTTAGTCAACAGTGCGTTCATGTTGGGCCGTACCGGCCACACGAACGCTTAGTTATTGGCAGCTGGTTATTTAGCACCAAGTATTCTTAATTCCCTTGATATAATAATCTAATATATCACTGAATTTTTCTTCATTAAAATTTTCAATTTTTTCTAGTTTTTTAAGTAGAATTGTAGTTTGATTCCAAATCTGATTTAATTCCGAAATTTTTGGCTTTAAAGATTGAGCATTATCTGGTGTGAAATGAACTGTTTTATTTCTAAGTCTAAAAAGATTTTGAATCTCATTTAGCTGAACCGTATTATTTCGTAGATCATCTTTAAATATGTAAATTAATCTCTCCATTACCTTTGCTACCGAAATTCTTCTATAACTAAAATTATCTATGATACCTGTTTGATTTAAATATAGTAGATGTCTGTTTATTAATGTTTCTAAGAAAAAACCATAATTATTTAAATGTCCTAATATTTCAATAGATTCAATTCTGTGATCTTGATCAAATTTATGTTTTTTACTTTCTGCTAATTTTCTGGCATTCTCCCATTCTTTTACCATATAATCGGTAGTTTCATTAGTTAAGATATCTGGAATTTCTGATTGTAAGACATCTATATGATTATCTGGTAATTTTACTTTTTCTATTATATTTTTATCAGATTCATTTGGTTCAAGATCCTTTAAAGCGTTACTAAATAGAATCGATGCAAAATCATTCTTTAATGCCGTATTTAAGTATCTAATAGATTCTTCTAAGTAAAAAATTCCACCTATCGCTAACTTATCGTATGTTTCTAATGAGTGTTTTTCTTTCATAGCTTGCTGCCAACTCCTTCTATCCCGTTTAAAATAGCCATTTAATTAAAAGAAAACCGGGATAAACTCAATTTTATAAATATAAAACCAATAGCGTCCTAAACGTTTAAAAAAAGAGAAAGGTTGTTTTGTAACTCAAAGTTATCTTTGAGGTGCACAACAAAACCAAAACCTTTCTCTTATGACAAATATAACTTTGTTTTCTCAAATTATCTCTAAGCTTGATCGTTCAGTTTTTAATAAGATTGTAAAGCAAAAAGAGACTGATAAGCATCAAAAGGGCTTTAATAGCTGGACTCATTTAGTTTCGATGCTGTTCTGTCAATTTGCCAAAAGTCAGTCTGTGCGGGACATCAGCAATGGGTTGCGGTCGGCTACCGGAAACCTGAATCACCTGGGCGTACAAAAAGCACCTTCAAAATCAACTATAAGTTATCAGAACCAGAGGCGGGACTGGGAACTTTTTAGGGAGTATTATTATGCACTGATTAAAAGTTTGGGACAGCAGGCTTACTCGAAACGTGTAAAATTTAAAATTAAATCGAAAATATTCCTGCTGGATTCCACTACCGTAAGTTTATGCCTAAGCTTATTTGACTGGGCAAAATATAAGACGGCCAAGGGAGCCATCAAAATGCATACGTTACTAGACTATGATGGGAACCTGCCCGCTTATGTAAACATTACCAATGGCAAAACCGCTGACAACAAAGGCGCCTATGATATCCCATTACTTAAAAGGAGCGTTATTGTAGCCGATAGGTTCTACAATGATTTTTCCCTACTAAATGTCTGGGACAGCAGTGAGGTGTTTTTTGTGGTAAGGCATAAAGAAAACATTCAATACAAGCCTATTAAGGAAAAAGAACTACCCGACAACAGGCATGGGCATATCCTCATAGATGAAATCATAGAACTTACTGGAACAAAATCCGCTGAGAAGTATTCCAAAAGGCTCAGGAGAATAGCTGTATATGATGAGATAAACAAACAGCAGATCGAATTAATTACCAATCAAATGTCTTGGACAGCAAACACCATAAGCGAACTTTATAAGGCCAGATGGGAGGTGGAGATTTTCTTTCGAGAAATAAAACAGCTACTGCATATAAAATCTTTCATAGGAACCAGCCAAAACGCAGTAATGATCCAAATATGGACAGCATTGATTACCATACTTATCCTAAAAGCACTAAAGGCAATGGCCAAACATCAATGGTATTTATCCAACCTGGTGGCTTTTATAAGATTAAACTTATTTGTAAAAGTAGAATTGCAAAAATGGCTCGATCATCCTTTTCAGGACCATTCCCCGCCAAATCCAAAGATTGTACAGGGGGTTCTATTTTGAAAAAGGACAAAAGTAGGCTTAAAGTCAGGGAAAACAGTAAATTTATTCCATCCTAAAAACGTTTAGGACAGGATTGATGTAATACCTATATCTTGATTATACGCACCTACTGTTTGATGCAATAAGTCATAACTAATTGCCTTTTTACCAAACCTAAAAATATATTTACCTCCACGTGAAATACTATTTGGCCGAATTTGAACATATTCAGGAGGATATGCGAAATGAGCTCTACCACTTATTCCGTCGCCATTCTCATCATAAGGATCGGCTAGAGAAAGTATACTTTCATCTGGAACAGCATCCAAAAAACCTAATCCTGTGACCGCAGGCGCAACCAAGGTTGTGAAGGGTGCTCCTGGAGGTAGCTTTTCAGGCTGAAACCCCTGAATTGCTTTATTCTGTAATTGATTTTTACCATCCCCAAAGTCTGCAAAAGGATTTCCTAAAGTATCACTTTGACCGAATCTTATAAATTGATTAAACGGGTGACCTTTACCATCCCCAGAATGACAACTAACACAGCTAGTACCTACGAAAACGGGGCCGAGTCCAGTTTCTGCGGTAAATACTTCATCATTGAACGCTATATCCCCATTCAAGAACTGAATCTGCTCTTCAACTGATAATCCTTCTACAGGGCCATCAAGAAGTTCATTTTCCTTTGGAGGAACAGGACCATATTCATCAGCTAATTTTTCACAGGATGTAAAAAAAGCGATAAAAATAATTAGACTTAACCATTCTATTTTCATTACCTAAAATATTATTTAGACAAATCTAAAATTTATTTTTTAATAATCTAAATATTGAAAGTTATTATCTTAAGAATATATTTTTAAAGTTGTAGGAATATATAGTATTAAGCTTCTTAAAAGATTTACCAACGGCGAAAACCTCGTTTGTACGTTTAAAGTTTCTAACTTGGAAGCTTTGTATTTACTCCTATGAGACAGCCTACCTATTAGGAGTATTATGAAGGTTCTCAATAATATGAGTATAATTCTGGTCGCCCCTCCTTTAGAAGTACTTGAATTGAAATACCAGAGAACTCCCGATTCCTTATATTACAGGGAATCGGTTTTTAATTGAAGTATTTTGTTTACAAAAGGTCAATTTTCTACGCCTCTTAAAACTTCAACTTTTAAAAAGAAAAATAATGAATTCCATAGAATCATTAGATTAAGAAAAAGTTGGTAGGTAAACATTTTTAAATAATCAGGGCTTATGAATAAAGTCTTTTAAGACAAAAAAATACAATAAAAATGATGCAATGACCAAAAGGATTAATGAAAAAATTCCAAAAAGCTTTTCTTTTTTAGTTATTTTATTCCGGGAAGATTTTTGACCCTTCTTCTTTCTTCTATTTCTCCTATATTTTGACATTTTTCTTCTACACTTTCTTTTGGGTAAATTGCAAACTTATCGCTTTAAAAAGGGTTTATTCCCTCTAATTAGATAAAAATTCATTGTACTGTAGTCTTACAATTGCCTTAATTTAGGGCACCTAGGATACCATAGGAATATTTCACAAATAATTCTGTGGTCTTACTGAAGGTATGAAGCTCAGGAATTCAGTTAATTTCTAAAAAATAGTGACTTCATAAACTTAAAAATGCAGATTTGTTTTCAATCCTACTATCATTTTAAAATAAGTACAGGAACTTCTGATTTGAAAATCATTTTCCGTCTCAGCCCCAGTTCAGTTAGTTTTTCTATAAAGGCATGTTTCCTGTAAAGTAGCGCCAAAATATCTATGGCATTATCTTTCAAAAAACCGGTTATTTTATCTTCAGTTTTCCCTTCGGAAAAAAGGTGAACAGAAATATTCTGTAGATTAAAAAACTCCTCATAATAGTTTTTTATCTCCTGTTCTTTAATAACTTCATCTTTACTTTTAGCAAAATGAAATATAAAAAGGCGCGCGTTAAATGCCTTTAATAGATCAGCCAGAACCTTTAGTTCCCTATCAGGTTTCAGATTATCTGAATCCAGCGCCAGACAAATTCTTTTTAAACCAAAAGTTTCTAAATCTTCAGGTACAACCAGCACAGGGCAGGGTACATCCTTGCTCACTTTTTCACTGGTAGTTCCTGCAAGGTAACCTTCTACCTCACCTGCACCTTCTGTCCCCATAATTATCAAACCTGCTTTTTCTTCTGTTGCTAATTGATAAATTATATCTGAAGGTCTTCCTGGGGCTACCATACTCTTATATTTTATTGTCGCCAGACGTGGAAAATTTTCGAGAAATTCCAGCATTTTTTCTTTGTACAATTTCTGATAAGAACTAAAGTTGTCGGGAACCGGATAAACTATAGCCCCGTATCCGGCATATTGATAACCTTCAGAATAGGCATGAACAAAGATAATTTCTGAATTTAAAGATTCGGCCACCTTTATGGCATACTCAACTCCAATTTTGGAACTTTGACTAAAATCAATCGGAACTATTATTTTCATGGTTTTTTAATTTTAATTATACATTCAGTTTTTCAATTAATTGTTTAAATAAAAGCTTTATTGTTTAATCCACTTTTTGGCAATCTCCTTTTCCTCTAAGTCAAAATATTTTACTTCAGCATTGGTAAAAGGTTTCATGAACTTTGTAATCCAGTCCTGCCATTTTTTATCACCTACCATGGCGATTTTTTCATAATCTTTTGCGTGGGCAGTATCCATTTTTAGATCTTCCCACAGGCCTGGAAAATCCCAGCCGGTAAAATTCTCCATTTCAAAATACCAGCGTACGTTTAATCCTTTGTCCAAAATAGCATGAATAATGGGATGTACCTTCTCAATATCCATTTCGGATAAATCTCCCGATGCTCTGGTTGCAATAATATTATCTCCTGAAATCTCTATAATTTGTAACATATCTATTTTTATTAATTATTAACCGCCTAAATCGTAAAACCATTCTTCAGCTTTCATAATTCCTTCTTTTATGGCATTTCCCTTAGTATAATTCTTTTCTATAACCAGACTTTTAGCAATTTCCAGGGCTTTTTGCTTCACTGCAGGATGGAGGCCATCCAAACTGGTTTTAAATTCTTCAAAGGTCCATTCCATAGCTTCATTTTAATGGTTGAACAGTTCTTTTTCTTTTTCGGGATCCATCTCATTCTTTGACTTTTTGTCCAAAAAATAATCCAGCACGATGCCCACTATAATTGCTCCCACAAAAGCAACATACACCTGCCAGTTAAACTGAACTACCAGAGACAGGCTAATAATTATGGCCAAAATGGGTAGGATAGGTACTTTCCCTATGGAAAGGGGAACTTTAAAAGGTCTTTCTTTGTCAGGTGCTTTATAACGCAAAACGATGAGTGCAATATTCACAGCTACAAAAACGAGTAACGCCCCTAAAGAGGACATTCCTGCGACAATTTTAATATCTCCCAATAACAAAAATGCCGCTACCGCAGCCATAACCACCAGTGTAGTTACCCAGGGTACTTTCTGTGCATTGGTCTTGGTCATAAATTTTGGAAGCTCGCCCACGCTTGCCATACCGAAAAGCAACCTGCTAATGGAAATAATGCCACTAAAAGCCGCATTAGCCGTAGCAAAAAGTGCCGCAACTGCCAGGGCTACGGGCAACCAGGAATTTAAATTTGAAGCGGCCAGCGACAATGGGGAATTTACCTTTGCTATTTCTGCGGGGTCACTTATATTGAGTACCGTAAAAGATATTAGTAGGTATATAATTGTGGTAAACACCATTGTCAATAAAAATGCCCTCGGAATCGTCTTGCCCGGATTTTTTACCTCGGAACCCAATGCTGCCATATGCTCAAAGCCGGTATAAACAAAAAATAAGGTAGCAGTCGCTGCCAGGGTGCCGGAAAAGGACTCCACTTTAAAAAATTCTGATTTTGGTGGTCCTGTTTCCAAAAGTCCGACCGCAATAAGAATAAACAATCCCAATAGCTGAATACTGACCATAATGATATTGGCGGTAGATGATTTTTTGATGCCCGTAATGCTTATAAATGCAAGAATCAGTAGCACAGCATAGCTAACCAGTAAGGAAGGGATGTTAAAAAACGTATTGAAATACCCTGAAAAAGCAAGTAGCACCGCGGCGATGGTGGCCGAACTGTGAAATGCAATCGTCCAACCTGTTAGAAAAGATGGAATGTCGATTTTTGGAAAAGCTTTCCGTACAAAAATGAATTCTGCACCGGCATTAGGATAGGTAGAGGACAGCTCTGCATACGACATTGCCGAGACACTGGCCGCAATGGCGGCAAAAATAAAACTCAACCAAAGGTCTGTTCCCGCCTGTCCAGCGGCTGCACCAATTACAGTATATATTCCAGCACCAACAATGGTACCTACACCATAAAAAGTAAGGCGAAGAGTACCCAGAGATTTTTTTAATTCTGCCATAATACTATTAGTAATATATTATCCATTTCTATCTAAATTCCTTTTTTCCATCTCTGCCTTTACGATGCCACGCTCAATAGCCTCTTCTTTTGAACAATTTTTGTTCAAATAGAAATCCCTTGCATATTTTAATGCTACTGCTCTAATATTTTCATCCAGCACATTAAGCCTCTCCTGGTAATCCTTAAATAAATCCTCCTTCATTTTTTAAAATAGTTTTAGAACAAAAAACACCATAGTTAAAAGATATACAATATACGCTGCATCGAAAACGAATATCTGCCATCTGCTGAACCCGTGAAGTTCCTTGCTTTGATGGACAAATACTGAATATAAAAGCGGCATCAGTCCTACAAAAGCCAGGTTGACCCAAAACAACTGGAAATCTTCGATTGGGGTCGTTACCAGTGCCAGGGGGAAAAATGCCACTGTCATGGTAACGGCATTATCTGCAATCACACTGGTGGTACCCGCAGTCACTTCACCTCCCTTTACCACACTCCATGTTTTGAATATTTCAGGGGCGGTAGTCATAATTCCGGTGATAAACAACCCTCCAACAATTTCGGAAATATTCAGTGCCGAAACAATATTTTCGGTAGCTTTTACAATAAAAAAAGCCCCCACGGCTATGGCCAGGGCCCCTGCAACCGAAAGCCATATTTTCTTTTTATCCCATTCTACCTTCTGACCCTTTTCCCTGCCTTTTATAATGGCATGCGTTAAAAAAGCCGCATAGGCAGCCAGCATGATCCACCCATCAATGGGTTGTAATCCACGCCAGGCTTTGGGAAGCGTTAATATAGCCACCAACCCGATAATTACCAGATAGGGGATAGATAATACCGAGACGGAACGTTTGTTCAGGGCCAGCAGGTTGGCATCCAAATGTTTTTGATGCTCCTTATTGTTTTTAAACTTTCTTCTGGAAGCAAAGTATGCAATGGTTACCATGAGCGGAATGGAAATGATATTGGAACCAAGCAAATTCCCCAACCCGATATCAGATACCCCACGGGCGGCGCTCGTAATATTTATCGCCACTTCAGGGCTCGCTGTTACAATAGCCAGGAAAGCTGCCCCTGCAGAAGCAGTAAGCCCCCATTGTTTGCGCAGCATCTTTAAAGGGGTAAGGAGTTGATCAGCACCCCAATGGGCAGCCCAAGCTGCCAATCCCAATACTACTACCCAAAGCCAAGCGTTCATAACTAATCGATTTTTATAATTGTCCTGTTACTTTCAGTATATTTCAACTTTTTCTTATCCGATATTTTCTGGTCTTTTTTTTGTTGGCTTTGAAAGATCAGGAGTAAAATCACTCCCGTGCTAATCCAAACATCTGCGGTATTGAATACAGGGTCGAAAAAAGTAAATTCATTACCTCCCCATAATGGCAGCCATTCCGGAAGCCTTGTATCAATAATAGGGAAGTACCACATATCCACCACATTGCCATTTAAAAATCCGGCATAACCACCGCCTGAGGAGAATATTTCTGCAATATTGCGAAGTGCGGGATCACTTTTTTCAAAAATCAGTCCGTAAAATGCACCGTCAATCAAATTGCCCAATGCACCTGCGTATATAAATGCGGCACAGATTATAAAGACTTTTGCATATCCTTCACGTATCATCTTTTTGATATAAAAGGTCCCCCAAATAACGGCTACGAAGCGAAATAGTATTAAAACAAATTTGGCCAGATAACCTTCGCCAAATTTAAAGCCCCAGGCCATGCCGGCATTCTCCAAAAAATGTAAGCGAAACCAATCCAGGCCAAACACAAAATATTCCTCGCCATAATAAAAATGGGTCTTCACATAAATCTTTATGGCCTGGTCTATTACCAACAACAGTAAAATTAATAATGCTACACTACTTTTATTCATAATTTCCTTATTCTTGCCCAACGTCTTGTGCAACATATATTTGCATTATTTAGATAATTTTAAAATTCTTATGGCGCCCCGCATTACAAACGTGAAAACGATGCCGCCAATTACCAAATCGGGCCATTTGCTATCCAGAAAATAGACCAGCACCCCGGCCAGTATCACCCCGCCGTTTACGATGATATCATTGGACGTAAAAATAGCACTGGCCTGCATATGCGCCTCCTTACTTTTGGCCTTATTTATCAACCAGAGCGAAATAAGGTTCCCCAGTAAGGCTAAAATGGAAACTATGATCATCCATTCGAACATTGGTGTTTCACTACTTGTAAAAAACCTTCTTAATACCTCTGCAAAACCAAGTGTTGCCAATGCAATTTGAAAGTAGCCGCTGAATTTTGCCACCTTCTTTTTTCTGGAAATGGCACCACCTACTGCAAATAAACTTAGCGCATATACTATCGAATCTGCCAGCATATCCAAAGAATCTGCAATTAGGCCCATAGAAGAAGAAATCCACCCCGTGGTCATTTCGATAATGAAAAAGCCGAAATTTATCCCCAGGACCCACCAAAGGATTGTTTTCTGTTTGGATTGGTCTTCTATTACGGGAGGCTCGGCTTCTTCGGTCCCCATAAATTTATCACCTAATTTTAATTCTGAAATCGAGGCTTTGATTTCCTCATTCCCTTCAAGGTGATATACTTCAAGTTTTCGATTGGGTATATCAAAATCCAAATATTTCACTTGAGCATAAGATTCCAATTTCATCCGGATCATCTGTTCTTCTGAAGGACAGTCCATTTGACTTACTATAAAAGTACTTTTGTTCATTTCTCCCATATCACTTAACTATATTTTTCCTTCCTTTATTGGAAGTTAATAAGAGAATTACCGCACCGCCAATAGCTGCAAGTAATGAAGCTATCAAAATGCTTATTTTCGAAATTTTAATCAATTCCTGATCATTAAATGCGAGATTGGTAATAAAAAGGGACATGGTAAAGCCAATTCCCGCGATCATACCAATTCCAATTATATGTTTCCAGTTTAGTGTAATATGTAATTCGGAAACTCCAAGTTTTTGCCCGATCAATGTAAAAATACCAATCCCTGTTACTTTCCCAATAGCTAATCCCAAAAGGATCCCCAGCCCTAAAGAACCGGAAACAACCTCAATTAAATTTACATCGAGCTTTACTCCCGCATTCGCGACTGCAAAAATTGGAATGATAAAGAAAGCATTGAAATCAACAAGGGAATTTTCCAGTTTGAGCAAAGGAGGCCTTGAATTCTCAGTATCTGTTTTAATAGCTTTTAAAATTATTTGTTGTTTTTTATCCTGAAGAGGATTTAATTTTTCCAGCTCTGTTTTCTCAAGATTAGTAACGTTTGTGGCGGTCCTTTCTTTTAATATTTTACTGTCTAATTTGGGCACTATTGGAATGGTAATGGCAAAAAGTACTCCCGCAATAGTTGGATGGATCCCCGAATTAAGGAAGCAATACCATAAGATGATCCCAATAATAATATACCAAATCAAATTTTTGATCCCAGTCCAATTCATTAATAATAATAACCCAAATGCCCCCATGCCCGATCCAAGGTATATCCAGCTCAACTCGTTGCTATAAAACAATGCTATCACCAATATGGCACCTATATCGTCAGCAATAGCGAGGGCTATTAAAAATGTTTTTAACTGCCTGGGGACATTTTTTCCCAGTAGGCCAATAATCCCTAGTGAATATGCGATATCGGTAGCCATAGGGATGCCCCAACCCTTTATATTTTCAGTGCCTAAATTTAGGCTAATAAAAATGAGGGCCGGAACTGCCATGCCACCTAAAGCTGCCAACAATGGGGCTGAGGCTTTTTTAATTGAAGATAATTCCCCCACCATAACCTCCCTCTTCAATTCAAGGCCGGCAACCAAAAAGAAAATTGCCATTAGGCCATCATTGATCCATTCTTCAATTGTTAGCCCAAAACTAAGATGCTCGGAAAATTCAAAAAGCAATTCATCGCCAAGAAAATGATGATAGGCACCTGCCCACTTTGAATTAGCTAAAAGAAGGGCAACTATAGTAGCAATTATTAAAAAAATCCCCCCAGCTGTTTCCCTGTCGAGGAACTTTGTTGCCGTTTCCCTGATATACCCAATAGTGGATTGATTTCGAACTGATTGCCCCATTTTATCTTATCTGTTTTTTGAGTTCATTACTTAAACCTTAATATTTCAAAAAGCTCAGTAGCGTCTTAATTTTTAAGAACTTACTGTTAGGTCAACTTTAAATATGCAACGCCCTGTCTTCGGTAGCTGCCAGACAGGCCTCCTTAAAGGTCTCGGAAAATGTGGGGTGACCGTGTGACATTCTTGCAATATCCTCGGCAGCCGCCCTAAATTCCATCGCTACCACCGCTTCGGTATAACTGTCTGCTATGCGAGGGCCTATCATATGCACGCCCAATATCTCATCGGTTTCCTTATCTGCGATTACCTTGATAAAACCATCCGTATCCATACTTATCTTCGCCCGTGCGTTTGCCTTATAGGGAAAAGAGCCCGTTTTTATACTTCTATTGGTCTTCTTCAGTTCTTCTTCCGTCAAGCCTACACCGGCGACCTCAGGCTGGGTGTACACGATATTTGGGATAAGGGAATAATTGATATGTGGCTTTTGACCTGCTATGCTTTCGGCTACAAAAACGCCTTCTTCACTGGCTTTATGGGCAAGCATTGCCCCCCGGATTACATCCCCAATGGCATACACACCCTTGACATTGGTTTCAAGGTTTTTATCTACCGTTATCTGTCCTTTCTCATTGGTTTCCACTCCTATATTTTCAAGCCCTAAACTGGCGGTGTATGGTTTTCGGCCAATGGCCATAAGACAGTAATCGCCATCTAAACTCATTTCTTCTTTATCGGAAAGATTTTCCGCTTTCAATTCTACTTTATCCTCAGTTGCCGTTGCGTTTGTCACCTTATGTTCCAAATAAAAATCAATTCCCTGTTTTCTAAGGGAACGGTGCAATTGATGTCCCAGTGCGCCGTCCATAGTGGCGATAAGGCTATCAAAATATTCTACTATGGAAACCTTTGAACCCAGGCGGGCGAATACGGAACCTATCTCAACACCGATAACGCCACCCCCAACGACCATTAAGTGCTTGGGGATTTCCTGTAGGGCAAGGGCTTCGGTGGAAGAGATGATACGCTTTTTGTCTATTTTAATATTGGGCAGTGAAGCGGGTTTGGACCCTGTGGCAATGATGATTTTATCGGTTGTTATGGTTTCCGTTTTGTCCCCGCCCTTAATCTCAATCGTGTTTTTGTCCTTGATGGTGCCGTGGCCTTGATAGACGGCAACCTTGTTCTTTTTCATCAGATAATCAACACCATTGATGATTTCCTGTACCACATCCTGAACCCTTTGGTTCATTTTCAGGATATCGACATTGGCCTCTTTAACATCAATCCCAAAATTTTCGAATTGATGCTTGAGTTTGTAATAATGCTCAGAGGCTTCCAACCAGGCTTTTGACGGGATACAGCCCACGTTAAGGCAGGTGCCGCCAAGCGTGTTGTACCTTTCAATAATGGCTACTTTTAATCCTAATTGGGCGCAACGGATCGCACTTACATACCCGCCCGGGCCAGATCCTATTATAGTTACATCAAATTTTTCCATATTCACATTTTTTTAAGTTAGTTACGGTGGAAAAAACCTTAAGCTTGACCATTGGGGGCTGGGATTCAGGCTTAAGGCACTCCCACCTATTATTTTTTACTACAGTTTTTACATATCCCTTTTAAAACTAGGTTCACATCGTTCACCTCATACTGGTTTGGCAAACTCTCTTCCGATATTTTATTTGGTAAACAGATTGTTTTCTTACAATTGGTACAATGAAAGTGCATATGTAAATCTGTACTGTGTTTACCTTTGGCGTTTTCATCGGAAATCGCATATTTTGCAAAAGCAGTTCCATCGTCAATTTGGTGCACCATGCTTTTTTTCTCAAAGAGCTTTATCGCCCTGTAGAAAGTGGTCTTATTGGCTGTTTTGATATTTTTATTGATAAAGACTTTTTGCATTTCATTTAAACTTACTGCATAAGTTTTCCTTTTGAGGTATTTGTAAATTTTCAACCTCATTTCAGTGGGACGTATCCCTTTTGACGATAATTTTTTTTCCGTTTTTGTCATTTTATATTCTTTCGAAAAACAGTCTAAGTCCGGATCTAATCTTTTTTATAAGCCAAAAGCCTTAACGCATTAAAAACCACCAGAAGCGTCGAACCTTCATGGATTACTACCGCCACTCCAATATTTGCCAAGCCGAATATGGTTGAAGGTATAAGCAGGGCCACAATACCAAGGCTAACCCAAAGGTTTTGCCTGATAATCGCCTTTGCCTTCCTGCTTAAACCTATGGCAAAGGGCAGGGTTTCCAACTTATCGGCCATTAGCGCAATATCCGCCGTTTCCAGGGCTACATCACTTCCCGCAGCACCCATAGCTATTCCTACAGTGCTGTTTGCCATGGCAGGGGCATCATTAACGCCATCGCCCACCATTGCCACCTTGGATTCCTTTTCTTTTAATTCTTTTATAGCATCCACTTTTTCTTCCGGTAATAAACTACCCCAGGCATCGGTCAATCCTATTTCTTCTGCTACTGCGTCTGCTACCTTCTGGTTATCACCAGTAAGCATGATCATTCGTTTAATTCCTATTTCTTTTAATTTTTTAAGGGTTCCCTTGGCGGCTTCACGAGGGGTATCCATTAATGCAATGATGCCTATATATTCTTCATTTTTTCGTATAAGCATTGTTGTATTTCCACCACCTTCAAGACCACGCACTTTCGTAGCTATTTTTTCGGAAGGTGTACTCTCATCAAGCCCTTCGTACAGGTCGAGGTTACCTATATAGATTTTATCATTGCCAAATGATGCTTTAATCCCTTTACCCAGAACTGCCTCTAAATTAGAGGCATTTGGGATTTCCTCGCCTTCCAGACGCTCTTTTCCATCACGAACTACAGCTTTGGCCAGGGGGTGATCACTAAGACCTTCCACGGCTACTGCTATTTTGAGAAGTTCATTGTCTGAAATATCCCCAAGTGGCACCACTTGGGTAAGTTTTGGCTTTCCTTCCGTTAGAGTTCCGGTTTTATCAAAGGCTAGGGCGGTAATAACCCCCAGGTCCTCCAGAGGGCGCCCTCCTTTAATTAATACCCCGCCACGGGCAGCTCTGGCCACTCCACTTAATACAGCACTTGGGGTCGAGATTGCCAACGCACAGGGACTTGCAGCTACTAATACGGCCATCGCCCTGTAAAAGCTGGCGCTAAAGGGTTCGTCAATAACTAAAAAAGCAAACAAAAGAATCCCGACCAAAATAAGGACGGACGGCACAAAATATTTTTCAAATTTATCGGTGAGCAACTGGGTAGGCGATTTTTGAGTCTGAGCTTCGTTAACCAGTTTCACCAATCGGGAAAGCGTTGAATCTTTGGCTGCTTTGATAACTTTAATCTCCAAAGTATTGTTCCCATTGATCGTTCCGGCAAAAACGCGGTTTTCATCTTTAATATCATCTACCTCTGAGTAATCCTTCTCAACATCTTCTACGGGAACTTTATCTACCGGTACACTCTCCCCGGTTATTGGAGCCTGGTTAACACTACTCTGCCCATCTACCACTACGCCATCTGCAGATATTTTACTATTTGGTTTCACCACAATGATATCCCCAATATTGAGTTTTTCGATACCAACTTCTTCCGTTTTACCATTTTTCTTAACCAAAGCTGTTTTTGGCGCCAGTTCTGCCAGTGCAGCTATAGATTTTCGTGCTTTGTTCATTGCATAATGCTCCAAGGCATGCCCCAGGCTAAAGAGAAATAATAACAAAGCTCCTTCAGCCCATTCCCCAAGAATAGCTGCTCCTATAGCTGCGACCAACATGAGAAAATCAATTTCAAATCCACCTTTGGCTACGGTCTGTATGGCTTCTTTTGCTGTAAAGTAACCTCCAAAAAAGTAGGCACCTATGTATAGGGATAAGCTGACCCATTCCGGTATTGATGTTACGTAGGACAAACCAAAACCAATACCCAAAAGAGCACCACAAATAATAGCAAAAATAAGTTCGGTGTTTTTCCCAAAAATACCTCCGTGGGCGTGGGAATGTTCTTCCCCGGCCCCGTGGCTATCCGCTTCTCTATGATTCTGGAGATCAGTATCTTTATGCTTTTGTTCTTCTATATCCCTTACCTTTTCTTTATTTAAATTTTGAGGATTCTTTTCGGCAGATTTAAAGCCCTTATTCTCAGCAGAGGAGCTTTTTTTAACTTGTAGGTTTTCTTTTTCGAGCTTTGTAGTTATCTCATCAAAACTTGTTTCCCGTTTATCATATTCTAAACGGATCATTCCTCCGGCATTGGCGGAAGCTTCCAAAACACCATTGATATTCAACAGACTCTTTTCTATAGTCCTTGCATGCCGGGTATGTCTAATCCCCTCAACCTCTATAAGCAAATGTCCATATTTCGCGGTAATTTCAGCCCCGGTTCTTTCTGCCAATGATTGAATGCGGTCAATAGAAATTATATCCGGATCGTAATGAAAGCACAATTGTGGCACCGTATCTTCCTGATCATCCGCTATGTGGACTTTTTCAAGGCCATTTTCGGCTTCCAGTTCCTTAATTAGCCTTTCCACACAAGCGTCTTTTTCATTAGGTACCTGTGGAAGGATTACGGGAATTTTGATTTTTAGTTTTTTCATATCCTTAGTTATTTGTATCCAGTTTTTTGCTTGTTCCTTATCCTGAAGGTCAAAATATTTGACTTCTGAACCGGTAAAGAAATGAGTAGCTTTAACGACCCATTCCTGCTATTTTTTTCGCCTACAAATTTTATGACTTTTTTCGATGATATTGTGGATTAGCGGATGGGTTTTTTATATCCTTCTTCGTGATTCTACCATTGATTTTAGCAGCAATCAAGTTTTCTTTTTCTATGTCCAATACCTATATCATTTTTTCAATTTTATAGGGTTTATATTAATTTAAGTGTATCTCCAAATACTCCAGAGCCTCAGGCATATCCAACTCGCGGGTTCCGTTCCCGGTTCTGATAAAGAAATGCGAACGATCGCCCAAATTCAAATACACAGGTTTTTGTGATTTGTGAACCCTTACATAACAGATATCCTTTTCTTCGAATTGGTAAAAGGCCACTTTAACCAAAGGGCAAAAATGAGTGCCGAACTTGAGGGACACCAATTGCATTATATATTGCTCAAACCCGTCCTTGCCAGGTTTTTTTAAAGTACCGCAATCCTGTTCCAGCCCCAGAATACTACCTTCATCATCAATTCCGATAATTAAATGCCCTTCTTGGGTGTTCATAAACCCGGCAATTGTTTTTGCTATTACGTCCTCCAAAGCCTTATTCGGTTTAAACTGCCTCAAATCCCATCTCAAGGTAGATTTAAATTCTACTTGCTGGTTTTCTCCTGCCGCAATCAGCTCCCTGATCTCCTCCAGCTTATCTCTTCTTCCGGTCAATTGAAATATTCTTTGCCTGACCATAAACATAAGCGACAAGGCAATGCCCAGCAGTCCAAATAGCAATTTGATGATGGCTTGATCCAAATCCCATGAACTAACTTCCTGCTGATATGAAGCAAGCAGAGATTTCCACCATTCGCCATTACCTCCCTGCATGTCATACATGTGGAGTGAAATAACCAGGGGCTGTATTATAAATAAGCCAAGGGCTAATCCAATGAATATAAAAACAAATACTTTGCGTTTTTTCATTTTTACCTTCTTTTATAAGCCATAGGTGCCATCGCTTTCGATGCCTGTGCCTTATAACTACTTCTTCTTATCCTGAAGGACTTTCTTCTTTTGTTCAAATTCCTCATCGCTTATCTCGCCCCGGGCGTATCGTTCTCTCAGGGCTTCCATAGCCTTATCCTTCCGTCTATTTTGTCCCGGGGTGGGATAAGGAATTAAGAATATCCAAAAGATGAGGATTATCCAAAGCCCCCACCATATCCAGTGCATTCCCCCAAAATTCCAGTTGTCCATCATAATCTTTCTGTTTAAATTTATTTAACTTTTTTAATGATTTCCTTTCTCCATCCATTCCTTGGCCAAATGTTTTTCTTCAAGGCTAAAGAATTTAATATGTGCCTTTGTAAAGGGTATCAAAACTTCGGTAAACTGTTCCTGCCATTTTGTAATTCCCACCAATGCAACCTTTTTA
This sequence comes from Salegentibacter agarivorans, assembly GCF_900113135.1. Lineage (GTDB taxonomy): Bacteria > Bacteroidota > Bacteroidia > Flavobacteriales > Flavobacteriaceae > Salegentibacter > Salegentibacter agarivorans. Next base: position 139,128 of record NZ_FOOH01000009.1, on the reverse strand, counting down.
ACGCGTTCTTCATTCGGAAGTTTCAGTTCAATGCCCTTCCAATACGCACTTGCAGTCCACCCCTCAAAATTTTCCATTTCAATATACCAGTATACTTTATGGTTTGCCTGTATATGGTTTTTTAATTGAGATATCAAATTGTCATAATCGGTAGCATCCAATCTATTTTGAGCTACCATATATACCTTGTTTTCTTTTTTATAAATTTTCATCATTGTTCCAATTTTTTAAATCAAAAAACTTAATCCAAGTCATTGCTACATTTCTCACAGACTCCCTTAGCCACCAGATTAATATCCTCTGCCACGTAACCTTCGGGCAGATTTATCTGAGGGATTTTATGTTCTGTAAGGCACACGGTTTCCCCGCAACTATTGCAATGAAAATGTAAGTGAAGGTCGTTACCCACCTCGCATTCACAATTGTCTTCACACAGGGCATATTTAATGATGCCGGTGCCATCCTCAATTTGATGCACAATTCCTTTTTCTTCAAATGTCTTCATAGTACGGAAAAGCGTACTCCTTTCCGAGCTTTCGAAATCTTTCCCAAGGTCGCCTAAACTAATGGCCACATTCAATTGTGCCAACCGTTTATAGGTCATCAGGCGCATTGCCGTAGGGCGGATGCCTTTGCTTTCTAACTTTTTTACTATTTTTTCCATTGGGCGTAAAAGGGTTTAGAAAATTTAACGCTTTAAGGATTCCCCGGTTTTTATCTTGAAAGCATCTTCAATGTCAGACAAATAAATGATGCCATCACCTGGATCCGGTGTTTTCCCGTTTTCCAGGATGATATTGATAGCCGATTGTGCTTCTTCATTTTGACATACCAGTTCTAACTTTACCACCGGGCTGTCGGTTACACGGAAATCTAAAGAAGGTGATGCGCCTTTTGCTTTAAATGCTCCGGTACCTTCCCCCTGAGACAGCGTCATACTTTTGAATCCGCTTTCGCTAAGGGATTCTATCACTATTTGAACCCGTTTTGGCTTTATAAATGCTTTTATTTCTTTCATTACTGTGGTTTTAATTTAGTATTAAGGATGAACCCTCTGGAATTTTAATCAAGACAAACATTTAACAGAGAGTCCATCCATCTATTTTTTTTAATTTAATGACCATGGGAAGTCTGGCTTTTCTGCATTTCAGAGACCAGATAATAGGCATTATTATAAGCAACCAAAGTACCTTCAGGCAGAGGCTCCAGCAGTTTAATTTCAACCCAACCATCTTCAGTTATTCCCGTTCTTACCTGCACCGGTTTCAATTCCCACTCGGTTTCACCATCTTCCTGGTGTTTTTGGGCCGTAAAGATGTAGGGATTTCCTTCTTCTTCAATTATTGCTTCTTCCGGTAAGGCAGGAACAGCTTCTTCACCCGTCCTGATTTTTCCGTTTATATACATCCCCGGAATTAGAAAATCTTCTTTATTATCGATTTCTGCATGCACATGTACCGCTTTGGGGTTTTGTTCAAATTGTTTCCCCACTGAATAAATTTCCCCGGTTAAATTACTGCCTGGAACCGATTCCAGTGTAAACGCAATCTTTTGGCCTTCTTTCACCTTATAAATATCTTTTTCAAAAACCATTAGATCGGCATGAACATGTTCATTATCAACTACCATAAACATGCTGGTTTGCGGCTCCACATACTGTCCTATCTGCACCAGTACTTTTTCTATATAACCTCCAATTGGGCTTACTACCGGAATATATTCATATAATTCACCGTCTCTAACCTGGGAAGCATTTAGGTTTAACTGGCGTAATTGTGATTCGTACCCCCGTACTTCACCTTGTACAGACTGGTAATCGGATTGGGTCTGTTGAAAAGTTTTTCCAGATCCTACCTCTGCTTCATATAAACGTTTCTGTCTTTCAAATTCCTTTTCCAAAAATTGCATCCTACTATATGCATTAATATAATCAGACTGCATTCTGGTTAAATTTGGGTGAGAAAGATAAGCCAACACCTGACCTTTATTTACCTTATCCCCCTCAATAACCTTTATAGAAGTTATATTACCGCCTAAAATTGCCGTAACGGTAGCTTCATATTGTGGCGGCACTTCTAACTGGCCATTGGCTTCCACAATACCGGACAAAGCTTTTTTAGGTAAGGTATCTACTTTGATGCCCAAACTATTGAATTTCATCTCTGAAAGATGTACTGAACGCATCCCGCCTTCTTCTTCACCGTGTTCTTCATCTCCTTCCTCACCGTGATTTTCACCTTCTTCGGTATTAGTAGTTGCAGTTTCACTGGAAGCGTCATCCCCTTCCTCAGGATTTTCTTTACATCCAAAGAATATGCTGAGCGTTAAGGCAAGCATTAAAATATTTATTGATCTTGTATTCATATCGATTTTCTTATTTTAATTTTTAATTTGAATTCTTAAGGTAATATTCCAGTTGGTAACGGCTGTCGAGATAATCGTTAAAAGCACTCCAGGCATTTACTTCGATTCTAATGGCATCTCTTATATTTTGAAGGAAGGTTACGTAATCTATAGCACCTTCCTTAAATGCTAATACCGACCCATCCTGTTGTTCCTGTGCTAAAGGAAGCGCTTCATCCCTATAATAATTCCATGAGTTTCTCCATTTGATGTAGTCTTCCCGCATATTTTTATAGGCGATTTCCAGTTCGAGTTTATCCTGGTAAAAGTTTTGCTCTGCAATCTTTCGATTCACTTGTGCTTCCTGGGTACGGCCTAATTCCGGCCCAAAAAACAGTGGAATTTGAATTCCTATTTGATATTGAAAGAAACCCGATTGCCCGGCTATTTCCTGCCTACCGTATTGACCCTGAAATTTGGGCAAAAATTCAGATTTTCGTTCTCTGGTAACCGCTTTTGCCACGTCAATTCTTTGTTCTGAAACCTGTAGTAAGGGATGATTTTCAAGAGACTCTACCAGAAAGTTTAAAGGTTCATCCAATGCTTCAGCAGGCAAATCTGGTACATCGTAAATTGTGTCACTAACAAACCATAGGTTTAAGCGCTGTATTGATTTCAGGTAATCTCGATAAGCTTGTTCTAACTGTATTTTCACCTCATTCCCCTGATTTGAGGTGGCAAGATATTCCAGTTTAGAGGTAGCTTCTGTCTCATACCTGATTCTAGCCGCCCTTTCAATATCTTCGAAAATAGAATCCATTTTCTTATATACCTGATACCTCTTTTTACTTGTATAAACAGATGTCCAGGCCCTGCTTACTTCACGTTCAATTTCAATAGTAGATAGCTCTAAGGCATTTTCAGCAAGTGCCACCCTTTCTTTCTGTAGTTTTAACCGGGGCACTATTCCGAAAATATCGATGCCTTGTTGTTGGACGCCAATTTGGGTATAGATCCCATCAGAGCCATTTCCTACTTCTTCTTTTCCTGTAAAGATTTGGGTGTTTCCAAAATCAAAGGCGGTTTTGCGCAATACTTCCTCACTTTCAATTTCGAGCTGGGCAGCTTGGAGCTGTGGAAAATTTTTGATTGCCATTTCTTTTGCATCCTCCAAACTAATTGTTTGTAAAGAATCCTGTTGTGAATATTCAGATGACATTGCATCAGATTGTGCATTTACAGAAAAGGTTCCGCCTAAAACTAAGCCAATTATCAAAATCGTAGCTAAAGATCGCGAATTGGAAGAACCTAGTTTATTCTGTTCTTTTTTCTCTCGTTTTCTTTCTACAAGGGTATATAGTACTGGTAATACAACCAGCGTAAGCAGTGTAGCTGTAAGCATCCCACCTATAACCACCGTAGCAAGTGGTTGTTGAACTTCTGCACCGGCTGATGTGGAAAATGCCATTGGTAAAAAACCGAAAATATCTGTTGTTGCTGTTAACATAATAGGTCGTATTCGTTCTTTGGTTCCTGTAAAAATTCTATCTTTTATACTGGTTACTCCTTCTTCTTTTAAAGAATTGAATCTATTTATTAGTACCAGCCCGTTTAAAACTGCAACCCCGAATAATACAATAAAACCTACCCCAGCAGAAATACTGAATGGCATTCCCCGCAACCAAAGGGCAAAAACACCTCCAATGGCAGCGAGGGGTATGGCTATATAGATCATGACAGATTGGGAAAACGATTTTAGGGCAAAATATAGAAGAACAAATATCAAGAAAAGGGCAATGGGTACAACAATTATCAAGCGGTCCTTAGCACTCTGAAGATTTTCGAATTCCCCCCCATAAGTTATATAATACCCGGGAGGTAATTCTAATTCTTCATCTAATCTTTGCTGAATATCATTAACGACTGACTCTACATCCCTTCCCCGGGCATTTACACCCACATAGGTTCTTCTGTAGGTATCATCTCTCGAAATTTGCATAGGGCCCGGAACATATTCGATATCTGCTATTTCTTTTATCGGTACCTGAGTTCCGTCGGGAAGATCGATATACATTCCACGCAAGTCATCAATATTCTTTCTATGTTCTTCATCAAATCTTACTACTAAATCGAATCGCTTTTCTCCTTCAAAAATGACTCCTGCGGTTCCTCCCGCAAAAGCAGTACTTATATAATCATTTGCTTTTTGGATATCCAGGCCATATTGAGCAATTTTATCACGGTTAAATTTCACGGTCATTTGTGGCAGCCCAGATGTTCGTTCAGGATTAACATCTCCTGCTCCAGGTACGGTCTGGATAATATTAGCCATTTCCTGTACCTTTTCCGACAACACCCCCAGGTCCTCTCCATATAGTTTAACCGCAATATCTTCTCTAACCCCCTCTAATAATTCGTTGAACCTTAATTCTACAGGTTGCGTAAACACAAGGTTTACCCCAGTAAGTTCTTTATTGAGTTTTTCCTTGATTTGCGCTATAAGTCCTTCTTTAGTTTCAGCGGTTGTCCAATTATCCTTATCTTTTTCAAGAATCAGGTACATATCTGCGATATCCATCGGCATTGGATCTGTTGGGATGTCCGCTACTCCAATTCTTGCTGTTGCTGTTTTAATTTCAGGAAAATTTTCTAGAAGGATATTTTCTATTTTTTTGGAAACTTCAATAGACTCTGTTAATGAACTTCCTGGTCTGATTAAAGCCTGCATTGCAATATCCCCTTCATCCAGTTGAGGCACAAATTCTCCTCCCATTCTGGAAAAAAGGAAACCGGCTAATACAAGTAGAACAGCAGCAGCACCTACAACAATGAGCTTCAGTTTTAATGCCCCTTTCAGTAAAGGCATATATACCCTTTGTATTCCACCAATTATCTTATCACTTATCCTTTCCAGCCAGCGTTCAAACCTTCCAAACCAGTTCTTTTTATTCTGAATGGGTTTCATAAATAGGGCAGACATCATAGGGACATAGGTAAGGCATAAGAAAATAGCACCTATCATGGCAAAACCGAAAGTGTACGCCATCGGCTTAAACATTTTACCTTCTACCCCCGTAAGAAAAAGTATAGGCGTGAATACAATAAGAATTATAATCTGTCCAAAAAATGCGGAACTCATCATCGTGCTCCCAGCATCATAGGCTACTTCATCCATTTTAGCCTGATTGAATTTCACCTTGCCAGATCTTATCCGTTTTTGTATTTCATACACGGTTCCCTCGATGATAATCACTGCACCGTCTATAATGATTCCAAAGTCAATAGCGCCCAAACTCATTAGATTGGCCCAGACATTGAATTGTTTCATTAAAATAAAAGCAAAAAGCAGTGATAAGGGAATAGTGGTAGCAGTAATAAGTCCACCTCTTAGACTACCTAATAACAATACCAGGGCAAAAATCACTATCAATGCACCTTCCAGTAAATTTGTTTTAACAGTATCGGTTGTTCGTGCTATTAATTCACTCCGATCAATAATTGGCTCTATGGTCAAACCTTCAGGAAGTGACTTTTCAACTTCTGCCATCCTATCTTTAACATCCTGAATTACGGCATTGGGATTGGCGCCTTTTAACATCATTATTATCCCGCCTACGGCTTCCTCTCCGTCTTGAGTGAAAGCTCCGTAGCGTACCTGATTTCCAAACTGAACATCTTCCGCAACATCTCCAATAGTTATCGGAATAGAATTTTCGGTAGTAATAGCAATTTTCCTTATATCCTCCAGTGAACGGATTAAACCTTCACCTCTAATAAAATTTGACATTTTATTTTTCTCAATATAAGCTCCACCGGTATTCACATTGTTTCGGGCCAGCGCCTCATAAACCTCAGAGATACTTATACCCATACTGTTTAATTTCTCAGGATTGATTGCTACCTCATATTGTTTTATGGAGCCTCCAAAAGAATTTACTTCCACCACACCTTCCAGCAAGGTAAGTTGTCGCTTGATTATCCAGTCCTGAATAGTTCGTAGTTCCATGGGAGAATATTCAGTTTCGTATCCCTCCTTTGGCTTTATGGTATACTCATAAATTTGACCCAATCCGGTTGAAATAGGTCCCATAGCAGGACTTCCAAATTTATCGGGAATGGTTTCTCCCAATTCATTAAGTTTTTCCTGTACTAGTTGACGAGGGAGATAAGTTCCCATATCATCTTTAAAAACAATAGTAACTACCGAAAGTCCAAACCGTGAAATAGAGCGAATCTCTGTAACTCCAGGTAAATTACCCATCGAAAGTTCTACGGGATAGGTTACAAATTGTTCAATATCTTCTGTGGCAAGATTTGGCGACTGGGTGATCACCTGAACCTGATTGTTAGTAATATCTGGCACCGATCCCAGGTTGACGGTCATCATGGACCAAATACCCGTCCCTATCAGCGCTAAGGTAAGTAGTCCAATAATAAATTTATTATTAATGGAAAATGCGATTATCTTATTAATCATATAAATAAAAATTTAATTCAGTTAAAATTCTTGATAATAATTTTGTGCCTAACAAAATCTATCAATAGGACCAAGGATCTAGTATGAGAACCAGGATTTGGTCAAAAAAGGATATAATTATCCTTTAAAAAAACTGAATTAAACTTTTGGAGGATCTAAAAAGGAAAGAATAGGTTCTTCCACTGAGCTGTCAAAATGGACAAAGGCTTTTGATGGAATTTCAATAATCAAAGCCTTGAAATTTGAAGAACCGAAATCTACTGTATGCACATGGCAGCAATGGCAACTACAAAAAGGAGGGCATAAATCTGCTACTTTATCATGTGAATAGTCGATATCTAAATTCTGCGTAGCAACCACTGTTACTTCTGAATCAGAAATCACTTGTGAAGTGTCACTATCATTACAGGCTAATAAGTTAAGCCCGAATATATATAGAGATAATATGACAGCGATAATTTTCACACTACAAAGATAAAAAAAAATCAATGCACAGATTGTGCAAAAAGAATAGGAACAGATTTCAAAAGGTTTATCACATAATTTGATAATAATTTCAATTAAAAAATTACCAAGATCTTATACTGAAGAATTAGAACATTGTTTTTTAATAAGCTATTTAATGAAATAGAGAATTATACAAATCCTTCAAATTACTAAGTTACACTTCGAATGAGATAGGAAATATCCCCAAATAATGTTAATTAACATTATTTTCTATTCAAATTTGGCTTTCCAAAAATGTTGTACCTATGTTGTACCCAGTCCATAAAAAAAGGCCTTACATTTCTGTAAAGCCTTGTCATTGCTAGTAGCGGGAACTGGACTCGAACCAGTGACCTTCGGGTTATGAGATCTCTTAGTTTTAATTTAAATTTTTTATTAGCAAAGTTTTTATTACTCTTATTTGACTTAGGTACAATTTGATGTTTTCAGGAATTTAGCAAAATACCCCAAACAACCTTAAAGAAAATTATAGTCTAAGGAAATTATGAAATGTCGGGAAGATGTCGGGAAACTATCACGAATAAAACAAAAAAGCCTTGAAAATCAACAGATTAACAAGGCTTTAAGTACTCGGGACGGGACTTGAACCCGTACGGACACATTGTCCATTGGATTTTAAGTCCAACGTGTCTACCAATTCCACCACCCGAGCGTGGTAATTTTATGTATGAGCGAAAAACGGGATTCGAACCCGCGACCTCCACCTTGGCAAGGTGGCGCTCTACCAACTGAGCTATTTTCGCGTGTTTAAAAGAACTTCCACGTTTAACGTGGCTGCAATAGCGTATTGCGGATGCAAATTTAATATAAATCTTATAATGTCAAAGGCTTTTTATAAAAAATAAGGAAAATTTGAAATAAAAAATTTCTTCAGTAATTCTTGTCGAAAGTTTACAAACTACAACTCATTGTTTACCAATACTTAATAATATATTCCCCTATTTTTTACTTAAAACCCATAAACGAAGACTGGAAACTACCTAAGCTTTGGCTTTAGCCTTTTCTTTACCAACCAGTGTCCTTTTAATCTCATTAAGCTTCATTAATGCCTCTACGGGAGTAAGCGTATCAATATCTATATGTAAGACCTCCTCTTTTAATTCCTGTAAAATAGGATCATCCAGATTGAAAAAACTTAGCTGCATCTCTTCCTCGGCCGATTTCTTTAAAAGCTCACTGGAATCTTCCATTTTATGGGATTTCTCCAGTTTCTTCAGAATTTTATTTGCGCGGTGTAAAACCTGCTGTGGCATTCCGGCCATTTTGGCTACGTGAATCCCAAAGCTATGCTCACTACCTCCCGGCACCAGTTTCCGAAGAAAAAGCACATTATCTTTCAATTCTTTTACCGAAACATTAAAATTTTTGATCCGCTCAAAAGTATCGCACATTTCATTAAGCTCGTGGTAATGCGTAGCGAAAAGTGTTTTCGGTTTCGCGGGATGTTCGTGCAAATATTCGCTTATAGCCCAGGCAATAGAAATACCATCATAGGTGCTGGTACCACGGCCAATTTCGTCTAGAAGCACCAAACTTCTGTCAGAAATATTATTAAGAATACTGGCGGTCTCATTCATTTCTACCATAAAAGTAGACTCACCCATAGAAATATTATCGCTGGCGCCAACCCGGGTAAAAATTTTATCTACCAAACCTATATTTGCCGCTTTTGCAGGTACAAAACTTCCCATTTGCGCCATTAAAACAATAAGCGCGGTTTGCCTTAAAATAGCCGACTTACCACTCATATTTGGCCCGGTGATCATAATTACCTGCTGATTTTCGCGATCTAAAGTAACATTATTGGTCACATAAGATTCGCCAATAGGCAATTGCTTTTCAATAACCGGGTGCCGGCCTTCCTCAATATTTAAATCGTGATGTTCTTCAATTTCAGGTTTGCAATAATTTTCAGCTTTAGCTTGCTCAGCAAAAGAGCACAAGCAATCTAACTGCGCAATAAGTTGGGCGTTTTGCTGCACAGGCTGAATATAATCGTTCATCCAAATTACCAGCTTGTTAAAAAGCTGCTGTTCCAGCTGCAAGATCTTTTCTTCAGCTCCTAAGATCTTTGCTTCATATTCTTTTAATTCTTCGGTAATATACCGCTCGGCATTTACCAGGGTTTGCTTTCTAATCCAGCTATCGGGAACTTTATCTTTATGCGTGTTGCGCACTTCAATATAATAACCGTAAACATTGTTACTACCAATTTTCAAAGAAGAAATCCCGGTATTTTGGGTTTCGCGTTTCAGCATATTATCGAGGTAATCTTTTCCTGAAAAAGCTATTTTTCTAAGCTCATCCAGTTCTTCCGAAAAACCTTCAGCAATACAATTCCCCTTTAAAATATTTACCGGTGCATCTTCGTGTAAACTTTCAGTAATTTTACTTCGCAAAACCTCGCAAGAGTGTAAATTATCGCCAATCACTTTAATGGCTTCATTCTTACTTTTCAGCGCGAGCTCTTTTATAGGAATTATGGCTTGTAAAGAATGATTAAGCTGAATTACCTCTCGTGGAGTTACCTTCCCTGTAGCAACTTTAGAAATAAGCCTTTCCAGGTCACTTATCTTTTTAATGTTTTGCTGAATTTCAGCTAAAACTGAAGGATTTTCGAGTAAAAAACCAACTACTTCGTGGCGCTTTTTTACTTTCTCGGCATTCTTTAAAGGCAATGCAAGCCATCTCTTTAAAAGCCTTCCACCCATCGGCGAAATAGTTTTATCAATCACATCCAATAAGGTCACCGCATTTGCGGCGTTAGAATGATATAACTCCAGGTTCCTAATCGTAAACCGGTCCATCCATACATATTCCTCTTCTGCAATTCTGTTTACTGAGGTTATATGCTGAAGTTTTCGATGCTGGGTTTCGGCTAAATAATGTAAAATAGCACCGGAAGCAATAATTCCTTCTTCCAAATGCTCGATTCCAAAACCTTTTAAAGATTTGGTCTGAAAATGTTCATTTAAAGTTTCGTAAGCAAAATCCTGTTTAAACACCCAGTCTTCCTGGTAGAACGTATGGAAATCTTCGCCGAAGATCTGCTTAAAATCCTTCTTATTTTTCTTCGGAATCAAGACTTCACTAGGGCTAAAATTCTGAAGTAATTTATCTATATATTCTGAATTTCCTTGCGCCGTTAAAAATTCACCGGTAGAAACATCTAAAAACGAAACTCCAAAGATTTTCTTTCCGAAGTGAATAGCGCATAAAAAATTATTCGATTTACTCTGAAGCACCTCATCGCTTAAAGCCACACCCGGAGTCACCAATTCGGTCACACCACGTTTTACAATGTTTTTGGTCATTTTAGGATCTTCTAATTGATCGCAAATGGCCACCCGTTCTCCGGCTTTTACTAATTTTGGCAAATAGGTGTTTAAAGAATGATGTGGAAATCCGGCAAGCTCGGTACGCTCGCTGCCATTGTTCCTATTGGTGCAAATAATATTTAAAATCCTAGCTGTTTTTACCGCGTCTTCACCAAAAGTCTCATAGAAATCACCCACACGAAACAAGAGCAAAGCATCTGGATACTTTGCTTTAATAGCATTGTACTGCTTCATTAACGGGGTAACTTTAGGGGATTTCTTGGCTGCCAAAATTTTAAATTTTATTTCCCGCTAAAGTACAGAATCCCATATTTTAAAGGAAAATTATCTCTGGAAGTTATTCAATTTTTTCCACAATTATTCTACAAGTATTTCCCCTTTAGATCCATTTTCTGATGGAATTAGATGGTAAATAGCCTTTGGTTCCAGACCTTTCTCTTTTCTATGCGAAACAAAAATCACCGCGGTAGGACTTTCCCTGACGATTAAATTAATGAGCGAAGTGATTTGCAGCGCACTTTTATCGTCTAGCGAGGTTGTGGGTTCGTCTAAAATAAGTAAAGGCGGATGCTTAATCATCGCCCTGCCAATAAGAACCATTCTTTTATGAAGTTCAGATAATTCTGTAAAAATCTTAGCTGATTTATCTTCCAAATTCAGGATTTTTAACCATTCTTTAGCCAACCTGATATCTGCATCTCCAGGTTTTTGGTACAAACCAACGCTATCTACCAAACCTGAAATTAGCATCTCCAAAACAGTATTTCTTCGGTGAAAAAGTTCGGTAAGCGCAGGCGAGAAATACCCGATTTTCTTTTTAATCTCCCATACACTTACACCACTGCCTTTTTTGTTTCCGAATAAGTATAAGTCTACGCCATAGGCTTTGGGATTATCGCCGTAAATCATAGAAAGCAAAGTAGTTTTCCCTGCACCATTGGGCCCAGTAAGTTGCCAAAAATCTCCTTTTTTAATTTCCCAGCTAATATTTTCTAAAACCGGTTTACCCCCATAAGAAACCGAGACATTTTTCATTTTCACCAATATATTTGGCACGTCCTGGAATTTTACTGGTGCTGGAGGAATATTTACTTCTGAAAAATTGCTTTCATTATTCCCCTGGAATTCTGAAACCTCAAAGCTTTCGACAACTTGTTCGTTTTCGACTTTCAATATTAAATCTACAAAAGGCAGTAAATCTTCTTTTCGATTAAAAATCTGAATGATAACAGTTGTTTTAGAAATATGCTGCAAGGTCAATTTTAAATCAGATACCGATGTTTTATCAAGACTATCAAAAGGATTGTCTAAAACCAGAAAATCAGGCTCCTGACTAAGTAAATATTGCAGCAAAGCTTTTCGTTTCTCCCCACTGGAAAAAGTTCGTAAGGAACGATTTTCATTAAAAATCAAGGCAGAGTTCCCGTGTTTATAATCTTCCTCAATAAATTTATTTAAAATCGATTCAGAAAAAAGCAGGCCTTTCTTTCCCTGCAATTCCTTTAATTCTTCTGGAGAATTTCCTTTCAAAAGTTGCGGTAGCCATTTTCCCAGTAGAGAAAAATCGGGTGTAAAAATTGCGTAATGATTTAAGCTCATTGTTTAAAGATCTCTTATTGATATCCCTGCGCCTGTAGGTTGAACAATTCGGCATACAGCATATCATTTTGCATCAATTCTTGATGCGTTCCAATTTCCAGTACGGCACCGTTTTTTAAAACCATAATTCTATCGGCTATTCTTACTGTGCTGAAACGATGCGAAATAATTACCGCAGTTTTCCCCTCAGTAAGCTTAATAAATCGGTCAAAAGCTTCGGTTTCAGCGCGGGCATCTAGCGCCGAAGTCGGTTCGTCTAAAATTAAAACCTCTGCATCTTTCATATAGGCACGGGCAATCGCAATTTTTTGCCACTGCCCACCCGAAAGATCTTTTCCCTGCTTAAAGCGTTTCCCCAATTGCTGATCGTAACCTCGCGGCATATCAGAAATTACCTCGTTCGCCAGACTTTTTTGCGCAGCGCTGTCAATTCGATTTTGATTACCGATTTCTTCAATTTCGCCCATGGCAATATTTTCACGAAGCGTTAATTCAAACTTTACAAAATCCTGAAAAATCACCCCGAAGTATTGTTGATATTGGGATTGATTATATTCTTTAACCGGAATATCATCGAGTAGAATCTCACCTTCAGTAGGTTCATAAAACCGAAGTAATAATTTTATCAGCGTGGTTTTCCCAGCGCCGTTTTCTCCTACAAAGGCCAGTTTTTCTCCTGCTTTTAATTCAAAATTGATGTTTCTAACCACCCAGGCTTCAGATTTAGGATATTTGAATCCGACATTTTTAAATTCAAATCCTTTTTTAATTTTCTTTGGAAGCGGTAATTTTTCTTCCGAAGTTTCATCGGAATATTTAAGGTCCAGAAATTCAAAATAATCCTGAAGGTAGAGTGCACTTTCGGTAATTGCGGTAAAGCGGGTAAAAAAGCCCTGCAATTTAGATCGAAGTCTGTTAAAAGAACCCGATAGGAAAGTAAGATCACCAAGTGTAAAAATTCCCGCTACGGTTCTAAAAACGATTAAAAGATAAGCACCATAATAGGCTCCTGTACCAATCACGTTGAAAACTGAACCCCAACCGGCGCGCTGTTTTGCCAGTTTTTTACTCATTAAATAATAAGTGTCGGAAAGGTTTTTAAATCGGTTTGCCAGGTAATCTGAAAGTCCGAAGAGTTTTACCTCTTTTGCCGTTACATCACTAGCGCCTACATAGCGCAAATAATCCAGTTCCCGACGTTCTTGGGTCCAACTTCTGGCCAGGGAATAACTGGTGCCACTAAATTTGATTTCATTTATTATTGTAGGAACTACGGAAACCACCAGTAAAATTATTAGCCAGGGTTCAAAGGCGACTACCCCAGCAAGTAAAGTGAAAATTACCACCAAATCCTCAGCCTGGGTAAGAATATTAGACATTAACCCAACCCTACCGGTGGTTTGCTGCCGGGCTCGTTCCAGTTTATCATAAAACTCAGAATCTTCTAACTGATCAAGGTTTAATTCTGAAGTTTTCTTAATAATTCGAACCGAAGTATCTATGCTATATTGGTCTCCCAACAAACCATCAGTCAAACTAATCGCCCTACTCATTAGATCTGATAAAATAGCCAGACCGAATTCTGCTGCTACCAGTAACCATAACCTATCAAGGTCTTTTTCTTCGGCCGCAATTTGTAAAACCACCTCATCAATAATCAATTTTCCTACAATAAGGATAACAACCGGTAAAATGGCGTTAATGGTCCTTGCCAATACATTAGCGTAAAACAGCAAAGGGTTTACTTTCCTGATTTCCTTAAAAAATCTAGGTACAAATTTTAAGGATGCAAAACTTCCTTTAAAACTGACTTTATTGGCTTCTAATGACTTTTTAGATCTGGGCAAGAATTATTTTTTCTTTGCAAGTTAGCTAAGATTTGAAAAAGATGGTAGTAATAAAAAAGAAGAAACCCTGAAGATCTTCAATTTAAACCTTTTCCTTAGACATTATCCTTACCAGTCGATATGAAATTGAAGAACCATCCATAGGCGGATTTTTTATTTTCTTCTTCTTCACTTTTAAATGATAAATATAACCGGGCTCATAATCAAAGCCTTCTATGCTGTCCTCATAATAAAAAAGGCTCCAGTTATCTGTACCTATATGGTCTCCTTCCTGCACGAGTAAGCAATTTCCTTCCCTTTCTCCCACACATTCTTCGGTATAGCTATTCACAACCATATCTACCACTCTTATATCATCGCTAAAGCTAATCCTAAGCAAAAACACCAAACCTATAAGACCACCCTGTATCATAACATTCCATTTTTATCCTATTAAAGATAAGCGATTGTATGATTTGCGAACTGGGGTTTTTCCCTTATTTATACTTGAAAATTGAATTTCGAAAATAATATATCCTAACTAATTAACTATGCTAAATTGGGCAGCTGAAACTATTATTGAATATCCTGAAGCATTTTTCCCAAATCTTCACGGGTAAACACCTTTCCGCTTTTTATTACCGCTGTGATTTCCTTTAGGTTCTGCAAATTTTCAAGAGGATTATTTTCCAAAAGCAAGAGATCGGCTATTTTTCCTTCTTCCACACTTCCATATTTATCTCCAAGATCCAGAAATTCGGGGCCGTTAATTATAGAGCTTTTTAATACCTGGGCATTACTTAAACCTGCTTTAGAAAGGGCATTTAATTCCCCGTGCAAAGATTCGCCGGGATAGACATAAGAATTAAATGCCCCACAATCTGAACCTGCTAAAAGCTTAACGCCCGCATTCTCCATTGGCTCAATCATTCGCACACTTATTTCTTCCATTTTTTCCCTCATCTTACTACCGGATGCTTTTGCTCTTTTTGCTCCTTCTATTCTACCTTGGTAGGTTTTTTGAATTCCGGGACCAATATAGTTTAACAATGAATCCTGCCTGTGATCTACTTCCAAAATTTCCGCCAAGGTTTTACCTATATAAAGTGTGGGGGTTACGTATACATTTTCTTGACTCATTTTAGCAAAAACCTCTGCTGCAAGTTCGGGATCGTAGGTATCTATTAATGGTTCTATCATTCCGTAGCCAAGATCGGGTTTAGTAAGACTGTCGGCGGCAGGAGAACAGGCTTTCAGTGGATAATACATATGCTCGGCACCATCAAGACCTAACGAAACCGCTTTCATGAAATCGGCGCTCATGGGCATATGGCCGGTGATTTTTAGGCCACGTTTTTCAGTTTCTTTAATGATATTGTAATAATTTTCTGCGGAAAGATTTCCATCATAGGTCTTTACGTAATCTACATCTAATTTCTCCAGGGAATCTAAGGCAGCTCCAATATCGCTCGAATTTGAAACTTTTATAGACCCAGGCCAGGCCGGTTTATCACCATCCAGCTTGGGCCCCGAACTAAAAATCCTGGGACCATCTAATTCACTATTAGCAATTTGATCTTTCCATTCCATTACACTCGGAGTGATATCACCACCGGCATCGCGTACAGTGGTAATTCCGTATGCTAAAAAAAGTGGTAGAAGGTCTTTGTTTTCTTCTACCAAAGTATCACCCCCTCTAAAATGAACGTGGTTATCCCATAGTCCCGGTATTACAAACTTTCCTTCGGCATCAATTAATCGATCGGCAACAAATTTCTCATTCTCAATACTTTCACGAACCTCAACAATTTCACCATCTGAAATAAAAATTGATTGTCCTTTGCTTAGACTTTCACTCTCTACATCTATAATTTGAGCATTATAAATAACAAGATCGTAGGCTTTGACTTCCTTATTCTTGCAAGATGACAGGGTAATTGCTAGCAATAAGAAATAAGTGAGTTTATTCATTTTTATAAGACTTTTAGACGCGCACCTGGTAATTCAAATTCCCGCTTTCTAAATTTAAATTAAGTCGAAAGAATATTAGTTATCAGTTTTATCAGGATATACCGGGGAAGGCACTTCTGCCGGCGGATTAGCCTCCAGCTGTTTCAGCACAATCTCAATGGCTTTTTCCAGTTGAGGGTCTCTTCCTTCAAGAACTTCTTCCGGCCATTGTTCCACCTCAACATCTGGTGCTACTCCTTCGTTTTCTACACTAAAACCTTCTTCGGTATAAAAAGCAACATTAGGTGCGGTAACAGAGCCGCCATCTATAAATTCAGGATAACCCAATACGCCTACCAGGCCGCCCCAGGTAGTTTTTCCAACGATAGTTCCAAGATCAAATTTTCTAAACATCCACGGCAGATAATCCCCACCGGAACCTGAAGTTTCATCAGTAATCATCACTTTTGGCCCCTGTATAGAAGCACTTGGCGATTTTAGATCTTTTCCATAGCGAAACCTCCAGTGTGCCTGCTCTGGTTTTTTAAGAATATCTATAACATAATCTGCCAGTTGGCCACCGCCATTAAAACGTTCATCTACAATAATCGCCTGCTTGTTCGCCTGCGGAAAGAAGTAGCGTTTGAAGTACTCATGTCCCTCCGTGGCAGTATTTGGCACATAAACATAGGCAACCCGGCCATCGGTAGCTTCGTGAACTTTTTGAATATTGCCTTCTATCCAATCGCGGTTTCTTAAAGCAATTTCATTTTCAACCGGAGTTACTTTAATTTTTCTTGAATTCTTCATATTAGGATTAGGACCCACGGTGAGCATCACTATTTTCCCGGCCGTATTTTCAAATAACTTATAGATATTATCACTAGCCTCTAGCTCTTCTCCATCTACTGCCAATAGATAATCGCCTTCTTTCACATCTACTCCGGGTTCGGTAAGGGGAGAACGCAAATTAGGGTTCCAATTGAGCCCGCCATAGATTTTCTCAAACCTATACCTGTCATCTTCTATACTGAAATCTGCTCCCAAGAGACCTCCTTTTACAGATTCTTTAGAATGAAGCCTGTCACCTCTACCGGAAAACCTGTGATGCCCAACTCCAAGTTCACTAAACATCCATTCCATCACCCGGTAGAGGTCGCTTCGGGAAGTAACATCTCCTATAAAAGGCTGATATTTTTCTTTCATTTTATCCCAGTCTACGCCGTGCATCCCGGGATCATAAAAGTAGTCTCGATTAACTCGCCAGGCCTCATCAAAAATATTTGGCCATTCTGCTACGGGATCAATTTTAACCTGAATATCACCGGTATTAAGCGTTCGCTTTTCTTCAATTTTATCAATTTCAACGAGACCCCATTTTTCTTCTGCCTTATAAAGTATCTTTTTTCCATTGGCAGATATCTCGTAAAAAGTGGCAGGCATTATCTTCTTATTCTCCCTTTCTTTAAGATTGTACAGATTTAGAGTTCCCTTGTTTTGCTCGTGAGGAGGATAAGCTAAATAATAGAGATTTCCTTCTTTTGGCGAACTTAGGTTAGCATACTTGCCGGCAGGAAGCGGTACATCCACGATCCTGTTTTCTATTCCCTCGAAATCAATTTTCAAGTCGGGAACTTTGATTTCTTTATCCTCTTCTTCCGCCTTCTTCTTTTTCTCTTCCTCTTTTTCTGCCTGCTCAATCTTTTCAACATCGTTTTCTCTTGCAAATGGAGATTCTACATCCTTCTGTAAAGTCACCAGGTAAATCGAACTGGTCATTTCCATATCCTGGTTAGACTGATCAAACCAATTCACCACCGGCCCGGCATCTGTAGAAGCTAACATATAAAGATATTTTCCGCTTGGATCAAAAACCGGACTTGAAACGCTGGAGAAACCATCGGAAATTGCATAAGATTTATCTTCTGAAAGCGAATACACATAGGCCTGTTCAAAGCTGGTTCCTGTTACTATGGTGTAACTAATCCAATTAGAATCGTGAGACCAACTACCAAAAAGGTTCCTAAAAACTCCCGGTATATATCGTTCATCCTGAGAAACTTTTGTCACTTTTCCGGAATCTATGTTTAACACATAAAGATTACGCCCATTATCTACAAAACTTATTTTCTTACTATCTGGCGACCACTTTGGATAAGCATAAAAACCTGCACCCTCAAGTTTAAATTTTTTAGCCTCTTTTTGTTCGCTTTGATCCTGAACGTGCAGTGCATATTCTCCGCTTTCATCGCTAACATACGCGATGAATTTTCCATTTGGAGACCATACAGGGTCTTGTTCGTGCACCCCCGGGGTTTCAGTTATATTAACCACATCGCCTTTTTCAGCGGGCACCGTTACTATTTCCCCTCTAAAATCCATTACCACCCTTGCACCGGTAGGCGAAACGGAGGCGGTACGAATATATTCATCACCCTTTACAAACCTTGGGCGCAGTTCAAGAAGATCTGTCGCGATCCCAACCTCTATTTTTTCAGTAGTATTAGTTTCCGGATTATAGGTATGCAGGTATCCGGCTTGCTCAAAAATGATTTCATCATTTCCTGCGGAAAGATCTAAAACCGGGAAATCTTTAAAATTGGTAAGTTGAGTAATCTCTTTGGAATTCATATCATAACTGTACAAATTGAATTCTCCATTCCTGTCACTCCTGAAATAAACTTTATCACCCAGCCATTGAGGCCTGGTATCGTTGCTTCCACCTTCCGGTTTCGAAATTTCTGTAACAGAATGGTCATTGGTATCAAAGATCCAAATTCGAGAAGCAGTACCACCACGATAATATTTCCATTGATTAAAAGCTTCGAAAAGTGGCGTATAAGCAATGTATTTTCCATCGTCTGAATAATCTGCCCAAAAGGCATTTGGAATCTCCAGTTCTTTAACCTGGCCACCCTTTACTGAAACCTCAAAGAGTTTCATATATCTATTTGTAAAAACACTACGCTGAGAACCAAATAGTACAGCAGAACCATCTGGTGTAAAACCACGAACCAGGTCGCTCCCGGGGTGCCAACTAAGGCGCTCAGGCACGCCACCATTAGCAGGAACCACATATACATCGGTATTTCCATCATATTCTGCATTAAAAGCTATTAAACTTCCGTCTGGTGAAAAAACAGGATTGGATTCAATCCCATCATCTACTGTAAGTCTTCTTGGTGAAGAGCCATCTTTATTTGCCACCCAAAGATCTTCGGCATAAATAAAAGCGATTTGAGAATCACTCATCGCGGGTTTTGAAAGTAAACGGGTATCTTCTTTATTAATATCCTGGGCTGCAAGAGTGACAGACAGGAAGAAAAAAAGTAGCAGGGAAGTAGTTTTATATATCATACTAGAGGAATATTTTATCATTTACTAATATAAAACTAAAATGTAAATAACCTATGAAACCCGTAATTACGAAAGATTCGAATTAAAAATCCCTGCTTATCAACTCCAGTCTTTTTAGATTTAAATTAATTTATTTCCTCGCATTCTTATTAATTTTGCCGCTATGGAAAACCGAAAATTAAAAAACAGCGAACTGGACCGAAAATCTATTGAGGAATTCAAGAAAGCTGAGAAGACACCTATTATTCTGATTCTAGACAATATTAGAAGCTTAAATAATATTGGTTCGGTTTTTCGTAGTGCCGATGCTTTTTTAATCGAAAAGATTTATCTCTGCGGAATTACCGCACAACCACCTCATAAAGATATTCAGAAAACCGCTTTAGGCGCAACTGAAACCGTAGACTGGGAATATACGGAAAACACGCTGGAGGTAGTGGAAAAACTTCAACGAGAGAAAACAAAAGTATTTTCAATTGAACAAGCTGAAGGCTCGGTGATGCTAAATGATTTTAAAGCCCAACCGGGTGAAAAAATCGCCGTGGTTTTTGGTAACGAGGTAAAAGGAGTACAACAAAAAGTAGTTTCGGCGAGTGATGGAATTATTGAAATCCCGCAATTAGGTAGTAAACATTCGCTAAATATTGCGGTTAGTGTAGGCGTGGTTTTATGGGATCTATTTTCTAAAATAACCACCAATAATCGTGAGCAATCTTATATGGCTCACTAGAGGAACTTCCTACTTCTAGGAAATCATTAGGCTTTGATCTCTTCTAAAATCGACAAATAATCCAGGCGGTTATTTACAAAGTCTTTCCCGGAAATATCTACAATCTGCACCTTCATATTGGTTTGGGTCTTTATAAAATTCAGGTAACTTTTATTGATTTCCACTAAATAATCTGGCTGAATATTCTGCTCGTAATCACGACCGCGAGCCTTGATATTCTCCAATAGTCGATCTGTATTTTGGTAGAGATAAATGTAAAGATCTGGCTTTACCAATTCCTTGTACATTAAATGAAAAAGCTTGTGATATAAAGCATATTCGTCTTCAAGCAGCGTGATTTTAGCAAAAATAAGCGACTTAAAAACATCGTAATCTGAGATCACAAAATCTTTAAAAAGATCATATTGCGCTAAATCGTCTGAAAGTTGCTGATAGCGATCGGCCAGAAAAGACATTTCCAAGGGAAAAGCATATCGCTCTTTGTTCTCGTAGAATTTTGGTAAAAACGGATTGTCTTTAAACCTTTCTAAAATGAGTTTTGCATTAAAATCTTCGGAAACCATGGTAGAAAAGCTGGTTTTCCCGGCACCAATATTTCCTTCAACCGCGATATAATTCAGGTTATTTAAATTGAATGCTTTTTTAGGAATCTCTAGCTTTTCAGGAATCGCTTTTATTTCTGAATTGTCCTCAACCCGCTTCAGTAATTTTTCAATAGAAACTTGAAAAATAGGATGATGCTCCTTAGCAGCGATATCGGCCAAAGGTAACAACACAAATTTTCGGTTTTGCATTGCAGGATGCGGCACTATCAAATCTGAGGTTTCTAAAATTTCATCTTCAAAAAGAAGAATATCCAGATCCAGGCTTCGGTTTTGGTAATTTTTAGCATCAGAGCGAACTCGACCGGCATCAGCTTCAATCTTTAATAATTTCCGAAGAATTTCTTCCGCAGAAAATCTGGTAGAAACGGCAATACAGGCGTTTAAAAAAGCATTGCCCTCAAAACCCCAGGCGGGCGTTTCATAAACCTGCGATACCTGTTGCACCTCGCCAATTTCTAAATATAATTTATGCAGTGCATTTTGCAGAAGCTCAAAGCGGTTGCCCACATTGCTTCCCAGGGCGATATGTACTATTTTTGGGGAATTCAAACTAACTGAAGAAAAATTATTAAAGCTTATCCTGTAAATTTCACAGCAAATTAAGTAAAACAAAATCACATACCCCTAATTTTGTAGGAAGACTTAAAAAATAAATTTGGCTAAACTTTTACTGAAAGACAAACTTGCGGCACAGCGCGTATATTTAATATTGGCCGGGCTTTTTATCGCCTCATTGGTTGTTTCGAACCTAATATTTCAGAAATTCTTTAGCTGGGATTTTTTTGGGCTCTATACATTTGAAATTTCTGTTGGAATTTTACCGTATCCGGTTACTTTTTTGATCACCGATATTATTAGCGAGATTTACGGTAAGAAAAAAGCCAACCAGGTAGTAACCACGGGAATTTTTGCTTCGTTCTTTTCTTTGTTGATAATTTACACTGCAGATGCCGTGCCCGCTACCGAATGGTCTCCCATAGGCGACGCTTTGTTTACACAGGTTTTTGGCGCTACCACTATTGCCGTTTTTGCCTCAATGGTTGCCTATTTATTGGCACAGTATATAGATATTCACTTATTCCATTTTTGGAAAAGATTGACCAAAGGAAAACATTTATGGCTCCGGAATAACTTTTCTACCTTTCTCTCGCAGTTTGTAGATACGTTTTCGGTCTTGTTTTTGCTCTGTAGTTTTAATAAAATTGAATGGGACTTATTTGGCGCACTTTTACTTAGCGGATTTTTATTTAAAGTAATCGTTGCCGCGCTGGATACTCCGCTGCTCTACGCTTCGGTCTTTGCTTTTAGAAAGCGATTTAAATTGAAGCAAGGCGAAGAATTAAAATATGATTAATTTAAATAAACCAGCTTAATTGGTTTGAATTAAATAATATAGAAATGAAACCAACATGCTGCTGGACCCAAAGATTGGTAATTCACAGGATAAAATTTGGAGCTTGTGTTTAATCTAAAATTGGAATAAAAATTTTTAAGAAATGAAAAAAGCATTAAAAATAATTGGAATTGTATTGCTGGTAATTGTAGTAATACTGGTTGCCGCTCCATTTTTGTTTGAATCACAAATAAAAGATTATGTTCGAAAAACGGCCAATGAGAGTGTGGATGCACAGGTTGAATTTAGCGACATAAGCCTTAGCTTTTTTAGGAGTTTCCCGCAAGCTACGGTGGTAATTGAGAATTTCAGCGTGATCAATAATGAACCTTTTAAAGGCGATACGCTTGCGATTGGGGAGGAAGCGCAACTGGAAATGTCTATTAAAGAATTATTTAAAGGTGCCGATGAACCTAAAATTTTAGACAATATAAAAGTCAACAACACTTATCTAAATATTAAAGTGGACTCTCTTGGCAATGCCAATTACGATATTGCAGTTGAAGATACTACCGCTGTAGCTTCCGACTCCGCTTCCACGGGATTTAGTTTCGATCTTAAACATTACGAGATCAATAATTCCCGGGTAAAATATTTAGACGAAGGCCAGAAACTGTTACTGGATGTAGAAGAGTTGCATCACGAAGGAACCGGAGATTTTTCTTTAGCTGAAAGCGAACTGGACACTAAATCTAACGCCCTGGTTTCTCTAGATTACGATGGAACAAATTACCTGAACCGAAACAAGGTTTCCCTTGATGCCGTGATCCAGATGGATCTGGAAAATATGCGTTATACTTTCCTTGAGAACGAAGCAATTATCAATCAGTTGCCGTTAACATTTGAAGGGTTTGTGCAGGTGAATGAAGATAATAACGAGATAGATCTAAGTTTCCAAACGCCTTCTTCAGACTTTAAAAACTTTTTAGCGGTAATTCCTGCGACCTACGCAAAAAACATTGAAAATGTAGAAACTAGTGGAGATTTCATTGTTAATGGGAAAATTCAGGGAATTGTAGACGAAACCTATATTCCAAAAATGGATATTAAAGTGAGCTCAGATAATGCCTCCTTTAAATATCCAGATCTACCAAAAAGTGTTCAGGACATCAACATAGATCTCCAGATATTAAACGAGACCGGGATACTTGAAGATACTTACCTCACTTTTGATAATGTAACCTTTAGAATAGACCAGGACAGGTTTGCCACCAACGGAAGCATAAAAAACCTAATGGGAAATATGTTAGTTGATATGGCGCTGCAGGGGACTTTAAACTTAGCGAACCTAGACCAGGCTTATCCGCTGGAACTGGAACAAGATCTCAATGGAATCTTAACCGCCGATGTTACCACGCAATTTGATATGAATTCTATTGAAAAAGAACAATATCAAAATGTAAAAAGTAGCGGTACGGCAAGCATTAGAAATTTCAGTTATAAATCGCCAGAAATTCCTAACGAGGTAAAGATCGCTAATGCGAGATTGAATTTTAATCAGGGTAATGTTCGCGTACCTGAATTAAAACTTACCACGGGGCAGACAGATATTACAGCTTCGGGAAATATTGAAAACCTAATGGGCTTTTTGTTTACTGAACAAAATTTAAAAGGAAATTTCAATGTAAATTCTAATGTTTTTGCCATCAACGATTTTATGATCGCTGAAACCAAAAATCAATCTCAGAGCGAAACCAAACCAGAAGATACTCCGGGAGAAATTTCTACTCCGGGCACCAATGAAGCGGTAAAAATTCCTTCATTTTTAGATACCGAACTTGCGTTTAATGTAAACACGGTAATCTATGATAACCTGGAACTTAAAAACGCTAAAGGAACTATTATCTTACGCGATGAAACCGCCACTTTACAAAACATCACAACCAATATTTTTGGTGGAAATATCGCGCTGGCAGGAAATGTTTCTACTAAAGGAGCAACACCAACTTTTGATATGGACCTGGCGCTAAACGCACTCAATATCGCAGAATCTTTTAACGGATTGGAGATGTTACAGGGCCTCGCACCGGTAGCCCAGGCTTTACAGGGTAAATTACAGACCAGCCTTAAGTTAAACGGTAATTTAAATAACGATCTTACTCCGCAATTATCAACCCTTGCCGGGAATGCACTGGCGGAAATACTAACTGCAGAGGTAAATCCTGAACAACTTGCTTTACTTTCACGTTTAGACCAGCAGTTAGACTTTATAAATTTAAAGGATATTGACCTGGACAAACTTAAAACACGTTTGACCTTTAATGATGGAATGGTGCAAATTGAACCCTTTAATTTTGATGTAAAGGGCGTAAATGTAGAAGTTTCCGGGGGCCACGGCTTTGATATGAATATGAACTACAACCTGAGTCTCGATGTGCCTGCAAGAATGCTGGGAAGTCAGGTAGGTAATGCCCTTAGCAGATTAAGTGGAGATGAACTTAAGAATATGGTAGTAGCGCTGCCAATAGGTTTAAAAGGAACTTTTCAAAATCCGCAGATAAATATCAATATGGAGCAGGCGGTTAGCAATCTTACCCAGAAAATTGTTGCAAAACAAAAAGAAAACCTTAAAGAACGCGGGCAGGATGCAATTAGAGATATTATTAATAAGCAAACCGGTGGAAATCAAAAGCCACAAAATGATAGCATTACTTCTCAGGATTCTACACAAACCCAAACCCCAAAAACTGACCAAACCCCAAAAAGTCAGGAAGAGCAGGTTAAAGATGCTGCCCGGAATATTTTAGGCGGAATTCTGAAAAACAGAACTCAGAAAAAGGATACGACAAGCAATTAAAAAATTAAACCCTCACAGATTTTTAGTAATTTCAGAAATCTGGGAGGGTTTATTATATTATATCTTCAGGAATAAACTTTTCTAAATGTTAGATGCTGAAATAAATTCAGCATGACGTGTTTTCACAGCTTTTTTAAATTAAAGCACACCCAACTCCACTACAAAACCTTCGTGGGCCCGGACGTTAAAAACGGTACCGTCTTCAAAAATTAAATATTGTCCTTTAATTCCTTTTAAAACCCCTTCGTAGAATGGGTTTTTACCCAAATTGAGAGTTTTAATCTTTTTCGGAAATTCTAATACCGGAAATTCAATTTCTAATTCTTTTCTATCGCCCAGATAATATTCTTTGGCTTCGTCGGGAATAAACTCTTTAAGTTTATCTCTTTCTTCCGCCAGATTCAGATCCAAAACTTCATTGGTCAACATTTTCCGCCAATTGGTTTTATCCGAAACATGACTTTTCAAAGCCACTTCAGTTATTCCGGCGAGATATCTATTGGGAACTTCTACAATTTCAATGGCTTCGTGCGCTCCCTGATCTATCCAACGCGTAGGAATTTGCGTTTTTCGGGTTACTCCAACTTTTACATTGCTGGAATTTGCCAGGTAAACCACGTGCGGTTGCAACTGAGCTTCTTTTTCGAAATCCAGGTCTCGATCTTCTTCATCTAAATGTGCTTTACTAAGTTCGGGACTCATAATCCAATCTCCGGCTTGCGGAATGGAAGTAAAACAATCGTAACAATACCCCTGGCGGAAAATTTTCTTTTGCAATCCACAGTTTAAACACTGAAATCGAAGAAAATTAAGGCTTATTTTCTTCCCGAGAATCTGGTTCATATTAATAAAGTCTTCCTCAAAAATGAGGTAATATTGCACCTTATCGGTGATCTCAGTTCTCATTTTTCTAAACACCCCTTCGTATCTCATCTTTTTTTCCCTATTTTTAACCGAAGTTGATTTGTAAGCTTCGAAGTTTAAATTAATTTTAGCCAGCCAAACAGCTGAAGCATTGTCAGCGATAAAGATATAAAGAATAATGCCAATTCCATTAGTAAACTCCATTGCTTCGTGGTTTCTCAAGAAGCGAATTCATCAAATGGAGTTGTTTATAAAATACCCCCACGAAGTTCAGGACGAGCTACTTAGACATTTGCTTTCTAAAGCAAAAAATACCGAAATTGGCAAAAAGTATGGCTTTTCAGAAATTAAAAACCACAGCCAGTTTGCGAGCCGGGTACCTATTCAGCAATATGAAGATTACCAGGCTTGCATAGAACGCAGCCGGCAGGGAGAAACCAATATTTTTTGGCCTACGCCTATAAAATGGTTTGCAAAATCCAGCGGCACCACCAGCGCTAAAAGCAAATTTATTCCGGTTAGTGAGGATTCCCTGGAACATTGTCATTATAACGCAGGCAAAGATTTGCTTTGCATGTATTTAAATAACAATCCTCAATCCCAGTTATTTACGGGAAAGAGTTTAAGGTTAGGTGGCAGTAAAGAAATTTACAAAAATAACGGTACGGCTTACGGCGATCTTTCGGCGATTTTAATTGCCAACATGCCATTTTGGGCAGAGTTTAGCAGCACGCCCAGCAACGAGGTTTCCCTAATGAACGATTGGGAAGTGAAAATGCAGGCGATTGTTAACGAAACTATTAAAGAGAATGTGACCAGCCTTGCCGGGGTTCCCAGTTGGATGCTGGTTTTACTGAATAATATTTTAGAAACCACAGGAAAAGAAAATCTATTTGAGGTGTGGCCTCACTTAGAAGTTTATTTTCACGGTGGGGTAAGTTTTGATCCTTATGCTCCGCAATATCAAAAGATATTACCCAAAGAAGATTTCAGGTTTTACGAGATCTATAATGCTTCTGAAGGATTTTTTGCCTGCCAGGACCAAAACGATTCCAAAGAATTATTGTTAATGCTGGATTACGGAGTTTACTACGAGTTTATTCCTATGGATAGTTACGGAAGCGAAAATGAAAAAGCAATTCCCCTGGCCGAAGTTGAAACCGGGAAAAATTATGCGGTGGTAATAACCACAAATGCAGGTTTATGGCGCTATAAGATAGGCGATACCGTTAAGTTCACTTCTACTAGTCCTTACCGTATAAAAGTAACCGGAAGAACCAAGCACCATATTAATGTTTTTGGGGAAGAATTAATTATTGAAAATGCTGAAGCAGCCTTAAAAAAGACTTCTTTAGTTACCAATTGCGAAATTGTAGATTATACCGCAGCGCCTGTTTTTATGGAAGGCAAAGAAAAAGGTGCGCACGAGTGGATTATTGAATTTAAAAATCCGCCACGGGATTTTGAGAAATTCAAATACGAACTCGATTTGGCATTGCAACAGGTAAACAGC
Source organism: Salegentibacter agarivorans (assembly GCF_900113135.1). GTDB lineage: Bacteria > Bacteroidota > Bacteroidia > Flavobacteriales > Flavobacteriaceae > Salegentibacter > Salegentibacter agarivorans. The sequence goes on along the minus strand of NZ_FOOH01000009.1, from coordinate 111,829 downwards.
GATTATGAAGCAAAACGTTATAATAATATGACGCTGAATATGCCTAAAATTCACCAGGCACGTGAAAAATTATTTTACGACTGGCTTAAGAAAAATGATAAACTGGGCGGGCAACATAAAATCCCGAGACTTTCTAATTCCAGAAGTTATGTAGAGGAATTGTTGGGGATGAATTATTTGTAATACAAAGATATACAGCTCCCCTCGTTAAAAGGATGGAAACGGATTCAGCTTTAGCTGAGGAAAGGGGTGGTTAAACATTTAATAATTAAAATAAAATTTTTAAAAATCACCCCTCCGACCTGAGACCACCTCCCTTTGAAAAAAGGTGAGGAGCTCTTTTATTTTTCTATCAACTTATTATCTTTTCAGTGTAAAATTGGCGCCAAAATGATCGTTGGTACCATCTTTTTCAAATTCAACTCTAAACCAATAATCGTCTGCGGGCAAGGTTCTACCATTGTAAGTGCCGTCCCAGCCTGCGCCTCCGGGAGTTAACTCTTTAATCAGTTTCCCATAGCGGTCAAAAACATAGAGTTTTTTAATCTGAATTTCAGTGGTATTTTCAATATTCCAGGTATCGTTATACCCATCAGAATTTGGGGTAAAAAAACGCGGATAACCAACCAGGTAGAATTCTTCAGAAGTTGTAATTCCACAGCCATTAATTTCTCTGGCACTAATGGTATGATTTCCAGGGTCTAAATTTCTAAAAACTGTACTTCCCTGCCAATTACCGTTATCAGCACTATATTCATAAGTGGTTTCATTTCCTGGCCCAGGAGTTGCTTCGGCACTAATTATATAACCGCCGGTAAAATCACTTCCTTCAATCTCTACCTCAACCGTTTCGGGGCGGGAATAAACAAGTAAAGTAGTGTTAAATTCTATGGTACAACCAGAGCGAATATCGGTCACTATAAGACTTACACTATTAAAATTGGGAGTTTCAGTGAAATTTAAAACCGCTTCGGTACTAATTGTATTCCCCCCGGCTATCCACTCGTAAGTATAATCGGTACCTAAATCTTCGCCTATTCCTTGTTGATCAAGCACAGTTCCGTCTACATCTACACAAATCACGCTTTCTGCCGGTAGAAAGTTTTCCGGCACAAAAGTCAATTCTACATTGAAAATAACCTCGTTTGAAAGACAACCGCTTTCGGTTCCTTCTACCTGAGCAACAATTTCCCGGGACTCTTCTACCGGGAATGCAGTGGGATTAGAAATAGGATTTTCAGCTTCAAGCTCCTGGATAGATTCATAAAAATTCACCCTGTAATTTTCTTCAGCGGAATTTCCATTCAGAATTTCGGCTGAGGCAGCGCTTAAATCTATAGTGGTTTGATTGGGATCACAGAGGTAAAGATCTTCTGGAGTATTAGCAACGGGCTCACTATAAAACGTAACTTCAATTTCATCTTCATCAGCCTGTCCCGTAATATTTTCATATACAATCACCTTATAACGTCCAGAATTTGTTATGGTTAAGGTAGGATCTTCTTCATTAGCAATTATCTCGAAATTGTTTGTGGTATTATCAAACCTAAACCATTCGTAGCGCTCTACCCCATCTGTAGTAGCATCTAAAGTTGTTTCATTTTGCCCACATAGAAACCTGTCTGGCCCCAACACTTCGTCTAAAATCCCACAATCTGTAGAACCGGAATTAGCCTGATCTGAATTTGTTTGCCGTAAACTTATAAACCCGGGCAATTCTTCATAATTAGTAATTAAAACCACGTAAACCTGTCCTTCCTCAGCATTTGGGATAAACATTTGTTCTACGGTATCGGGTTCGTAACTGCAGTCTACAATATTTAGTTCGCTTAAAGAATCGTCTGTACAATAATCTTCAGTACGGTCAAAAGGTCCCCACACAATAAAATCTACATCGTATTGAGAACCGCCACCATCTTCATTTTGAAATTGAGAAATATCAAATCGAAGATTTCCGGTTTCTTCTACCTGCAAATAAAACCAGGCAGGATAAGGTTGCGAAAGCAAACAGCCATAATCTGGTCCCGGTTGCCCATTTACAATATTACTGTTTGTTGTATTAGAATTAGGAAAAACAAGCTCCTCGTCTCCGGCGCAAAATGGATCTAGATTTTCACAAGAACTACCCTGGCCAAAAACGCTAAAACTCCCGTAAAGAAGAATTATACAAAAAAGAAGTAGGGTTTCTTGTTTCATAATAAGTTCTAGAAGTTACAAAATAACAAATATCTATTTAAACCCCGGCTTTTATGATTACATAAAAACCTATTAAATATGTATCTTTGCAAGCCAAACAATCGGTTTACGACTATTATTGTAAAAACGGTATGAAAATAGATAAAATTTTGAATGAAATTGATGAGCAGGGAGATGCCCACGTAGGCAGCAGTGCAGAAACCCCTATTCGTGAAGATGCTTTTGAATTGAGCGATATTGAAAAAGTAGCGCTCATCAATAAAGATGTAAAACATATTATGGAAACTTTAGGCCTGGATCTTACAGATGACAGCCTAAAAGGAACTCCACAACGTGTGGCAAAAATGTTTGTAAATGAGATTTTTGCAGGATTAGATCCTGAAAAAAAACCCATTGCATCTACTTTTGAAAATAAGTATAAATATGGCGAAATGCTGGTAGAAAAGAACATTACCGTTTATTCTACCTGTGAGCACCATTTACTTCCTATCGTTGGAAAAGCCCACGTAGCCTATATTTCTAAAGGTAGGGTTATTGGACTGTCAAAAATGAACCGAATTGTAGATTATTTCGCAAAAAGACCACAGGTACAGGAGCGAATGACGATGCAAATTGTTCAGGAATTACAAAAAGCTTTGGGTACTCCAGATGTTGCTTGTGTTGTTGATGCCAAGCACCTCTGTGTAAACAGCCGCGGAATTAGAGATATAGACAGTAGCACCGTAACCAGTGAATTTGGCGGAGCTTTCAAAGAAAAATCTGTAAAAAGAGAATTCCTTGACTATATAAAATTAGACACTACTTTTTAAAAAATTCTATTTCTTAATAACCAACAACTAACTATCTATGGCGCTATACCAGGAACAAAGCTTGAAAATGTACAATTCTATGACGGGGGAAAAGGAAGTCTTTAAACCCATAAACGAAGGAAACGTTGGAATGTATGTTTGCGGCCCTACTGTTTACAGTAATGTTCATTTAGGTAATTGCCGAACTTTTATCTCTTTTGATCTGGTTTTTCGCTACCTAAAACATTTAGGCTATAAAGTAAGATATGTAAGAAATATTACCGATGCCGGTCACCTTGAAAATGATGCCGATAGCGGGGAAGATAGAATTGCCAAAAAAGCACGTTTAGAACAAATAGAACCTATGGAAGTGGTACAACGCTACACCATAGATTTTCATAATATTCTGCAAAAATTCAATAACCTGCCGCCGAGTATAGAGCCTACGGCTACCGGCCATATCGTTGAGCAAATTGAGATCATTAAAACCATAATCGAAAAAGGATTTGCCTACGAGGTAAACGGATCGGTTTATTTTGATGTAAAGAAATTCAATGAAACCAATCATTATGGTAAGCTAAGCGGAAGGGATATTGACAATATGATTGCTAACACCCGCGAACTTGCTGCACAAAGTGACAAGAAGAATCCGCAGGATTTTGCGCTTTGGAAAAAAGCCGAACCACAGCATATTATGCGCTGGCCTTCACCCTGGAGCGATGGTTTTCCCGGCTGGCATTTAGAGTGCACCGTGATGAGCACAAAATATTTAGGTGAAGAATTTGATATTCACGGCGGCGGAATGGATCTAAAATTTCCACACCACGAATGCGAAATTGCCCAGGGAGAAGCGGCTACGGGGAAAAACCCCGTTCATTATTGGTTACACGCCAATATGCTTACTTTAAACGGGAAGAAAATGGCAAAAAGTACCGGCAATAATATTCTTCCCGAGGAAATTTTCTCTGGAAATAATGATGTTTTAGATAAACCATTTTCACCGAATGTGACCCGCTTCTTTATGCTTCAGGCGAATTACCGTAGCATCCTGGATTTTTCAGATGAAGCATTAAAAGCCAGTGAAAAAGGTTTTAACCGATTGATGGATGCTTACCATGCTATAGATGAGCTTCCGGTTTCAGATAAATCGAGCGTAGATATTAAGAGCTGGAAACAGTCTTGCTACGATGCGATGAACGATGATTTTAACAGCCCGATTTTAATCGCCAAACTTTTTGATGCGGTTAAGATGATCAACAACATCAAGGAAGAAGCTGCTACGATCACTTCAGAAGATAAAGACGAATTGCAAAAAACAATGTCGGCTTTTATGTTTGATGTGTTAGGCCTTTTAGACAAAGTTTCTGAAAATAATGACACTTCAGATAAGCTTTCTTCAACCGTAGAATTGCTTATAAAACTGCGTGCTGAAGCAAGAAACAATAAAGATTTTGCTTTAAGTGACCAGATAAGAGATCAATTACAGGAAATGGGTATTCAGCTTAAAGACGGAAAAGAAGGTACCACTTTTACTATTAAGTAATTAATAAAACAGGAAAAACGATGCTTAAAAAATGGTTAGCATATCCGTTTATCCTGTTGGTGAAATTTTACCAGAATTTTATTTCCCCGCTTACACCGGCAACCTGCCGTTATAATCCAACCTGCTCGCAATACAGTCTAATCGCTTTACAGCGTTTTGGTGTTTTTAAAGGTGGCTGGCTTAGCTTAAAACGCATTTTTAGCTGCAACCCGTGGGGCGGAAAAGGCTACGACCCGGTTCCTGAAAAAACAGAAACCAAAATATAGGGCAACTACTTGCAAATATGTATCTTTACCCTACTAATCAATTTTAATTTATGCTTTTTAACGCGATCACCTGGAGCCCTTCAGAAGGTTTAGACTTAGGTTTTTTCACCCTTCACTATTACAGTTTAATGTTTTTGATAGCCTTTGGACTGGGCTGGTACATTATGAAAAGTATTTTTGTAAGGGAAAAAGTCTCGATAGAGAAACTGGATTCGCTTTTTATTTACACGGTTTTAGCCACATTGATAGGTGCGAGATTAGGTCACGTTATTTTTTATGATTGGGATTATTTTCAAAATCATTTATTAGAAATATTCTTACCGGTTCGTTTTGAACCAGAATTTGAATTTACCGGCTTTAGAGGTTTGGCCAGTCACGGTGCCGCTATTGGGATTATTATCGCAATGTACCTTTACCGTAAACGCGTTTTAGACAAACCCGTACTTTGGGTTTTAGACCGAATTGTAATTCCGGTAGCTAGTGGGGCTATTTTTGTAAGAATAGGAAATTTTATGAATTCTGAAATTATAGGAAAACCCACCAATTCAGATTATGGAGTGATTTTCGCAAATTTAGGAGAAACTTTTCCAAGGCATCCGGCACAGTTATATGAATCTTTTTGTTATTTATTAATTTTTATCCTGCTATGGTATTTATACTGGAAAACCGAAAAACGCCATAAAGTAGGCTATCTTTTTGGCTTGTTCCTGGTTTTACTTTGGACGGTAAGATTCTTTGTAGAATTTGTAAAGGAAGCCCAGGTAGAAGAACGCACCACCTGGTTATTAAATACCGGGCAATGGCTTAGTATTCCGTTTATTATCGCCGGATTATACTTTATGTATCGTCCTACCAAACCCAGAACCGTATGATACGTAAATCCATAATTTTATCAGCGCTTATAGCGGTTTCATTCTTATCTTCCTGCAAGGATGATAATACTGTTGAAGAACCTATTGAAACCGAAGAAATAACTTTCACTAAAGAAGGCGAAGCAACCTTGCTGAAACCTAACGGAGATACAATAAAGCAAATTGATATTGAAATTGCCGATAATACTTACGAAAGAGAAACGGGTTTAATGTACCGTGAGAGTATGGAAGACGACCAGGGAATGCTTTTTATTTACGATGATGAAGCGCCCAGGGCTTTTTATATGAAGAATACCTATATCCCCTTAGATATTATATATTTCGCTTCAGATAGTACTGCGGTGAGTTTCCAAAAGAATGCGCAACCGCAAGATGAAACTTCACTACCCTCTGGAGAACCGGCTCAATTTGTACTTGAATTAAACGCAGGACTTGCAGACGACTGGAATATTGAAGTTGGGGATAAAATAGATTTTGAGCGGGTAGATTAGGTTTTAAAGCTAAATATTTCATTTATTGAATTAGAAGTATTTCTATCGAACCCGAAATTTGTGTTGTAGTTTTCTGAAAAAGTGTACTTCTTAACGATTTTTAGATTAAATATTGCTTAAATCCTGTTTTCCGATTATTGCCATAATTTCTACAATATCGTTTTCTATGCGATAATAGATACTATCAACGCCACATACACATCTTCTATACCCAGGTTTTATGAAATCAACTGCTTCGAAAGAGAAAGGTTGCTCTGCGATTAATTCGAAATATTCAAAAAATATTTCGAAACAGATATCTGCATGAGTGACTCCAAACCTTTGTACTCCAAATTGATGAATTCTTATTAAATCTTCTTTAGCAACATTACTTAACCTATACTTACTCATTAAGTAAAGACTTTGATTGTGCTAAAATCTGTTTTTTACTATCATTTGTAAATCCGCTTTCTTCTGCTTTTTCTAATTTACTTTTAATCCAATCAATTTGAACCTGCTGATTTCTGACCTGTCTTATCAGGTCATTAATCAATTCACTTTTACTTGAATATTCCAGACTCTCAATTTGAGATTTTAACCATTCATCATTTGGTTTTGTAAATGAAATACTTTGTCTGGGCATAATAATTCCTTTTGATGTAAAATTGCACCATATTTACATCAGAAGCAAATTTTTTATTTTAAGTAATAAATTGGTTTTGCCGACCACTGGAATATTGAAGTTGGTGATAAGATAAATACTTAAAGGATAGATTCAGTTTTAAAGCTAAATATTTCATTTACTGAATTAGTTTAGCACAGGGATTTTTTATAATCTTTTGTAGTTTTTTGTTTTGATCTATCACTGAATGATCCCGGTTATTGGCAGTTGGGAGTAAGGGAACGCAGATTTGTCGACTTAATATTGGTTTCTTCATCAAGTTAACTATTTTCTTCCTATCGCTGCCACCTATTTGTAGCGAACCGTTGTTCTATGCAGGTTTTTTATTTCGTTAACTGGTAATTTGATACTAAAACAGAAGCAGAAATATGTAGAATTCCTTCAAGCTCTCTAATCATATCTACTGTCAATCTTTTCTTTTTATTCAGGATTTCTGAAACTCTACTTTTTCCTCCAATAACTCCAACTAAATCTTTTTGTTTTAGATTCATTTCTTCCATTCTGATTTTTATCGCTTCAATAGGATCAGGAGCATCAATTGGATAATGTTCATTTTCGTAATTATTAATCATCATAGAAAGGATCTCCGCTTCATCCCCCTCCTCAGAATCAGTTGGAGCATCAAATATTACGTCTAGCCTTTCTAAAGCTTTCTCGTAATCCTCTTCGTTTTTTAAAGGTTTAATTCTCATAGCTCTAATTTTTAAATTGTGTTAGCATCTATTTTATCATATTCTGCATGTGTTCCAACAAATCTTATAAAGGCCCACTGTCTTTCATAGTTGAATTTCACAATTAATCTATATGAGTTTCCTTTAATATTGAAAACAACTCTATTATCTTTTAAAATGCAAGCATTTATATAAGTTTTCTTTGCATCATTTGGAGAACTCCAATTGCAACTTTTAGCTGTTTCATGCCAGGTCTTTAAATATTGCTCTGATTCAGAATGCTTTTCCCAGAATTCTCTCAATGTCTTTTTTGAAACTATTCTCTTCATTTTAAAAAATCTAAAATAAAGATAATTAAAGTTCTCTAATTTAGAACTTTAGAATAAAAAAATTGCACTTGGATTTCCCAATTTCAAGGCGTTAAGGTTTATGCAATCAAAAACCCCATTTCAACAAAACCAAGCCATAAAAAAAGCGCCCCATTTGGAGCGCTTTTTAGTTTATCTATTTCCAAAGAAATCTTAAGCAGTAGTTGCTTCAGAATCTTCTTCAATTTTCTTCTTCTTTTCGATCTTAGATTTATCGGTCACACTGTCAAACATAACAGGTGTTGCGATAAATAAAGAGGAATAAGTACCTACAATCACACCAATGATCAAGGCAAACATAAAGCCTCTAATGCTCTCTCCACCAAAAATGAAGATGGCAAGTAAAACGATCAAGGTAGTAAGCGAGGTATTCAACGTACGGCTAATAGTACTATCTAAAGCGCTGTTTACCGTTCTGCCTAATGGCCAGCTGGTATGCTCGTTTACAAATTCTCTAATCCTATCAAATACAACCACGGTATCGTTTAATGAGTAACCAATTACCGTAAGGATTGCAGCGATAAATGCCTGGTTAATTTCCATACTAAATGGCATCACTTTGTAGAGTAAAGAGAAAATACCCAATACAATAATAACATCGTGAGCTACTGCGGCTACGGCACCAATACTAAACTGCCATTTTCTAAATCGTAATAAGATATAAAGGAATATTACCACTAGTGATCCTAAGATAGCCCAGAAAGAGTCGTTCTTAATATCATCGGCGATAGTTGGACCTACTTTCATAGACTGCATAATACCAATATCTTTCCCAGCTCCACCTGTAGTAAATTCATCAAAAGTAAGATCCTGCGGAAGGTAAGATTGTAAAGCATCAAACATAGATTGTTGAATCTCGTTATCTACTTCAGTGCTCTCTTCATCTACTTTATATTTTGTAGTTATCTTTAGCTGATTATTTGGCCCGAAAGTTTTTGCTTCGGCACTTCCAAATTCAGCGATAAGATCCTGTTCAACATCGGTAGGATTCACATCCTGATCAAAACGAACAGTGTAAGTTCTACCTCCAACAAAATCAACCCCCTGGTTTAATCCCTGTACTAATAAAGAACCAACACTTAGAATAATTAAAATTCCGGAGATTACATAAGCTACCTTACGTTTCCCAAGCCAGTCAATTTTTACATTTCTGAAAAGGTTTTTGGTAGCGCCGGTTGCGAATTCTAAAGATTTTCCGTTTTTACCATAACCATCAATAAATAACCTGGTAATGAAAATTGCGGTAAATAACGAAGTTGCGATACCTATTAATAAAGTAGTAGCAAAACCTTTAATTGGTCCTGTTCCTAAAATTAATAGAATAAAACCAGTTAAACCGGTAGTAATGTTGGCATCTAAAATTGAAGAAAGTGCATTGTTGAATCCATCTTTAATCGCATCTTTCTGCATTTTTCCTTTAGCAAGCTCTTCCCGGATTCTTTCAAAGATAAGTACGTTTGCATCTACCGAGATACCAATAGTTAATACAATACCGGCAATACCAGGTAATGTTAACACGGCACCTAAACCGGCAAGAATTCCGAAGATAAATAAGATGTTTACAGCAAGGGCAACATCGGCAAAAAGACCGGCCTTACCATAGTAAAATACCATCCATATCAATACAAAAACGAGGGCGATCCCGAAAGACCAAATCCCGCTGTCTATAGCTTCCTGACCTAAACTTGGTCCAACAATTTCACTTTGGATAATATCTGCGGAAGCCGGAAGTTTACCAGCTCTAAGCACGTTGGCTAAATCCTGACCTTCGGTTATGCTAAAATCTCCACTAATTTCACTTCTTCCACCTGAAATAGGCCCGGTTGAAACACCTGGAGCCGAATAAACAGTATTATCTAAAACAATAGCTATATTGCTCTGTTGGGTTGAAGCCTGACCGGTCATTTCTTCCCATACCTTAGCTCCTCTTCCGTCCATTTGCATAGATACTGCAACACGACCCATTTGGTCATAAGTTTGTTGAGCATCTGTAATCACATCACCACTAAGAGGCGGCTCCATGTTACGGTTTCCTTTTAATGCATAAAGACCAACTACACCTTCTTCATCTTCCGGGATTCCCCAGGCAAATTTAGCGTAACGTTGCTCGGCAGGAAGAATAGATCTTACCTGAGACATTTCAAGGTAGTTATTAACTTTTGCGGTATCCTGTACAGAAAAATATGCAATTACAGGACCTCCCTGGAAGCCTGGACTTTGCACTAATTCAAATAAAGGATTGTTTCCTGTAGCTACATCTGTAGTATCTTCACTTTCAGCAAGAAGTTCATCAATATCACTATCGGCAGCAGCCGTAGTATCAGCTTGAGTTTCTGCTTGCTCACTTTCTTTATCTACAACGTTTTTAAGAACATTATTAGCCTGAGCAAGGAAGTTCCCTAATTCAGTATTTTTATATACGTGCCAGAATTCAAGTTGTGCAGTACTCTGCAGCAAACCTTGTACACGATTAATATCTTTGGCACCTGGTAATTCAACAAGAATTCTTCCTGAATTTCCTAAACGCTGAATATTTGGTTGGGTTACCCCAAACTTATCAATACGTTTTCTCAATACTTCAAAAGCAGAAGTAATAGACTCATCAACTTTTCTTCTAATAACGGTTTCAACCTCGTCATTAGACATATCAAAATTAATCTCGTCACTTAAGGTTTTATTAGCAAAAATATCTGGAGATGCCAGTTTAGCATCTGGAATACTATTAAAAGCTTCAAAGAAAAGATCAATATAATCGTCCTGGCTATCTGTTGCAGCTGCATCAGCTTCAGCAATGGCCTGGTTAAAAGCAGGATCGTCGGTATTATTCGCTAGTCCGGCAAGAATATCTTTAACCGAAATTTGAAGAATTACGTTAATTCCTCCTTTAAGGTCAAGGCCTTTATTTAGCTCCTTGTCTTTCGCGTCACTGTATGTGATACCGGCAATTACCTCATTATTCGCTACCGAATCCAGATACCTTTCTTCTTCAGCATCTCTCAACGCCGAGTAATCTTCTACATTTTCGCTAATTCTTTGCCTGGCAAAATCTTCAGCTTCACTTTCTACATTATTGGTAATAAAAGTAAAAGACAACTGATATATACATACCAGCCCAAATAAAATTGCAAAAACCTTAATCAGTCCTTTGTTCTGCATTATTCCTTAAGTTATAATTAATTAGGTCGATTTTAAAAACGGACAAATATAGGGTTTCAAAAATGAAATGCCAACAATTTTTTTTTGAATAATTTAACTTTTAAACATAAAAAAGGCCGCAAATTCTGCGGCCTTTTTTAACATATATTCAAGTTTAAAACTACTTATAGTTCTAATAGGGCATTGGTTTTATTCACACCCTCTGCACTTTCTTTAATTTTATTAGACTCTGTATCATCAAGCTCGATCTCAACAATTTTCTCAAGTCCGTCTTTTCCAAGAATTGCAGGTACACCTATACAAATATCATTTAATCCGTACTCTCCTTCTAACATTGCCGAGCATGGGAACATCTTTTTCTGATCGCAAGCAATAGCCTGAACCAAAGCCGAAACTGCAGCTCCAGGTGCATACCAGGCACTGGTTCCTAATAACTTAGTTAGGGTTGCTCCACCAACTTTAGTATCTTCTGAAACCTGGTTTAAACGATCTTCAGATAAAAATGCTGAAACAGGAACCGAATTTCTTGTTGCCAATCTTGTAAGTGGCACCATCCCGGTATCACTGTGACCTCCAATTACCATTCCATCAACATCTGATGGTGGGCATTCCAAAGCTTCACTCAATCTATATTTAAAACGGGCGCTATCTAAAGCTCCACCCATTCCAATAATTTTGCTCTTTGGAAGTCCGGTAGTTTTATGCACAAGGTAAGTCATAGTATCCATAGGATTACTTACCACGATTAAGGTCACATTTGGAGAATGCTTAATAAGGTTTGAAGAAACTTCTTTTACGATCCCGGCGTTTATTCCTATTAGTTCCTCACGTGTCATTCCCGGTTTACGCGGAATACCACTGGTAATTACTGCCACATCACTGCCTGCAGTTTTAGAATAATCGTTTGTAGTTCCTGTAATTTTAGTATCAAAACCGTTTAAGGTTGCGGTTTGCATTAAATCCATTGCTTTCCCTTCGGCTACTCCTTCTTTAATATCGAGTAAAACCACTTCTGAAGCAAAATCTTTAATGGCTACATATTCTGCACAACTGGCACCCACGGCACCTGCTCCTACTATAGTAACTTTCATCTTATATTTTATTTAAATCGATTAATATTTGATTCCAAAAATACGAATATTGATATAGTATTACTATAAGATATGGTTAAAACTATGGGTTTTATATTCTGAAATGCATACCGGCATTAAGATGAAAAAACTTCCCGGCAGTTGCCATTGTACTAATCTTAAAACGGTCGAAATACAAATTAAAACCTAAATCGGCTTTAAATTGCGCCTGACTTTGATCTAAACCGCGTAGTGCCGAATTAATTGGCCCTAAAGCAACCCCCGAACCGCCCATTGCGTAATTAAAGCTTGAGTTTGTTGCTCCTAAAGCTCCAAAAACTTCAAAACTATCGCCGTACAATTTAGATCCCATAACTGATGCCATCCATAGGTTAGAGTTTACGTTAACCAAATTCAAGTTTACTACGTTATCTATATTTACAGGACTAAATTCATACTCTACATCAAATTTACTGTAAGCGATTATAGCAGCGGCTTGAAAGTCTTCTTCATTATTAAATTTAAAATATTGCGAGAAATTATGTTTTACTCCAGCACCATAAGTTGTGATAGCTACTCCATCTACAGTTAACTGAGGTAAAAATCTTGCCGAAAATTCTGTTTCATAAGGTAAACCTACATTAGCCTGAACAAAAGGATATGCTACCACACTTTTATTCACGCCTTCGAGAGCCTGAAATTCAAAAGATTCTCCTAATAAAGTTCCTTCAAAATAAACATCAGTTTCTCCACCAAAGGCTGTAGGTACTACAGCATTACTTTCATCTCCTTTAAGACTCAAAATTGGACCACCGCTCTCGTGAACACCCGCAAGATCACCATTTGATATTGTAAAAGATTGCCTGTTAGAAGGAACAAATAAAGCATTCCCCTGAAAGGAAATCTCTACTTTCCATGGTTTTAAAGCAGTTGCTGAAGTAAACCAACCGGCCCCGGCCTGATAAGCAACCCCTTCGGCTGCAGGTCCTGCAAATTCATCCGCAATATACAGCATCTCATTTGCGAATTTTGTAACATCGCCCTCCTGAGCGTAGGAATTAACTGAAAATAAAATAAATAGAATGAGGTATTTAGCTTGAAATTTCAAAATAAGTAGGTGTTAAGTTAGGCGGTAAAAATAATAAAAAAAGCACTCCTAAAACAAGTTTAAAAAAATCATAAAAAAACCCGTAAGCTCACTTACGGGTTTTCCTTTTCAAAATATTCTCAATTATGCATCAATATTAGCATATTTAGCATTCTTCTCAATAAATTCACGTCTTGGCGGCACCTCATCTCCCATAAGCATAGAGAAAATTCTATCGGCTTCACTACTATTATCAATATTTACCTGTCTAAGTTTACGTCTTTCAGGATCCATAGTAGTATCCCAAAGTTGCTCAGCATTCATCTCACCAAGACCTTTATAACGTTGAATTTGTACGCCACCGCTGTAACTTTCAACAATCTCATCACGTTCTTCTTCACTCCAGGCATAGCGTTTTCTGCTACCCTTTTTAACCAAATATAAAGGTGGAGTTGCAATATAAATATGACCTCCTTCTATTAATTCTTTCATATATCTATAGAAGAAAGTTAAAATAAGCGTTTCAATGTGACTACCATCTACATCGGCATCACACATTATCACTACTTTATGATATCTTAATTTATCGGTATTCAGAGCTTTACTATCTTCCTCAGTACCAATAGTAACCCCAAGAGCAGTGTAAATATTTTTTATCTCTTCGTTATCAAAAACACGATGCGTCATCGCTTTTTCAACATTCAAAATTTTCCCTCTTAACGGAAGAATAGCCTGGAATCTACGATCTCTACCTTGTTTGGCTGTACCACCTGCAGAGTCACCCTCAACAAGGAACACTTCACTTTGAGTAGGATCCTGCTCAGAACAGTCAGATAATTTCCCGGGCAAACCGCCAATACTCATTGCGGTTTTACGTTGAACCATATCTCGCGCTTTCTTGGCTGCATTTCTAGCCTGGGCCGCAAGAATTACTTTTTGAATAATGGTTTTGGCATCATTCGGGTTTTCTTCCAGGTAATTTTCAAGCATTTCTGAAACCGCCTGAGAAACCGCCGAAGTTACCTCCCTGTTCCCAAGTTTTGTTTTTGTTTGTCCTTCAAATTGAGGCTCGGCAACTTTTACTGAAATTATCGCAGTTAAACCTTCACGAAAATCATCTCCAACGATTTCAAATTTCAGCTTATCCAACATTCCAGAAGCATCGGCATATTTTTTAAGCGTAGTGGTTAAACCACGTCTAAAACCAGATAAATGCGTACCTCCTTCGTGGGTATTGATATTATTTACGTAAGAATGAAGATTTTCATTGAACGAAGTATTGTAAACCATAGCAACCTCAACCGGGATATCGTTCTTCTCACCTTCCATCGCGATCACATCCGCAATAATTGGCTCACGGTTCCCATCAAGGAATTTTATAAATTCTTTTAATCCTTCTTCAGAATAAAATCTCTCAGAAAGATATTCTCCTTTTTCATTAACCTCACGCTTATCGGTAAGTGTAATTTGAATTCCCTTATTAAGGAAAGCTAACTCACGCATTCTGCTAGACAAAGTCTCATAGCTGTAATCTACGCTCTGCTGAAAAATACTGGAATCGGGCTTAAAAGTAATCACCGTTCCATTTAGATCGGTTTCACCAACAGGCTTAACCGGGTAAAGCGGTTTTCCTATTTCATACTCTTGTTCCCAAATTTGTCCGTCACGGTAAACCGTTGCTTTTAGAGAAGTAGACAGTGCGTTAACACAACTAACCCCAACCCCGTGTAAACCACCGGAAACTTTATAAGAATCTTTATCGAATTTACCCCCGGCACCAATTTTTGTCATTACCACTTGTAGGGCAGAAACGCCTTCCTTCTTGTGAAGGTCTATTGGAATTCCCCTTCCGTTATCCTCGGTGGTTACAGAACCGTCTTCGTTAATGGTTACTTTAATTGTATCACAATGGCCGGCCATAGCCTCATCTATAGAGTTATCTACCACCTCGTACACCAAATGGTGCAAACCTCTTACACCGGTATCCCCAATATACATTGAAGGCCTAAGGCGTACGTGCTCCATACCTTCTAAAGCCTGGATACTATCGGCCGAATAACTGTGTTTTTTGGGTTCTTCGCTCATATATTTTGCTAATTAAATTCGTCTATTTTGAATAACGAACAAATATAACAAAACGCACATTTTTAATAGGCTAAGAAGCTTGACAAGGGTTTTAAGTTATTAACAATTTGTGCAAAAAAAAGCCCAAAATACAGCAAAATAAAAGCTGCATTTCGGGCATAACAAACCACACGATTGTTTACTCTATATTTGGGCTAATTCCTCAAGCTGTTTTTTAGCATTTGTTGCTACGTGAGAAGTGTTTGCTCTTCCGCTTGGATCAAGGTCTTCCTGCCATTTCGGAATCCATCTTTTTACTGTTTTTGCAGCATTTTCCTGCGGGAAATGACTGTGGAATATTTCTCTATAGAAATATGCTTCTTTAGTAGCCGGTGTGTTGTAAGGATACTTCTCTGAAGCCTTTGCCATTTGCTCATCACTAACTTTGGCTGAAGCGTAGGCAATCAACTCGTCTATCCAGCTGTAACCAACACCATCACTAAATTGTTCCTTTTGCCGCCATAAAACCTCGTCTGGTAAAAATGGCTGCTCTGGAGTATCAAAAGCTTTTCTAAGAATATATTTCTCAACGCCATCATAGGTTTTTGGCAGTTTATGCACAGCTTCAGTTTCCATTGCTGTTTTTAAGAATGCTTTATCTAAAAATGGAACCCTTGCTTCCAGCCCGTGGGCCATTGTAGATTTATCTGCTCTTAGGCAATCTGCAGTAGCCAATCTTTGCACTCTTCTTATAGTTTCCTTCTGAAAATCATCAGCCGTAGGTGCGTTTTTAAAGTAAAGGTAACCTCCAAAGATCTCATCGGCTCCTTCCCCACTTAAAACAACTTTTACGCCTTTCTCCTTAATTCCTTTTGAAAGAAAATACATTGGGGTGCTAGCCCTTATAGAAGTAACATCATAAGTTTCTAAATGCCATACCAGTTTTTTAAGGATATCAATTCCTTCTTCTACGGTAAAATGAAATTCGCTATGCTCGGTGCCCAGAAATTTAGCAACTTTTCTTGCTGCAACTAAATCTGGCGCGGTTTCATCTAAACCTATTGAAAAAGAATGTAATTTTTGGCCGCTGTCTTTCATTAATCTTGCTGCGATAGAAGAGGTTAAAGAAGAATCCAAACCTCCGCTTAATAAAACTCCCAGGGGAACATCGGCCATTAATCTTTTACGGGTGGCTTCAATTAAACTTTCTCTTATTTTTGAAAGATCTAATTCCTTCGTTGCTTTTTTATAATCAAACCAATCTGGCGTGTAATACTCTACAAAACCAGTTTCAGGCGTGTAATAATGCCCGGGAGGAAAAGCTGCAAAACTACTACATTGATCAACCAAAGTTTTCATTTCACTGGCAAACCAAATAGAACCTTCATCATCTGTTCCGTAGTAAAGTGGCTTTACCCCAATTGGATCTCTTGCTACGATAAAATCTTTACCATCTACCACTACAAAAGAAAATACGCCATCTAATTTATTAAGAAAATCTACACCGAATTCTTCATATAAATGAACAATTACTTCTGAATCTCCTGTGGTTCTAAAAGTATGATGTTTCAATTCATTATTTCGCAATGCCTGGTGGTTATAAATCTCGCCGTTGTGAATCATCCAGGCAGTTGAAGTACCCTGGATAGGTTGTTTTCCGGTTTCAAGATCTACAATAGACAATCTTTCGTGACTTAATACATACCCTTCTTCGGTTACATGCACATCACTTTCATCTGGACCGCGGTGCGACATTCTTTTTGATAGCCCGCCAATCTTTTCTTCTGATAATCGTTTTCCGATTACTGCTAAAATTCCACACATAACATTTGCATTATTAATTCTATACAAATATGCGCCAGAGAATACATTATGTAAACACAAATTAGTATATTGGTATAATCTGAAAATAATTTTTGGAAAATTAGGATTCAGAAGTAAGTAAATTATACCTAAAAAACTTTCAAACTTTACATCTGTAAAAACTCAATAATTTAACAGCAACTAAATAAATCTTTAACACCTTAAGAAATAACAGTAAACTATCTTTAACCTTAAAAATCTAACACAATGAAGAAAATACTTTTAACTACGCTATGTTTAATTGGATTTTTGGGATTCCAAGATTTAAACGCCCAGGAAACAGAAAATACCAACGGACCTAATTTTCCGAAATTAGATACCAGCCCAATGGATATGATTATACATCGCGATCAAAAAGACGAGGTAATTATGCGGGTAATTTACAGCCGACCTCAAACCCGGGATCGCGAAATTTTTGGTAAACTGGTGCCTTACGGAGAAGTTTGGAGAACCGGTGCTAACGAAGCTACCGAAATCACTTTTTACAAAGACATGGAAATTGGTGGTGAAACTGTAAAGGCAGGTACTTATACTTTATACACTATTCCAGACGAAAAAGAGTGGACTGTTATCCTAAATCAATCCACGCATACCTGGGGAGCTTATGAATATACCGACAAACAAGACTACGTAAGAATTAAAGTGCCTGTAAGAAATTCCAGCCAGAAAATTGAGAATTTCTCTATGGCCATAGAGCAGAAAGAAGGGGACGCAGGAGCAAACCTATTAATGGGTTGGGCCGATAAATATATTAAAGTGCCTTTCTCTCCCGCTGGATAATATTAAATACAATTTTTACTAAAAACGGCTGTTTGATTTATAAACAGCCGTTTTTTTATGGAATATTAAGATATTTATGGGTTTGTAGTGAAACCTTCCACTTTGGGTGTTTCATCACAAAGTCTACAATAAGTGGCATCATTTTATCTCTATTACTCCACTCTGGTTGCAGATAAAGAATACAATTTTCGCTCACTTTTTCAGCCTGCTCCTCAGCAAACTTGAAATCGTGTTTGTTAAAAATAATCACTTTAAGCTCGTGGGCCAGCGGATAAATTTCTTCGGTAGGTAATTTTATTTTCTTGGGCGATAAACAAATCCAATCCCATTGGCCGGTTAGTTTATAAGCTCCAGAAGTTTCTATATGAATATCACAACCTTTAGCTTTTAAAGCGCCGGTAAGCCTCGTCATATCCCAGGTTAATGGTTCTCCACCTGTAATCACAATGGTTTTGCTACTTGCAACTGCTTTTTCAACAATCTCCCCAATATGCGTTGGCGGGTGAATATTTGGGTCCCAGCTCTCTTTCACGTCACACCAGTGGCATCCTACATCACAACCTCCAATTCTAATAAAATAAGCGGCCGTTCCTTTATGAAATCCCTCTCCCTGGATGGTGTAAAATTCTTCCATAAGCGGAAGCATAATCCCATCGTCTACCAATGCCTTAGTCTCTTCTGTAATCATAGCCTGCAAAGATACGTAATCTCTTATTTTTAAGCTGTGCTTATGGCTGAATTACTTTCTAATCTAAAATAAGCGCATTTTCTACCTGGAATTTTTCTTCGGAAAGGTCTATCAAAAATCCGTTAATAACCGCGTATTCTAATTCCCCATCTTTTTCGAGGAAGAAATGAGGCTGTAGACTTTCTGAAATTTCAAACTCTTTAGAAACAATATTAATAGGAATTTCTGCAAAATCTTCTTCTGGAAGTTCATTTAAAGCGACATAAGCATACCCTTTACGAAGTATTTCTGAAATATTTTCCTGCTGAAGCTCAGCTAAATTTTCAAAACTTTCAGGATAAATTTTTCCTTCTAATAATTTAAAACCCGAAGCATCCAGGTCTTCATAACCGTAAAACGTAGAAAGATCGCCCCTGTCTGCTATATAGGCATCGTAAAAATAATCAAGGTTTTCATCCTGAACTTCTCGCTGATTAATTCCTAAATCTAATATATATTCTTTTCCTAACAGCTCATAGGTAAGTCCGGTGAGCTTAAGATCAAAAAGTTTGCGGTCATTATTCGGTATTTTCTCGTATTCAGATATCTCAGCATTTTTATAATCTTCTTCAGCAATAGAAAAAACTGCAGCAAGAATTGAAACGAAATTTAACTTTCTAATCTCCTGCTTTTCGGGATCATTTGGGTAGCCACCAGATTCAATTAAAATAGTGCTGGTTCCCCATTTTTGAATATTATCGCCAAAAGCTCGCGGCTCGAAATCGTCGTTATATCGCCCAACCTGGCCGGGAGCGTATTCCTGAAGAATATTATTCATTTGAACAATTACCTGCATTGCCGCGGCCCGAACATCATTTATAGATTTTTCATAATTATAAGCGGGAGCCAGATATGAAATAGTTGCCGGTTTTGGAGTTCTTTCGGCATTATAATAAGTGCTTTGATCGTGAAGGTTAAATCCAAAATCGGCATCCAGACTATCCCGCACTCTTTTTAAAGTTTTACTTTCTGGCGATTGTAAACGTAGAGCATCGCGATTAATATCTACTCCCAATAAATTTCTACGCTGAAAACGCTGAGCGCCATCAGGATTCAGCATTGGTAAAAAATGAAGTTTTACCTTTTTCAACATTTCCTCTTTTTCTTCTGAAAATGCTTCGGAATCCAGGAAATTAAGAATATCAAAAATAGCCATCGTAGCTGTAGATTCATCGCCGTGCATTTGCGACCAGAGAAAAACGTCTACCTCACCTTCACCAGTTGAAATTAACTGAAGTGGCCTGCCCTCAATAGATTCTCCAACTTTTGCCACTTCAAAATTCTCTTTTTCCTTAAACTTCTCAATTAAAGGTTGAATTTCAGAATGTGTAAATCGACGTTGTTCAATAGATTCTTCCTTGAAATCTTCATAGGAATTATACAATTCTTTATAAAGTTCCTTTTCCTGTGCAGAGCTGACTGAAACATTAAAAAAACCGCACAAAAACAACAGCAAGCTTATATTTTTAAAATTCATTTTAAGGATTTTTGGGTACCGGTTTAAAATTAAGGTTTTTAGTTTTTTCACGTACTTTTTGCATAAAATCTTTTCCAGGATCGGTCTTTTGGGTTCGGTAGCCCTCGTCTTTTTCCAGCCATAACTCATGGCCTTCAAACTGCGGATATTCGTAATGCCCCAGCAAATATTCTATATCATATTTTTCATTTAAATATTTCACTAAATCAATATTAGCTTTAAGTTGAGCTTTGGTAAGCGGAGTTTCTCTTGTGCCGCCAACATTTTCTACCCCAATCGCGACATGGTTTAATCCAATTACGTGCCTGGCCATAGTAGTTTCCGGCATTAACCGGTAAATTGTTCCATCACGGTCTACCAGAAAATGGGCGGAAACATTTAAAGCACCGGCTTGCTGAATATCTTCTCTAGCACCCGGTAATTTAACAGGATTAAATGCTCTAAAAGAACTTTCTAAATCTGGAATAGCGGTCCAGTGTAAGACAATCATTTTTGGAGTAATTTCTGGAGAAGATTGTTCTAAATTGTAGCGTTCCTTTAGATATTCTAAGCTAAGTTCTTTTCGTTCTTCATTAAAAATGATTGGACGATCAATAATCCTTTCTGAAACATCTGCACTTTTACAACTAAACAGGAAAAGGGTGAAGATTATAATTATATACCTCATTTTATAAGTATTTAAAACCAAAATCTCCCGGGCAAGCCGGGAGATTTGAAATTATTGTTTTAATTAGGGATTATTCGTCCCAAAAAATTCTGTCTAATAAAGTTACATCTGGAACATTGCTACCGTTTCTTCCAATTTCAGAATCGGGATAACGCAATCTTCTAATAAACTGCCCATTAAGATCTGGGTTTAAGTTGGCCGGAAGATCAAAATTCTCATAATCATAATCATGTCTTCTGGCATCTACCCAGGCTTCTGGATGTAAGAACATAGCCACCCATTTTTCTTTAAAAATATGATCTATGGTGAAATTATCTTCCCCTACACTTACTGCCGAGCTATTTACATAGGCATCTATCTCTGATTGTTCTACACCCAACATTCTCATATGCGCTCTTATTCCTTCAAGATAGGCATTATAAGAACGTGTTTTATCTATTTCAAAAGCTGCTTCGGCTTCAATAAATTTTTGTTCTGCGTAGGTAGCGATTAATACAGGAGACTGTTCTGAAGTATAAAAGTCTCCCGGAACCAGCGTAGAACGCTCACCAGATTCGGCTGCACTACCGCGGCCTTCTCCATTTGGAACTCCAATATACTCTCCATCGTCAGTAGTTCCGATCATATACGGCAAACGGGGATCTTCTACACCAAAGGTGGTACCATCGGTAGCTTCTACAAATTGTTCAGAAATCCAGCCGCCCAGGATTAGGTTTTCGTTATTAATAGCCACATTCGCCCAGGGATTGAATTCTTCTTCAAAATATTCTACCTCGGCATTATCTTCATTACTTTCAAAACCTGCATCAATCGCTGCCAAAATTTCGGTAGGATTATATTGATCGGTTTTACTTAAGTGATTAGCATAACGCGCCTTTAGCATATTTCCAAACTTAATCCATTGATCTGCATCTCCATTATAGATATAATCATCTGAGCCTATGGGTAAATCTGTTTCTTGCGATAGGTTTGCTATTCCATTTTCAAGTAATTCAAAAACCCTATTATACAAAGCTGCATCATCATCGTAAGCCGGAGTGATGGTTTCAAAATTGAAACTTTCGCTAAACGGAGCATCTCCAAAAGCATCCACGGTCATGGCTAAATTCAATGCCATTAGAATCTGGCCAGCACCTTCGTAATGGGAAGCGCCTGTTTCGTTAGCTTCCAGAATCATATCATTAAGATCGGTCATTACATTATACAAAGAAGACCAGGTGGTATTAAAACTAAGTTCATCCATAACATCAGAGGCACTTCCCTGGTTGGGGGACGCCAAATACTGTACATAGTTGGAAGTTGTATTTCCAATTCTAAATGTATTTTGAGCAGTTTCAAATGTAGAATTCACCATCAATCCGCTCAAAGGAGCAGTAGTAGGGTTATTTGGATTCTCATTTATATCCAGGTAATCCTCACAGGCTGTAAATGTGAGAAACAGCCCGGCGATTGCTATAAAACTATATGTTTTTCTTAAAATTTTCATATTCAATATTTTTTATAAACCTAAGTTAAGTGTAAAAAACAAGCTTTGCACGCCCGGATATCCAAGTCCTGTAAAGCCTGTAGCATTCCCACCGGCACCGGCACTAAAAGATTCGGGATCAAAACCATCCCAGGGTGTGTAAAGGATGATATTATTAGCAGCTACCGATACTCTCGCGGTTTCAAGGAAAGAAATAGCATCTAACACGTTATCTCCAAAATTATACCCAAGGGAAATGTTACGTAGTTTAATAAAAGAAGCATCGTGCACAAAGTTTTCACTAACCGTACGATAATTATTTCTATAGTAACCTGCGCCATAATCCCTACCATCAGGACCTTCACCCTGGCCTAACCAAACTTCTTGAGTATTGGGCGTTCCATCGGCAAGTACGCCTTCAAAAACCCGGGTTTCGTTTCTATCTAAAGTATATTCAGCTATACCAAAAGCAGAGAAAAAGTTATCGTATTGGCTATATTGTTCTAAACCGGTTCTAAAATCAATAAGGAAAGAAAGGTCAAAATTCTTATAGGTGAAATCATTTTTTAAACCACCAATCCATTTTGGGGTGGTATTTCCTAAGATTAACTGATTACCATTTCTAACCGGAAAACCATTTTCCCCAATTACCTTAGGTAAATCTTCATTTAAGAAAAGGTTATTTGCATCGGCTCCATATCTTTCATAACTACTTCCAAATATATTACCATACGCCTCTCCTTCTATAAGTTGCATAGTTACGGTACTACCAGCGTAGCCATATTGGCTTCCCACCTGAATTTGCTCAATACCTTCTCTAATGCTTACAACTTCGTTTTGGTTATATGCAGCGTTCAAAGTAACATTCCAGGTAAAATCTTCGGTTCTAATAGGATTCCCGGTAATTATGAATTCAACACCCTGGTTTTCTATTTCCCCGGCGTTGGTTATGAAAGTAGAAAATCCTGATGATTCAGAAACAGGAACAGGAATAATTTGATCTTTACTATTAGACTTATACCAGGTAAAATCAATTCCCAAACGGTTTCCGAAGAATCTAAGATCTGTACCTAATTCTATAGAAGTAGTTCTTTCAGGTTTTAGGCCAAGATCACCAAATTGGCTAAATCTAGTAAAACCAACTTCCCCTCCTAAAGGGAAAATACCCGGTGAAGTATAGGTTTGACCTATTCTATAAGGATCGGTGTCTTTACCAACTTCAGCATAAGAAGCTCTAAGTTTACCATAAGAAAGTACTTCTGGCATTTCAAAAGCTTCAGTAAATGCAAAACCTAAGTTTACAGATGGATAAAAGAATGAATTATTCCCTTGTGGTAAAGTTGATGTCCAGTCGTTTCTCGCAGTAATATTTAAGAATAACATATCATCATAATCTACCATAAGGTCTCCATATAACCCCACCAGCCTTTTCTTACGCTTATCTTGTGAGTTTGAAATCTGGCTTGCGTAACTAAGGTCATAAAATTGAGGAATTACAAAATTCTCCCCGGTAGCATCTACTCTTTCATAATCACGTTCAAAAACATCGTTACCAACACGTAAAGTAGTGTTCCATTTATCGTCCCATTGTTTTTTTAGCGTAATAAAAAGGTTAGAGTTTATATCTCTACTATCTATCCTGGTTTCAGTTATAAACCCTTGCGAACTTAAAGGAACTTCACCTTCAATTCCTAATGGCCCCGGCGTAATTTCTGTTCGGGAATCTGTATAGAAATCGGTACCAATTAGGTAATTAACATCCATCCATTCAAACGGACTGTAAGTAAAATTAAGGTTACCAATTATACGGTTTACTTCGTCTTCAAAAGTACTAAAACGTGCATCGTAAATAGGATTGGTATTGGTTCCTATACTTTTCATAGTACCATCTTCATTTATATAATCATTTATATCCTGCATAGGAGTATTATAAACCATACGTTCCATAAATCTATCGTGTGGCACCCGGTTACCACCGGAAATTGTATAACTCATATTACCGGCAACCTTAAACTGGTCACTAAATTTCAACTCTCCATTTAATCTTGCAGAAGTTCTTCCCCAGTCACTAAAAGGAATAATCCCTTCCTGATCTAAATTATTAAGTGAAGCGTAAAAATTAGCTTTTTCATTACCGCCTGAAATATTAAAAGAATTATCTATTTGAATTCCAGTTCTCATGGCATCTCTCCAAATATCATTTATTTGAGCATCAGGATCTATTTCTCTAATTTCATCTATGGAAGGACCCCAGTTTGGCCAAAAAGAATTAGGATCGTAAACGCCACCAAATCCCTGGCCATACACATCCTGAATTTCTGGATATTGATTTACTTCTTCAAAACCAATAGAGCTGTTTACATTTATTCTTACATCTCCTGCTTTACCTTTTTTAGTGGTAATAATTACGGCTCCATTTGCAGCCCTAACCCCATAAAGTGCTGTAGCGGCAGCACCTTTTAGTACGTTCATAGATTCTATATCGTTCGGGTTAATA
Source organism: Salegentibacter agarivorans (assembly GCF_900113135.1). Lineage (GTDB taxonomy): Bacteria > Bacteroidota > Bacteroidia > Flavobacteriales > Flavobacteriaceae > Salegentibacter > Salegentibacter agarivorans. The sequence goes on along the minus strand of NZ_FOOH01000009.1, from coordinate 87,120 downwards.
TCTGCAGCACGGTTAGATAAACCACGAGGTGTACTACCGCTTTCGGTAGTAGAGTTATCTACCGGAACCCCATCAATTACAAATAACGGCTGGTTATCGGCATTTGGATCTAAAGAGTTTACACCCCGAATAATTATTCTTGCACTCTGCCCTGGAGCACCACCTGAATTAGTAATTTGCACCCCTGCAGTTTGTCCTTGCAGTGCGCTTACAATATTAGGCTGATTAGTTTTCGTAATATCTTCACCCTGTATTTCCTGTACAGCATAACCCAGTGCTTTCTTCTCTCTTTCTATTCCCAGGGAAGTTACTACTACTTCATCAAGACCCTCCATGTCTTCGATCATAGCAACATTAATTACACTACGGCCTTCTATGGCTTGTTCCTGGTTTTCAAAACCTAGGGAAGAAAATACCAGCACTGCATCTGCAGCAACTTCAATAGCATAATTCCCATCCATATCAGTTACCGTTCCGTCATTAGTTCCCTTTACCAAAACGTTTACCCCTGGCAAAGGCATTCCGTCACTGGCCACAGTAACCGTACCGGTCACTTCAGTTTGTTGGGCCAGCACTCCAGTAATCTGGAAAAATGCCAGCAAGGCCATAATTGTTAGTTTGTTTCTCATTCCTTTTGTGTTAAAGTTTTCTGAATTATAAATTAAATATACCGAAAAGCGCCAAAACTGGGCAAATTTGTTGACTTAAAAATTAAACTTTTATTAACTTCTTGGTAATTAAATTAACTTTGTGCTAATTTTTTAAAAATATGTAAACCTGTTTAAAATTTTATAATTGTGAAAATCTACCCCTCTTTAAAATTATCCTTAAAAATTGTAATTTTCCTCCTAATTACTATCTCGATTTCCTCATGTTCCACCACACGCAAAATAAGCAAGCCTTTAGATAAGATTTTTACCGAATCTCCGGTTTTTGAACAGGGATTTGTAGGATTTATGCTCGTAGATCCAGAAGAAAATAAAACTATTTATAGCCATAATGCCGGTAAATATTTCACCCCGGCCTCCAACACCAAATTATTTACATTTTATGCAGGTCTAAAAATTCTGGGAGATTCTATTCCTGCACTTAAATATTCTATTGAAAACGACACGCTTTATTTTAAAGCTACAGGAGACCCATCATTTTTAAATGAAAATTTACCAAATTCCTCAGTTTTTCAATTTTTGAAGAAAAACGAAAATCATTTGGCCTATGTGGCACCAACATATACCGAAAAGCACCAGGGACCTGGTTGGGCCTGGGACGATTATAACGCCTACTATTCGGCAGAGCGTACTGCTTTTCCCATTTATGGCAATATGGTAGAATTCAAGTTTAAAAAAAATAAGGAGTTCCCCCTGGTTTCCCCTACAATTTTTAAAGATTCACTGGTTAGTTCTAAAGACAGCCTGGTTTCAGCCCGGCTTAGACGTGATATTGTTAAGAATAGTTTCCAGTTCAATAATCAGGAAAAGGAATCAGATTTTTCTCAATCTGTACCCTTTAAATATTCTTCAGAAATTCTCCTGAAACTTCTAAGTGATACGCTACAAAAACCGGTTAGCCTGGTTCAGAATTCAGAAATAAATCAAAAAATTCAAAAAACACGCTACAGTATTCCCAGCGATAGTGTGTATAAAGAAATGCTGAAAGTAAGTGATAATTTTATTGCAGAACAGATTTTAATAATGGCGGCAGGAAAATTATCTGATACTCTTAAATCTGATATCGCTATAAATTTTATGAAGGAAAATCATCTAAAAGATCTTCCAGATGAACCTATGTGGTACGATGGCTCCGGACTTTCACGCTATAACCTTTTTACTCCTCGAAGCATTGTGAAATTACTAACGAAAATTAAAGCCGAAGTACCGGAAGAAGAATTATTAGATATGCTGCCCACCGGCGGACATTCGGGAACTATCAAAAATTATTACAAAGCCGATGAGCCTTATGTTTTTGCAAAAACCGGAACTTTAAAAAATAATCACAGCCTTAGCGGATACCTAAAAACCAAAAGCGGAAAACTACTAATTTTTAGCTTTATGAATAGCAATTACACGGTTCCTACTTCAGTTTTAAAGGCTGAAATGGAAAAGGTATTGCTGCAGATTCGTGATAATTACTAACTTTAATTCTTCAAAATCTTCATACATGCAACGTAGAAAATTCATTCAAAATATAGGAATTGGGAGCTTAGCTTTTCCGCTGGCTAATTTTACTGAAATTGATAAAATTAAGCTTTCAAATAATTCGGTGATAATTCCGCAGGGATTAAAAGAAGGAGATACGGTTGGCGTTGTAAGTCCGTCTAGCGCTATTTTTGAAACCGAACCCTACGAAATTGCTAAAGAAAGTTTGGAAGCTATGGGCTTAAAAGTGAAATTCGGCAAATTCGTAAAAAGTAGCTATGGCCACCTGGCAGGAACCGATGAAGAACGGGCCGAAGAACTCAATAACATGTTTCGCGACGAAAATATTCAGGCCGTAATGGCCCTTCGTGGAGGATCTGGCGCGGCGAGAATCCTGGATAAATTAGATTATGAATTGATAAAAAACAATCCAAAAATTTTTATTGGCTACAGCGATATTACGGCCTTACACCTGGCGATTTTCGAAAAAACCGGACTCGTTACTTATCATGGACCATTGGCGGTTTCTACCTGGAATTCTTTTAGTTTTGATCATTTTAAACGTTTGTTATTCGATAACGAAAAAATCAATTTTACAAATCCTAAGAACAAAGGTGATAACCTGGCCCAAACTAAAAACCGCATTAGAACTATTCAACCCGGCGAAGCCACCGGCCGACTTATAGGCGGAAATCTTTCGGTTCTTACCGGAATTATGGGATCGGAATATTTTCCTACAAATTGGAAAAACAATATTTTATATTTAGAAGATGTTGGCGAACAAATTTATGCTGTAGACAGGATGATGAGCCAGTTACAATTGGGAGGAGTTCTGGATAAAATAAGCGGATTTGTCTTTGGAAAATGCACCAGCTGCAATCCCGGCGGCTCAGGTTATGGTTCTCTAACTATGGAAGAAGTTATGGATCATTACATAAAACCTTTACATATTCCTGCTTTTTCTGGAGCGATGATTGGCCATATAGACGATAACATTACCGTTCCTAACGGATTGAAAGCGAAGATAAACGCTACAAACGGAAGTATAGAACTTTTAGAAAACCCCGTAAAATAACCTGAGATTTAAAAGTAAATTGACTGAAAACCGGCAATTATTCGCAACAATTCTTATTTTTAAGGAAATTTGAAACGTGGATAAAAAACAAGAATTTGTAGATCATATTCGCAATGCCTACCAACCAAAAGGAGATTTTATTCATTTAGGTGCGGCAATGCTAGATGGTGAAACTTTCGCCGATGCGGCGGTTAAAATCCCGCTAAAAACCATGAACCGCCACGGATTAATCGCCGGAGCAACAGGAACAGGAAAATCTAAAACATTGCAAATTCTTGCTGAAAACCTTTCGCAAAAGGGTGTCCCGGTTTTATTGATGGATGTAAAGGGAGACCTTAGTGGGATCGCCAAACCATCAGCCGGAGAAGAATTTTTACATGAAAGACATCAAAAAATAGGTTTTCCGTTTGAAGCTTCAAAATCACCCGTTGAATTTCTTACAATTTCAGAACAGGATGGTGTTCGTTTAAGGGCCACGGTCAGTGAATTTGGTCCTATTCTTTTATCTCGAATTTTAGATGTTACCCCAACCCAGGAAGGAATTCTCGCTATCATTTTTAAATACTGCGACGATCATCACTTACCATTATTAGACCTGAAGGATCTTAAAAAAATGCTTCAGTATGTTACTAATGAAGGTCGCGAAAATATAGAAAACGAATACGGAAGAATTTCAAGCGCATCCACCGGTGCTATTCTTAGAAAAATTGTAGCCCTTGAACAGCAGGGAGCCGAACGCTTTTTCGGGGAACGTTCTTTTAACGTAACCGATCTTACCAGGAAAGACGAAAATGGCCACGGTTATGTAAATATCATGCGACTTACCGATATTCAGGATAGGCCGAAGTTATTTTCAACATTTATGTTGAGTTTACTCGCAGAGATCTACACCACTTTCCCCGAAGAAGGCGACAGCGACAAGCCAAAACTGGTTTTATTTATTGATGAAGCCCATCTTATTTTTAAAGAAGCTTCAGGCGCGTTGCTGGATCAAATTGAAAGTATTGTAAAGTTAATTAGGTCTAAAGGCGTAGGGCTTTACTTTGTCACTCAAAACCCCACCGATGTACCTTCCCAAGTATTGGGCCAACTGGGTTTAAAAATTCAGCATGCATTAAGAGCATTTACCGCCAAAGACCGAAAAGCGATAAAATTATCGGCTGAAAATTATCCAATTTCTGAATATTACGATACCAAAAACCAGCTTACCTCGTTAGGTATTGGTGAGGCGCTGGTTTCGGCATTAGACGAGAAAGGAAGACCTTCTGCCCTTGCTGCCACCATGTTAAGAGCACCAATGAGCAGGATGGATATTTTAACTGATACTGAACTGGAAGAACTTATTTTTCAATCTAAATTACGTCCAAAATATAACGAGGAAATAGATCGTGAGAGTGCATACGAACTTCTAAATAAAAAAATAGAAGAAGCTGAAGCTAAAGAAGCCAAAGAAAAGGCTGAAGCTGAAGCTTTAGAACGGGAAAAAGCCAGTAGTAAAACTTCCCGTAAAACCTCTGGCAAAACCCAGGGAGCAGTAATTAAAGTGCTTACCAGCGCAACATTTATTAGAGGCGTTATGGGCGTACTCAACAAATTATTAAAATAAATATCATCAATATTCAATCTAAAAAATGAAAAAATCTTTGCTACTTATTCTTGGTTTAACTTTAGGTTTAACCTCCTGCCAAAAAGATGAAGACAATCCTTTTTTAATTACCGCTAACCAGGTGGGGCCAGTAAACCGGGATATTAAAATTAATCAGTTAGATTCCCTGTTTTCTGAAGATTCTCTTGTTAAACAAAAAAGTGGCGCCGAAGAATTTCGGGCTACCAGTGAGATTAAAGTTTTTGAAAAAGGAGGCAAACCCTTAATGATCTTAGAACCACTGCAGGAATTTGATTCTACCAGCACTATTGGCTACATAAGAGTTCTTGACCCAAGGTATGAAACCAAAAGCGGCTTAAGTACGGCGAGTACATTTAAAGATATTATGAAAGATTATAATATTTCCAGAATTGAAAATACCCTTAACGCGGCAGTGGTTTTTTTAGATGAGATAAACGCTTATATCACTATAGACAAAAAGGAACTACCTTCAGATTTAAGGTATGATACCGATTCCAAAATTAGGGCGTCACAAATTCCAGACGAGGCCAGGATCAAGTATTTTATGATTTACTGGGACTAAAATTTAGAAAATGAAAATTTTTCCCTTCGGTATTTATTTAGGATTATTTCTAATTTTTTCAGCCTGTAAAACCTCAAAAGATTTGGGGAAATTACCAACCAAAACCAGTAATGGAAATTACCAGGCAGTAATTGAAATCCCGGCGGGAACCAATAAAAAGATTGAATACCATAAAACCCAAAAGAAATTTTTGGTAGACCAAAGAGATGGTAAAGATCGTATTATAAACTTTCTGCCTTACCCAGGGAATTATGGGTTTATTCCTTCAACATTTTCTGATCCCAGGAAAGGAGGTGATGGTGATGCGGTAGACGTGTTGGTACTTGGCGAAAGTCAAAAAACGGGTAGTATTATAGAAATTATCCCTATTGCGGTGCTCAAGCTAATAGACGAAAATGAATTTGATTATAAAGTTATTGCTATTCCGGCCCAAATAAAAGATCAAATTATTAATGTTGAAAATTATAAAACCTTCAGTTCAAATTATCCTGAAGTAATTAAGATCCTGGAAAGCTGGTTTACTTATTACGATAAATCCCAGGTTTTAGAAATTAAAGGCTGGGGCGATGAAGCCGATGCAATTTTAGAAATAGAAAAGTGGATTTCTAAACCTTAACCATTAAGCTCGTTTCTTTAAGAAATGTTAATCGCGCTTTGATTTTCAAACATTTGGTTACCTTTAATCTCCTAACCAAAACATTTTAGTTATGATTAAAGTCTTAGGAATTATCTTAACTGTTGGCGGTGCTATTGCACTGGTAATGGGAATTCTGGGAATTTTTGGAAGTATTGCTCTTATGTTAAGCCCCTGGGCGCTGGCCATTATTGGTTTTATTTTCTTTATTTCAGGAATTTCTCTCATTAAAAGAAGAAAGGATACCGAAGATATTGAAGCCGAGAAAAAAACTTAAATAAGAGGTTTTATAAAATCAAAAAAGGTGCCCATTGCGAGGCACCTTTTTTTATGAACAGTAATATAAAAAAGATTGGTGTTAGTCTACATTATCGTGTAAAAAAGAATTGTTTCTTCTAAAATGAAGATCATCATTATCGTCTTTCCCTAAGGTAGTGCGCGATAATTTTCCTTCTCCCGGTTGATTTTTATCCAGGTCTACGCCCTGTCTTTTGTAAGCAGGTTGTTTTTCAATTTCATCAATTTGGGCGGCATTACTTCTAAACTTGTAATTAAATTCTTTCATTTTCGCCCTACGCTCGGCAGCACGCTCAATTAAAACTTCAGAAATAGGATTATTAAACGGGTCTTCTTCGCCTTCATTTTCTTCCTGTTTCTTTTCAGGAGTTTGAGGTTCGGGTTTTACCGTTTTCTTTTCAAAAGCAATGGTTTCATCCTTTGGCTCCTCTTTCTTCTTAGTTTGTGGTTTAGACCTGTCTAAAGATTGCTCAAATTCCATATAATCGTCCAGGCTGTAACGTTTCACTCCACGAGTAGAACTCTCGGTTACCGGTACGATTTCTACCGGTTCGTTCACTTCAATATTCTTAGACTCATCTTCTTCAAGCTGATGTCTAATTTCCTTTTGCTCTGGTTTTGGCTGTTGAGTTTGAGCTTTAGGATCTTCCCGTTTTGCTTGTTCCTTTTTTGGTTCCTCTCTTTTCTCCTGATTTATAGGAAAATCGAAAGTGAACATTATTTGCTCTTCATTATCATTTTGAACCTCTTCAGGCTCATTCACTTCCATAGATTTAATTTCTTCTGAAGTATCATTAATTATAAAATCATCAGGATTTATTTCTTCATAAGAAACTTCCATATCCCGCGCTGATTTTGGCGTTTTGTAAAGCTCGTCTTCCTTTACCTGAATATTCCCGACCTCGTCTACTTCTTCTACACTATCGTCCAATGTGTGTACAATGGTATTATCAGGCTCCGGTGTATTTGATTCTTCTTCCTGTTTTGGTTCTTCAACCTGTTGATTGTGTTTTGGATAAAAACCTCTTTTCTTAGGATCTAATTTTTGTTCAGCTTTTTGATCATCCTCCAGCGTGTGGATAATCTTTTTGGTTTCGGTATTTACAATTTCGTTTTGTTGCTCTACGTTAAACCCCGTAGCGATAATTGTTACTGAAATTGCATCATCTAAAGCTTCATCTTCACCAACACCCATAATAATATTGGCGCTGTGCCCGGCTTCTGCCTGGATATGGTCATTGATTTCTCCAATCTCATCAATAGTAATTTCCTCGCCACCCGAAACAATTAGCAGTAATACGTTTTGGGCACCGGTAATCTTATTATCGTTTAATAAAGGAGAATCCAATGCTTTACTTATAGCATCCTGAGCCCTGGTTGCACCAGTGGCCTGGGCCGATCCCATAATTGCTGTTCCACTGTTACTTAATACCGTCTTAGCATCCCTAAGGTCAATATTTTGCGTGTAGTGATGGGTAATTACTTCAGCAATACCCCTTGAAGCGGTAGCTAAAACCTCATCGGCTTTAGAGAAACCGGCTTTAAAACCAAGGTTCCCATAAACTTCCCGAAGTTTATTATTATTGATCACGATTAAGGAATCTACGTGACTTCTAAGTTTTTCTACCCCAAGTTGGGCTTGCTCGTTCCTCATTTTCCCTTCAAACTGAAAAGGAATGGTCACGATCCCAACGGTAAGGATATCCATATCTTTTGCCTGTTTCGCAATAACAGGGGCTGCCCCTGTACCGGTACCACCTCCCATACCTGCGGTGATAAATACCATCTTGGTATTTACATCAAGCATTTGTTTAATTTCATCAAAACTTTCTACGGCTGCCTGCTCCCCAATTAACGGGTTAGCACCGGCTCCTAATCCTTCGGTTAGGCTTACACCTAATTGTATTTTGTTAGGAACGGGACTATTATCAAGGGCTTGTGCATCGGTATTGCAAACCACGAAATCTACTCCTTTAATTCCTAACTGGAACATGTGGTTTATAGCATTGCTGCCTCCACCACCTACACCAATAACCTTAATGACGTTCGATTGATTCTTTGGCAAATCGAATGCAATGTTGTCGAATTCTGTACTGCTCATAAATTCTGTTTTACTGGTTCTCTCTTTTACTCACTAAGTGAGATTTAATATGCTTCAACGCTTACGTTGAAATGTTTTTACTTTTTAATTCTATTCCTCGTAGGATTACCTCGAGGTATTTACTCTGCGTTATCTAAAAAATCTTTAAACTTCTCTGCCCATTTATCAAAAATGCTCTTTTTGGGCGGTCTTTTTGAAGCTTCGGGATCCTGCCTCAAATCTTCACCTTCCGGTGGATTTTGCTCAAAATCTTTCTGCAACTCCTCTTCTTCTCTTTCTCTTTCTTCTTTGCTTTTTAGCACAACTTCTTCTTGAAACTTCTTTTCACCGTGTTCCAGGCTATTCATTACCAATCCTACCGCTGTGGCATAAACCGGGCTGGTAGTTTCGGTATCGTTATTTCCTGCAAGGTGCTCGTTAGGATATCCAATTCTGGTATCCATCCCGGTAATATATTCGGCAAGTTGTTTAATATGCTTCAACTGTGCTCCACCACCTGTTAAGACCATTCCGGCAATTAACTTCTTCTTTTGTTCTTCGTGCCCGTAGTTTTTAATTTCCAGGTAAACCTGCTCAATAATTTCAACTACACGAGCGTGGATAATTTTTGAAAGGTTCTTTAAGGTGATTTCCTTAGGTTCCCTTCCGCGTAAACCGGGAATGGAAACAATCTCATTGTCTTTATTTTCTCCAGGCCAGGCAGATCCAAACTTAATCTTAAGCAATTCTGCCTGTTTTTCTATAATTGAACATCCTTCTTTAATGTCTTCGGTAATTACATTTCCCCCAAAAGGAATTACGGCGGTATGTCTAATTATTCCGTCTTTAAAAATGGCTAAATCGGTAGTACCACCACCTATATCTATAAGTGCCACCCCTGCTTCTTTTTCTTCCTGACTCAATACGGCATTAGCTGAAGCCAATGGTTCTAAAGTCACTGCCGAAAGTTCTAATCCGGCGCTTTTCACACATCTTCCAATGTTTCTAATGGAAGAAACCTGGCCAACCACTACGTGGAAATTAGCTTCTAACCTCCCGCCATACATTCCAATAGGTTCCTTGATCTCTGCCTGGCCGTCTACCTTGAATTCCTGAGGTAAAACGTGAATAATCTCTTCACCAGGCAACATCACCAATTTGTGAACCTGGTTGCAAAGGCTATGTATATCATCGGCATCAATCACCTCTTCGGGGTTTGGCCTGGTAATATAATCGCTATGTTGAAGGCTTCTTATATGCTGGCCGGCAATACCAACCACTACATCACTAATTTTTAATCCTGAATCTGCCTCAGCTTCCTGAATAGCCTGCTGTATAGACTGAATAGTTTGGGTAATATTATTTACCACCCCGCGGTGCACACCAAGGCTTTTGGATTTCCCAATACCTACGATCTCTACCTTTCCATATTCGTTCTTACGTCCAATCATGGCCACAATTTTTGTGGTACCAATATCTAATCCTACGGCTATCTCGTTGTGTTCCATAATTTACTTTTTAGTGCAAACAACCTGATCTCCAAATTGTAAATTCACTTTTTTGTAGGTCTCTAATTTCTCGTCTTGTAAAGCTTTTTTATAAAATGCTTTAAAATTATTGAACTTTAAGGCTATATCATTGGCTTTGCCGAAATACACCTTAAAGTCTAATTTTCTCATTTCCAGTTCAAATTTATCTCCGGGTAAACGTTTAACACCGGTGATATGTCGGGTTAAAAATTCATCTTTCTGAATATAATCTACCAGCGGATATGCTGTAATTACGTTGCTGGAGTCTACTCCCATAAGCAGTGGTACCCGTGCAGCATAGTATGGTGAAAGCGGCATTACCTGCCCATTCCTGTCTAAATAAAAAGAAGAATTCCCCACTATTCTACCAATGGGTTTACGCTGACTTATTTTAGTTTGGAGTTTCCCATCCAGACTTAAAAAAGCTTCAGCATTTTCTATCATATCGTGATTATTCAACAGGCTCTCTACCCTATTCAAATCTAAAATTTCTTTGTCTATGCCCGCCGCGGCCACATCATTTTGTATCAACAACTTATTAACCGCTTCCTCAGTAACATACAGGTTTTCACCCGTTACAAATTGCACTTTTACCTCACTCACTTTTCGGGAATTATTCCGTTTTTCTGCAAAACCGAACAGAAATCCCACTAAAAGGAGTAAAACGGGCAGTTTTATGTAGTTTAGCTTAAGCTTCATCCTGCAATCCATTTTTTATAGATTCCACTTCTTCCCCAATACTGCCTGCGCCCATTAGCACCACCACTTCCGGATTTGATCTTTTTACTTCTTCAATAATATTTTCTTTTTGAATTAATTTCTTTGAATTATTATTTACTTTTTCCAGTAGCCAGCCTGAAGTAACACCTTCAATTGGCAATTCTCGCGCCGGATAAATATCCAGCAACATCAACTCATCAAATAAAGACAGACTTTCAGCAAAATCATCAACAAAATCTTTCGTTCTGCTGAACAAATGCGGCTGAAAAACTGCCAAAACCTTCTTCCCGGGATGCATTTCCCTTATGGCCTGGTTCACCGCAGCGATCTCTGCCGGATGGTGTGCATAATCGTCTATAAGCACCAACTTATCTGACTTAATTTTATAAGAAAATCTACGTTTAACACCTTTAAAACTATATAACGCCCTGGATAGCCTGGGGATTGGGGATCCATATTGGATAGCCATCGCCAGGGCGGTTATAGCATTTAGCAAATTGTGTTTGCCGGGTAGATTAAACTTAAAATCTTCAATAACTCCGTTAGGAGTTTTTAGATCAAAATGATACGTTCCATTTTCGATCTTTATATTTTGAGCCGAATAATCGGCATTGTCTTCTATTCCAAAAGTAATTCCATCCAGCGGCAAGCCATTTTTCACCAATAAAGTTCCATTTTGAGGAACTAGCTTTGCGAATTGCCTAAAGGTATCTTCCAGCTCTTCTTTTTTGCCATAAATATCTAAATGATCGGCATCCATAGAGGTTACCGCTGCAATATTTGGTGAAAGATGAAGAAATGAGCGATCAAATTCATCGGCTTCAACTACAATAACTTCGTCACCTTTTAGGATTAAATTGCTTTGAATATCTTCACTAATTCCACCTAAGAATCCGGTTACTTTCGCATTGGTTTCTTTAAGCAAATGCCCTAAAATTGCCGTAGTGGTAGTTTTACCGTGAGTTCCAGCTACCGCTAAAGTGGTTTTTCCTTTAGAAATTAATCCGAGCACAGAGGCTCTTTTCTTTAGGTTGAAATCATTATTCTTAAAGTAAACCAGTTGTTCGTGACCGGCAGGAACCGCGGGTGTGTAGACAACCAGCGTATTTTCTTTATCTGTAAATTCAGCTGGAACCAACTTCATTTTTTCATCATAAACCACAACAATATCTTCAGCTTCCAGCGTTCTGGTAAGTGAAGTTGAAGTTTTATCGTAACCGGCCACATTTTTTCCCAAGAATTTAAAGTAACGCGCCAGCGCACTCATCCCAATACCGCCAATACCGATAAAATAAATGTTTCGTATGTGGTTTAAATCCTGCATTTATATTTTAATCTCACGTCATTCTGTCCCAATCTTTCGGATTATTTCAGAATCTGATTTGCTTACTTCTTAATCAATTTCTCTACTTCGTCTACAATCCTTGCGGTTGCATTTGGCAAAGCCAGTTTTTTAATATTTTCTCCCAGTTCTTCTTGCTTCTCTTCGGAAGCCATTAATGCGAAAAACTCGGTCTCAAATTTTTCATCCAGTTCATTTTCCTTCAACATCATCGCGGCATTTTTCTTTACTACCGCCATTGCATTCTTGGCCTGGTGGTCTTCAGCTACATTTGGGGACGGAACAAAAAGCACCGGTTTTCCCACAATACTTAATTCTGAAACCGTGCCCGCTCCAGCTCTTGAAATAATAACATCTGCAGCGCCATAAGCCAAATTCATTTCATTCAGAAATAAATGCGTTTGCACCAAACCTGAATTGTACTTTTTATATTCTTCGAAATACAGCTTCCCGGTTTGCCAGATAAGCTGAATATTTTCTTCTTTAAATCTTTCTAAATTGGCTTCCACCAATTGATTTATTCTTCTTGCGCCAAGGCTCCCACCTAAAACCAGCACTACTTTCTTGTCTTTTTCAAGACCAAAATGTGCAAGAGCTTTTTCCCTGTTTTCGTCAATTTTCAATAAATCCTGTCTAACCGGGTTACCGGTAATTACAGTTTTTTCAGCAGGAAAAAATCTTTTAACCTCTTCATAAGCGGCACAAATCTTATCGGCCTGTTTTGCCAAAAGTTTATTGGTTATTCCTGGAAAAGAATTCTGCTCTTGAATAAGAGTTGGAATGCCATTCGAGTTTGCCACTTTTAGTAATGGCCCGCTAGCAAAGCCGCCCGTTCCAATCACCACATCTGGTTTAAATTCCCTAATTATTCTTCTGGATTTCGCCAAACTGCTTAACAGCTTAAACGGAAACATTAGATTGCTCATCGTTAACTTTCGCTGAATTCCACTAATCCAAAGACCTTCTATTTTGTAACCGGCTTGTGGTACTTTCTCCATTTCCATCCTGTCACTGGCACCAACAAACAATATTTCGGCTTCAGGATAACGTGTTTTTATCTCGTGGGCAATAGCAATGGCCGGGTAAATATGCCCGCCTGTGCCGCCTCCAGATAATATTACACGTAAATCCTTTTTCATTTTTTTAAATTTCCATCCCTATTTTTGGAACTTAATTACATTTATATCTTTCGCAATTTCTTTCGTCCAGCATCATGCTGGTTATATAGCTTCGCTTAAAATATCTAGTGGATTTTCATTATCCAGTTCCTTTTCAGCTTCTTCCCGTTCTTTCATTTCCTCACGTTTGGCGCTTACACTTAAAATAATTCCAAGTGCCATACAGGTCATCCAAATGGAAGTTCCCCCGCTACTTATTAAAGGCAAAGTTTGTCCTGTAACCGGAAATAACTCTACCGCAACTCCCATATTTATCAATGCCTGGAAAATTATTGGTAAACCAACTCCCATAACCAGTAGTTTTCCAAAAATCGTATTAGCCTTGGTAGCTACGATCACAATCCGGAAAAGCAATAGCAAATACGCCAACATTACTCCGAAGGCACCTATTAAGCCCATTTCTTCAACAATTATCGCGTAGATAAAATCTGAAGAAGATTGAGGTAAAAAATTTCTTTGCACACTTTTACCAATTCCTGTCCCTGCAACTCCGCCAGTGGCTATGGCAATTTTTGCTTTTTCAATCTGGTAATCGGCTTCGGTATCTTCATCGTTAGAAAAACTTTCAATTCGGCTTGCCCATGTATCTACCCTATTTGGTAAAAGCCCCGGAAAAGCTTTAGCCGTAAGAATAAACATAGTCAACAAAATCAAACCTGCCGCTACAATAATTCCAAGGTATTTTATTGGATATCCTCCTAAAAACATCAACACCAGCACCATAGAAAAAACGATGGCAGTTGTGGAGAAATTGGCCGGCAAAATTAAGGATAATACCACTCCTACAGGCAACCAAAGCGGTAAAATTGACTCTTTAAAAGTGAGATTCTCATTGGTTTTTTTAGAGAGGTAACGCGCCACATAAATCATTAAAACTACCGATGCCAACGTAGATGACTGAAACGAAACCCCTAAGCCCGGAATTTGGATCCATCTACTCGCATAAGCACCGTCTATCATTGTTCCCTGGGCAACCGTATAAATTAACAACACAATTACAACCGGCAAAAATAAGATGGAAAGCCCCCGGAAATAATGATAGGGAATTTTATGTACAGCAAAGAGCAAACAAAAACCTAAAAGCAAATGGAAGAAATGCACCACCACATACTGGAAAGTGCTGCCATCTCCATATAAATACGCAAGATTACTACTGGAACTGTAAACCGGCAAAAATGAAAATATTGCCAACAGCCCGGCCGTAGCCCAGATAACCTTATCGCCTTTAAGATTTGAAAAAATGTTGCTCATTTAATTCTTTAATTTCCTTTTATCGAACCTCATCCTGAACTTGTTTCAGGATCTAAGCTCTTTTTATAGATCTCTAACGGCATCTTTAAACTGACGTCCTCTGTCTTCGTAATTTTCAAAAAGGTCAAAACTTGCACAGGCAGGAGAAAGTAAAACCGAATCTCCTCTTTCAGCGAGACTATAAGCCATTCTTACAGCTTCTTTCATAGATTCTGTTTCAACAATTGTATCTACACAATTCCCAAAGTTTTGCATTAGCTTTTGGTTATCTACTCCCAGGCAAATAATTGCTTTTACTTTTTCATTTACCAGTGGTAGAAGATCGTCGTAAACATTTCCTTTATCTACTCCTCCAACAATCCAAACGGTTTCACTTTCCATACTTTCCAAAGCATAAAAAGTTGCGTTTACATTAGTTGCTTTAGAATCGTTTATATACTGAACATTATTAATTTTCAGCACTTTTTCCAGGCGGTGTTCTACCCCCTGAAAACTCTCCATACTTTCACGAATAGTTTCTTTTCTAATTCGCAATAATTGGGAAACAGTGGCCGCAGCCATCGCATTTTTAGTATTGTGTTTACCCTGTAAACCTAATTTTGTTGTTGGCATATTAAATTGTTTGTTTTTTATATTAACTATAATATTTTCGTTCTCTATGTATGAGCCATTTTCTACTTTTTGCTGAAGGGAAAACGGTAATTTTTGCGCTTTTACCGGGTGTCTATCCAACCAGTTTGTGATAATTTCATCGTCTAAATCGTAGATAAAAAAATCATCTTTAGTTTGATTTTCGGCAATCCTGAATTTTGAAAAAACGTAATTCTCCAGTTTATGTTCATAACGATCTAAATGATCGGGCGTGATATTGGTTAACACCGAAATATCAGGCCTAAATTCTTTAATCCCGTCTAATTGAAAACTGCTTAATTCCAGCACAAACCAGTCGGGATTTGTTTCAGCGACCTGTTTTGCAAAGCTGTCGCCTACATTCCCTGCCATTCCCACATTTACGCCTGCATTTTTTAAAATATGGTGCACAAATTTTGTAGTGGTGGTTTTCCCGTTGCTGCCTGTAATCCCAATAATTTTTGCTGAAGTAAAAGCGGCAGCAAATTCAATTTCTGAAATCACCGGAATACCTTTCTCTACTAATTGTTTTACAATTGAAACAGTTTCCGGGATTCCGGGACTTTTCATCACTACATCGGCATCTAAAATCTTAGCTTCAGTATGAATTTCCTCTTCCCAATCGATCTTCAATTCTTCAAAAACCGATTTATATTTTTCTTTTATTTTTCCTTTATCTGAAACAAAAACCTTAAAACCTTCCTTCACGCCTAAAATAGCAGTCCCAGCACCGCTTTCGCCGCCGCCAAGGATCACCAGTTTTTTACCGGAATTGTTAGTATTTTGAGTTTCAGTTTTCACTATTTCTTATCTTACTTTTAGCGTGATTATAGTTACAATGGCCAGAAAAATTCCAATAATCCAAAAGCGCACTACTATTTTACTTTCGTGGTATCCTTTTTTCTGATAATGATGATGTAAAGGAGACATCAGGAAAATTCTTCGGCCTTCGCCATATTTTCTTTTGGTAATCTTAAACCAGGCTACCTGCATAACCACCGATAGGTTTTCCATTAAAAAGATTCCGCATAAAATGGGGATCAATAATTCTTTTCTTGTGGCAATTGCGAGTACGGCTATAATTCCACCAATAGTTAAACTACCAGTATCGCCCATAAAAACCTGTGCAGGATAAGTGTTGTACCATAAAAATCCGACCAAAGCACCCGCAAAAGCACTTATAAAAATCGTCATCTCACCAGATCGCGGGATGTACATTATATTGAGATAATCTGAAAAAATTATGTTACCCGAAACCCAGGCAAATATCCCAAGCGTGAGCACAATTATTGCCGAAGAACCAGCGGCGAGACCATCTATTCCATCGGTCAAATTGGCGCCATTGGAAACTGCAGTCACAATAAATATTACGATTGGAATAAAGATTAACCAGGCATAATTTGCCAAAGCAGGATTTATCCAACTAATCAAGCTGGAATAATCGAACTCGTTATTTTTCACAAAAGGAATTGTGGTAGTGGTAGTTTTAATTTCCGGGCCCATTTCCCTAATATTCTGAAAGCTATCTACCAGCTCTTGTTGCTCTGGCGCCGGCTCATTTGTTTCTTCTTTTACGGTAACTCCCGGATGCAGATACAAAGTGCCACCTACAATTATTCCCAGGCCAACCTGCCCCAGGATTTTAAATTTCCCCTGCAGGCCTTCTTTATCCTTTTTAAATGTTTTAATGTAATCGTCTATAAAACCTATAGCTCCCATCCAAAGGGTGGTTACTATAAGCAGGATTACATAAATATTCTCCAATTTAGCAAAGAGTAAAACAGGAATTAGCGTGGCGAAGATTATAATAACCCCGCCCATAGTTGGTGTACCCGCTTTTTCGCTTTGTCCTCTAAGTCCTAAATCTCGTACACTTTCCCCAACCTGTTTTGCCTGTAAATAATTGATTATTCTTTTTCCGTAGATCGTAGAAATAGCCAAAGAAAGGATTATAGCCATCGCCGATCTAAAGGAAATGTACTCAAACAAGCGCGCCCCGGGCACCTGGTATTCTGCATCTAAATATTGAAATAAATAGTATAACATATTTTCTGGTTATTCTTCCAGTGGAAAAAGTGGGCTTACTTATTTAATTGTTTCAAAAATTCGGTCACTATCTTAAGGTCATCGAAATCTTTACGCTCTCCATTTACCTCCTGATAGGTCTCGTGACCCTTACCTGCGATTAAAATAATGTCGTTTTCACCGGCCATTTGGCAGGCAGTTTTAATTGCCTGTTTTCTATTGGTTACCGACATAATTTTCTTAAAATTCTGCGGTTCAACCCCGGCTTCTACATCCTCAATAATTTTATCGGGATCTTCAGTTCTCGGGTTATCACTGGTAAATATCACTTTAGTACTTAAAGCCGAAGCAATATGACCCATTTTTGGCCTTTTAGATTTATCGCGATCTCCGCCGCAGCCTACAACCGTAATAAGCTCCTCGTTTTTTGTACGAATGCTATTTATGGTTTCCAGAACATTTTTTAAAGCATCTGGCGTGTGGGCGTAATCTACGATCGCCGTAATTTTCTCTTCTTTTGAAATGATATATTGAAACCTTCCACTAACCGAATTTAACTCACTAATAATCTTTAAACTTTCCAGATTTTCAAGGCCTAAAAGTTCTGCCGTAGCATAAATAGCCAAAACATTGTAAGCGTTGAAGCTTCCTATGAGGCGTGTCCATAATTCCTGGTCGTTTACTTTCAGCAATAATCCAGTGAAAGAATTTTCAAGAATTTGCGCTTTATAATCGGCGTAAGATTTTAGGGCGTAAGTATATTTTTGAGCTCTAGTATTCTGAAGCATTATCTGCCCATTCTTATCATCGGTATTGGTTAGCGCAAATGCTGAAGCCGGTAATTCATCGAAAAACCGCTTTTTTACATCGCGGTATTCAGCGAAACTGCTGTGATAATCTAAATGATCGTGGCTAAGATTGGTGAAAATTCCGCCGGCAAATTCCAGGGCGGTGGTTCTATGCTGATCTATCCCGTGCGAGCTCACTTCCATAAAGCAAAACTCCACACCTTCATCATTCATCTGCTTTAAATACTTATTGATGGTAATAGAATCTGGAGTGGTTCTCACTGCATCATAAGTGTTTTCAGCAACCATTACTTTTACCGTAGAGAGTAAACCGACTTTAAAACCTGCTTTTGTAAATAAATTATATAAAAGTGTAGCAATCGTAGTTTTTCCGTTGGTCCCGGTAACACCTACAAGTTTTAATTTTTCTGAAGGATTATCGTAATAATTTGCAGCCATAAAAGCTAAAGCCTGTTGGGCATTTTCTACTTTTATATAGGTTATTCCATTTACAATTTCCTTCGGAAATTCTTCACAAATAACCGCGAGTGCGCCCTGATTTATAGCCTGCTCAATGAAGTTATGCCCATCTGAGATACTACCCCGAATAGCTACAAAAGCATCGTTTAATTCAACCTTTCTTGAATCAAACTGAAGCTTATTTATAGTTACCGAAGTATTTCCAACCACGGCATCGATCTGTACTTTATATAATATGTCTTTTAAGACTCTCAACCTATATTTAAATTTACTTGTTGATTAGTTTTTATTTTCTGCCCTGCCGTAATTGATTGTCCGTTAACTTTTCCGGTGCCATTGAAATTGACTTTTAAACCAAGGTTTTCTAAAAGCGAAACAGCATCCATAGCCGGCATCCCGGTCACATCTGGCATTACTATTTTCTCATTATCAATTTTCGCAAAATATGCATCAAAATCGTCTGTCACTTTATCATTCTGAATATCGAGGGAAGGCAGGGTATCCATTACCGGGGTATCGGTATAAATCTTTTGGGCGATTTGTTTAAAAACCGGTGCGGCAACGATATTTCCATAATATCCTTTACTCCTTTTCGGTTTATGAATAATCACAATACAGGAATATTTAGGATCTTCAGCTGGAAAATATCCCGCGAAAGAAGAGATATATCTTCCCGGTTCAATCCAGTATTCTACCTGACAGGTTCCTGTTTTTCCGGCCATAGAAAAGTTTGGCGTATAAATATTTGCAGCTGTACCTTTTTCTACAGTTTGCTGCATCATTTTTTGAAGTTTTTTAGCAGTTTCGGGAGAACAAATTCTAGGATTCATCACCTCACGTTCAACCTTTAAAATACTTTTGTCCCACTCTTTTACCTCTTTAATAAACCGCGGCTTTACCATTTCCCCATTATTGGCAATAGCATTGTAAAAGTTCAGAGTTTGCAAAGGTGTAATGGAAACTCCATAGCCAAAGGCCATCCAGGGGAGGCTTAAACCATTCCAGTTTTTATCTTTAGGATGAGGAATTCTAGGCGATCCTTCTCCTTTTATATCCAGGCCAATTTTACTATTTAAGCCCATATCGTATAACTTATCTACAAATTTGGCCGGATTGTCTTTATAACCTTCAGTAATAATTTTAGTGAATGCTGTATTGGAAGAAACCTCAAATGCCTTGGCCGCAGATATCTTTCCATAGCCACCGTGACGCGAATCCCTTACCGGCCTTCCATAATATCGTACCACACCATTTTCAGTATCTATAACCGAGCTGGTATCTATCACGCCATCTTCTAAAGCGGCGGTCATGGCCATTAGCTTAAATGTAGAGCCTGGCTCGTGCGACTCGTAAACCGCATAATTTCTTTTTTCAAAATAAGTCCCTGTTTCAGTCCGACCAAGATTAGACATTGCTTTGATCTCACCGGTTTTGGTTTCCATAACCACTACAGTACCGTGATCTGCTTCAAAATATTCAAGTTGCTTCAGTAAAGCGTGGTGCGCAATATCCTGAATATTCACATCTATAGTAGAGATCACATCATAACCATCTTTAGGCTCTACCTCATTATTATCACTTATAGGTTTCCACTGGCCTTTGGCAATTTTTTGTTTTAATCTACGGCCATCTGTTCCTCTTAAATAAGAACTAAAAGCACCTTCCAGTCCTACACGGGTAAAATAGCCATTCTCATCCTGGCGTTCGTAACCAACCGTACGCTCTCCCATTTTTCCAAGTGGATGCTCCCGAACTGTTCTTTGCTCTACAATCATTCCACCTCGGTAAGTTCCCAAATTGAACATAGGAAAGCTTTTCACTTTCATATATTCTGAATAGCCAAGATTTTTTGCAATAGTTAAATAACGCTGGCCGTTAGCTCTTGCCTGTCTTAAATATTGAGACCAATATGCTGCAGATTTCCCAAACATCTCGGTTAGGCTATTGGAAAGAGGCACTATATTTTCCTGGAAATTTTTATCTGAAACGGTAACCGCATCAAACCGGATATCGTATTTAGGAACTGAAGTTGCTAAAAGATTGCCTTTGGCATCATAAAGATTTCCACGGCTGGCGGGAATTTTAAAACTTCTTACCGTGCGCTCTTCTGCCAGGTTGCGGTAATGATCTCCTTCTACAAACTGAATATCCAGCAGCTTCACGCCCACCCCCACAGCGAAAATGAACATACAGGCCGCAACCACGTATAATCTATTCAATATGCCTTTTTCAGATGTAGCCATTTACTCCTTTATATTCACTTTTATTTTATAAGGAGGATTCTCGGAAGGTAGAATACCTCTATCTTTCATTTTTTGCGTAATTGTAGATTCCATTTTAATACGCATAAGCGCTGAACGGCGATCTACAAACTCACTTTTTAATTCTCTTACTTCTGTATGAAGTTTTGCAATTTTATGCACCTTCCTTTCTGCACTGTGCGAACTCGCAATCATAATAATAGCGAGCAGCGTACAAAAAACTATAAAGCGCCAGTTGTTTACCGCATCCCTGCTAATAAGAAAATTAGCCCGTAGTATGTTGTAAAAACCCTTTTTCATAAAGTTTCAAAAAACTATAATTTCTTAGCTACTCTTAGCTTGGCACTTCTTGCCCTGTTATTCTCCTTAATTTCTTCCGCCGAAGGCACTATAAGTCCGCCCACTTTTTTAAAGGGAACTGAAATATTTCCGTAGAAATCTTTTTCGGGTTCACCTTCAAACAATCCGCTTCTTATATATCGCTTCACCAATCTATCTTCCAGTGAGTGGTAAGAAATAAGACTAATTCTCCCATTTTTCACCACCAGCTCTTCGGTTTGCTTCAAAAACTCTTTTAAAGCTTCAATTTCCTGGTTTACTTCTATACGAATTGCCTGGTAGATCTGCGCCAGGATCTTATTTTCTTTTCCTTTAAAAAGGTGCGGTTTCAGCAAATCATTTAATTGTTCACTACTTTCTATAGCTTTTTCTTTTCTTGCTTCAACAATCAAATTCGCCAGCTTTGGCGCATTTTTTAAATCGGCATAATCATAAAACAGCTTTTTAAGCTGTTCTTCAGTATATTCATTGATTACCTCAAAAGCACTTAAATTGCTTCCCTGGTTCATTCTCATATCAAGACGCGCATCAAAACGCGTAGAAAAACCTCTTTCAGCTTCATTAAACTGATGAGAGGAAACTCCAAAATCACCTAAAATTCCATCAACTTTTTTTATTCCATAAAACCTCAAAAACCTTTTAATAAACCTGAAGTTTTCGTGAATAAGTATAAATCGCGGATCTTCAATTTTATTTTCCAGCGCATCCTTATCCTGATCGAACGCAAAAAGTTTTCCTTTTGGCCCGAGCCTGTTTAGAATTTCTCTGGAATGACCACCGCCACCAAACGTAACATCCACATACACGCCATCTTCTTTAATATTAAGACCGTCTACAGATTCTTTTAATAAAACCGGATTATGATATTGCATCTAAATCATCGTTTCCCATTACTTCTTCAGCCAATTCAGCAAAATCGTCTGAAGTTTCATCAATGGTGTTTTCGTATTTATCTTTATCCCAGATCTCTATAATATTTACTGCTGAAGAAAGCACGATCTCTTTGCTAATCCCGGCAAAAGCCACAAGATCTTTCGGAATTAAAAGTCTTCCATTTGAATCTACCTCCACCATCTTCACACCAGCCTGAAATTTTCTAATAAAATCGTTATTCTTCTTTTTGAAGCGGTTTAGCCCGTTAATTTTTTGCATTAAAACATTCCATTCCTGCATTGGATATAACTCCAAGCAAGACTGAAAAACCGAACGTTTTAGCACAAAACCATCCTGCAACATAGGCGCAAGCTGCTTTTTTAACGCCGAAGGGACCATTAACCGGCCCTTGGCATCTGCTTTACATTCGTATGTTCCTATGAGGTTTACCACTTCTATACTTTATAGAGTCAAATATATTGAAAATTTTACCACATTTTACCACTTTCTACCACTTTGTTGATAAGTTTCTCCACTGTATTTAGCTGAAAGACTATCAAATAGCGCTATTTGTTTAGGTTTCAGAGGCTTGGTTTTTATTGTGCTTTTAGTGTTAAAAAATTTAATTTTTGAGGCAGAAATGCATTTCTTAAATGGCTTTGCTATTTCTCAAAAATGATTATACTTGTAATGAAATCGCTATATTTGCGATTGCTAACCGCAAAGCCAATCAATGAAGAATAATTTAAGGCAAGAGGGAAAGTTTACGTACCTGGAGCAAGGAGAAGGAACCCCGATAGTTATTTTACACGGACTTATGGGCGGTTTAAGTAACTTTGATGGGGTTACAGAGTATTTTCCGAAGCATGGTTATAAAGTGGTAATTCC
Organism: Salegentibacter agarivorans; assembly: GCF_900113135.1. Classification (GTDB taxonomy): domain Bacteria; phylum Bacteroidota; class Bacteroidia; order Flavobacteriales; family Flavobacteriaceae; genus Salegentibacter; species Salegentibacter agarivorans. The sequence continues at coordinate 64,406 of NZ_FOOH01000009.1, read as the reverse complement.
AGAACTACCCCTCTATTCCATGTCGCTACTTAAAACCAGCGTACAGACTTTTGCTAAATATTTAAAAGAATTTGTAGATTATAAAGGTTACGATAAAGTAATCCTGTTGGGAAACTCTCTTGGCGGGCATATTGCTCTACTGGCTACTAAATTATATCCTGAGATAGTTAAAGGGCTGGTAATTACCGGGAGCTCGGGACTTTATGAAAATTCTATGGGTGAGAGCTATCCGCGCCGTGGTGATTACGAATTTATAAAGAAAAAAGCACAGGATGTTTTTTACGATCCTGAAGTTGCAACAAAAGAAGTGGTAGACGAGGTTTACGAAACGGTAAGCGATCGTAACAAATTGGTAAAAACCCTTGCTATTGCAAAAAGCGCCATAAGACACAATATGGCCAAAGATTTACCAAAAATGAAAACCCCAACCTGTATAATTTGGGGAAAAGACGATAATGTTACTCCGCCCGAAGTTGCTGAAGACTTTCAGCGTTTACTTCCCGATGCCGATCTGTACTGGGTAGATAAATGCGGCCACGCTGCAATGATGGAACACCCAATTGTTTTTAATGAATTGCTTCACGCCTGGCTGAAAAAACGGAATTTTAAATAAGAAAGTTTAAAGATTTAAAGCTTCTTTTTAGGTCTCTTTCAAATATTACTTTTAAACATTTTAAGATGAAAATTAAGTCGGCTGAATTTGTGGTGAGCAATACGCGGGTAAATCAATGCCCTGATAGCAAACTGCCCGAATACGCTTTTATTGGCCGCAGTAACGTTGGTAAATCTTCTTTGATAAATATGCTTACCGGCAGGAAAGCACTTGCTAAAACCTCGGCAAAACCCGGGAAAACACAACTTATTAATCATTTTTTGATCAATAAGAACTGGCACCTTGTAGATTTACCTGGTTATGGTTATGCAAAGGTTTCAAAATCTACTAAAAGGACTTTTCAGAAATTCATCACCAAATATTTTGAGGATCGAGCGCAAATGATATGTGCTTTTGTACTTATAGACAGCAGGCACGAACCTCAACCTATAGATATGGAATTTATGCAGTGGCTTGGCGAACACAACGTTCCCTTCTGTATAATTTTTACCAAAGCCGATAAAATGAAGCCCAAAGCCCTGGAAAGAAACATTAATAATTACCAGGATAAAATGCTGGAAGTATGGGAAGAGATGCCTGAATTCTTTGTAAGCTCTGCTACCTCAAAATTGGGACAGGATGAGATTTTAGATTATATTGAAGCAATAAATACCGAGTTAAATTCTTCTAATTCTCCCAAATAATCAATTAAAGTTTTTCTTCAACCAAATTAATTAGGTCTTCCTCATTTTGAATTCTTTCTAACTCTTCAGTAGAAATAAATATTCCCATTTCGCCTTCATCTTCCCACAAAACTATAGGAAACGTGTATTTATACCCGAATTTTGAAGCATATCGCTTCTGAAATTCGTCTATATGCAAAAACTCCATTTTTACTTCTGAAGCCAGCCTATAATTTTTCCACCTTGAATTTTCCGATAAAATGCCGTGGGTAACTTTGCAAATACTGCAGGCATAAGTATTAGGCCTAATTAATTTATGCAGCGCATCCAGCACCACGTGGCGGGTACCGGAATACGCGTTATATACAAAAATGAGTTTTTCCACTCGGTAATCCAGATTTAATGCACCGTCACGGAAGTATTATTTCTATATACTTCATAAACTTGCTCCAAGGTAGTTTACTTTTGAGTGATTTCAAGCTTTTCAGCAAAATAATCGCAAAAATCTTTCATTGTAGCAGTCATTTTTTCATCCTGGGTGGCACGGTTAAAAGTATCACTCATAGAAACCAGGGTTTGATGAAAGAATTTCTTCATTTCGTCTACCGGCATATCTTTGGTCCAAAGATCTATACGCAGTGTTTCCTGCGATTTGCTGTCCCAAACCGAAAGCATTAAAGCTTTGGCTTCTTCTTTATAAACGTTGCCATCTTCGGCACTCCAGGTAATTCCTTCCGGCACACGATTTTCATCGGTAACTACTTCTATGTTTATTTCTGATTTTTTAAATTCTGACATTACTTTCTTGGTTTAAAATTCGCTTTATTAAATATCGTTTCGGCATCGGTTTTTATCATTTCTTCTAAAGATGCATCGGTTTTTTTCATATAACTACGCACAATCTGCCAGCCAATATACTGGCCAAGTCTGTCGGGAGATTCGGCATCAAGTTGCAGGTAGAATTTTGAAAAAGGTGCAGGATATAGAAACCGCGAATAAAGTTCGGTATCGGTATCAAAAAACAATTCATTTTCTACAAAATACCGCCACATTTGCGCTTCATTCTTTTGGGCCCAATTGAGCTCTTCTTCAGTATATCCTATTTTTTCAGCATCAGTTACTTCAGGAATAAACTTATCTTTTAAATACAATAACTTGCCATAATATACCATATGGGCAAGAAAAGTTCTGGAACGCGGCCTTTCTACATATTTTTCGGCATACGCATTGGCAACATCCGGGATTATCTGGTCTTTTCTAAAATTCTTTTTTAAAAAATCCTGGATCCCAATATAAAAATGATGCTCTTCCCCTAAATAAGTATCCAGTGAAATAAATAAATAATCATCCTGAAGAATCACCTTGTTTTTATAATCCACTTCAGAGGTTAGCGTAAATACTTTTGGCGCCTCAAACTCGGGGAAATAATATTTTATATGCTGAAAAAGACTGTGAATTTCGGCCTTTTGATTTTCAAAAGAAGGAAAAGCCTTAGCTACTTCGGCATCTATTTCCTGCTGAATGGTATCGGTAAGTTTATAAATCCAAACGCTATCTGAAAACTGCTGTGGGAATAAGAACGGATATTCCTGTTTTAAATCCATAAGTTTTTGCGGCGTGGCTTCGGCAAATTGCCTGTCAAAACGAACCACTTCAAAATCTACCGGCACTTTTGCAATCTCTTTTTCAATTTTAGCATCCTCATTACAGGAAACAAAAACAATTGTACAAAGCAAGAAAATTATTTTCTTATACATAGGCATTCTTTATGAAGGCTTTAACGCCCTGCCCTTTTAATAATTATGTTTAAATAGTAGATTTGTGTGCAAAGGTATTATTTACAAACTTAATCACCCAAAATTATGCAAACTGAAAAAGTGGTAGATCACATAGTTAACTGGTTAAAGGAATACGCTACAAATGCCGGAATGAACGGTTTTGTGCTTGGAATAAGCGGTGGAATTGACTCGGCAGTAACCTCAGCACTTTGCGCCAAAACTGGTTTGCGTACACTTTGTGTAGAAATGCCTATTCACCAACATACAGACCAGGTGACCAGGGCCCAAAAGCATATAGACTGGTTAAAGCAACATTATGCTAATGTTACCAACCTGGAAGTTGATCTAACTCCGGTTTTTGATGAATTTAAAAAAGCGGCTCCACAGGTTGAAGCTTCAGATACTTTAGATCTCACATTAGCAAATACCCGGGCAAGATTAAGAATGTCTACTTTATATTATTTTGCCGGCCTACATAGCTACCTGGTAGCAGGAACCGGAAATAAAGTAGAAGATTTTGGCGTGGGATTTTTTACAAAATACGGAGACGGCGGCGTAGACTTAAGCCCTATTGCCGACCTTATGAAAACTGAAGTTACTGAAATCGCTAAGTTTTTAGGAGTTACTCCTGAAATTGTAAATGCCGCACCAACAGACGGACTTTTTGGGGACAGCCGTACCGACGAAGATCAAATTGGCGCATCTTATCCCGAATTGGAATGGGCGATGAAAGAAGCCGAAAACGGAAAAACCGCTGAAGATTTTGAAGGAAGAAAACAGGAAGTTTTTAAAATTTATAAAAGTAGGCATGGGGCTAATTTACACAAAATGAAACCTATCCCGGTGTGCAATATTCCCGTTAATCTTAAAAAGTAATCTTTTTATCGATTATTGTACTCAAAAAACGGAAGTAGAGGGAAAATCGGTTATTTTTAATAGTATATACGCGCTTGTCCTACCCCGGCGTGTTTTTTAACCAACCTTTTATTATGAGTACAGTATTAATTGCAGATCACCACCCTGTGGTGCATGAGGGTATCAGGTGTATCCTTAGAAAAAACCCGGCGCTTGAGTTAGTAGGCAGCGTACATAGCGGGATGGAGCTGTACGGATTTTTAAGCGAAAGCCAACCAGATGTTTTAATTATAGAAATTGACCTTCCCGAAATAAACGGGATTAACGCGCTTCGCACCATTAAAACCGATTATTCAAAAGTAAAAATTCTCGTTTGTACCGGTCATCCTGAAGAAGTTTATGCGTTAAGCGCTATAAAAGCGGGAGCGGCAGGTTATATTTCTAAACTTGCAAAACCAGAAGAACTGGAAAAAGCCATTTACCAGGTAGCCAGAGGCGGAATTTATCTCAACAAAAAAATTACCGATAAACTAAACGCAGGGATGTCTCCCGGAAGAAATTTAATCGCAAAATTTAAGAAACTTTCTACACGCGAATCTGAAGTTTTAAACCTTATCGCTTCCGGAAAACGAAATAAAGACATTGCCGAGGCACTTTCTATTAATGAAAAAACGGTAAGTACTTATAAAACCAGGCTACTTAAAAAATTACAGGTAGACAATATTGCCGATCTTATTACCAGATCAAGATTATTACAAATAAATACTACATAACGCGATTAAGCTTCTCTGAGAGAACCTTCTTCAAACTAAGATAATCTTTTACGTCTTCAAGAACATGTTGGGTGTCCTGCTCTTCAGCTGGAGTTTTTACCTTTTCTGAAAGTTCGTTTATTTTTTGATTTATTAAAAATCTGCGCAGCGAGAGGATGGTTTCACTAACGTGCCTTGAAATAGTTTCGGTTTTTGCTTTCACAAAAATGTTTTGCCGATCCCATTCATGCAATTTATATTGCTCTTCCTCCATTAAAATTGAAGTGATCTCAGAAGCCTGCTCCGGATCTATATCATTAATAAAATTCTTAACTTCAAATTTTTCTTCACTATTTAGCCGAGCCATTAATTCAGTATAAATATCCCTGAATTTAGGATTGGTAAAAGCAATTTCATCTTCCTGCAGGTCTAAAAATATTTTCTCAAAAACTCTTGTTCTTTGTATTTCCTTTTCTAAACCCAGCTCCCCGTCTTCTTTTTCTTTAAGCACCAGATCTTCAAAATCTTCCTCCACAGTTCCATACTGAAGCAGCAGACTAATAATTTTTTTCTCAAGCTCGTATTGCTCGTCTACTTTAGCTGCCTTTGGTTGCGGTTCTTCTTTAACTACATCAAAAGATTTCTTTTTCTGCTGTTGTTGAGGAGAAGTTCTTCCACTTTTCGCATTGAGCTGTGCAAGGCTGGAAAACAATACATTTTCAGAAATATCCATAATTCGGGAACATTCCTGTAAATAAACTTCCTGCTGAATAGTATCTGGAATCTTCGAAATACTATTTACTATATCCCGAATTAATTCTGCTTTCTTGACCGGATCTTTCTTCGCTTCTTCCATTAGTAAGGAAGCTTTATAACTAATAAAATCCTGTGCGTTCTCTTGAAGATATTCAGCTAAAGCTTCATCTGAATTATTCTTTGCAAAACTATCGGGATCCTCACCTTCAGGGAAAGTACAAACCCGCACATTCATTCCCTGCTCCAGGATTAGGTCTATTCCACGGAGCGAAGCTCTTATTCCAGCGGCATCACCATCAAAAAGTACAGTAATATTTTTGGTAAGTCTGTTAATTAAGCGAATTTGTTCAGGAGTTAATGCAGTTCCTGAAGAAGAAACTACATTTTCAATCCCACTTTGATGAAACTGAATTACATCGGTATAACCTTCAACCAAAAAACAATTATCTTCTTTGGCGATGGCTTGTTTCGCAAAATTTATCCCGTATAAAACCTTACTCTTATGGTAAATATCACTCTCGGGTGAATTCAGGTATTTTGCCGCCTTTTTTTCATTGGTAAGAATTCTACCTCCAAATCCTAACACCCTGCCAGACATAGAATGAATAGGGAACATCACTCTTCCTTTAAATCGATCAAACTGCTTTTCGCCTTTTACAATGGTAAGTCCGGTTTTTTCCAGGTATTCCAATTTGTAGGCCTCAGCGAGCGCTTCTTTAGTAAAATCGTCCCATTCGTCTAAAGAATAGCCAAGTTCAAACTTTTTGACGGTTTCTAAAGTGAAACCACGCTCCTTGAAATAGCTTAATCCAATAGCTTTCCCTAAATCGGTTTTATGCAGGTTTTTCTGAAAATGTTTATTAGCAAATTCTGAAACCAAATACATGCTTTCCCGCTCATCGGCTTGCTGTTTTTGCTCGTTGCTTTGCTGGGTTTCCTCGATCTCAATTCCGTATTTTTTAGCGAGGTATTTTATGGCTTCAGGATAGGTGAAATGTTCGTGCTCCATAAGGAAAGCAACGACGTTTCCACCCTTTCCGCTTGAGAAATCCTTCCAGATCTGTTTTACGGGAGAAACCATAAAACTTGGCGTTCGCTCATCACTAAACGGACTTAAACCCTTAAAATTAGATCCTGACTTTTTTAGCTGAACAAAATCACCAATAACCTCCTCTACCCGGGCGGTTTCAAACACATTGTCTATAGTGGATTTTGAGATCAAATTGATGTTGTTTAAGCGGTTAGACCCCACAGGTTTTGGAAACCTATGGGGTCTGTAAATTCAAAACAAAATTACAATTTAAAATTGGCTAATAATAAAAATTAATAAAGGATGGTTTCATTAATCAACATCAAACCTTAGTCCTAAAGAAAAGTTGTGTAATTCTTTATTTGGGTCTTGAAATATTGGATTTAGATCGTATTTCCCATAGAGCGTGGCACCACCCCAGCCCAGGTAAGCACTCAATCCGTAAACCAAATCGTTAGTATTATAATTGTTTTTAAGCTTCTCCTTCACCTTATCGCCATCATCCTTATACTTTAGTTTTTGGCGTTCCCCAATATTAAAACCGGCATAACCACCAAATCCAATTTTCAGCATTTTATAGGTAGAAAAATGTAACCGATCTTCGGTTTCGGTTTTTGTAGAAGGACCAATTTCAAAATGAACCGGAACTACCAGGTTGTCCATTCTAAATTTAGATTTATCAAGATCTAATGCGAATTCCTGCAGGTAAGTTTCGTCTCCATCTTCTACAAAAATGCGATTATCGGTAGGTTTTAATCCATTAAATTGAAAAGAAAGTCCGTAACGAATGCGCAACCAGTTTGTTTCTTTAAAAACCCGTGTTTTCCACGCCCAACCAAGTTCAAAAAATCGGCTACCTCCCAATTTAAAATCTGAATCGTTGAGAGATTGGCCTTCTTCCAGGGCATTATTAAAACCGGCAGCGACTACCAAATCACTGGTGGTACGTTTATCGTATTTCTTCTTTGTATTAATATTAATATCCAAGACTTTTCCCTTACCGCCAATTGCAATATAATTTCCAGAAGAATCATTTCTATCCCTCAGTTCCATTTCATTCTCCAAAATGGCTATTTTATTTTCAATATTTTTTGCGTGCTTTTCAGCGTATTCTTTCTTTTGTTTTTCGGCTTCTTCTTTAGTGATTTCACTTCTTTCCAGTTGGCCGTTTATACGCTCAATCTGGTATTTTAGTTTTGTTTTCTCCTTTTCAATAATTTCAGCTTTTTGCTTTTCAAAAAATTCTCTGGCTTTCTCATCTGAAGATATTTCTGTCTCTGCAGAAGCAACTTCTTGGGCAGAAACCTGCTGATGCGCAAAACTAAATACTAAAAGCGCGACGTAAAAAGTAAGTGTTTTCATAATAATTGATTTTGATGTTTGATGAATGACCCGTTGGTGGGATTTTGATGATTAATAGTTTCTATTGGCAACCGCAGTTTTAGCCTTGAGATATCCTTCTTTTAAAACTTCAAAAACTTTTGCTTTAAAAGATTGGTAAATCTCGTCTTCTACTTCGGCCAAAAGTGCATTGGCACTAATCTCGTTATTTGAATTGTAAAATTGCGACCTGTCTCTTTCCCTACTTATTTCTGAAGCCGCCTGGGCTAATAACGCGTCTACTTCATCTCCAGAGATTTTATCATTTTTGCTAGTGGCCGCAATCACTTCTTCAAGTTTAGATTGAATTAATTTTTCTTCTAAAATTGGAGGTTCCAAGCTTATTGGCTCTAAAACAACAGCTTCTTTATATCTATTTTCTTCGAAAATTGGCGTTTCAGCATTCTCTTCTTCTACTGAAATTTCAGGTACTACTACAATATCATTTTTCGTATTATTTTCAGTTGAAATTTCTTCCTCCTTTTTAATTTCTTCAGAAGCTATTTGTGTCTTATTTTCTTGCGTAAATTCTTGTTTTACTTCAGGTTTTTTTATGATCTCGTTTACCGGTTCTTCAACAACCTGCGGACTTTCGTAAAAATTGTTATTCCACATAAAAGTTCCTGCAATTAATAGCACTGCCACTGCAGCGGCAATATATTTCCAGGGGGTTGGAGAGGTTTTGTGTGCTTCAGCATCTAATTTAGCCTCCAACTTTTCCCAGCTTTGGGCAGAAGGCTTAATTTCCCTTTTTCCTAATATTTCCCTGGTGTTTTCTTCGAATTTATTTAATTCCATAATCCGATGTGTTTTGTATATTTAACTGCTCCTGCAACATTTTTCTCGCTTTAGATAATTGCGATTTTGAAGTCCCTTCGGTTATCTTCAGCATTTTCGCAATCTCGGCGTGCTTATATCCTTCTACCGCATACATAACAAAAACCATCCTGTAGCCTTCCGGCAAATTGTCTATGAGGTTTTGAATATGTGCCACGTTTAGCTCTGTATTCATTTCTTCAGAAAAACCAGTGTCTGCGATTTCTTCGTTACTAAAAACAATTTTCTTTTGTGATCTTAAAAAAGAAATTGATTCCCTCACCATAATTTTTCTTATCCAGCCTTCAAAACTTCCTTTGGATTCAAAATCTTTAAGGTGGGTGAAAACTTTTAGAAATCCGTTAAGCATAACTTCTTCGGCGTGGTGCATATCCTTTATATACTGCCGGCAAACGCTAAGCATTTTTCCCGAATGCAACTCATATAATTCGCGCTGCGCCTTACGGTCTTTTTTAGCCGCACGCTTTATTAATTGAGTTTCGTTTTTAAAGAGTTGAATTACTTTCACCCGATTTTTCTAATTAAAAGGCCTTCTATTTACATAGACGCAGGAAAGTTACAAAAGGTTGCCTGTACCTTGATTATTTTTTAAAAAATTAGTTTCGCGGCGAATTCTTGTATCTTTGCAGCACAATCTTTTTTATGTCTGAACAGAAGCTTACCCGAATAAATAAATACTTAAGTGAAATAGGTTACTGCTCACGCCGCGCGGCTGATAAACTCATAGATCAGGGCCGGGTGACCATTAATGGAGCTGTACCCGAAATGGGCACCAAAATTGGTCCCGATGATGTGGTAAAAGTAGACGGGAAAACGGTTTCTGATGCAGAAAAAAAAGAACCAAATGTTTATATCGCCTTCAATAAACCGGTAGGCATTGTTTGCACCACCGATACCCGTGTGGAAAAAGACAATATTATTGATTATATAAATTATCCGAAAAGAATTTTTCCTATTGGCAGACTGGATAAACCCAGTGAAGGACTTATTTTTCTTACCAACGATGGGGATATTGTTAATAAGATTCTACGCGCCAGGAACAACCACGAGAAGGAATATATAGTTTCAGTCAATAAACCCATTACTCCAGATTTTATTAGAAGAATGGGCAATGGAGTACCTATTTTGGGAACCACCACTAAAAAATGCGAAGTAGAGAAATTAGGAAAGAATGATTTCAGAATTATACTTACCCAGGGACTAAACCGACAAATTCGTAGAATGTGTGAGTTTTTAGGTTATGAAGTTACCGCGCTTAAACGCATTAGAATTATGAATGTTAGCCTGGACGTCCCGGTGGGGCAATGGCGTGACCTTACCCAGGAAGAACTTAATACCATCAACCACATGGTAGACGAATCCAGCAAGACAGAAGAAGCTTCCCGTCTTAAAGCTTCTGCTTTAAAATCTAAAACAAAACTGCGATCTGGCAAAAGACCTCGTAAAGATTAAATCTTAACACATTATTAGCGCTGTGGCTTGCCCGCATGTTAAGATTACTTGTTAATTTTAATAGCGTATAATAATGTAATTCTATTAAGATTTATGAAGGTACAACCGTTTCATTTAGCAATCCCGGTATCAAATTTAGAAAAAGCCAGGAAATTTTATAAAGAAACCCTGGGTTGTGGCGAAGGCCGCAGCAGTGATCATTGGGTAGATTTTAATTTTTTCGGGCACCAATTGGTAATTCATTATAAACCGGCTAACGAAACCGAAAAAGCACATAGCAATCCTGTAGATGGTAAAGATGTGCCTGTACCGCATTTTGGAGTAGTTCTGGAATGGGAAGTATTTCAGGAATTTGCTAATTTATTACGATCAAAAAATATTGATTTTGAAATTGAGCCTTACATCCGTTTTGAGGGCCAGGTAGGGGAACAAGCCACAATGTTTTTTAAAGATCCCAGCGGAAATGCACTGGAATTCAAAGCCTTTAAAAATAAAGAACAACTATTTGCAAAATAACCAACCAAGCACAAAAATATGGATAGATTAAAACCGGCACTGGTACGGCAAATTTTCGTACTAATGCTCATTATCTTTTTAACGGTTTTAATTTTTAAAGAAATTATCCCATACCTCTCGGGGGTTTTAGGGGCAATTACTTTATACGTTCTTTTGCGCAATTGGATGAAAAAATTACTGGCCAGGGGTTGGAAACCTCCGGTAGCAGCAGCGCTCTTAATGGCAGGATCTTTTGTAGGTATCCTGGTGCCTATTATACTAATTGTAGTAATGCTTACTTCTAAAATTAGTAAAGCGGTTGCAAACTCTGAACGTGTCATTAGGGCCGTTAAAGAACAACTTACCGAAGCTGAAACCTATATAGGTTATAGTTTAAGTGAGTCTATAGATACCTCTTCTGTAACAAACTGGATGTCTGGAAACCTGCAAAGTTTGGCAGGCGGCACATTTAATGCCTTTATTGCTATTGGTATTATGTATTTTATGCTTTACTATATGCTGGTTAAAAGAGAGTCTATGAAATCTTCTCTTATTTCTTATATCCCGCTTGGGAATGATAACCTGGAGATAATTGCACAAGAAAGTGATCAACTTGTTAAATCTAACGCATTGGGTATTCCGCTGGTGGCTATATTCCAGGGAATTATTGCACTTATTGGATACTTAATTTTTGGTGTACCAGATCCTTTCTTTTGGTTTGTAATAACCGCCATAGGATCTATGATTCCTTTTATAGGTACGGCAATTGGTATTCTCCCGGTAGTAATACTGTTAATAGCCCAGGGCGATAACTGGCAGGCCATTGCAATGCTAATCTACGGCTTTGTTGTAGTTGGTTCTACCGATAATATTATTAGACTTTATATCCTGGATAGACTCGCCGCTGTGCATCCGCTAATCACCCTTTTTGGTGTAATTGTTGGAGTACAGCTGTTTGGTTTTATAGGATTAATTTTTGGGCCTTTGCTTATTTCCCTGTTTTTATTAATTCTGAAAATTTATAAAAAGGAATACGGAAATGCCCACGACCGACTTTAAAAAATAACTACTAACCACAAAATGAAGAATTATGAATATGTTTAGTAAAAAGAAAGAAGAAATTGATGAGAAATACCTAAAAAAAGGAGCTACTCAAATTAAAGATGGCGATATTGATATTGCCGTAAAAAATCAAAAAGAAATTGATGATAAAATTAATAATTCTGGTGCTTTAAGAAAATATACTGAGCTGGGAAAAGTGATGTTTGGGATGCTAAAAGATTACCGAAAAGGTGTTTACAAAGATATCCCGTGGTTTTCTATAGCCGCCATAGCTTTTGTGCTCCTGTACGTGCTTAATCCGTTAGATATAGTACCCGATTTTCTGCCCGGAATTGGTTATGTAGATGATTTTGCGCTACTGACCATTACCTTAAGATTTATTGAAACTGACCTTCATAAATATTTAGATTGGAAATTAGAAGAAGATTAGTTTCTATTTTTTTCTGAATCCCAATCAATGAAAAAGTCCTGTTAAATCTACTAAATGTAAGATCTAACAGGACTTTTTTTTATACTGAAAACCTGCTTAAACAGATCTGGCTTTACTGTTTTCTTTTGCTCTTTTCTTATGTCTTTCTGTAGCAAGCAAAGTGTTTTTAAGCAACATTGAAACCGTCATTGGTCCTACTCCACCAGGCACAGGCGTTATATAAGAGGCACGTTTACTTACATTATCAAAGTCTACATCACCTTTAATTACATAGCCTTTTTCCGCTTCATCATTTGGCACCCTGGTAATTCCAACGTCAATAATTACTGCATCATCCTTAATCATTTCCGCCTTCAGAAAATCTGGAATTCCAACGGCAATTATAATAATATCTGCCTGAGAAGTTATTTGGGTAATATTTTTGGTGAATTCGTGAGTTAAAGTTACGGTTGAGTTTCCAGGGAAACCACTCCGTCCCATTAAAATACTCATAGGTCTTCCCACTATATAACTTCTACCAATAACCACGGTATGTTTTCCTTTGGTAGGAATATCATAACGCTCCAGTAATTCTAAAATGCCAAAAGGAGTAGCCGGAATAAAAGACGTCATATCCAAAGCCATTTTTCCAAAGTTGGTAGGATGAAAACCATCTACATCTTTATCGGGGTCAACGGCGTTTAATACTTTTTGCGTATCAATTTGTGGAGGCAATGGAAGCTGAACAATAAATCCGTCTATATCATCATTCTGATTTAGTTCTTCAATCTTGTCAAGTAACTCCAACTCGCTTACCGTATTTGGTAATCTGTATAGAGAAGATTGAAATCCTACGCGTTTACAGGATTTTACTTTTGCATTTACATAGGTTAAGCTGGCACCGTCGTTCCCAACGATAATTGCAGCTAAATGAGGTACTTTTTCACCTCTTTTTTTAATCTTTTCAACCTCAGCAGCAATCTCATCTTTAATATCGTTGCTGGTTTTTTTTCCGTCTAAAATGATCATTATCAGTAATCTATAAGCCCCTCCCGACCTCCCCAAAAGGGAGGAGAGTTGCGATTTGTTTTTCATTAATTCCCCCCTTTGGGGGTTAGGGGGCTTTTTACTTCATTCCCTTCATCATTTGCATCATCTTCTGGCCGCCGCCACCTTGCATCATCTTCATCATTTTACCCATCTGGTTGAATTGCTTCAACAATTGGTTAACTTCCTGTACCGATGTTCCCGAACCTTTACTAATTCGTTTCTTTCGGCTGGAATTTATAACTTTTGGATTGCTTCTTTCTTCGGGAGTCATCGAGTGAATTATTGCTTCAATTCCTTTAAAGGCATCATCATCAATATCTACATCTTTCAGCATTTTTCCGGCTCCCGGAATCATTCCCATAAGGTCTTTCATAGACCCCATTTTCTTGATTTGCTGTAATTGCTTCAGGAAATCGTCAAAACCAAACTGGTTCTTGGCAATTTTCTTCTGAAGTTTTCTTGCTTCCTCTTCATCATATTGTTCCTGGGCACGTTCCACAAGAGACACCACATCTCCCATCCCAAGAATCCTATCGGCCATACGGTCTGGATAGAACACATCTAGTGCGTCCATTTTCTCACCGGTACCAATAAATTTAATAGGCTTATTAACTACAGATTTAATGGAAATCGCCGCACCACCACGAGTATCACCATCTAATTTTGTAAGGATTACCCCATCAAAATTCAACCTTTCATTAAAAGTTTTGGCTGTATTCACCGCATCCTGACCCGTCATAGAATCTACCACGAATAAAGTCTCGTGCGGTTGGATTGCTTCGTGGATATTGGATATCTCGGTCATCATCGCCTCATCTACAGCTAAACGACCCGCGGTATCTATAATAACCACATTGTGGCCATTTTGCTTAGCGTGTGCAATGGCAGCTTTAGAAATAGCAACCGGATCCTGGTTACCTTCATCTGAAAACACCTCAACGCCAACCTGCTCACCAACTACGTGTAACTGGTTGATCGCTGCAGGACGATAAACATCACAAGCCACCAAAAGTGGTTTTTTGGTCTTTTTAGTTTTTAGAAAATTAGCAAGTTTTCCAGAGAAAGTTGTTTTACCACTACCCTGTAATCCAGACATAAGAATAATAGAAGGATCTCCGGAAAGATTAATTCCTTCGGCTTCCCCACCCATTAACTGGGTAAGTTCATCCTTCACCAATTTCACCATCATCTGGCCTGGTTTCAGAGCGGTTAAAACGTCTTGACCAAGCGCTTTTTCCTTTACGGTATTGGTAAAGTCTTTGGCAATTTTATAGTTCACATCGGCATCCACCAAAGCACGTCTCACTTCTTTTAAAGTTTCGGCAACGTTTACCTCGGTAATTTGCCCGTGGCCTTTTAAAACGTGTAAGGCATTATCTAACTTATCACTTAAACTATCAAACATAATTTTTCCTATGGTTTAATTTCCCATAAAGGGTATAATTCTGCCGAGGCTCGCCCCGATATTTTGAAAACTTTTTTCAATTTAAACCTTCAGGACTTATCCCGAGGTTTTATTCTCCGTTTTTCAACGAATTGCAAATTTAATGATTTGAGCCTGAAGTGAAAACTTTTTATTTCACCTCATTTTAAATATTTAATCTATCTTTTTATTCTCCTTTCGGGGACAAGGGGGGCTTTCTACATTCTTTCTGGCACCTGGATTCCCAATAAGCCAAAAGAAGATTTTATAACATTCCCAACACTATTGGCCAATTGCACTCTTAAAATTTTTTCGGTAATATCCTCAGTACCAAGGATAGTTACATTTTGATAAAATGAATTGAATTCTTTTACCAGATCGTACGTGTAGTTAGCAATCAACGCCGGACTATGATTTTCTGCCGCCAACTGAATTGTTTCAGGATATAACTGAAGCTGCTTGATTAACGAACGTTCTTTTTCGTGAAATTCATAGCCATCGGCTACCGGTTTCTTAAAGTCGAAATCGGCTTTCCTGATTATAGATTGAATTCTCGCGTAAGTATATTGAATAAACGGACCGGTATTCCCCTGGAAATCTACAGATTCTTCAGGATTAAAGAGAATTCGTTTTTTAGGATCTACTTTTAAAATATAATATTTCAAAGCCCCTAAACCAATAATTCGGTAGAGCTCTTCTTTTTCAACTTCGGTATAACCGTCTAATTTCCCTAATTCTTCAGAAATATTTCTGGCAGTTTCGGTCATTTCAGCAATAAGATCATCGGCATCTACAACGGTTCCTTCCCTACTTTTCATTTTTCCGCTAGGTAAATCTACCATTCCGTAGCTTAAATGATATAGATAATCTGCCCAATCAAATCCGAGTTTCTTCAGAATTAAAAACAAAACTTTAAAGTGATAATCCTGTTCGTTTCCTACGGTATAAACCATCCCACTAATATCAAAATCCTTTACCCTTTGAATAGCGGTTCCAATATCCTGCGTCATATAAACAGCAGTCCCATCGCTTCGTAAAACGATTTTTTCATCCAGGCCTTCATCGGTAAGATCTATCCAAACACTACCGTCTTCTTTTTTATAAAAAACACCTTTTTCAAGTCCCTGGTTCACCACGTCTTTCCCAAGCAGGTAAGTATCGCTTTCGTAATAATTTTTGTCGAAATCCACGCCTAAAGCATCGTAGGTTTTTTCAAAGCCATCATAAACCCATTGGTTCATTTTTTCCCAAAGTGCAACCACTTCTGGATCGCCGGCTTCCCATTTTAGCAACATTTGCTTGGCTTCCACCAAAATTGGTGCTTCAGCTTTCGCGGCTTCTTCAGAAATTCCTTTGGTTTCGATTAATTCGGAAATTTCCTTTTTGTATTCCTGGTCAAACTTTACGTAGTAATTCCCAACCAGTTTATCTCCTTTTATGCCCACAGATTGGGGAGTTTCTCCATTCCCGAAGCGCTCCCATGCCAGCATAGATTTACAAATATGAATCCCACGATCGTTAATAATCTGGGTCTTATAGGCTTTATTTCCGGCAGCACTTAAAATTTCGGCAACAGAAAATCCTAAAAGTATATTCCTAATATGCCCTAAGTGCAAAGGTTTATTGGTATTTGGCGAAGAATATTCAACCATAATTCCTTTAGCATCTTCAGCGGCGGGAAGTATCCCAAAATCTTTTCTATCTTTCATTTCAATGAAGAAATCTAGAAAATAAGCATCGCTTAAAACAATGTTCAAAAAGCCTTTCACCACATTAAATCCAGAAACTTCAGCAACATTTTCAGTTAAATAATTTCCAATTTCTTCACCCAATTTCACAGGATTGGTTTTGAGCGTTTTCAGCATTGGGAAAGTCACCAAAGTAATATCTCCTTCAAAATCCTTGCGCGTAGGCTGAAATTCTAAGTGATCAATTTCAACATCATAGATCTTTTTAACAGCATCTTTTACGTGGGTAGAAAGGGTACTTTGGAGTTTCATTTTTTACTTTTATTTGTTGTTTTAAGCCCTGCAAAGATAACAGAAAATAGGCTTTTGCCTATAATTTACTCGATAATCGAGATTAAATGCACCGAGACTTGTTTCGAAATTGTAAATTATTTTTTCTTATTACTTCATGAGCATGTCCCGAAGTAATTTACTTATCTTTAAACAAAAAGCTATGTTATTAAATATCTCTTATAACCGCAGTAAAACCAAAGAGAAAATTGATAAGGAAGTTGGCAAGCCTTTTACGCTGCTTGCGCGAATGAAATTAAACGGCACAGGGTCTCCAAAACTACATATTACCGAGACCAGTATTGATATTCATAACTTATTGGTTCTGGATAATAATGCCAATACCTGTAATGTTGAAATGCGGCCCAACGGAATTATCGTGATGTTTAGGTCTTTACTGGAAACCTACGCGCTGGTTATTCCTTATTATAAACTTCATCTTTATAAGGGCAAAGCTGAAGAATATTCTATCTATAAAGATCATTCTAAAATTAAGGTAAAGGCCGATACGCCTGCGATACATAAATATTTTAAAAAGATTTTGGATTATAAAGCCGATAATGCACTTACCCAAATAGGTGATCTTTAGGTTTGTTTAGCGTTTCCCAAAAGCGAGGCCACCTATAAGAGCCAAAATACCAAAACCTATCATAGCGTAAGATTGTGTATTATCGCCGTGAGCTTCAATTTGGAGAGGTCCGGCATCGAGAGCAAATTCTGGTGTAATTAGCCGGTATAACCCATAAGCAATCATTCCAACACCAATTACTAAAAGCACTATTTTCAGGACGTTATTCATTTTATAAAGTTTTACTAATCAAAATGAAAAGTACTAATTTAATTGGTACTTTAAGCTTAAAATCTTTGTATGAGAATTCTTCTAACAGGTGCTAACGGATATATTGGGATGCGTATGCTCCCCGAACTTCTTGAAAAAGGGCACGAAGTAATTTGTGCGGTTAGAAATAAAAACCGCTTTACCTCTAACGAGGAATTACTGGAAAAAGTAGAGATCGTAGAACTCGATTTTTTAAAAGATGAAGAAGCACCAGCTATAATAAAAAATATAGATGTAGCCTATTATCTTATTCATTCTATGAGTGGTTCTACAGATAATTTTGACACGCAGGAATCCCAGGCCGCAGAAAATTTTAAT
Organism: Salegentibacter agarivorans; assembly: GCF_900113135.1. GTDB lineage: Bacteria > Bacteroidota > Bacteroidia > Flavobacteriales > Flavobacteriaceae > Salegentibacter > Salegentibacter agarivorans. Next base: position 46,678 of record NZ_FOOH01000009.1, on the reverse strand, counting down.
AAAATTATGGCCGGCACCTCGGTGAAGCAGGTAATTTATTTAAGCGGAATTATAAACGAAGAAGAACTATCCAAACATTTAAAATCAAGAAAAAAAGTTGAAGAAATCCTTTATAAAGGAAATTTTAACCTTACTGTTTTAAGGGCGGCGATTATTGTAGGCTCGGGCAGTTCTTCATTTGAAATAATAAGAGATTTATGTGAAAAATTACCGGTAATGATCACCCCAAGCTGGGTAGAAACTAAATGCCAGCCAATTTCTATTCGGGATATTATTAAATTTCTAACCGGCGTTATTGGAAAAGAAGAATGCTATAATGAATCTTTTGATGTTGGCGGTCCAGATGTGCTCACTTACAAGGAAATGATGCTGAAATATGCCGAAGTGAGAAAACTTAAATTATGGATTTTAAGTGTTCCGGTAATGTCGCCAAAATTATCTTCCTACTGGCTTTATTTTGTAACCTCAACCTCGTACAAACTTGCACAAAACCTGGTAGATAGTATGCGGGTTGAAGTAATTACCAATGACACTCGTTTACAGGAAATACTCAACATTGAACCCATTTCTTATACCGAAGCTATTGAACTGGCCTTCTATAAAATTGAACAAAACCAGGTTATTTCCAGCTGGAAAGACTCGTTAAGCAGCGGCCGTTTTCGTAAAGAATTAAATAAATACATACAGGTACCAAAATATGGATGTCTCCAGGATAAACAAGCCGCCAAAGTGGAAAATCCCGAAGAAGTACTGGAACGCATTTGGGCTATTGGCGGACTAAATGGTTGGTATTACGGAAATTGGTTATGGAAATTTCGTGGTTATATAGACAAACTTTTTGGCGGGGTGGGTTTACGCCGCGGAAGAACACACCCTAATAAAATTGCCTCAGGCGATTCTTTAGATTTTTGGCGTGTACTTTTAGCCGATAAAGAGGAAAAAAGACTCTTACTTTTTGCCGAAATGAAAGTTCCCGGCGAGGCCTGGTTAGAGTTTTGTATCGATAAAGAAAATGTGCTGCACCAAACCGCCACGTTTAGACCCAAAGGTATTTGGGGCCGGTTATATTGGTATGCAATGTATCCCTTTCACTATTTTATTTTTGAAGGAATGCTGAATAAAATTGCTAAAGGCGAACCCAAAAAACAAATAGCCTGATTCTTTCTGAATTGTTTAAATTTGAAAAAACTACCTGTTGAAGAACTAATTATAACCTGAAAAGCAATAAATTTTGAAGCACCTTTTTCAAGCTTTTCTAAGAAATCCGCTGCTTTATATCGCTTCTGGGATTCTGTTTTTTCTTGCGCTTTTTATCTTTTTCTTTACTGAATTTTTCTATGAATTAATAGAAACCGGTTCCCTTTGGGTTCGGGAGTATTTCGGCAGATTTTATCTATGGCTGGGATTGTTGTGCGTATTCTTCCTCATTTTTATCGCTTTTTCAAGGTTTGGAAAAATAAGATTGGGAAATTCCCCGCCGGAATTTGACCGACTTTCCTGGATTGCCATGTTATATAGTGCCGGAATGGGCGCCGGTATTCTACTAAGAGCAGTGCAGGAACCGGTGTTTATGTTTTTAAATTCGCCTATAGAAACAACTTCTTCTTCTCAAGTAATCGCTTTAGAATATACATTCTATCAATGGGGTTTTACTGCCTGGGCGTTCTATGGAATTTTCGCATTACTCATCGCCTACGCTCTTTTTGTAAGAAAATCTGATATTCTTTTAGGCAGCAGCTTACCCCAACTTAAAACGATAAAATATTTGTCGCAAGGCGTAAATCTGCTCACTATTCTCACCACTGTTTTTGGCCTGGTAGCGGCAATAGGTTTGGGAACCACTCAAATTGAAGGTGGCATTAGTCATCTTACTTCAACACCCGCCGGAACCTTATGGATAACAATTCTGCTGGTTTTTCTAGTTTGTCTATTAGCTTTTATTTCGGCTTTTGCCGGAATTAAAAAAGGGATAAAACGAATTTCAAACTGGAATATTTATGTAACTGTTATTTTAATGTTTTTCGTGTTTTTCCAGGTAGATATATTAAATGTTTTCAGTCAGTTTTTTGAATCAATTTACAGCTACATTATAGATTTTGTTCCGCTTAGTTTAGCACTGGGAAAATACAATCCCGGAAAAGAATTTTTAACCGACTGGACTTATTATTACTGGGCGTTTTGGGTAGCCTGGGCACCTTTTACCGGAATTTTTATTGCCAGAATTTCAAAAGGTAGAAATATCAGGGAAATGATTTTAGGAGTTTTGCTCATTCCCTCCCTGGGAAGTTTTTTCTGGTTTAGTGTCTTTGGTTCTGCTTCTTTTGATCTTATTGAAAATATGGATTCTTACAGCGGTGAATTTGATAATGTATTTACTTCTTTATTTCGTTTTTTCGAAGCCTTTCCTTTATCTAATTTCACAAATATTGTAACAATAATTTTACTGATTAGTTTTCTGGTAACCTCTGTAGATTCGGCTATCTATGTTCTCAGTATGTTTAGTGATAAAGGAAAGGAACACCCGAGGAAAAAATTCAGGTTTATCTGGGCGGTACTGATCCTTCTTTTTTCAGAAGCAATAATTCTGCTGGGAAATATAAAACCTAATAGCGATGTACTCACCGCCATGCAGAAGTTTTTAATTATAAGTTCCCTTCCTTTTGCTTTTTTTACCGCAGGGATTATGGTCTTGTTTTTAAGGGAGTTGTATAAGAAGTATTAAACCCCTCCGGCCTGTGGCCACCTCCCTTTGAAAAAAAAGGTTAGGAACTTCAAAATCGTCATTCTGAACTTGTTTCAGGATCTAAGTTGTTTATACTCTACATCATGTTAGAAGCTGAAATAAATTCAGCTTGACGAAGATCTTTAATTATTTTTTCTGAAAAATATGTAAAACTAAGCTTTTGGCAAGAAAACCTCGGCCATCATACAACGGGCGCTGCCGCCTCCGCAGGTTTCAATTACATCCAGGTCACTGCTTAGAATTTCGCAATGCTTTTCAATTTTACTTAGTTGATCCTGGTTTAGACTTTTATGAGCTCTGGCGCTCATAACCAAATACTTTTTATCAAAAGCACCCTGCACCTGTAACATATTTCCGGCAAATTCGTGCATTTGGGCTTCAGTAATTGCAATTATTTCTTTACCATCTTCTTTTAAATGTTTAAGCACATTTTTACGCTCTTTGCTATCGTCTATGGTATCCAGACAGATAACTGCAAAATTTTCAGCTAAACACATCATCACATTAGTGTGATAAATGGCTTTTCTTTTTCCGCCTACACTTTGGTTTGCATTAAAAATAACCGGGGTGAATTCAAAATCTTCACAGAATTCTATCAAAAGGTCTTCATCGGCGCGGGGCGATAGAGCACAATAGGCTTTTTGGTTTTGTCTATCTAACAAAAGGCTGCCTGTGCCTTCAAGGAATAAATCGTGCTCTTCAGCCGAAGTGTAATCTACTAATTGGGTAATCTTAAAACCGTTTTCTTCCAATTTCGCAAAATACTCCATTCGGCGCTCTTTTCTCCTGTTTTCAGCAAACATAGGATATAGAGCAATGTGTCCATTTTCGTGAAAAGAAACCCAATTATTCGGAAAAATAGAATCGGGAGTATCATCTTCCTGCTTATCGTCTACCACAATAACATTCACTCCCACTTTTTTAAGTTTTGAAGCAAACTCATCAAATTCAGCCTGGGCTCGTTCATTTACATTATCGGCAGTAAGATCTTTTTGAAAATAATTATTAACCGCGGTTTGCTCGTTCATTCTAAACGCAACCGGGCGCACCATTAAAATTGTATCTGTAATCTGTCTCATAATCTATTCTCTTATTAACGGTAAAGTTGAACAACGCAAAAGTCCTTCCTGCTTAGAAATTTCGGCATAAGGCACTTCTTCTACAGTAATGCCCTGCTCTCTTAACCAGGCATTTAATCTTGTAAAATTCTTTTCTGAAATCACTACATCTTCATCAATAGAAAATATATTAGAATTCATATAATACATTTCATCCCGGGAGATTTCGAAAACATTTTCTTTTCCAAAGAGATTTACCAGCCAGTTATACTCTTCTTCTTCCAGAAAACCGTTTCTATGAATTATAGCCTTGCCTTTTCCCACCGGCTGAAAGCAACAATCTAAATGCAAAGCATTATCACGAGGTTCAGTATTAGATTTTCTTAAGTTGAAAGAAACCACTTTTTTATGCGGAAATAACTCTTGTAAAGCTTCTACCGCCTGCACGTTGGTACGCGCCGTGATATAATCTTTATAATCTGCACCGCGGTAGGTGCCCACCAGGATATAATCTCCCAACGGCATAACATCACCACCTTCTATATGCGCTTCCTCAGGCAACTGAATTATTTTTGAAGGATCTATTTGCTTAATTACGTGACTAATAGCTTCAATTTCCTGTTCGCGATCTGGTAAAATATTTGATTTTATAAATTTATCTTCTATTACAAAAGCAATATCGCGGGTAAAAATCTGGTTATAATCTTTTATAACTTTTGGTCTAAAAACCTGCACTTTGTATTTCTCCAGTATTTTGGCAACGGCTTCCATTTCCTCTACCATATCCTCTTCTTTGGGATAGGAACCCATCCTGATGAATTCGGCTGATTTTGGGTCGTAAGCCTCTTCAAGAGATGGAACGGGACCGTTACTTTCTGCTGTGCCTAAAACCACCGCTTTAAGGCGGGAAGTCTCATTATTGATATTCAATTTCACAAGTAAAATTTTCATCAAATATAGAAAAAGCTTCATACGATGATGAAGCTTTTTCCGAATTTATTAATATATGTAAGATATTCTTATCTTTTCTCAACCTCTTTAAATTCACGCAGGTTTGCACCGGTGTAAATTTGGCGTGGACGGCCAATTGGTTCTTTCATTAACCTCATTTCTCTCCACTGCGCAATCCATCCCGGAAGTCTACCAAGTGCGAACATTACGGTAAACATTTCTACTGGAATTCCCAATGCACGGTAAATAATTCCTGAATAGAAATCTACGTTTGGATATAGTTTTCTATCTACAAAATATTGATCTTCTAAAGCTTCTTTTTCAAGACCTTTGGCGATATCCAAAACAGGATCGTCTACACCCAGTTGGGCAAGAACTTCATCGGCAGATTTCTTGATAATCTTAGCTCGTGGATCAAAGTTTTTATAAACACGGTGACCAAAGCCCATTAGACGGAAAGGATCTTCCTTGTCTTTAGCTTTTGCCATAAATTTCTTAGTATCACCACCATCTTCTTTAATTCTTTCCAGCATTTCTATCACCGCCTGGTTTGCACCACCGTGAAGTGGCCCCCAAAGTGCAGAAATTCCTGCTGAAATTGAAGCAAAAAGACCTGCGTGAGAAGAACCTACCATTCTTACCGTAGAGGTAGAACAGTTTTGTTCATGATCTGCGTGCAGAATTAATAATTTATCTAAAGCATCAATAACCTCTTTGTCTACTTTGTAACTCTTTCCTGGTTTTTCGAACATCATTTTATGGAGGTTCTCCACATACCCAAGCGAGTCGTCACCGTAATTTAGCGGAAGACTATTTTTCTTTCTAAGTGTCCAGGCTGCAAGAACCGGGAATTTACCAAGAATTTTTACTATAGCCTTATACATATCTTCTGCAGAATCTACATTTACTGAAGAAGGGTTAAATGCAATAAGCGCACTGGTTAAAGATGAAAGAACGCCCATTGGGTGAGCCGATTTTGGAAAACCATCAAGGATTTTCTTCATCTCTTCATCTACCGTAGACTCCTCCTTGATATCGGCATAAAACTTATCTAATTGGGTTTTAGTTGGTAATTCCCCAAAAATAAGAAGGTAGGCTACTTCAAGAAAATCGGCTTTTTCTGCCAGGGCTTCTATAGAGTAGCCGCGGTATCTTAAAATACCTTCTTCTCCGTTAAGAAAAGTAATGGCACTCTCACAACTTCCTGTATTTTTATAACCACGATCCAGGGTAATAACACCTGCTTCAGCTCGCAGTTTCTTAATATCTATTCCCAGTTCGTTTTCAGTTCCTTCTACAACGGGAAATTCGTATTTTTCCCCATCTATTTCAATCGTCGCAACTTTTGACATATCTTAATTTTATATACTTGATTCAACTATTTTTTCGAGAGTTGCTAATTTAAGAAATCTACTGTTAATTTTGCGTTAAGCAGCGATAAGATTTTCACTGAAACAAGGGATTTTGAAAGGTTTTTTGCTGAATTATCTCAAAAAAAAATCCCTTTTGAAATTTCTTCAAAAGGGATTTGATTTTTATTAGAATCCTGTAATTAGATTTTAAAAGCTTTACGCTTTGGGAAATAGGCTACTTCGCCAAGTTCCTCCTCAATTCTAATTAACTGGTTGTATTTTGCCATACGGTCACTTCTTGAAGCTGAACCGGTTTTTATCTGCCCGGTATTTAAAGCTACAGCAAGATCGGCAATAGTATTATCTTCTGTCTCTCCAGAACGGTGTGACATTACTGAAGTAAAGCCGGCGTTGTGAGCCATATTTACTGCTGCAATAGTTTCAGTTAAGGTACCAATTTGGTTTACTTTAATAAGGATTGAATTTGCAATTCCTTCTTCAATTCCTCTTGAAAGTCTTTCTACGTTAGTAACAAAAAGATCGTCACCAACCAACTGAACTTTATCTCCAATCTTATCGGTTAAGGCTTTCCAACCATCCCAGTCATTTTCATCCATTCCATCTTCAATAGAAATAATAGGATATTTAGAAGAAAGTTCGGCAAGATACTCAGCTTGTTCCTCGCTAGATCTTATTTTTCCGCCTTCACCTTCAAATTTCTTATAATCGTATTTTCCATTTTCATAGAATTCTGCTGCGGCACAATCCAGAGCGATCATCACTTCGTCGCCACCTTTGTAACCCGCATTTTCTATGGCCTTAAGAATAGTATCTAAAGCATCTTCTGTCCCGTCTAAAGTTGGAGCAAACCCACCTTCATCACCAACAGCAGTACTTAAACCACGATCGTGTAGCACTTTTTTAAGATGGTGGAAGATCTCAGTTCCCATTTTTAGAGCGTGAGAAAAGCTTTCGGCTTTTACAGGCATAATCATAAATTCCTGAAAAGCGATAGGAGCATCACTATGTGAACCACCATTAATAATATTCATCATTGGTACCGGAAGCGTATTGGCACTAACACCGCCAATGTAACGGTACAACGGCAAACCAAGTTCGTTTGCTGCAGCTTTAGCTACGGCAAGCGAAACACCTAAAATTGCATTCGCACCAAGTTTCGCTTTATTTGGCGTTCCGTCTATTTCAATCATCGCCCTATCAATTAGGTTTTGTTCAAAAACAGAATAACCCAATAATTCTTCAGCAATTACATCATTTACATTTTCTACGGCTTTGGTTACCCCTTTGCCCATATAATCATCGCCACCATCACGAAGTTCTACAGCTTCGTGCTCTCCGGTAGAAGCTCCAGAAGGCACTGCTGCTCTTCCTAAAATTCCATTCTCGGTTAAAACATCTACTTCTACGGTTGGATTTCCTCTTGAGTCAAAAATCTGACGGGCGTGAATATTTATTATTACACTCATAATCTTTTTTAATTAGTTAATTGATTTGAATGCAAGATACAAATTGAAGCCTAAAAAATCGAGGGAAACAGGTAGTTTTAAAGCATTTATAACATTATGGAAACACGAAATGGTTTTCTAAAAGAAAGTGTTTAAAAGAATCTCAGGAAATAGTAAGATTTTTTATGAATTTACCGAAAACTGAAATAGAATAACATTTTATAAAATTCAGAAGATTTTTAAATGCCGAAATTATTTGAAAAATAATTTTAGTCATTTCCTGAAGCAAAAGGATTGTAGTAAAAACGAAAAGCCAGCCCAATGACAGAAGTTGAAGTTGACTGTATAAACGCATCTTCTGAAGAAAATTAGTTTGAAAGAAGCCATCCAAGCCTAATTCCTATGATTGGTGAAAAATATGAATCACCCAATTCATCAAAACCATATCCAGCTCCTAAATTTAGGTCTAATTTAAAACCGCTGCCATAGTAACGTTGCAAACCCCAAACCGGCCCTATAACTCCAAAATAATCGGCAGTATATTCAATATTCCCAATAATAGGTTTTCCCGATTGGAGGTTACCACTTAGTGCTATATAATTGGCGCTATTATTTTTTACTCTTTTATTCTTTTCAATTCTATTTTTAAAATTATAATAATAACGATACTGAGCAGAAAAGACGGGGAAAATACCAAAAAAATCTCCCGCTGAACCGGTACCAAAAGCAATACCTGAGCCAGCTCTTAAATCAATTGTAGTAGAATTTGTAAGTCCGAATTCGTATTCTAAACCGGGAGTTAAGATGTTTACTGATAAAAGTCCGTCTTCAACCGAAGCCTGATCTTGTGCATTAATGAATAGAAATGAGAAGAGAAAAAAGCTGAGTAGTAATAATTTTTTCATTGATGATTTTTTGATGAATGAGATCGCAATTTAGAATAAATTCACTTTTAAGAAAAGAAAAGCCCAAAATCTTTAAATTTTGGGCTTTTTATTCAAATTTTATAAAAAATATTTAAGCTTTCACTCTCTTTATTCGATCCATAAATTCATCAAAAAGGTAACTGGCATCATGAGGCCCCGGACTTGCTTCCGGGTGGTATTGTACCGAGAAACAGTTTTTATTTTTCATCGCGATTCCACCAACAGTATCGTCGTTTAAGCAAATATGAGTGATTTCCACTTCATTATTTGCTTCAGTTTCTGCTTTATCTACCGAGAAACCGTGGTTTTGAGAAGTGATTTCTCCTTTTCCTGTTTTAAGGTTTTTAACCGGGTGGTTTATCCCGCGGTGACCGTGATGCATTTTATAGGTTTTAATTCCATTTGCAATGGCGATTATCTGGTGCCCCAAACAAATACCAAACAACGGATGATCTTTTTCTATAATCGTTTTTGTAAGATTAATAGCACTATCTAAAGGGGCGGGATCTCCGGGACCGTTAGAAAGAAAATAACCATCTGGATTCCATTCACTCATTTCTTCGTAAGTAGCATTGTATGGAAACACTTTTACATACACATCACGTTGATCAAAATTGCGAAGAATATTCTTTTTTATGCCAACATCAAGCGCAGCGATTTTATAAGTTGCATTTTCATTCCCGAAATAATAAGGTTCTTTAGTTGAAACTTTAGAAGCTAACTCCAAACCATTCATATCAGGAACTTCAGCAAGTTCTTTTTTTAGGCCTTCAATATTATCAACATCAGTAGAAATAATTGCATTCATTGCACCATTTTCCCGAATATAAGTTACAAGGGCTCGTGTATCTACATCGGAAATTGCGAAAAGATTACTATCATCTAAAAATTCCTGAAGTGATTTGTCTGCAGCCGGGCGGGAATGGGTATAACTAAAATTCTTACAGATAAGTCCGGAGATCTTAGCTTTATCAGATTCACTTTCTTCAGCTAGAGTTCCATAATTCCCAATGTGGGCATTGGTGGTAACCATAAGTTGGCCATAATAGGAAGGATCTGTAAAGATCTCCTGGTAACCGGTCATACCGGTGTTAAAACAAACTTCACCTACGGCTTTACCATCTTTGTCTCCAACAGCCTTACCGTGAAAGATAGTACCGTCTTCCAGTAGGATAATCGCTTTTTTTCGGGTTTGATATTTCATTTTGCTTTATTTGTTGTGTTGCTGGGATTTCCGCAGCTACGGAAATTTTTTTAATCTTTAGATTTCCGCCTTCGCGGAAATGACTATTTCACTTTAATATATAAAAAAAGGATAAACCCTGAGAGTTTATCCTTTTTAAAAATTAGAACTTTAAAAGATTCATTTCTATTCCTCTTTTTTGTCTTCTTTATTTTCTGAAGATTTCTCTTCTGTTTTTCCTTCTGCCTTTGGAGCATTTGGAGTAGCTTCAGTAGATTTCTTTCTACCCGCTCTACGTGTAGATTTCTTCTTCTCTGTTTTACCAAGTTTATAAGTTTCGTTGTAATCAACTAACTCAATAAGGGCCATATCGGCATTATCTCCAAGACGGTTACCTAATTTAATTACCCTTGTGTATCCACCCGGGCGGTCACCAACTTTAGGAGCTACCTCACGAAACAATTCGGCTACAGCTTCCTTTTGGCGAAGTTTACTAAATACTAACCTACGGTTGTGGGTTGTATCTTCTTTAGACTTAGTTACCAAAGGCTCTACAAAAACTTTTAAAGCTTTTGCTTTAGCTACGGTGGTATTGATTCTCTTGTGCTCTATAAGAGAGCAGGCCATATTGGCTAGCATAGACTTCCTGTGAGCGGTCTTTCTACCTAAATGGTTTGTTTTCTTTCCGTGTCTCATTGTTTTGTTCTTAATTCATTTTCCCAAAGCGCGATCTTTTGCCGGCTTTTATGGAAAACTACTTATATATTAGTCCTTATCTAATTTGTATTTTGAAAGATCCATACCAAAGTTAAGTCCTTTGTTACTTACCAGTTCTTCAAGCTCTGTCAAAGATTTCTTTCCGAAGTTTCTAAACTTCATCAAGTCGTTTTTGTTGTATGAAACAAGGTCTCCTAGAGTATCAACTTCAGCCGCTTTTAAGCAATTTAAAGCTCTTACTGAAAGATCCATATCTACCAACTTAGTTTTTAACAACTGTCTCATGTGAAGAGATTCTTCATCATAAGTTTCAGTTTGTGCTATCTCATCAGCTTCAAGCGTAATACGCTCGTCAGAGAATAGCATAAAGTGGTGGATAAGTGTTTTTGCAGCTTCAGTAAGTGCATCTTTTGGATGTATAGAGCCATCGCTTACGATTTCAAAAACCAATTTTTCATAATCGGTTTTTTGTTCTACACGATAGTTTTCAATGCTATACTTTACGTTCTTTATTGGTGTATAAATAGAATCTGTAAATATAGTTCCAAGAGGTGCGTTGGCTTTTTTGTTTTCTTCGGCCGGAACATAACCTCTACCTTTCTCTATGGTCATTTCCATATTCAGGTTAACTTTCTTATCTGCAGTACAAATAACCTGATCTGGGTTTAGTACCTGAAAGCCTGAAATGAATTTTTGAAAGTGACCGGCAGTAATTTGTTCTTCTCCAGATACAGAAATGGTAACGGCTTCGTTATCTATTTCATCAATTTGCCTTTTGAACCTAACTTGTTTAAGATTCAGGATAATTTCTGTTACGTCTTCAACAACTCCAGGAATAGCGGAGAATTCGTGATCTACGCCTTCTATACGAATTGAAGTGATTGCATAACCTTCTAACGAAGATAAAAGCACTCTCCTTAAAGCGTTACCAACGGTTAATCCATAGCCGGGCTCCAAAGGGCGAAATTCAAATTTCCCTTCGAAATCGGTTGAATCAATCATTATAACTTTATCGGGCTTCTGAAAATTTAGTATTGCCATATTACGACTTCTGTGAATTATTATTTCGAATATAATTCGACGATGAATTGTTCATTTATGTTTTCCGGAATCTGAATACGTCCGGGTACTGAAACAAAAGTTCCTTGTTTTGTTTCGTTATTCCAGGTAATCCATTCGTAAACACTGCTATTGTTAGCTAGTGAATCCTGAATAGCCTGTAAAGATTTTGATTTTTCACGAACACTTACTACATCACCAGGTTTCAATTGGTAAGAAGGTATATTCACCAACTCGCCATTTACCGTAATGTGCCTGTGAGATACAAATTGTCTTGCTGCGCTTCTAGTTGGGGCAATACCCATTCTATAAACTACGTTATCAAGACGTGATTCACAAAGTTGAAGTAGAACTTCACCAGTAATTCCCTGTGCTCTAGTAGCTTTCTTAAACATATTGCTAAACTGACGCTCAAGGATACCGTAAGTATATTTTGCTTTTTGCTTTTCCATTAACTGGATAGCATATTCAGATTTCTTTCCGCGACGACGGTTGTTACCGTGTTGTCCCGGAGGATAATTTCTTTTTTCAAAAGATTTATCGTCTCCAAAAATAGCTTCACCGAATTTACGGGCTATTTTAGTCTTTGGACCAGTATATCTTGCCATTAATTTAAATTTTAGAAGAAAGGGATTATGAATTAAGGTCTCTGTCCTTCGATAATCTTAACTCCTCTCTTATTATTATACTATTTATTAAACTCTACGTCTCTTAGGAGGACGACATCCATTGTGTGGTAATGGAGTAACATCAATAATTTCTGTTACCTCAATCCCGTTGTTATGAAGCGAACGAATAGCAGATTCTCTACCATTCCCCGGCCCTTTAACGTAAACTTTAACTTTGCGCAAACCAGCTTCGTGAGCTACTTTAGACGCGTCTTCTGCAGCTAACTGGGCAGCATAAGGAGTATTCTTTTTAGAACCTCTAAAACCCATTTTTCCTGCAGATGACCAAGCAATAACGTCTCCCTTTTTATTGGTTAGGGAAACAATAATGTTATTGAAAGAAGCCGTAACGTGTGCTTGCCCTACGGACTCCACGGTTACTTTACGCTTTTTTTGAACTGTCTTCTTTGCCATATTACTTACTATTTAGTTGCTTTCTTCTTGTTAGCAACTGTTTTTCTTCTACCTTTTCTGGTTCTTGAGTTATTTTTGGTTCTTTGACCTCTAAGTGGCAAACCACTTCTGTGGCGAATACCTCTATAGCATCCAATATCCATTAGACGCTTAATACTCATTTGAACTTCTGTACGTAATTCTCCTTCGATTGTAAATTCACCAACAGCTTCACGAATACGACCAATTTCTTCATCGTCCCAATCTGAAACTTTTTTGCTTTCATCTACTTTGGCCTGGCTAAGGATCTTTTGAGCCCTGCTTCTACCAATTCCGAAGATATAGGTCAATGCTATAACTCCTCGCTTTTGTTTAGGTATATCTACCCCTGCAATTCTTGCCATAATTAGCCTTGTCTTTGTTTAAATCTAGGATTCTTTTTGTTAATTACGTAAAGGCGCCCTTTTCTGCGTACAATTTTGCAGTCGGCACTTCTTTTTTTTACTGATGCTCTAACTTTCATCTCTTTAGTTTTTTTCAATTCACTGATTTTGAAATAGGCTCAAAATCAGGATTTCAGCATTCATATTTTTTTCAGGTTGCAAAAGTACTGAAAATTTTATAAATAGCTCAAATTACTTTTAGTATCTGTATGTTATACGAGCCTTACTTAAATCGTAAGGGCTCATTTCCAGTTTTACTTTATCTCCAGGTAACAATTTAATGTAGTGCATACGCATCTTCCCAGAGATATGAGCTGTCACAACGTGACCATTTTCCAATTCTACACGAAACATTGCATTAGATAATGCTTCTATAATTGTTCCGTCTTGTTCTATTGCCGGTTGTTTTGCCATAATTAAGCTACTGCTTTTCTGTTTTTACCTGTTTTCATTAATCCGTCGTAATGTCTATTCAGCAAGTAAGAGTTTACTTGTTGCATAGTATCTATTGCAACTCCAACCATAATTAAAAGCGAGGTTCCTCCAAAAAACAATGCCCATCCTTGTTGCACACCTAAGAGTTGCACCACAATCGCTGGGAACACAGCAATAAGCGCAAGGAAAATAGATCCTGGCAAGGTAATTTGAGACATAATTCTATCTAAAAACTCAGCGGTTTCAGTACCAGGACGAATGCCCGGAATAAATCCTCCACTTCGTTTTAGATCATCAGCCATCTTATTGGTAGGTACAGTAATCGCGGTATAGAAGTAAGTAAACACAATAATTAATAGTGCAAAAACTACATTATACCAAAACCCAAATATATCGCTAAAGGCAGCGGTAACCCCTTGTGCAGCATCAGAATCTGATAATCCTGCTACAGCAGCTGGGATAAACATAATTGCCTGCGCAAATATAATTGGCATTACACCTGAAGCATTAAGCTTAAGTGGAATGTACTGTCTTGATCCAAATACGTTTTTCTCGTAACCTCCAGAGGCGGTTCTTCTGGCATATTGCACCGGGATTTGGCGCACTGCCATCACCAACATTACCGAAGCAAGAATAATAGCAAACCAAATTACCAATTCAATAAGAATCATAATAAGGCCACCGTTAGATTCAAATACCCTGGAAGCGAATTCCTGAATAAATGCTTGTGGTAAGGTAGCAATAATACCTACCATAATTAATAGCGAAATACCATTACCAATACCTTTGTCGGTTATCTTTTCACCCAGCCACATTGCGAAAATGGTACCTGTAGTAAGAATTACTACTGCAGAAGCTACAAACGTAACAGTATCACCTAATAAAAAGGCTTGCTGCGGAAGTGTAGCAAAAAGGTTATAGATATAACCGGGTCCCTGTACTAATGTAATTGCAATAGTTAACCAACGGGTGATCTGATTGATCTTACGTCTACCACTTTCACCTTCTTTTTGCAGTTTTTGCAGGTAAGGTATAGCAATACCCATTAGCTGCACTACAATAGAAGCCGAGATATATGGCATAATTCCCAATGCAAATACAGAAGCATTAGAAAAAGCTCCACCTGTAAATGCGTTTAAGAGGCCTAAAAGACCTCCATCTGTTTGGGATGCCAGGTTAGATAGCTGCGAAGCATCTATCCCGGGAAGCACAACTTGCGCTCCAAAACGATAAACTAATAACAGACCGAGGGTTACTAAAATTCTATTTTTTAGCTCCTCGATCTTCCAAATATTTTTAATAGTATTGATGAATTTCATTTGGCTATCTATTATAAAGTAACAACTTCACCTCCAGCAGCTTCTATAGCTTCTTTAGCTGTGGCTGTAAATTTATGAACAGATATTTTCAACTTTGCCTTTAATTCACCTCTACCTAATATCTTTACTGGTTTGTTTTTACTCACAAGACCGTTTTCGATCAAAGTATCAACATCTACAGTATCTTTAATTTTACCTTCATCAACCAAACGCTGTAAGGTATCAAGGTTAACACCCTGGTATGCTACACGATTTCTGTTAGTGAAACCAAATTTTGGAACACGACGTTGAAGTGGCATCTGCCCTCCTTCAAAACCAATCTTCTTGGAGTAACCAGAACGAGATTTAGCCCCTTTGTGACCACGGGTGGCAGTACCACCTTTACCTGATCCTTCTCCACGGCCAACACGCTTGTTGTTACTCTTAACTGAACCTTTTGCAGGTTTTAAGTTATTTAATTCCATGTGAATTTATTATTTTGTTTCCTCAATGGAAACTAAATGTTTAACTTTATTTACCATACCAAGGATGTTTGGCGTATCGTTGTGCTCTACCGTTTGGCCAATTTTCTTAAGACCAAGAGACTCTAAAACCAGTTTCTGGTTTTTAGATCGGTTAATTGCACTCTTTACTTTTGTAACTTTTATCTTTCCCATCTTTCTCCTTGATTTATCCTTTAAAAACCTTTTCTAATGAAATACCACGTTGTTTAGCAACAGTATCCGCACTTCTTAATTGAAGTAGCGCATCAAAAGTAGCTTTTACCACGTTGTGTGGGTTTGAAGAACCCTGGTTTTTAGAAAGTACGTCGTGTACACCAACAGCTTCCAGTACGGCACGAATTGCACCACCGGCTATAATCCCGGTACCAGTTGCAGCAGGTAGCAAAAGAACTCTTGCTCCACCATACTTACCTTTTTGCTCATGAGGAAGGCTTCCTTTATGTAAAGGAATACGCACTAAATTCTTCTTTGCATCTTCCACAGCTTTAGAGATAGCATCGGCAACTTCTTTAGATTTACCTAAACCTTGCCCTACAACACCATTCTCATCTCCTACTACAACAATAGCAGAAAATCCAAAAGCTCTACCACCTTTGGTTACTTTGGTCACACGTTGTACTCCTACCAAACGGTCTTTTAATTCAAGTCCGCCCGGTTTTACATGTTCTACGTTTTTATAATCTTGATACATAATTTTCTAGAATTTTAGTCCTCCTTCTCGAGCACCTTCTGCTAATGATTTAACTCTTCCGTGATACAGGTAACCACCTCTGTCAAAAGAAATGGTTTCTACACCGGCTTTCAAAGCTTTTTCAGCAAGGGCTTTACCAACCAATTCTGCTTGTTTGGATTTATCACCTTCTACTGATACGCCCTTATCTCTTGAAGAGGCTGCAGCTAGTGTTTTTCCTTCTACGTCATCTATAATTTGAGCATAAATTTCTTTATTACTTCTAAATACAGATAATCTTGGACGGCTAGCGGTACCCGTAATTGACTTACGAACACGCTTTCTTATCTTATTTCGTCTATCTTGTTTTGAAACTGCCATATCTAAACTTTATTAAGCTGATTTACCTGCTTTTCTACGTAATTGTTCTCCAACATACTTAATACCTTTACCTTTATAAGGCTCTGGTGCTCTAAAGGAGCGTATTTTAGCAGCTACCTGGCCCACAAGTTGTTTATCGTAAGAAGTTAATTTCACGATTGGGTTTTTCCCTTTCTCAGAAATTGCTTCTACTTTAACTTCCGGTGCCAAATCTATTACAATATTATGGGAAAACCCAACGGCTAAATCTAATTTTTGTCCCTGGTTAGAAGCTCTATATCCAACTCCAACCAATTCTAAAGATTTTGTATATCCGTTAGTTACTCCTTCAATCATATTGTTTATCAAAGCACGATAAAGACCGTGTTTTGCTTTCTGATCACTTTTCTCTGAAGAACGTTCAAAAGTAATTACGCCATCTTCAATTTTTACATCAATGTCGCTAACTTCCTGCTTAAGTTCTCCTAATTTTCCTTTTACCGTTACAACGCCATCTTTAAGGTCTACATTTACACCTTCTGGAATTGTAATTGGGCTTTTACCTATTCTTGACATTTCTTTAGTCTTTTAAGTATTAGTAAACGTAACACAATACTTCACCACCAACTTTCTCGGCTTTAGCCTGCTTCCCGGTCATTACACCGTGAGAAGTAGAAACTATAGCGATACCAAGACCGTTTAAGATACGTGGCAATTCGTTAGCGCCGGCATACTTACGTAAACCAGGTTTACTTATTCTCTGGATATCTTTAATTACAGGTTCTTTTGTGATCTTGTCGTACTTAAGGGCAATTTTAATTGTTCCCTGGGCACTAGCATCATCAAACTTGTAACTAAGAATATATCCCTGATCGAATAATATTTTTGTAATCTCCTTTTTAAGGTTAGAAGCTGGTATTTCTACCACCCTGTGGTTTGCAGCCACAGCGTTCCTAACTCTTGTCAAATAATCTGCAATAGGATCTGTATTCATCTATCTTAATTTGCGGATGTGGTTTTCGTCCCGTCACTCGGGAGAACCTGCAACCAATTTATAATTTTACCAACTAGCTTTTCTAACTCCAGGAATTAATCCCTTATTAGCCATTTCTCTAAACATTACACGAGAAAGACCAAACTGTCTCATATAACCTTTTGGCCTACCAGTTAGCTTACAACGGTTATGCAAACGTACAGGAGAAGAATTTTTTGGTAATTTTTGTAGTGCTTCCCAATCGCCAGCTTCTTTTAAAGCCTCGCGTTTTTCAGCATACTTTTTTACCATTTTTTGTCTCTTCACCTCACGGGCTTTCATTGATTCTTTAGCCATAATTAATTCTTTTTAAAAGGTAATCCTAGTTCGGTTAACAACGATTTTGCTTCCTTATCGGTCTTGGCAGTGGTCACGAAGGTAATATCCATACCATTAATTCGGTTTACTTTATCAATATCAATCTCCGGAAAGATGATTTGCTCAGTAATTCCTAAATTATAGTTTCCTCTACCATCAAAACCATTAGCCTTAATCCCGTTAAAGTCACGAACACGTGGAAGTGCTGATGTGATTAAACGATCTAAGAATTCGTACATTCTGTATCCTCGCAAAGTAACTTTTGCCCCAATAGGCATACCTTTACGAAGTTTGAATGAAGCAACATCCTTTTTAGAAATGGTTTGCACCGCTTTTTGACCGGTAATTGTAGAAAGTTCATCTACAGCATGGTCAATTAGCTTTTTATCTGCTACAGCTGCACCAACGCCACGGCTCAAAACTATTTTTTCAAGTTTTGGGATCTCCATTACGTTAGCATAGCTAAATTCTTCTTTTAATGCAGGCTTTACTCGCTCTGCATATTCTGCTCTAAGTCTTGGTACGTATGCCATAACTAAATTACTTCATTAGATTTTTTGGAAAATCTTACTTTCTTTCCATCCTCTTCTTTATATCCAACTCTGGTAGTGTTACCATCTTTGTCTAACAAAGAAAGGTTAGAAATATGAATAGGAGCTTCTTTCTTTACAATACCACCTTGTGGGTTAGATGCACTTGGTTTCTCATGTTTTGAGATAGTGTTAACACCTTCCACGATGGCTTTATTCTTTTCTATGAGAACTTTTTGAACTTTACCTTCCTGACCTTTGTGGTCTCCAGCAATAACTCTTACAGTATCTCCAGTTTTTATTTTAAGCTTTCTCATCTTGTTAATGTATTAAAGCACCTCTGGTGCCAATGATACAATTTTCATGAATTGCTTATCACGAAGTTCTCTCGCAACCGGTCCAAATACACGAGTTCCGCGCATTTCTCCGGTTGGATTTAATAATACACAGGCATTATCATCAAAACGGATATAAGACCCGTCTGCTCTGCGTACTTCTTTCTTGGTACGAACAACAACTGCTGTTGAAACTGCACCTTTTTTGATATTTCCGTTAGGTGTAGCTTCTTTAACGCTGACAACTATTTTGTCCCCAACAGAAGCGTATCTTTTCTTTGTACCGCCCAATACACGTATGGTCAAAACTTCTTTTGCCCCGGTATTGTCTGCTACTCTTAGTCTAGACTCTTGTTGTACCATTACTTCGCTCTTTCAATTATTTCTACTAATCTCCAACATTTAGATTTACTTAAAGGTCTTGTTTCCATGATCCTTACAGTATCCCCTTCGTTGCAGTCGTTTGTTTCGTCGTGCGCTACGTATTTTTTCGTTTTTAAAACGAATTTTCCATACATAGGGTGTTTTACTTTCTTAACTTCAGAAACCACTATAGATTTCTGCATTTTATTACTTGTAACAACGCCTATACGCTCTTTTCTTAAATTTCTTTTTTCCATCTTTCAGCAGAATAACACTTATTGTTGTTCTCTTTTAGTTAACTCTGTAGCAAGTCTCGCTATAGTTCTTCGTACAGCTCTAAGCTGTATTGGGTTCTCTAATGGCGAAACTGCGTGAGCCATTTTCAAATCTGAATATGCTTTTCTAGATTTCCCAAGCTCTTCTTGTAATTCTGCCACAGACAGTTCTTTTACTTCTGATTGTTTCATAACTTTATAATATTAAGCTTGATAATCTCTAGCTACAATAAATTTGGTTCTTACCGGAAGTTTCTGTGCCGCAAGCCTTAAAGCTTCTTTAGCAACATCCATTGGTACTCCACCAATTTCAAACATAATTCTTCCTGGTTTTACAACAGCAGCCCAATATTCTACAGCACCTTTACCTTTACCCATACGTACCTCTAGAGGTTTCTTAGTGATAGGCTTGTCTGGAAATATTTTAATCCAGATAGAACCTTCCCTTTTCATATATCGGGTAGCAGCAATACGTGCAGCTTCTATTTGACGGGCAGTAATGAAACTAGAATCCATAGATTTAATTCCAAAGGTACCATTAGAGAGTCTATGCCCTCTTCCGGCGTTGCCTTTCATACGGCCCTTCTGCTGTTTACGGTATTTTGTTCTTTTAGGTTGTAACATTTTTCTTTACTTTAAAAAATTACTTTCTACGACGTGATTTGTTACCACCTCGCCCGGCTCCAGGTTTTCCTCCTTGTTTCTTGGACATTCCAACAAGTGGAGAAAGATCTCTTTTACCATAAACTTCGCCTTTCATGATCCATACCTTAACACCCAACCTACCATAAGTAGTGTGAGCTTCAACTAAAGCATAGTCAATATCGGCCCTAAAAGTAGACAGAGGAATTCTACCATCTTTGTATGCTTCTGAACGTGCCATTTCAGCACCATTTAAACGTCCGGAAATCTGAATTTTGATTCCTTCAGCATTCATTCTCATAGCAGCCGCGATAGCCATTTTAATTGCACGACGGTAAGAAATACGATTTTCAATTTGTCTTGCAACACTAGATGCTACTAAATGCGCATCAAGTTCTGGCCTCTTAATCTCAAAGATGTTAATTTGAACTTCCTTGTCGGTAATTTTCTTAAGTTCTTCTTTAAGCTTGTCTACCTCCTGGCCGCCTTTACCAATAATAATACCCGGTCTGGCAGTGGTGATAGTAACGGTTACAAGCTTAAGCGTACGCTCAATAATTACCCTGGATACACTCGCTTTAGAAAGACGAGCATGGATGTACTTTCTAATCTTATCGTCTTCGGCTAATTTGTCGCCGTAGTCATTTCCTCCATACCAGTTGGATTCCCATCCTCTTACGATACCGAGGCGATTCCCGATTGGATTTGTTTTTTGTCCCATACTCTACTTAGCTTTGTGTATTATTGTTTTCTCCAAGCACCAAAGTAACGTGGTTGGATCTCTTTCTAATTCTATGTGCGCGACCCTGTGGTGCAGGACGCAGCCTCTTAAGCATCGCTCCTCCATCTACACGGATTTCTTTTACAAACAATTCAGCATCTTCAATACTTGCATCTTCGTTTTTAGATTGCCAGTTGGCTATTGCAGAAAGCAATAATTTCTCTAAACGTCCAGAAGCTTCTTTTGAACTGAATTTTAATATTTGAAGCGCTTTTTCTACTTTCTCTCCTCTTACTAAATCCGCAACTAAGCGCATTTTTCTAGGCGAAGTAGGGCAGTTATTCAACTTTGCAAAAGCTACCTGTTTTTTGGCTTCTTTTATTTGCTCTGCTCTTTCTCTTTTACGAACTCCCATAGCTTCAATTATCTTTTACCTTTATTTTTTGCACCAGAATGCCCTCTAAAAGAACGTGTTGGTGAAAATTCTCCTAATTTATGCCCTACCATGTTCTCTGTCACATATACAGGTACAAATTGTTTCCCGTTATGAACAGCGATAGTTTGCCCTACGAAATCTGGAGTAATCATTGAAGCTCTAGACCAGGTTTTGATCACGGCTTTTTTTCCAGATTCAACATTTTGAGCAACCTTCTTATCTAACTTATAGTGAACGTAAGGTCCTTTTTTTAATGAACGTGCCATATCTTATTATTTCTTTCTACGTTCTACAATATATTTATTACTCGCTTTTGTTCTTGAACGGGTTTTGAAACCTTTAGCAGGTAAACCTTTTCTAGAACGTGGGTGACCACCGGAAGCTCTTCCTTCCCCACCACCCATTGGGTGATCTACAGGGTTCATAGCTACAGGTCTTGTTCTTGGTCTAATACCCAAC
This sequence comes from Salegentibacter agarivorans, assembly GCF_900113135.1. GTDB lineage: Bacteria > Bacteroidota > Bacteroidia > Flavobacteriales > Flavobacteriaceae > Salegentibacter > Salegentibacter agarivorans. Next base: position 25,320 of record NZ_FOOH01000009.1, on the reverse strand, counting down.
CAACGTTTTCTACCAGCTTTACCAGAAACCTGAAGTTGGTGATCACTATTTGATACAGCTCCAATTGTAGCCATACAAGTAGACAACACTCTTCTAATTTCTCCTGAAGGTAGTTTTACGGTTGCGTATTTTCCTTCTCTTGCTAATAATTGAGCAAAAGCTCCAGCACTTCTTGCCATTACAGCACCCTGACCGGCTCTTAACTCTATACAAGAAACTACAGTACCAAGCGGAATACTAGATAACGGCATTGCATTTCCAATTTCTGGAGCAGCCGAATCTGTGCTTGATACAATATTTTGACCTACCTGTAACCCATTTTGAGCAATAACGTATCGTTTTTCACCATCCTGGTAATTCAACAACGCGATAAAGGCAGTTCTGTTTGGATCGTATTCTATACTCGCAACAGTAGCAGGAATTCCATGCTTGTCGCGTTTAAAGTCTACAATTCTGTAACGTCTTTTATGACCTCCACCTTTGTAGCGGATAGTCATTTTTCCCTGACTGTTTCTCCCACCTGATTTTTTTAACGGAGCTATTAAACTCTTCTCCGGCTTATCAGTAGTAATGGCGTCAAAACCATTAACTACTCTAAAACGCTGACCAGGGGTGATTGGTTTTAATTTTCTAACTGACATTTTTTAATCTTAAAGATTACTGTATAAATCAATAGTTTCACCTTCCGTCACCTGTACCAATGCTTTTTTGAAAGCTTTGGTTTTACCAGTGATCATACCAGATTTTGTATATCTGGTTTTGCGATCTGGACGAACATTTATAGTACGAACTTTTTCAACTGAAACTCCGTAAGCAGCTTCTACTGCATTCTTAATTTCAATCTTATTCGCCTTATTGTCTACCACAAAAGAAAAACGGTTATTCAACTCGCTATCTCCGGTGGCTTTTTCTGTAATAATTGGTTTTATCAAGATACTCATAAGGCTTATTTACTTAAATTCGACTCAATTCCTTCTAAAGAACCCTCAAGCAACACGATATTCTTAGCATTAAGAATTCCGTAAGTACTTAATTCTGAGGAATTTACAACCTCAAGTCCTTTTAAATTACGTGACGACAAATATACGTTTTTATTTGAGTCACCCAACACTATAAGCGATTTTTTGTCCTGAATACCAAGGGCTTTCAAAACATCTATCATACTTTTTGTCTTCGGCGCATCAAAAGAAAAGTCTTCAACTACAAAAATTGATTCTCCTTTTGCTTTTATTGATAAAGCCGATTTTCTTGCCAAACGTTTTAAATTTTTGTTCAATTTAAAACCGTAGTTTCTTGGTCTTGGTCCAAAAACACGTCCACCGCCTTTAAAAATTGGTGACTTAATGCTACCTGCACGTGCAGTACCGGTACCTTTTTGTTTTTTGATCTTACGGGTACTCCCAGCAATCTCAGCTCTTTCTTTAGCTTTGTGGGTTCCCTGGCGCTGATTAGCTAAATATTGTTTAACATCTAGATAAACTGCGTGATCGTTTGGCTCTATAGCGAAAACAGCGTCAGAAAGCTTTGCTTTTCTGCCTGTTTCTTTTCCTTTTACATCTAAAACTGCTACTTCCATTACTTGCTAATGATTACGTATGAGTTTTTGTGACCTGGCACACATCCTTTTACTACTAAAAGGTTTTTATCTGCCACCACTTTTAAAACTCTCAGGTTTTCTACTTTTACTCTCTCTCCACCCATTCTACCGGCCATTTTCATTCCTTTGAAAACCCGTGCAGGGTAAGACGCTGCACCAATAGAACCCGGAGCTCTTAATCGGTTATGCTGACCGTGAGTCGCCTGACCCACACCACCAAAGTTGTGTCTTTTTACAACACCCTGAAAGCCTTTACCTTTAGAAGTACCTGCAATATCCACAAATTCCCCCTCGTTAAAGTGCTCTACAGTGATAGCATCACCTAATTTATAATCTGCTTCATAGCCCTGGAATTCAACGACTTTACGTTTTGCAACGCTTCCTGCTTTTTTAGCGTGCCCTTCAGCAGCTTTATTTGCAGTCTTTTTGTCATCGAAACCAACTTGAAGTGCCTCATACCCGTCAACCTCTTTGGTTCTGACTTGGGTAACTACGCATGGACCTGCTTCTATTACGGTACACGGAATGTTTTTCCCGTTCTCGTCAAAAATACTGGTCATGCCTATTTTTTTTCCTATTAACCCAGACATAATTAATTATTGATTATTACTTATTTATTTAAAAAAATTCAGGGCAGAAAAATACTTTCGCCCTGAATGTATCTTTCTTCCGTTTTTCCCTCGCCAACTGCTCGGGACATGTAAACTTGAGTTTTACTCAAGAGATCCCGAAACAAGTTCGGGATGTATTCAACTAAGGTTTGCCGGAAAAACCGGAAAACCAAGTTTCATCACACCTTAATCTCTACTTCAACTCCACTAGGCAGCTCCAACTTCATTAACGCATCAATGGTTTTTGAAGAAGAACTGTAGATATCAAGAAGCCTTTTATAAGAGCTTAATTGAAATTGCTCTCTTGCTTTCTTGTTTACGTGAGGAGAACGTAAAACAGTAAAAAGTTTTTTGTGAGTAGGCAAAGGAATTGGTCCTGTTACCACCGCACCTGTAGTTTTTACAGTCTTCACGATCTTCTCTGCAGATTTATCTACCAGGTTATGATCGTAGGATTTTAGTTTTATTCTTATTTTCTGACTCATTTTCCTAATATTATTCGTTTGTACCCTTTGCCGCTTTAATAACTTCTTCTGAAATATTAGAAGGAGTTTCAGCATAGTGAGAAAATTCCATAGTTGAAGTTGCTCTACCAGAAGATAATGTTCTTAATGTTGTTACATATCCAAACATTTCAGCTAAAGGCACTTCTGCTTTAATAATCTTAGCACCAGACCTGTCTGACATGCTGCTTACCTGACCTCTTCTACGGTTCAAGTCACCAACAATATCACCCATGTTTTCTTCTGGAGTTACTACTTCTATTTTCATAATTGGCTCAAGAACTACAGCACCGGCTTTTTTAGCAGCGGCTTTGTAACCCATTTTTGCAGCCAATTCGAAAGAAAGTTGATCGGAATCTACAGGGTGGAAAGATCCATCCTTAAGGATCACTTTTAAAGTATCCATTTGGAAACCAGCCATTGGCCCGTTTTTCATAGCTTCTTTAAATCCTTTTTCTACCGAAGGAACAAATTCTTTAGGAATACGTCCACCTTTAATTTGGTCTACAAACTGAAGTCCTTTTCCTTCAAAGTCTTCGTCTACAGGTCCCATTTCAAAAACAATATCAGCAAATTTACCACGACCACCAGATTGCTTTTTATAAACCTCTCTATGCTCTGCAGTTTTAGTTACTGTTTCTTTATACTCAACCTGTGGCTGACCTTCGTTAACTTCAACTTTAAATTCTCTCTTTAAACGATCTACAAGAATTTCAATATGAAGCTCTCCCATTCCAGAGATAATAGTTTGTCCTGAAATTTCATCAGTTTTAACCTGGAAAGTTGGATCTTCTTCAGCTAGTTTAGCTAAAGCCATACCCATTTTATCAACATCGGCTTTCGTCTTAGGCTCTACCGCAATACCAATTACTGGCTCTGGGAAAGTCATAGACTCAAGAACGATTGGGTGTTTCTCATCAGTTAGCGTATCACCGGTTTTAATGTCTTTAAAACCAACAGCTGCACCAATATCACCAGCTTCAATTCTATTAATAGGCTCCTGCTTATTAGAGTGCATCTGGTAAATACGAGAAATACGCTCTTTTTTACCTGATCTATTGTTCAATACATAAGATCCTGCATCTAAAGCTCCCGAGTAAACACGGAAGAATGCCAAACGACCAACAAAAGGATCGGTAGCAATTTTAAATGCTAATGCAGAGAAAGGAGAGTCAACGTGTGGCTTTCTGCTTTCATCTTCATTAGTTTCAGGATTTGTTCCTACAATGGCTTCAACATCTACTGGAGAAGGCATATACCTCATTACTGCATCAAGCATTGCCTGAACACCTTTATTTTTAAAGGCAGAACCACACATCATAGGTATAATAGACATATCTATGGTTGCAGCTCTAAGCGCAGCAATAATTTCGTCTTCAGTAATTGAATCTTCATCTTCAAAGAACTTTTCCATTAATGCTTCATCATACTCAGCTACAGCTTCTACAAGCTCAGTTCGGTATTTATTCACATCATCCATAAGTTCTTCAGGAATATCTATAGTCTCATAGGTCATCCCGTGATCCTCATCATTCCAAATAATTGCTTTTTTGGAAATAAGATCAACAACTCCTTTAAAGTCTATTTCGTCACCGATTGGAACTTGTAATGGTACTGGGTTTCCACCTAGCATTTCTCTAACCTGCTTACACACATTAAAGAAGTCAGCTCCCTGACGGTCCATTTTATTTACAAATCCTAAACGTGGTACTTTATATTTATCAGCCTGTCTCCAAACGGTTTCAGATTGTGGCTCAACACCATCTACAGCACTGAACAATGCAACCACACCATCAAGAACACGTAAAGAACGCTCTACCTCTACGGTAAAATCAACGTGACCAGGAGTATCGATAATATTTACCGTAAATTCCTGATCTCTATACATCCACTTACAATGCGTAGCAGCAGAAGTAATTGTAATACCTCTTTCCTGCTCCTGTTCCATCCAGTCCATAGTAGCGGCACCATCATGCACCTCTCCTATTTTGTGGCTTATTCCTGTATAATAAAGGATACGCTCTGTTGTTGTAGTTTTACCTGCATCAATATGAGCTGCAATTCCAATATTTCTAGTAAATTTTAAATCTCTTTGTGCCATTTTATTTTAGAATCTAAAGTGAGAGAATGCTTTATTAGCTTCAGCCATTTTATGAGTATCAACTCTTTTCTTAACTGCAGCACCTTCTTCTTTAGCAGCAGCAAGAACTTCAGAAGCTAATTTCTGCGCCATAGTTTTCTCATTTCTCTTTCGCGCAAATGAAATTAACCATTTCATAGCGGTTGCTACTTTTCTATCTGGTCTTATTTGCATTGGGATTTGAAATGTTGCACCCCCAACTCGCCTACTTCTAACTTCAACGTGAGGCATAACATTAGAAAGAGCATCTTTCCAAATTTCCAAACCGGTTTTTTCTTCGTCTTGTTTCTTCTCTTCTATAATTGCGATAGAATCATAGAAAATTTTAAAGGCTACCGATTTCTTACCATCCCACATCATCATGTTCACAAAACGTGTAACAAGTTGATCGTTAAATTTTGGATCTGGTAAAAGCGGTCTTTTTTTGGCCTGTCTTCTTCTCATTTCTTTACATTAAAAGTTTTTAATTACTTCTTAGGGCGTTTTGCTCCGTATTTAGATCTACGCTGGCTTCTTCCTTCAACACCCGCAGTATCTAATGCACCGCGAACAATGTGATATCTAACACCTGGCAAATCTTTTACCCTTCCACCTCTAACCAATACTATCGAGTGCTCTTGTAGATTGTGACCCTCACCTGGAATATAAGCGTTAACTTCTTTTCCGTTTGTCAACCTCACCCTTGCTACTTTACGCATAGCTGAGTTTGGTTTCTTAGGTGTAGTAGTATACACACGTGTGCACACTCCTCTTCTTTGAGGACACGAATCTAAAGCAGCCGATTTACTCTTCTTGGTTATCTGGGCTCTTCCTTTTCGTACTAATTGTGAAATTGTTGGCATAATTTCTTTTACCTAATTATTAATAAATTTAATCCCCTGTTTTTTAGGGTTTGCAAATGTAGAAATAAAAACAAATTAATCAAACTATAATGAATTAATTTTCAGAAGGATAATCTGGAAGACAGAACACACCTTTTAACAACATATATATTAATAGGTATAGATCAATAAAAATAAGCTGATTAAAAAACAAGCTCATCTTACTCAAAAAGGAATATTTTAGACTTTAACTACATTTTAATAGCAAAATTCAATAATATTCTAACATTTTAACATTTCACCAATACCACTTTAACGCCTGACTCTAACCAATCTATATACAATTATTAACATTTATTTAAATAACTACCTGATATTTAAAATTAAAAGTTTGTTTTATTAACCATTTATTAGCACTTTTGGCCTTGGCTAATTCAAACAAATTTAAAAATGAGAACAAAGTTTAGTAGTATTCTAACACTATTATTAGTGTTAGCTGTGCAAATTACTTTTGCACAAGAACGAACGATTACCGGTACGGTAGTCGATGAAGACGGGCTACCCCTTCCAGGTGTAACCGTTTTAATCAAGGGAACCAATACAGGTACCCAAACCGATTTTGACGGAAATTATTCCATTCCTGCCACACAAGGAGATGTTTTGGTTTATTCTTTCGTTGGAATGGAAACCGCAGAATATACTGTAGCAAACAATGACACTATAGATGTGACATTAAGCACAGATTCTGCCCAATTAGATGAAGTTGTTGTTACCGCTTTAGGTATTCAACGTGAAAAGAAATCTCTTGGTTATGCAACTCAGGAGGTTCAAGGTGCTGAAGTTTCTGATGTACCAACCCAAAACTTTATGAACTCACTATCTGGTAAAGTAGCTGGACTTTCTATTAAAAGTTCTGGTACTATGGGGGGATCTACGAATATTGTAATTCGTGGTAATGCTTCATTAACAGGAAACAACCAGGCACTTTTTGTAATAGATGGTACTCCTATTAGTAATGACACTCCTAACACTGCCGATCAGCAAGCTGGACGTGGTGGTTATGATTATGGTAACGCTGCATCAGACATTAACCCTAACGACATTGAGTCTATCAACGTTTTAAAGGGTGCTGCTGCAACTGCACTTTACGGAGCAAGAGCTGCAAACGGAGCAATTATTATTGAAACTAAAAAAGGTTCTAAAAAACAAGGAATTGGTATCTCTATCAATTCCACTTTTATGACTACTTCAGTAGATGATAATACCCTTCCTGTTTACCAGGACCAATATGGTGCGGGATATGGCCCATTTTATGACACTCCATTTTTCAACACTTATGGAAATTTAGATCTTCCTGATGGTTTTGATCCTAATATTCCATTTACGCCATTTACTGAAGATGCTTCTTTTGGTGCTCCTTTTGATGGTCAATTAATTCACCAATGGAATTCCATTTACCCACAATTAAGCACTTATCAGCAAGCTACCCCATGGCAGGCAGCTCAAAATACTCCAAATGATATTTGGGAAAGAGGTTATACTGCTATAAACTCTGTAGCCTTAGATGGAGGAAGCGAAACCAGTACCTTTAGATTAGGTGTTACTAACCTAAACAACCAGGGAAATCTACCAAACAGTAGAATTAAAAGAAACACTATTAAATTTAGTGGAACACACGAATTTACTGATAAATTTAGCGCAGGTGCCAATATCACTTACACCAAAACAGACGGTAAAGGTAGATATGGTACAGGTTACGATTCAGAAAACCCAATGCAATCTTTTCGCCAGTGGAACCAGGCAAACGTAGATGTTTACGCACAAAGAGATGCTTACCTTGAAACAGGACAGAATATCACCTGGAACCCTAACAGTCCACTTAACAGAACTCCAATATATTCTGATAACCCATATTGGACACGTTACGAAAATTTCCAAACAGATACCCGTAACAGGTATTTTGGTAACTTTAACCTTAACTACGAAATCAACGATGTATTTAGTGTAGTTGGACGTTTTTCATTTGATACTTTTGATGAACTACAGGAAGAAAGAAGAAATGTTGGTAGTGTTGGTGTTTCTGGATACTCCCGTTACAATGGTAGAGCTGCAGAATATAACTATGACTTAATTTTAAATTTCAATACTGATATCATTGATGATTTAAACCTGGATGGTAATTTAGGTTGGAACCTAAGAAGAAATGATAACAGTTCTATTAGAGCTTCCACTAATGGTGGTCTTAACGCTCCAGACTTTTTTGCATTAAGCAATAGTGTGGATCCAATTAACCCACCAAATGAATATGATGCCACAAGAATGATTGATGGTATTTACGCAAGAGCGAGTTTAGGTTATTTAGACACTTATTATGTTGAAGGTACTATAAGAAGAGACCGATCTTCTACCCTTCCTGCAGACAATAATACTTTTTACTACCCATCTATCTCTACTAGCGTATTACTTTCTAATGTTGTAGAGGCAGACTGGTTAAGCTTTGCAAAAATAAGAGCAAATTATGCAGAAGTAGGTAATGATGCAGCCCCTTATAGTGTTCTAAATACGTATGTATTAAGTACACCATTTGCTGGAGCAGGTGTTGCTGGAAATCAAGCTACATTAAACAATGCCAACCTAAAACCGGAAAGAACTAAATCTTACGAAGTTGGACTTGAAGCTAATTTCTTAGATAGAAGAATAGGTTTTGATCTTTCTTACTACAACTCTCAAACTGAAGATCAAATTACACCGGTACCGGTATCAATGGCATCTGGATTTACTTCTGTATTCTTTAATGCAGGGACAGTTGAGAATAAAGGTTTTGAAGCTTCTTTACGCTTAAACCCTATTAGGACTGAAGACTTTAACTGGAACATGAATATTAACTGGGCAAGAAACCGTAGTGAGGTATTAAACCTTGCACAGGGAATTGATAACCTTCAGTTAGCTGGATTACAAGGTGGAGTTTCTATTAACGCGACCCCAGGAGAGCCTTATGGTACCATAAGAGGTACAGACTATATCTATGATGACAGTGGCAATAAAGTTGTTGGATCTAATGGCTATTACTTAACAACTCCAAACTCTAACGAGATCATTGGTAATATTTTGCCAGAATGGACCGGAGGTGTACAAAACACTTTCCAATATAAAAACCTTAGCTTAGGCTTCCTTATTGATGTACAAAAAGGGGGAGATATTTTCTCTCTTGATACCTGGTATGGTCAAGCAACAGGTGTTTATGATCAATCAGTTGGAACCAATGATTTAGGTAATCCAATGAGAAATACATTAGCTAATGGTGGAGGTATTGTGCTACCAGGAGTTAATGAAAATGGAGAACCAAACAGTACAAGAGCAGACTTCTCTACTTATGCTAACCCTTATGGTTATGCAAGAGATGCGAATGCCGGTCACGTTTATGATGCTTCTTTCGTAAAACTTAGAGAGGCTAACCTAACTTATGCTTTTGGAGAAGAAATGATAGACAGATTGCCATTTACAAGAGCTTCTGTTTCATTAATTGGTAGAAACCTATGGATTATTCATAAGAACATTCCATATTCAGATCCAGAATCAGGACTTAGTGCCGGTAACGTTCAGGGATACCAATCTGGTGCATACCCTACATTTAGAGAAATAGGTGCAAGTCTTAAACTTAACTTTTAATAAATATTAAAATGAAAAAATATATATTAACATTTATTGCTCTAGCAACACTTTGGTCTTGCCAAACTGATGAGCAATATGAAGATCTCAACAAAGATCCAAAAAATCCGACGGATGTAGCCGCAGATTTCTTGTTCACTAGTGCTACAAAAGATTTAAGCAGACAAATGGCAAGTCCTAATGTGAACCTTAACATCTTCAGATTTGTAGCGCAGTATTGGACCTCTACGACTTACTTAGATGAACCTAACTACGATTTAACTAATCGTGGAATTCCACAAAATCACTGGAATAGATTATATAGATGGGTAATTTTCAACCTGGAAGATGCTAAAACAAAAGTACAGGAAGATGAAACGCTTAGTGAAGGTGAAAGAACAGCCAGAATTGCACAAATTGAAGTATTAGAAGTATACACCTGGCAAGTATTGGTAGACACCTTTGGTGATATTCCTTATTCAGAAGCTTTAGGAGGAGCAGATAACATTTCTCCCGCTTATGATGATGCAGCAACTATTTACGAAGATCTAATTTCAAGAATAGGTGCCGCCAGTGGAAATTTAAGTGCCGGCCAGGGATTTGCTGGTGCGGATATACTTTACGGAGGAGATATGGCTAAATGGGAAAAGTTTGCAAATTCTGTGCAATTAAGGTTAGCTATGCAAATTTCAGATGTAAATCCTTCGCTTGCGAAAACTACAGCAGAGGATGCTTATACTGATGGAGTTTTTGCTAGCAATGCAGATAATGCAACTTTAGAATTCCAATCAGCCCCACCAAACACTAACCCCCTTTGGGAAGATTTAGTTCAGAGTGGCCGTTCAGATTATGTTTCAGCTAATACTGCAGTTGATATTCTTAATGAATTAGAAGATCCTAGACGCTCGGCTTACCTTGATGATAATTTATCAAGCGGTGAATACATAGGTGGTACTTATGGTGGAAGTAATTCGTTTCAGAATTATACTCACGTAGGTGATGCGTTTAGAGAACCTACTCATCCTGGAATTTTAATGGATTATGCAGAGGTTAGATTCCTTCTTGCAGATGCTGCTCAAAATGATTTTTCTGTAGGTGGTACTGCTGAAGAGCATTACGAAGCTGCAATAACTGCTTCTATGGAATACTGGGATATTCCTGAAGGAGAAATTGAAGATTACCTTGCAAGTGGTGATGTAGCCTATGATGGTTCTGAGGAGCAATTTGCAACCCAGTTCTGGTTAGCAATGTATGATAATCCCTTCCAGGGATGGAATGTATGGAGAAGATTTGATGCTCCTTCATTCAACCTCCCAGAAGATACAGGAAATGAAGTACCATTGCGCTACACTTATCCAGTTAACGAGCAAAACCTAAACAACGCAAACTGGAGCGCTGCTTCAGATGCTATTGGTGGTGATGATCAACAAACTCCTTTATTCTGGGATGAAGAGTAATTGGTAATTTTGAACAATAACTTTAAAAAATATAAAATGAAAAACATTTTGAAATATATAAGCTTCTGCCTAATTGCAGTAGTTGGTTTATCGTCTTGTGAACCAGATGATAACGGATATAGAGAAGACCCAAGGGATGTAGGTGGTTATGCCTACCTACAAACCCGAAGCCTTACAATTTTTGATTATGATCAGGATTTAAGTATTGAATTGTTTACCGACGAAGGTGTTACCGTAGAATCAGTAGAAATAATTGAGGATGGAAGTACGTTGACTACCGCCGATATTTCTGGAGACATGGCAACTTTCAATGCTGCTGATCTTGGATCATTTGCCGTAGACTCTACTTATTCAGTAAGGGTTCGTGCCAGTCTTTCCAATGGTAACGTATCTGATGATCCTGCAACCATCAGTGTAGTAGAAGCTGTAGCTCTTGGAGGTGATAATCCAGAAGCAGCTCCAATCAATAAGTTGGATGATGTTGAATTAGAATATAGTGTTAGCACTACTTCTGCACCTATAGATGAAGTAAATCTTTGGGTGAAAAACGGAGAAGATGCTGAATATATGATAATTGAAGATCTTGATCTTGACACTGCCGAAGGATCTGTAAGCATGAGTGATTTTGATTACAGTGGTCTTAATCTTGAAGTTGGAGATGTTATTTTCTACCAATTTGCAGCTACACGCGGTGATTTAACCGAAGGTGCTGAAGGTGAAATCACAGTTCTTGAAGAAGAAGACGATTCTGAAGACGAGGATTAATTTCCCATTCTTTTAATATTGACTACTAAGCCACCCAGATTGGGTGGCTTTTTTTATGCTTTAACTTTATTTAAATTTCCTAACAAAGCATACCTTTGCCCTATGGAAGAAACTACACGTATTTTTGGAATTAGGGCTGTTATAGAAGCTATTCAGGGAGGAAAAAGCATTGATAAGGTATATATTCAAAAAGGCCTCTCAGGACCTTTATTTCAAGAATTGAATCACCTTCTTCAAAAGGGCAGCTATAATATTTCATTTGTTCCAGAAGAAAAACTTTATAAGCTTTCCAAAGGAAATCACCAGGGTGTGGTAGCGACTATCTCCCCAATTAAATTTGGGAACCTCGAAGAAACAATTGAAAAAATTCTTGCAGAAAAAACCACTCCCCTTTTTCTATTGCTAGACCAAATTACCGATGTCCGTAATTTTGGGGCAATTATTAGAACCGCAGAATGCACAGGAGTTGATGCTATAATTATTCCTGAAAAAGGAGGTGCGCCTTTAAATGCCGATACCGTTAAAACTTCAGCTGGTGGGGTATTCAACCTTCCTATTGTAAAAGTAAATCACATTAAAGATGCTGTTTTTTATTTACAATCTTCAGGTGTGCAATTGGTAGCTGCTACCGAAAAAACAGAAGACACAATTTACGATGTAGATTTTAAGCAGGCCTCAGGAATTATTATGGGAAATGAAGCTAAAGGAGTTTCAAATTCTATATTAAAAAGCGTAGATAAAAAGGCAAAACTGCCAATGTTTGGCAAAATAGAATCATTGAATGTATCGGTTGCCTGTGGTGTATTTTTGTATGAAGCGATAAGACAAAGACAAACTCCTTAGTTATTCAAAAAGGTTTTCCCTTACTCTTTCCTGGATTCGGATTTCTTATAAAAATAGCGATAAGTAATTTTATCTCTATCATCATTTTCATTTGCAATATATTGCTCCCCTTTCGGAACCTGTCCCGAATTTACTTCGGGAGGTTGGTAAGCCTCTTCCTCTTCCTTCGTTTCAAAGCGCCGTTCAATGAAATTCCCATTTTCATCAAAATGCTGCATAAATAGATCTTCCTTCTCGCTGTATTCAGGTTTTTCCCATTCGTATTTAGGACTTTTAATAGTATTCTTCCGATAAAAAACCGATAACACAAAACCCGAGATTAATCCCGATAAATGACCTTCCCAGGAAATTTCAGGATTTATAGGAGTAACATACCATAGCATTCCGCCATAAAGAAAAACTACGATTAGAGAAAGAGCAACTAACCTATAGTATTTAGAAAAAATACCTTTAAAAAATAAAAAAGCGGCAAGCATATATATTATTCCACTCGCGCCAATATGGTTCGCAGGCCGTCCAATGCTCCAGGTAAGAATTCCGGTAAGCAGCAAACCAATAATTAAAACCGGCCAGCTTATTTTTCTGTAGAAATAGAAAAGTGACATGGAAAGCACAAAAAGCGGGATGGTATTATTGAAAAGGTGCTTTATATCGCCATGGATAAATGGTGAGAATAAAATTCCACGTAAACCTTTAACTTCTCCCGGCCGTACACCAAAACTGTTAAAACTAATTCCGAAGCGAATCTCAAACCAGAAAACTATCCATATAAGCAGCACAAACAGGATGGGATATCCCAAAACACCGGTAGTAAAAACAAAAGGACTGGACTGTTTCAAAAGAATTAGTTTCTTTTAATATTACAAAAAAGAATCCATTTGTTAATAGATGACAAAGTGTTATTCAATTTACTAATTTTGTCAGATGAGTAAACCATTAGCAGAACGATTACGGCCACAAACTTTAGACGATTATTTAAGTCAGCAGCACCTTATTGGGCCAAAGGGAGCACTGAGGCAGCAAATTCAACAAGGCATTATTCCTTCCATGATTTTTTGGGGGCCGCCGGGCGTTGGCAAAACCACTTTAGCCAATATTATAGCCACTACTTCAGACAGGCCTTTCTTTACACTGAGCGCAATTAGCAGTGGCGTGAAAGATGTTAGGGAAGTGATAGAAAAAGCTAAAAAAAGCGATGGTTTATTCACCACAAAAAATCCTATTCTATTTATTGACGAGATTCATCGTTTTAGCAAATCTCAACAGGATTCTCTGTTAGGCGCAGTAGAAAAAGGTTGGGTTACTTTAATTGGTGCAACTACTGAAAATCCGAGTTTTGAGGTGATCTCTGCCCTACTTTCCCGTTGCCAGGTTTATATTTTAAAACCTTTTACCAAAGAAGATCTGGTAGCACTTTTGGAAAGAGCGATGCGGGAAGATAAAATTATTGCGGCCAAAAATATAAAATTAAAGGAAACCGAAGCTTTACTTAGATTAAGTGGCGGTGATGCCCGAAAGCTTCTCAATATTTTTGAACTTCTCGTTACTTCTTCTGAAGGAAACCTGGAAATTACCAACGATATGGTTTTTAATAGGGTTCAGCAAAACACAGTGCTTTACGATAAAACCGGTGAACAGCATTACGACATTATTTCGGCATTTATTAAATCTATTCGCGGGAGCGATCCCAACGCGGCTGTTTACTGGCTCGCCCGGATGATTGAAGGTGGTGAAGATGTAAAATTTATTGCCCGCAGATTACTAATTTTAGCCAGTGAAGATATCGGAAATGCCAATCCTACCGCCCTGGTTATAGCTAATAACACGTTTCAGGCAGTAACTACCATTGGTTTTCCTGAAGCCCGAATTGTATTGAGCCAATGCGTTACCTACTTGGCAACTTCCCCAAAAAGTAACGCGGCCTATATGGCAATTAACCAGGCACAAAGCGCAGTAAAAAAAACAGGAAATTTATCGGTGCCACTTTCTATTAGGAATGCTCCAACCAAACTCATGAAAGATATTGGCTATGGAAAAGATTACAAATATGCTCACAACCACGAGAATAATTTTGTAGAAGCAGAGTTTTTGCCAGATGAAATAAAAAATACAAAGTTTTATGATCCTGGGAACAATCCGCGGGAAAATGCTCAAAGAGAATTTCTTAAGAAACGCTGGAAAAACAAGTATAATTATTGATTGGCTGAAGCTTTATAAACAAGCTTAACCGATTTATTTTCGGCATTTAAATACTCGACTACCAAATTGCCACCCTCGTCAAAATAGGCTACGCCTTGCCGGGTGAGGGATTTGTAGATAAAGCTATTTTTCTCACCAGATTTGGCTAAAACAGCAAAAGGTTCCTGGGAATTTTCCTGAAAAAATGAATACCCTGAATCTGATTTTTCAAGAAAATAAGAAATATTATCTTTTTCAAATTCCAATTCCTTTGCTGAATCATTATCTATCATAGGGTTTTCAACCACTACTTCGGCGGGAGCTGTTGCAGGTGTTTGAGCGTCTTCAGGAGCTTCGGGAGCTCTGGTTTCAGGCTTGCTTTGTGCTACTTCAGCTTTTTCGGCAGCTTTCGGCTTCTTATCATTAGCAGGTGCAGTCGCTGCAACTTCACCCTGATTATAGCTGTAATTTAATGCTTCAATATCACTAAAAGCATCCCGCAAAGCTTCGTGATGGGCTGCTTTATAATCTTTTTCCCTGCTTCGCCCCTCTTTGGTTTCAAAAACAATATTACCTCTGCAGTCTTCTAACTGAATCACCAGTTTAGTCACAAATAAACCCGAATTATCTTTTACTTTGGTATTGAGCCCCAAGCAATAATTCTCCTGAAGATCGGCTGGTTTTTCTTCACTTTTCATCAATGTTTCAAATCCATATTTTTCAAAGAGAAATTTAGTGAGTGCGTTTAATTGAAATTGATTTTTTTCTTTAGAAAACTCAAACTCTTCAGGAACTATAACATATTTATATTGATCAAGATCTTGCGAAAGCATTGGAATAGAACCAATAAAAAAAGTGATTATAAAAATTATTCTTTTCATTTAAATATTATTAATCATTAAAAATAAGCTGCATCCCCAATTGCAGGGAAGCACTGTGAGCTTTGGCCAAATTAGGGAAAGCCAGCAAATTATTGGCAGCCAGATAAACATTAAATTTATTAAAAGTTCTTGTATACATCAAGCCAATATTAGTTAAAGAATAATCGTCTAAAGAATAAGAGACTTTTAAGCGCTGGTTTTCATTAATTTTTCTATCCCAATAAGTAGTAAAAGCATATACAAAACCTTTTGGCCTCTTTACACCGCTTAGCTGCATTCCCAGCAAATTCATATACCTCACTTTTTTCACACTTAGGTAATGACAGGGTAAAAAAGCGGGGCCAAAACCATATTCCATAGCAAAGTTTGCTTTTATAGGTCGCCAGGTAGTATAAGATTGGTTGGTAGTTTCATCTCTAAGATTTCTATCTACTTCATCTTCAAAATCGTCCCAATATGGTAATGCTTCGTCATTTGCATCCAACTCAGGGAATAGTGGTTCTATCCCGCTGGTTTCATAAGATCCAAAATACCTGTAATTTTCTACATCTTTACGCTGAAAAACAGCACCAAGATCCTGCACAGAACCTGATAGGATAAATTGTTCATGCAAAATATAGGAAAGACCCAAATCCAAGCCGAAACCCACGTTGCCTCCAAAAAAAGACCGACTTAGCAATTCGGCGGTAGCTTGTTCTACGGTCATTCCTTCTTCCTCCTTTAAGGGAGCAAAACCTGAGGTATTAATTAAAACGTTCATATCTACCACTTCGTGATTGTAGACATTTCTACCATCGGGAGTGGTATAGGTGGTAAATCTGCCTGTATTCCCGGTACTTTCGGCATTAAAAATACTGGAATATAATTTTGCCCTCGCACCTACCGTGAGCCGGTTATCAAATTTATGGTTAATTCCCAGGTGATACACTGTCATTATTTCTCCGGTAAAAGACACATCGTCAAAATAGAAAGGTTCGTTTAAATAATCGTTATTCCCTTCGTTGGCCAGAATCGCAGGGTCTTTTGGAAAATAAGAAAACACATCCATTTCCTGGTAAATACCGGTAGACAGATAATTCTTTTTATCTATTTTCCAACCCATAGAAAAGATTTCCAATTGCTGATTTATGGAAAAATAATCCCTGGAATCCATATTGCGCATGGTTTCCTGAATTCGGGTATTTATGTTAGTACCATCATTGGCAAAAACATCATAAAGATCGGCTCCCGTAGAACCTGCAGAAAGATGGATTTGTGAAAAAAACGGAATCCCAATATGGCCAGTAAAGTTAATTTGAGCCCCGGGATTACTCATTAAAGTTTGTGGCAAATCGTCTACATTAAACAGTAGCGGTTTGTTTTGGGCTACAACCGTTCCTGAAATAATTAAAAACAATCCTATTAGTCTCCACATCATTAAAATTCAAACGAAAAGAGGCCTTTGGAAGCGAAATCTAATTCCCCTTCAAACTTCGCTGATCCCGGTTGAACCTCTAATTCAACAACCATTTTTATTGTTCTACGAACTAAATGTATACGATTTTCTTCAATAAACTCAAACTGTTCTGTTGTTACGGGATTACCATTAATCCCCGGCTTTATTGTATAGTTTACCGCAAATTGTTCCCGGTTACCATCAGATAAAAATCTTATCTTACTTTCTATCTCGTGGGGAAAAGTATTAATATGCCTGAAATAAAATTCTACTGAGGTAAGATCTTTCTGAATATAATCGTCGTCCAGAAATTCTAAGCGAACTGTATCACTTATATGGTTTCTAACATTTCCGGTAGAAGGATCTTTAAATTGAGATTGGTCTATATCGTAGATAAGAAGATCTATTTGCACATCTGGGCTTAAACTAATTTCCTCTTTTTGGTTAAGATCTATATCTTTTACGCAACCGCATAACACAACCCCAATAAGCACTAGGCCAATACTTCTTAAAATAAATTTTGAAAGTAATTTCATTAGGCACGGCTTTAGGCTGCACTAACGAAATTAACAAAAGAATACTATTACAAATAGGTCTTTAGTTCATTTAACGTTTTTATATGCATTACGCCGATGTTTTCTTTATTTCCATAGTAGTCGAAGAAGATGGGTTTTATCCCACAATTTTGAGCTCCTGTACAATCGGCTTCATAATTATCTCCAATCATAATACTATTTTCGGGGGTAGCTGAAGATTTTTTGAGTGCGGCTTCGAAAATTAATCTATTGGGTTTTTTCACCCCTACTTCTTCAGAAGTAGTGATTGTAGTAAAATACTTACTTATACCGGAATTAGAAAGTTTTTTATGCTGCACCTCTTCAAAGCCATTTGTGATAATATGCAATTCATAACTTTTATGAAGATAATCCAACACCTCTTTACTACCATCTAAAAGATGATTATGGTCGGGTAGATATTCTATATAATCTATCGCAATATTATTTATTAAATCCTTATCGGCTTCAAATTTTAAAAGATCAAAACTGTCTTTTAACCGCCCGTAGCGTAAAGCTTCTTTTGTAACCTGATCATTTCTATATCGCTCCCAGTATTTAAAATTTACCGGCATATAGATTTTGAGAAAATCGTTTATCTCTAACGGAATATTTCTGAATTTAAAAACCCGCTCAAAAGCAAGGGCAGAATTTCGATCAAAATCCCATAAAGTATGGTCTAAATCGAAAAATATATGATTGATATTACTTAATTTCATAAATCTGTTTTAGTAATGCGTAATAAGCCTGGAAGTTAGAATATTCAGAAAAATCCTGATTTTTAAATACCGCTTTAAAACTTCCACCTACTTTTTTTACTTCAGCAATCATTTTGCCAATATCGCCGGTTAATTGTCCAAAATCTGTATGTTCTACGATATTTGAATTGAATACATAAGGATGAATTTTTAAAGCGAGGGTAGATTCAGTATTAATATCATAAAACAAAAAAGGACTGCAGGTCCCCGCTCTAAAACCGGCAGTTTCAGGATATCCCATAGAATAATCCTGCGGAATTTCAAGCTCTGAGAGGAAATTATAAAACTCAGGAATATTCAAATTATATTTCACATTAATCACGCTATCTAAAGGGGTATGTACGGTATTCTCCATACGCAACTTTTCCTTCCGAAGGGTTTTAAAATCTTCCATTGCAAAATAACCGGGCATTAAACCCACTTTAGCATAATCTCCCACATATTTTATAATAGAGCGATACGGGTTTCGGTTGTAATTAATGTTACGATCGTAAATAGAAAAATCACTAAGCTGAAACATAAACAGTAAAGGAACTTTGTATTCCTTTATAAAGGCAATTAGATCTTCAAAAATATTTATAGGATCTTTTTTAATCCGCATCACTACCTGTATACGATCTAAAACTTTATTAAACTGGAGTTTTATAATATCTAAATGCATTCCTGCTAAACTGCGCAAAAACCCTTTATTCTGAAAATTAAAAACGTGCTCTACTGCTATTATGGCCCTGGTATGAAATTTCCTATTAGCAAGTGAAATTTCCGGGAATCTTTCCAGCAGAATTTCCTTAAATTTATAAGCCCAGATATCTACTACGGGAGTTTTTAAAAATCCTTCCTGAAAACCTACACTTTCTGAAGCAGGAAAACGCCCTAAATCGTCTTTTACGTGCGGTAAATATTCTTCGTACCTACTCAGTAAAAAGAAAGAAGCTGCAAAAATATCAAAAGGCAAAGCACTGTTTTCTGACACTGGGAAAAAGCAATAATTATCGCCCCAGGGCTGTACTTTTATTTCTACCTCGCTTAAACCCTGTTCTAGTAAAAGATCTACTTTTTGCACAAACAATTCGTTTCCCAGGGCTTGTTTCCCGTAAGAAAGTTTCATCCCCTCGTGGGCGATAAATTCTTCAATTTTAGTAGTAAATTTTATAGAAATCCCCAGAACATTGGTGCAAATATGTTTGAAAGTGTAAACTATTCGCGGGGTGATTTTCTGGGTATAAATTAGTAGCATTTAATCAATTTAAAGTACGCCTTCGTCTGCAAAGCTAAAGTATGATTTTTCGGTAACAATAAGATGGTCTAACACCTTTATATCTAAACTTTGCGCGGCAGTTTTAAGCTTTTGGGTAAGTTGCTTATCGGCTTCACTTGGCTTTAAAGTTCCCGAGGGATGGTTATGCGCCAAAATAATAGAAGTTGCACCAACTTCCAGCGCTTTTCTAAGTGTGAGTCGCACATCTACAAGGGTGCCGGTAATGCCACCTTTGCTAAGTTGTAATTGCTCAATAACTTTATTGGAATTATTAAGATAAATAATCCAGAATTCTTCGTGATAAAGTTCGCCAATTATAGGCTGCATCAGCTCAAAAACCGAAGCACTGGAAGTAATTTTCTTCTTCTCTAAGGCTTCTTCTGTTCTTCGGCGCCGGCCCAGTTCCATCGCAGCTACAATACTTATAGCTTTTGCCGGACCAATTCCTTTAAATTCACAGAGCTTTTTTACTGAAAGTTTTCCGAGATCGCTAAGTTGATTTCCTGTAGAAGCTAGAATGCGTTTGCTTAATTGCACTGCAGATTCATTGCGGCTTCCTGAACCAATTAATATTGCGATAAGTTCAGCGTTGCTTAGACTGAGTTTACCTTTATGAAGCAGTTTTTCCCTGGGCCGATCGTCTTCTGCCCAGGATTTAATTCCAAAACCAACCTGATTTTCCTGCCCCATAGTTTTATAAAGATAAAAAATGATTTCTTATCTACAGCGGGACAATTTAAAATGAGGTATTTAACTTAAAACAAAGTTTTCATCTCTTCAAGATCTAAACTTCCAAAAGTCCCGCTACTCATTAAAAGTAAAACCGAATTTTTAAAATCTTTAGATTCCAATATTTTTTTAAATGCTGAAGTTTCAGAAACCACTTCCAGATTTGGTTCATTGAAGGCATTTTTTATTTCCTCGGGAGAAACAGCTTGCATTTGTTTTTGCGAAATTGCCTCTGGAGAATAAAATACCATAGCTTCATCCGCTTTACCTAAAGTATCTTTATACTGCTGAATAAATTCTGAATTAAGGCTGCTAAAAGTGTGTAATTCTAAACAGGCAATAAGTTTCTTATTGGGATATTGTTCTTTGACCGCCTCTGTGCTGGCTTTCACTTTAGATGGGCTGTGCGCAAAATCTTTAAAAATAATTCCGTTCTCATTTTCATAAATCTTTTCTAACCTGCGACTAGCCCCTTCAAATTCCATCATCGCTTCATAGAAATCGTCTTCATCAATTCCCATATGCTGGCAAATCCATTTTGCACCGGCAAGGTTATTCATATTATGTCTTCCAAAGATTTCTAAAGGCATATCCCCTTCAGAAGTTTCCAGGATTGTTTCTCCATCTTCTACGTGGTATTCAGGGGTAAAATAAGGATGCTTTCTTATTTGATTTTCGGTATTTTCAGCTAAAATTTTCAAAGTTTCATCTTCTTCGTTATAAACGAGGATTCCGCCTTTTACAATAGATTTTATAAAAATTTGAAACTGCTCTACATAGTTTTCAAAAGTGGGAAACACATTAATGTGATCCCATGCAATCCCACTAAGTAAGGCTATATTTGGTTGATAAAGATGAAATTTAGGACGAAGATCTATAGCTGAAGCCGGGTATTCGTCACCTTCAATGAGCATAAAGTCATTCTCATCGCTTAGATTAATAGTATTTTCAATTCCGCGAACCGGGGCACCAAGCATATAGTCAATTTCTTTCCCATGATAATGCATCACGTGCAATATCATAGCCGTAATCGTAGTTTTTCCGTGAGATCCACCAACTACTACGCGTGTTTTCTCTTTAGAAAGTTCAAAAAGGAATTCAGGATACGAATAAATTTTCAAGCCTAATTCTTCGGCTTTCTTCAACTCGGGATTATCTTTCCTGGCGTGCATACCCAATATCACGGCATCCAATTCCCGTGTTAATTTCTCAGGAAACCACCCAAATTCTTCCGGAAGCAAACCTTTGTTTTGTAAAGCAGATTTTGAGGGTTCGTAGATAGCATCATCGCTTCCGGTAATAATATTTCCTTTTGTGTGAAGTGCAAGGGCAAGACTATGCATAGCACTACCGCCAATTGCTATAAAATGAAGTTTCATTAGATTCTTTTTCGCGCCAGTAATTATGGCAATTTCAACTCTGTTAACTGGCTGCAAATATAGTTAAGACTTTAGGAAAAGCCTTTAGCCTACATCTCTAATATTTGTTGTTTGAGTTTTTCGGCTTCAGGAAAATTAAACTTTGATGCAAGGGCCTTATTTATATGAGACAAAGCTTGATCCTGATTATTCTTTGAAGCCTGAATTTTAGCAATATGAAAATGGGCCCAGGCCGGCGATTTCAAATCTTTATAATTATAATTTTTTATATACTTTTCAAGAAAATCAACTGCCATTTCCGGCTTCAGATTTAACAAAGCCGCTCTTTCGCCTAATTCATAATTCAGGTAATTACGCGCTACCAAACTTTTATCTTTAATGGCCGTGTCAAGAGCCTTATTTACTGCTATTTTCATTGCTTCCCGGTCTTCTTCTATTTTATGAATATAAGCCTGAGCCAGGTAAGCATCTACTCTATTTATTGACTGAAGTTCTTTCACATACTGCTGCGCAAGTTCTTTGCTACCACCAATAATCGTTGGCAACTGCATATAAAGTTCCACCAGGGCCCTACGGACTTCTGCATGGTTTTTATCTAATTCGGCAGCTTTATTCAAATGCGTTTTAATATCGCCCAGCATTAAAGCCGCTTTAAATTTAGAAGCCTCCATAGCTTTCATTCCCATGGCTCCACCAAGTTTGAAGTTATAGGCCGAAGAGTTAGGCTGGTTTTCCACCAGTTTTTCATAATAATTTATTGCTTCATCCCATTTTTTCTCAAAACTGGCAATATCACCAAGGTATTCTATGGCCTTTAAATTCTCATTGTGCTCTTCAAAAACCTTCTTTGCCTGGTTAATTTGGTTTTCATTAAGATATTTCTCCCCGGTTTCTATAGAAGACTGCGCCCAAACCGGCGTAAATATTGAGAAGAGAATTATACCGAATATTAAGAATTTGTTAGTCATCCTATTAATTTTTTCATAAATTTATCGCGAATATCGACCTAAAGCCTCAAGTAACGTTTAACAAAAATATATAGAACCAAAATAAATGGTAAAATTTGTTAAAGTACTGCTTAGTTTAACTCACAATGTTAAAAATTATTTTAATATTTGTGCTGCTAAAATTATTTAAACCTAATACTAATAATTGAATTTTAACACCTAGCCTATGCAAAATTTTACTTTTGGGAGGAAGGGAACAAATTGGTTCCTTTTCGCCTTTGTATTGTTAATTGGAACCTTGCCCTCATTTGGGCAAGATGATTGTCCTGATCCGGACAATTTTAGTTTCTCTGAAACACAAACCGTTTGTTTTACACAAACAGTTAGCGAACTTAATACGGATGGTTATCCAGTTTACCAAACAGACGATAACGCGAATGACACTCAAGCCATCCCGCAAGATGAACTTCTCGTGGATGGAGAAACCTATTTTGTAGGTGG
Organism: Salegentibacter agarivorans; assembly: GCF_900113135.1. Lineage (GTDB taxonomy): Bacteria > Bacteroidota > Bacteroidia > Flavobacteriales > Flavobacteriaceae > Salegentibacter > Salegentibacter agarivorans. The sequence continues at coordinate 2,315 of NZ_FOOH01000009.1, read as the reverse complement.
AGAATCTGGACAATGCGAGCGTATTGCTATCACGGTAACTGTAGAAAGCGAGTTATTACCGGAGAACAGAATAACAAACGATCGATCTAGCGGATTCACTTTTTCTAATTGTACACCTACTAATTTTGATGAAGGCGATCTAAGTGATTTGTTTATTGTAGATGATGAAAATAACTATAGAATAGCGGTATATACTACCGAAGAAGGAAGTGATGAATTTACCGGCGAACTTGTTGCTGGTAATAGTTATTATATTGCTCAGGTTCCAATTTCTACAATTGAACCAGGTAATTGTCCTTCACAAAGAGTAGCTTTTGGTTACGATCCAAATCAAATAGAAGCTCCCGCTACTGAGACTTCACAAACTTTATGTGAAGGAGCAACTGTAGCAGATTTAGAAGCGGAAGGTACTTATAATAATACTCAAGCCATTAGATGGTACCGCTCAAGAAATGCAACATCTCCTTTGGCAGCTGGCACTGAATTAATCTCAGGACAGGTTTACTACGTTGGACAAGTTGTGAATGATGCTGGACGCATCACTCCTCCCTGTGAAACTCCAACTGTGGACAGAGCTGCTGTTGCGGTTACTTTAGAGGATTTTGATGCTGGTGAAGACGCATCAACAACCTTATGTTTGTCAGAAGTTGAGGAAAGATTAGAAGATGAAACTCCTGAGCAATTATTTCTTAGCCTAGTTGCAGGAAGGGACTTACCTACTAATGTAAGCTTCCTCCCGTCTATACAATCAATAGCAAGCGATTACAGTGATGAACCAATAGATACTTTTACGACCCAGGCTACTTTCACTACCGAAGCAGGTTGTGAAGACACAGTAGAACTTTCTATAACAGTAGAAGAAAGCTTTGAAGCTGGAGATAGTAATTTAGGCAATATCCTTTGTCGCTCAGAAATCGGTGAAGTTGATGAAACAGAAGTAAGAAATTATCTAAATAGCCTCTTAAGCGGTGATGCTGATGAAGATGGTAAGTTTTCACCTTTGCCTTCAGAAATTGCAGACGATTTAAATAATACTTCCGACGAAATTACTTTTGATATTATCTATACCATTGGGGAAGGAACAAGTTGTGAAGACACAGCTAATTTAGGAGTAACTGTTTTAGAAGGAGCAGATTTTGAATTAGTACCCGTTACAGACTTATGTAATGATGATATTCCGGCTTTAGTTAATGAGATTCCAGAAGATGTTGAAGCATTATTCTTAGAAAACTTCGGAGAAAACATTCCTGAAGGAGATTTTGAAGAAGGCGATATTCAGGCTGTAATCAATCAATACAACCAGAATAACATCGATACATTTACTGCTACCTTCATTGCAAATGTTGAAAATGGCTGTTCAGAGGAAATTGAACTTACCCGTACTGTTATCGAAGGAGAAACGGCTAACGCAGGAAATTTAGTTTATAACGAAGATGTTTGCACAAGTGACCAGCCAATAGATCTAACTTCATTAACTGAAGCTGATTCTTTTGAAGGCACGGTAGGCGGAACTTTCTCAGGAGAAGGAGTATCCAACAATGTTTTTGATCCTTCAACAGTAGAACCAGACACTTATACAATTACTTACAGAGTAGACGAATCTTTAAATTGTGTAAGCGGTAGTGAGGAAACTACTTTTACCATTGATGTAATCCAAGGACCTGATGCAGGAAACGATATTGAAGATTCTATCTGTGTTTCTGAACTTGAATCACTTCTTGCTGATTTTGATCCTTTAAATCCAGAGGCAACTTTAACGCAACTATTCCAGAGATTTGAATGGGATGGAGAAATTGACGGAGAATTTTCACCCAATGTAAATATTTTAGGAGCCCAATTACTTTCCTACTACGGTGATCCAGATAGAGACCCTGAACTTTCTTTAAACGGAACTTACACCGTTGGGAATGAAGCTGATGAATGTGACACAGACGAATCTACTTTTGCCATTACTATTTTTGATGGTGAACTTATAGATGCTGGGCAACCTAACAGCACAGAAATCTGTAATATAACGATCGAAAACGGAAGGTTCCCTTCAATTAGTTCGGTTAGAAATTACTATCTAGATCTTCTTGATGAAGGTGTAAGTAGAAACGGAACTTTCGAACCTACTATTAACGAAATCGTAAACTGGTACAACAACGAGGCTGAGATTGGCATCTTTTCCACAACTTATACTGTTGGATCTGGAGAATGTCAAGATTCTGTAGAACTTTCTGTAGAAGTACTTGCTCCCGAACAAGCTATTGTGGAAGTTAATGATGAAAATCCGATTATTTGTATCACCGAGAATGAATTTAATTTAAATACCT
>NZ_FOOH01000012.1 GCF_900113135.1 Salegentibacter agarivorans | reverse complement strand
GATGAAAAGCTGGAAAAGCTGGAAACCTCTTCACCGACAACTAAGGCGTATGGGTTATAAGGGGAATTTTCTGAAGATATCGGTAACCCGATGGAGAAACTCCTCCACCAATTTAATACACTATGCCCTGCCAAATAAGTACTTCTCAGAATTAGGGTTGTACGCAATGGACACAGTTGAAGGGAACACTTTGCATCAGTACTATCAAACAGTACTGAATAAGATTTAACATGAGCCGTGTACGAGACCCGTATGCACGGTTCTGGAAGAGGGATGAAGATAATAAATGCTCAAATATTTATTATCTTCACCCTACTTGATTATTTCCGAACTTTTCATTTTGAAAATATTGCGGGCTGGCTAGTGCGTCCCGATACATAATCGGGAAGGGCATCGGTTCCCCCGACGCTTCAGGGCGATATTCTTCACAAACCACGCTGTCTAAACAAGGTTTTCGTCAAGCTGAACTTGTTTCAGCTTCTAACATGTTTAGATTATCAAAATATTAGATTCTAAACTAAATTCAGAATGACGATTTATTTAAAATGAAAAACGATCTTAAAAATTAATTCAAGACCGTTTTTAGTGAAAATATACTTTTAAAAAGCTTAAGAATCAGCTTCGTCGTTATCTATGTATTCGTCTTTTAGATCCTGAACGCTGGCATCGAGAAAAGTTGCCGTTCTATTAAGCACGTGCTGAAATTCTTTAGTTAATTCATCTTTATTCCACGGGTGAGAAATACCAAAAACGTGATCGGCATTTTCTACCAAAAGCAATTTAGAAATAGCACTCCATTCAAATAAATTCCCGGCATCGGCAATAGATACCGTGGTGTCATTACTTCCGTGAGCAATAAAATGGGGAATATCCAGCTTTTTGGTTGCTTTTTGAATATTTAAACGCTCCCTGTTTTCTCTAAAATTCTTATAGAATTGGTAATGATGCGGTAATTGCTGCCCGGTACGGGTGTTTTTTATGTATTGCACGCCTTTTTTCTCCCAGGCTTCCAGTTCTTTTTCTTTTGGGAAACGAGAAGCAAAATCACTTACCGCGGCAAGGGTAATAAGCTTGTTAATTCTTTCTTCTTCAGCAGTTTTTATAATTGCAATTCCGCCACCTCGAGAATGCCCAATCAGGTTAATACTCTTCACGTCTATTTGTTGAGCCTGGTCAAAATCTGGGGTTAGCACCCAGTCTATAACGGTTTGGAGGTCATCTAACTCCTTTATATAATTATTATCTCCAAAGGCTTCAATATTTAAGAATTCGGTTGGGTTTTCTGGAGAAGTCCCGTTGTGAGAAAAGTTAAATTTCACGAAGAAATAACCCTTTTCTGCATAAAATTCTCCCATTTTATCCCAGGCGCCCCAATCTTTAAAACCTTTATAGCCGTGGCAAAAAATTATGATTGGCTTGGGTTTCTTATCGTCGTTAAAAATTAAATCTATAAGAATAGGTTTATTGTGCTTTCCATCTATCTGGAGGTTAGTTCTTTTAGTGATTTCCATAGGTTTTTTATATTTCTTTTTCCTTAAAAGGAATTTCAGGATCGCAAATTTCGGTAATTAGTTTCTTTAATTCTATCTCAAATGCGCCTAGAATCTCCTTATTTATAGCAGTTTCTTTATTTTTTGTTCTTGGTTTATCTTTTTTAGCGAATTTCAGGAATCCGCTTTTTAAATTTTTAAATGAAATAATGCCGGCTTCAACCGGTAAATCTATCGAGCTTTGATCTTGCATCATCTTAGTATACGCTAATACCTGGAAACTTTTGCTGTATTTATCGTAATCTGAAGCGAGATCTTCCCAATCTACAATTTCAATTTTATCCTGGGTTACCTTCCCTGTTTTATAGTCAATAATTCTGGTTATACCGTCAGCATTTTCCACACGATCAACTTTTCCGCGCATAAAGATCGGAAAATCAAGATGCTCTATCCTAATTTCAGATTTTAAAGTTTTCTCAATTTTTAGGATTTTAATCTCTTCAGATTTAAGTCTGTCTAATTCCAGGTTTAAAAAGTTGCGCAAATAACGTTTGGCCACTTCATAAATCAACAAGTTTTTTCCCTGGTTTACCGGCCCGTTCATATAAGATTTTTTAAACTGAAGCGTGATCTCTTCCTGGATCCTAGCTTTAAAATCTTTTATATGCTCTTCCGTGAGCATTTGGTTCTCCAGCGGTTTATAAAAATTTTCAAGGCTATCATGTACCACCGTCCCCAATGTATTGTAAGCTACTGTTTCCTCAACTTCTTCGCTATCACGAACACCTAGAACGTACTGCCTGTAAAAGTCAAGCGGATTTCTAATATAAGAAGTTAGGGCAGAAGGGGAGAAGCCATAAGTAGCGAGGGATTGGATCTTCTCCATAATTTCAGGAGTTTTTTTCACTTCCCGAAGTTCATTTTTAATTGCCGGAACTCTTGGACTCACCATAGCATGCGTGAGCTGATGCGCCGGTTGTTTCTCAATTTCCAGCTGAGTAAGAAACCTGCTTTTTTCTCCGGAATTCAACCCGTCGGTTTCTGTATTATAAAGCAAATGCACATTTTGAGCGCGTTGTAAAAGTCTGTAAAAATGATAGGTGTAAACCGCGTCTTTCTCTTTGTAAGTGGGCAGTTTGTAAGTTTGTTTTAAATCGAAAGGAATAAAAGAACTCCCCGATTTACCCGAAGGTAAAACGCCCTCATTTACCGAACAAATAATCACATTTTTAAAATCTAAAGCCCGCGATTCCAACATTCCCATAAGCTGTAAACCTTTAAACGGCCTTCCCTGGAAATCCAGGTTTTGGGTACTCATTATTTCTTTATAAAACTGATAAAGTGATTTAATACTTTTTAGGTGAGGATAAGCTTCGTTGAGGTTTTCCAGTTTGTTAAACAGCACATGAAAATGATATAAAAACTCCAAACCAAGCTTATTCTCGCTACTTTTTAAATGAATTTTAACCTGGTTTATAATTTCCTGAAAAGCTTCTAAGGCTTTTTTAGGCGAGTTATCCCAACTTCTAAAACAAGCTTTTATTAAAGGTTTTGCTTCAGCAGAAAACGAATTTATAATTTCTTTTTCTGAAAGATTTACCGTGTTTTCTGACTGGATTTTTTCTATAAAAACTTCGGTTTCCTTTTTTAGAATTTCGTTTAAAGCGGGGTGATTAATTACCGAAATCACATCTTTATAATAATAAGCAGAACCGGTGTTTTGGTGAATTTGAAATAACCTGTCAAACAAAGAAGCGATAGGCGCATTTTTAAGCGGAAAACCCATGGTGATATTCAAATCCTGTACATTAGGCGGCAAACTGTTTAAAACGGGTAACAAAAGGTCTTCTTCTCCTAAAACCACGGCGGTTTCCTGTAGTGTTTCTTCATCTAAATTCGCCAATAATTCTCCTAAATATTTGGCCTGTCCCACATTCTTTGGAACGCCGGTAATTTGAATATTTTTAGCTTTATAATACTCGTTTACATTAAGCTTAGCTTTCTTTTTCTTATAAACCGGCCAGTCTTTTAAATACTGATTTATAAAGAGTGAAGCATCGTGCTGGCGGTCTTTTACAAAAACCTCATCTAAGTCCCAGTAAATCTCTGCTCGATCGTTTTCTAATAGATGTTGAACTATTAGTTGCTCAGCAGTATTTAGGGCATTAAAACCGATAAAAAGGTGCTGGGCTTTGTTGGTTTGGGTGTATTCTGTAATATTTTCTGAGGCTTTCCTATAAATTAAACCCTGGTAGCCGGTGTTTTTGGAAAGTAATTCTTCTTTTAAGGCTTCGTAAAATGCCGGTAAACTATTCCAAAACGATAAATAATTATTTATCAATTCGGTTTTGGGTTCCTGGATAGACCAATGTTTTAGGTCCTGAATATCTGCCAGGTAATTAAAAAAGCTTTTGTAATCTATTAAATAACGGTCTATTTCATTGAAGTCATGGATAAGGCTTTGTGCCCAGGCCGTAAAAGTTTCAAAATCCTCCTGTTCCTCTATTGGTGTAATTTTCTTGTAGACATTATAAAACTCGAAAAGAGTAAGAGTATTATCTACAGTTTTTATTTTAGAAATTACTTCTGTGAATTCTTCAATACTATAAACTTTTGGAGCGAAAATGTGATTTTCACTTAAAGCAGAAAGTTCTTTTAATAGAAAACTTCCTGCACGTTTGCTGGGAAGAATAAAGATGATTTCTGAAATATTTTCTTCTGAAGAAATGAGTTCCTTAAGAACTCCTGAAATAAAAGATACCATAGGCTAAAAATAAAAAACGCCCCGGGAACCGAGGCGTTTTTCTATAATAATTATCTAACTAATTACCAGATTTCTTATTCCATAGAAGAATCAGAATCTTTTACTTCTTTATTTTTATCTAAAGAGATTTCAACCCTACGGTTATCCTGTCTTCCGGCAGCGGTATTGTTAGTAGCAATTGGTCTTTCTTCACCATAACCTTCAGAAGTTAATCTGTTGCTTGGTACACCATTTTCTTCTAACCATTTCTCTACGGACGCAGCACGCTCACGAGATAGTTTCTCGTTATATTCGGCGCTACCAGTACTATCGGTATGACCTTCAATGTGGAATATTGTATTTGAATATTCATTCATAATATCTGCAATAGACTGAAGTGCTTCTTCTGACTCATCTCTAATTGTAGCCTTGTTCAAGTCGAACAATACAGTTTTAGAATATTCGTTCAATTCAGAAATAACTTCTACGTCTGGTTCTGGACATCCGTTGTTAGCTGCAGTTCCAGCAACTTCAGGACAATCGTCGTCTTTATCTAAAACGCCGTCACCGTCCATATCTTCGTAAGGACAACCATTGTTTTCAGCAGGACCTGCTTCGTTTGGACAGTCGTCTTCGTTGTCGGCAACTCCGTCACCATCTGCATCAGGACATCCGTTAAGTTCAGCCAATCCGGCTACTTCAGGACAGTCATCATTAGGATCAGCAATTCCGTCACCATCGGTATCAGGACAACCATCAAATTCAGCTAAACCAGCTTCATTTGGACAAGCGTCCATACGGTCTTCAATCCCGTCACCGTCAGAATCCGGACATCCGTTAAACTCAGGTAAACCTGGAGTTTCTGGACATTCATCATCTTTATCGTAGATGCCATCACCGTCAGAATCTGTTCCACCGAACATAAATTTCACACCCGCTGCGTGTTGAAAGTGTGTTGCACCATCAACATCAAACACGTGTTTGTAATTAGATTCAACAGTTAATGCAACATTATCTGTAAACCAGAAATTTAATCCGAATTTACCATTAAGAGTTGCTGCACTAAGATCTGAAATTGGGTAATCTCCATTATCAGCAATGCTGGTGTAACCACCACCAATACCAACAACAGGATCTAACCATCCGTCATTTAATAAAGCTCTTAAGCTGTAATTAAACGATCCATCTACAGAATAATATGCCATTTGTGGAACAGATTCAGCGCCATATTGTTCTATTTGGTTTACAGAACCCGCAAGTTCAAATACAAAGCCACTTCCAATATAACGACCTACTGTTAATCTAGACATAGATGGCAAGATATTCCAATGATCTCCAACGTTAAAATAATCGTCAAAAGTTCCTCCTACATCAGTGGTAGGGTGAAAATCTACCGCGTTGGTTTGAATCCCAATAGACCAGGGATTGTTTGCATCCTGCGCAGTCACCGAAGTAATGCCCAGAACCAACATTGTAGCGAATAAAATTTTGCTAAGATGTTTCATATTCAATAGTTTAGTTTTAAGTGTTAATTGTTAACAAAAGTAGACTGTTAAAGCTTATCGGCAAAGCATAAAATAATAAAGTTTTCTTAATAAACCCTTAGATAATGGCGTTTTTGAGAGCTTTTTAAGATTTATAAAGCCTTGTTTTTGCTAATATTTCATTATAAGGATCAGCTACTCTTTAACATTGAAACTAAATTATTTCCAATTCTTTACCCACTTTGGTGAAGGCCGCAATGGCTTTGTCTAAATGCTCCTGCTCGTGGGCGGCAGATAACTGTACTCTTATCCTGGCTTTTTCTTTTGGAACTACCGGGTAAAAGAATCCTATTACATAAATACCCTCTTCCAGTAGTCTCTCGGCCATTTTTTGAGATAATTTAGCATCATAAAGCATTACCGGTGCAATAGCCGATTCTCCATCTATAATATCAAAGCCGGCATCTTTAATTCCTTTTTTGAAATATTGAGTATTGCTTTTTAGTTTTTCGCGTAGACTATTGTCATTTTTAAGCATATCAAAAACCTTTAGCGAAGCACCAACAATAGAAGGAGCAAGGGAGTTTGAAAACAAATAAGGCCTGGAGCGTTGTCTAAGTAATTCTATAATTTCCTTTTTTGCTGTAGTATAGCCACCCATAGCGCCGCCAAGTGCTTTTCCTAAAGTTCCGGTGATGATATCCACACGATCCATCACTCCTTTTTCTTCCAGGGTTCCAATTCCTTTTTCTCCAATAAACCCTGTAGCGTGGCATTCGTCTATCATAACCAACGCATCATATTTATCAGCTAAATCACAAATTTTATCTAAAGGAGCTACAAGTCCATCCATAGAGAAAACACCATCTGTAACGATAAGCTTAAATCTTGCTCCTTTTTCGTTGGCATCTTTAAGTTGTTTTTCTAAATCGGCCATATCACCATTTTGGTAACGATATCTTGCCGCTTTACATAACCTAACCCCATCAATAATAGAGGCGTGGTTAAGCGAATCTGAAATTATTGCATCTTCTTTGGTTAAAAGCGGTTCAAAAATTCCGCCATTAGCGTCAAAACAAGCAGCATAAAGAATAGTATCTTCAGTGCCGTAGAAATCGGCTATTTTTTGCTCCAGTTCTTTATGGATATCCTGGGTTCCACAAATAAATCTAACACTAGACATTCCAAAACCGTGGGTGTCCATAGTGTCTTTTGCTGCTTTTATAACTTCAGGATGTGAGGATAATCCTAAATAATTATTGGCGCAAAAATTTATTACTTCCTGTCCGGTAGAAATTTTAATTACCGCATCCTGAGGGCCGGTAATTATTCGTTCTTTTTTAAAAAGGCCGTCTTCTTTAATTTGTTCCAGCTCTTTTTCTAAATGTTGTTTTATTGATCCGTACATAATTTTTAATTTTTTACAAACTTACATTTCTTTTAAACAAGGCGCACCTTAAGTGCTTTATTTGTGTAAACAAGATTTTTGCTACCTATTTTGTAACCCATATCTTCTAAAATCCCGGCATAGCTGTTAATTTGAGCTTCGTGGGAAATATCAAACTTTCCGGTTTTATAATCTATAATATTCACTGTATTTCCCGAAAAATTAATGCGGTCTGGCCTTAATCTTTTACCTTCAGGAGTTAAAATATCGCGTTCATTATAATTTTTAGCTTCATCTGCGTAAAATGCTGAAAGCTGTGGATGATTGGTAATTTCAAGAAGCAATTTTTCTATTTTTTCTGCGGAATCTTTGGTGATTATTCCATCGTTTACGGCCTGGGTCACAACAGGTTTTACCTGATCTTTAAAATCTATTTGCGCCAATAGTTCGTGCAGAATTTCTCCTTTTTCTATTGCTTCTTCCTGTTTGCTATCCCACAGCATTCCCGATTTCGTTACGATATTTACCGCTTGATTTTGAGTGGCTGAAGAATAGAACTTTTTAGAAATAATATTTTCTGAAAGACTTTCTTCTGAAATTTCCGGGCTTCCAATTTCACCAAATTCATAAGTATTGATGTTGGAATCCCATCTTCCAATTTCTTTTAAAAAGCCAATCAGTAAGCCTGAAGTTTTATAGGCTTTTTCATTTCCTTTTGCATCTATTTCTTTTTTACTTAACAAATACAACTGTTGCGAAGCACGGGTGCATGCTACATAAAGTACATTTAAAGTGTCAAGTTCTTTTTGGTGAATTAACTCGGAATAAATATCTGAAGCCTTGGGTCCCCAATTCAGCATTTTATCTGATGCGCTTAGGTAATTCATAGGAATTTCATTTAAGGGAGCCTCCATTGGTAACCAAAGTGAATCCATTCGGGTGCTTTTAGAATCGGAATTCGCATAAGGATAGATCACCACCGGAAATTCCAGGCCTTTAGATTTATGAATGGTCATTATTTGAACCGCATCTTCAGCTTTTGGAACAACGATACTGAGGTTTTCTATTTCTTGTTTCCATAGATCTATGAAATCGGCTATGCCGGCAGTAGCTTTTTGAGTACTTTCAAAGATAAAATCCAAGAAAAACTGCACATAAGCGTTAGATGTTTCTACTAAAGAAAAGCTTCGAATAATATATTCTGCGGCTTCGTAAACTGAAAGTTGCCTTATTTGATCAAGGTCAAAATCGATATTATAACCTTTTAACCAGTGGAAAAAGGCCCTACCGTCTTTCTTTAAATTCGTTGAAATAATAGGGTAGCGATTTTCTATTTCTAGAAACTCGGCCAGGAAATCAAAAAGTTCCAGTTTTAAAGTGTTGTCTTTAGGACTTAAAGAAAATTCAAGCAAATGAGCCATAAAATTTACTTCAGGAGAATTGGCCACTAGCAAAGTTTCCGAAGAAACTACAGGAATATTATTTTCGCTTAAATAACTCGCAATAGTAACGCCTTCCTTTTTTTTACGCGTTAAGATGCAGATATCTCCTTTTTTAATTTTTCTTTTTTCTAAATTCTGAATAATTTCCAGGATTTTTTCAGGATAAATTTCGTGTTCTTCCGCCGCATTTTCGGCTTCAATAAAATCGATATTTACATATCCAAAATCTCCTTTTTTAGGATTTTGACCGCTTTCCTGAAACAAATTAGCATAAGCAGGGTGTTGCAAAGTACCGGCTGCATAGCTAAATAAACTATTGTTGAAGTTCACAATCTGGCTTCCGCTGCGGTAATTATCTGGCAGATTTTGAACGTATTTTTCAATACTAAAAGGGTTAGTATCTAAGCAAAGGTCTATAAACTGCTCGGCTTTTCCGCCACGCCAACGGTAAATAGATTGTTTGGCATCACCAACCAGCATCGCACTGGCAGGATCCTGAATATTTTCAGAAGAAAGTTTATTGTCTATAAGCGGAATAAGATTTTCCCACTGCATCTGGGAGGTATCCTGAAACTCGTCTATAAAATAATTCTGGTAACGTTCCCCAAGCCTTTCGTAGATGAAAGGGGCCGGCTGGTCTTTAACCTGGGCGCTAATTTTAGGGTTAAATTCTGAAATTAGAATTAGGTTACGTTCTTTCTTGATAAGCTCTACTTCCTGGTTTATCGCGTTAAGAAGCGAAAGTTGGGTAAGGTTTTTTCTAATTGCCTCAAGAAAATCAAGGTTTAGGTAGGCTCTTTTCGAAATTTCGAAAAAGCTAACTATTAAAGATTGAACACTATCTAGCGCATCTTTTACCGCCTGATTTTTGTTCGATTTTGTGTAAAGTGGAGCGCTGTACAGTTTTAGCATCCAGGCTTTTTCAAATCCGTCAATAGGTTTTTGATCTCTTAACTTTATAAAATGCTTATAAATATAACCGCCGCTAAAATCTTTTTCTTCAATGCTATTTTTCTCAAGCAGGTCGAAGAACTCGTGGCTTGTTTCTGCAATTAAAGCTTCGGTTTTCTTTATTTCTGAACTTATTCTTTCTTTGAATTTCTGAAAATCTTCTGGAGTTTTTCCCTTTAGTTTTTTTAGCGCTTCCTGGTGATTTTCGCCAATAAGTAATTCAGAAATTTCAAAAAGATCTTTAGCTATATCCCAGCTTTTGTCGTCATCGGTTTTACTTATGGCAAAAGCAATAAGAACCTTTGTAAGTTCTTTATCGGTTCCGGCTTTGCTTATAAGCCTATCTACGGCTTCCATTAGTATTTGCCGTGTGTTAAGGGCAATTTCAAAATTTACGGGAAGACCAAGATCTTTAGCGAAAGTTCTAAGTACCCGGTGTGTAAAACCGTCTATGGTAGAAACTTCAAAAGCGGCGTAATTATGAATAATGCTTTTTAAGATCTTTGCAGCTTTAGTTTTAAGCTCGGCTTCAGATAAACCGGTTTCTTCAGCAATAATTTTAAAAAGCGGATTACTATTAATTGAAGTTTCTTCTTCAGTAAAATCTCTTAAACTGCTAATAATCCTGGATTTCATTTCATCTACCGCCTTATTCGTAAAAGTGATAGCTAGAATGTTTTTGTAAGCATCTGGCTTTTTGCTTTTAAAAAGCAAGAGCAAATATTCTTTAACCAGGGTAAAGGTTTTTCCCGATCCCGCCGAAGCATTATAAATAGTGAAATTATTAGTCAAAAAAGCTGGATTTTGATGAAGATTTTGAATTTTAAAGGTAAAATAAAAATGTTTTGTATTCTCCCCCCGCTTTTAAGTATTTTATAACACTAAAATGTTTTTATTAAATAGCTTAATACCTAAATTTGAGTGAATTTTATTACTAATCACTAAAAAATAGATACAAATGGCTTTTGAGTTACCAAAGTTAAAATATGCATTTGATGCATTAGAACCACATATAGATGCGAAGACCATGGAAATTCACCATGGAAAACACCACGCAGGTTACACTAAGAAATTAAACGCTGCAATAGAAGGCACCGATCTTGAAGGAAAAACTATAGAGAATATTCTTGAAAATCTTGATAAAGAAAATACCGCTGTAAGAAATAACGGAGGCGGATTTTATAACCATAACCTGTTTTGGGAAGTAATGTCTCCAGATGGTGGTGGAAAGCCAGAAGGTGAACTTGCAAAAGCAATAGATGCTGCATATGGTTCTTTTGAAGCTTTTAAAGACGAATTTGCCAAGGCAGCTGCAGGACAGTTTGGTTCTGGATGGGCCTGGCTTTGTGTTCACGAAGGCGGAAAAGTAGAAATTTGCTCTACTGCAAATCAGGACAATCCATTAATGCCAGGAATTGGCTGTGGCGGAACTCCTATTTTAGGTCTTGATGTTTGGGAACATGCTTATTACCTAAACTATCAAAACCGTCGTCCAGACTATATTGATGCATTTTTTAATGTAATAGACTGGAAAGAAGTGGGAAGCAGATATGCAAAGCAGAAATAATAACTAAGTTATTTTTCATATATATTAAAAAGACCGCTGTTTGGCGGTCTTTTTTTTGCCAGAATGTTAAATAAAAAAAGGCGGATTTTTTAAATCCACCTTTCTTTGCCCCAAATCTACCATGAACTTAACCTACTTATGTTATGGTGAGTCTAAAGTATACTGAATAAATGTTGCGTGCAAATTTTTTAGATTAAAGGCGTAAATATCTGTTAAAGTATTGAAATTCAATATTTAATGTAAGAAAATTTGGGTTTTTGTGTAAGTTAGTTGTGGGAAGTTTTATTTTCTGAAGCGTTTTAAATTTGGGTAAAAATAAAAAAAGGCGGATTTTTATATCCACCTTTTTTTGCCCCAAATCTACCATGAACTTAACCTACTTATGTTTATGGTTCTGCTAATGTATAGATTCTTATTCCTGTAAAAAATCATTTTAGACGAAAGGCAGAAAAACTTGTTAAACTGCACTTAGTAGGCTCTCCCTTCGTTTCCTTCGTAAAAATTAATAAAAGCTCTATTCACTACCCGGTTACCACCAAAAGTTGGATAGTTCCCCGTGAAATACCAGTCACCCAGGTTTTTAGGGCAGGCTTTATGTAAATTGTCTACTGTTTGGTAAATCACTTTTACCTCTGCCTTTACATCTGTATCACAAAGTAGCTCTGAGATTTTATCTGAAATTTGCTCATCGGTAAAAGGTTCGTAGATTTCCTTAACGAAATTCTTCACTTCTTCATCGGCAAGATCTACCTGGAGTTTACACTTTTCGTAAACCTTTTCCACTATATCGTATTGGTTATTATCTTTTAAAAGCTCTAGGGCTGCCCTAAAAGCAACAAGACCTTCCAGTCGCGCCATATCTATACCGTAACAATCTGGATAACGAATTTGTGGCGCCGAAGAAACTACTACAATTTGCCGGGGGTTTAACCTGTCCATCATTTTAATGATGCTCTTCTTTAAAGTTGTTCCCCTTACAATACTATCGTCTATGATTACCAGGCTGTCTTCTGGTTTAACCACGCCGTAGGTTACATCATAAACGTGGGCTACGAGATCATCACGGCTGCTGTCTTCGGTAATAAAGGTTCTAAGCTTTACATCTTTGATCGCAATTTTTTCGGTGCGTAAACGGTGTGCTAAAATTTCCTGAAGTCTGGCATCAGTTAAAGTATCTTTTTCAGCTAGAATTGCATCGTTTTTCTGTTTATTCAATTCATCCTGTGCCGCTTCAACCATTCCGTAGAAACTGGTTTCAGCAGTATTTGGAATAAAAGAGAAAACCGTATTTATGGTATCGTGATCTATGGATTTTAATACTTCGGGCATTAATAAACGCCCAAGCATTTTACGTTCTTTATAGATTTCGGCATCGCTTCCGCGGGAAAAATAAATACGTTCAAAAGAACAGGCTTTTCGTTCCAGAGGCTCCAGAATTTGGGTGATATTTACTTCTCCACTTTTTTTAGTGATAATGGCGTGTCCCGGCGGAAGCTCATGTACATCATTAAAATCTACGTTGAAAGCGGTTTGAATCACCGGTCTTTCTGAAGCAACAACTACCACTTCGTCATCTTTATAATAATATGCGGGACGAATTCCTGCAGGGTCACGTAAAACAAAAGAATCACCGTGGCCAAGTAAACCGGCCATAGCGTAACCACCATCCCAGTTTTTAGACGATTTTCTTAGTATTTTAGCAACGTTTAATTTTTCGGCAATAATAGGAGAAGCTGAAACTTTAGAATAGCCTTGTTTTTTTAATTTTTTATAAAGTTTTTGAACTTCAGAATCTAAAAAGTGTCCAATTTTTTCCATTACCGTAACGGTATCGGCTTTTTCTTTGGGATGCTGCCCAAGCTCTACCAGGTTATTAAAAAGCTGGTTTACGTTGGTCATATTAAAATTCCCGGCCACAATAAGATTACGGTGCATCCAGTTGTTTTGCCTAAGAAATGGGTGTACACTTTCTATACTATTTTTTCCAAAAGTACCGTAGCGCACGTGTCCAAGATAAACTTCTCCCACATATGGAAGGTTTTTCTTTTGCAGCGCAACATCTTCAGAATACTCAGGGTTTGCTTTAATTTCGTCGTTAATTCTACCATTTATCTGCTCAAAAATATCCTGGATGGGTTGTGCCGCATTAGATCTAATTCGGCTTATATAGCGATCTCCGGGAGCAGTATTTAATTTAATGTTGGCAAAACCGGCACCGTCCTGGCCGCGGTTATGCTGTTTTTCCATCATTAAATACATTTTGTTAATCCCATAAAAGGCAGTACCATATTTTTCTTTATAGTACTCCAGTGGTTTTAACAATCGTATTTGGGCAATTCCACATTCGTGTTTTAAGGCGTCACTCATAATTCGTGGCAGATTTTATTCCTGCTTTATATAAAAAATGCCCTGAAAATTCAGGGCATAAGTTTAGGTTAATGCTATTTCAAATTGAGTTAATTTCTTAAACTCTGCGAGGCGCGAATTTACTTCCTCGCCTGAAAGTTCCTCCATCCTCTCGGTTCCAAATTTTTCTACGCAAAAAGATGCGAGATTAGAGCCGTATATAATGGCGTTTTTCATATTTTCAAAGCTAATATCTCCGGTTTTTGCAAGATAACCTGCAAAACCACCTGCAAAAGTATCGCCGGCACCGGTTGGATCAAAAACTTCTTCTAATGGAAGGGCGGGCGCAAAGAACACCTGCTCTTCGTGAAATAATAAAGCGCCGTGTTCTCCTTTTTTAATCACTACATATTTTGGGCCCATTGTAGCAATCTTTTTAGCAGCTTTGGCTAAAGAATATTCGCCAGAAAGTTGCCTTGCCTCTTCATCGTTAATGGTGATCACATCTACTTTGGCAATTACTTTCATTAAATCTTCCAGGGCGTTATCCATCCAGAAGTTCATAGTATCTAAAATGGCGAGTTTTGGAGATTCAATTTGTTCTAAAACGCTAAGTTGCACCAAAGGATGCAGGTTGCCCAACATCACAATTTCAGCATCTTTATAAGCATTTGGTACTACCGGATTAAAATCGGCCAGTACGTTTAATTGGGTGTCTAAGGTATCTCTGGAATTTAAATCGTTATGGTAACGGCCGCTCCAAAAGAAGGTTTTTCCGCCGGAAACCACTTCAATTCCATCTATATTTATATTGTTTCTGGTAAGCAGGTCCAGGTATTTTTGTGGAAAATCGTCTCCAACAATAGATACCACGGCGCTGTCTACATTAAACTGCGAAGCTGAAAGCCCAATATAGGTGCCTGCACCTCCAAGAATTTTATCGGTTTTCCCAAAAGGGGTTTCAATAGCATCAAAGGCTACAGTGCCTACAATCAGTAATTTACTCATAAAATGGTTTAAAAATTGTGCTGCAAATATACAGTTTGTTTTTCAAGGGCTCAATCAAAATTACTCGATAATCGAGATTTAAATATTGTACGTTTTGTCTCGAAACCAGGATATAATAGTAATAATGCCTTTATGGTTCATCTCGAATACACTACTTAAAGATTAATTCCGTTCAATTTTGTTGAAAACCTTCATCAATTAGAAGTCTTTTTTCTTTTGAGGCGGCTACCGCCAAAGCGTCGCAGCGTTCGTTTTGCGGATGCTCATTATGTCCCTTTATCCACCTAAAGCTTACATTATGTTTGCGTATTTCTTTTAGAAATTCTATCCAGAGATCCGCATTCTTTCGATCTTTAAAATTTTTCTTTTCCCAGCCAAACACCCATTTTTTATTAACCGCATCTGCAACATATTTTGAATCGGTAAAAACTATAGCAGAAACTCCGGGCTTTTTCAGCTTTTTTAAAGCTTCAATTACTGCCAGCAATTCCATCCTGTTATTAGTGGTGTGTTTAAAACCTTTTGAAAATTCTTTGCGGTAGGCTTTTCCTACCCATTCCATTACAATGCCGTAACCGCCGGGGCCGGGGTTTCCTCTCGCGGCGCCATCGGTATAAATGTGTACCTGGGTTGTTTGCACTATTGTGATTTCTTTTGAAGTAATTGCTGAAGGATTTCTGGAAAATGTTTGTACTCCAGCTTATGAATTTTTTCTGCAAGACTTTCGGGAGTGTCTTCTTCTGAAATATCTGTTTTCGCCTGAAAGATTATTTCGCCTTCATCATAATTTTCATTTACATAATGAATGCTAATCCCGCTTTCTTTTTCCTTATTTTGAATTATAGCTTCGTGCACATGCATTCCATACATTCCTTTACCGCCATATTTTGGAAGTAGTGCCGGATGTATGTTTACAATCTTATTAGGAAAACGTTTTAAAATGTCTTCGGGGAAAATCCACATAAATCCTGCTAAAACAATTAAATCTGGATTTATATCTTCTAAAATATGCAGAACATCGTAACTATTATAGAGTGCATCCCGGTCAAAATGAAGCGCTTTAACATTGAGATCGTGTGCTCTTTTTAGCACTTTAGCCGATCTTTTGTTCGAGAAAACCGCTACCACACTGGCATTGGGCTGTTTCTGAAAAAATTTAATGATATTTTCGGCGTTGGTTCCCGAGCCGGAAGCAAAGACAACTATTTTTTTTTGTAGGGTATGGGTTGGATTGCTCAAAATAAGCTTGTTAACAATTATTAGAATGTAAAATTAAGTCCTTTCAACTAAATTTATGTAAATTACGATCACATTTTTAAAGTAAAAATCGGTTTTAAAATAAAGTTTTTTATTTTTGCCACCTAATCAAAATTAAAATAAAAGTATTATGTCAGACATTGCATCAAGAGTAAAAGCGATTATCGTTGACAAGTTAGGTGTTGACGAGAACGAGGTTGTAAACGAAGCAAGCTTCACAAACGATCTGGGTGCTGATTCATTGGACACTGTGGAATTGATCATGGAATTCGAAAAAGAATTCGATATCCAGATTCCTGATGACCAGGCTGAGAACATTGCCACAGTAGGTCAGGCAATTTCTTATATTGAAGACGCAAAAAAATAAAAAGAGTATAGACCATATGGAGTTGAAGCGAGTTGTAGTAACGGGCTTGGGAGCCCTAACCCCCATTGGTAACAATATTGAAGAATATTGGGAGGCTTTGGTAGCCGGAAAAAGTGGTGGTGCACCTATTACCTATTTCGATACTGAAAAATTCAAAACCAAATTCGCTTGTGAACTCAAAAATTTTGATCCACTCGATTTCTTTGACCGTAAGGAAGTAAGAAGACTGGACAGGTTTGCCCAATATGCCATTGTAGCTTCAGATGAAGCAATAAAAGATTCCGGCATCAACCTGGAGACTGTAAACAAGTACCGTGTTGGTGTAATATGGGGGGCCGGAATTGGCGGATTGGAAACTTTTCAGAACGAAGTGATAAACTTCGCGACGGGAGATGGTACACCAAGGTTTAATCCTTTCTTTATCCCTAAGATGATTGCGGATATTGCCCCGGGTAATATTTCTATTCGTCATGGGTTTATGGGAGCAAATTATACTACCGTTTCAGCTTGTGCATCTGCAGCAAATGCTATGATAGATGCATTAAATAATATTAGGCTGGGACATAGTGATATTATTGTTTCCGGAGGTTCGGAAGCTGCGGTAACCATGGCTGGTATGGGTGGTTTTAATGCTATGCACGCCCTTTCTACACAAAACGATAACCCCGAAACGGCATCAAGACCTTTTGATGCTACTCGAGACGGATTTGTGTTAGGGGAAGGTGCCGGTACACTTATTCTTGAAGAATATGAACATGCCAAAGCCAGAGGAGCTAAAATTTATGCTGAAGTACTTGGAGGAGGATTATCTTCTGATGCTTACCATATGACGGCACCACATCCTGAAGGAAACGGAGTTGTTGCGGTTATGGAAAACTGTCTTCGAAATGCAGAAATGAAACCCGAAGATGTAGACGCCATTAATACGCACGGAACTTCTACTCCATTAGGAGACGTAGCCGAATTAAAAGCGATAAGTAAGGTTTTTGGTGAACACGTCAAAACAATTAATATTAATTCAACAAAATCAATGACCGGGCATTTGCTTGGTGCTGCAGGAGCTGTAGAAGCAATTTCTGCAATTTTGTCTATGAAACATGGAATAGTACCACCTACTATTAACCACGAACATAAAGATGAAAATATTGATCCTGAATTAAACCTTACTCTTAATAAGGCCCAAAAACGTGATGTAAAGGTGGTAATGAGCAACACGTTTGGATTTGGAGGTCACAACGCTTGTTTATTATTTAAAAGATTTGATGAATAACCTTTAATTATGGGCGTTCTTCGAAATATATTAAATTCCCGTTCTGATAAAGGCGGGAATTTTTTTTCCGTTTTATATAAAATTCTGGGATTTAAGCCCAAGAATATTCTTCACTACCGCAAAGCCTTTACCCACCGTTCTTTAAATATTAAAGATGAAAAGGGAAATGCGGTGAGTTTTGAACGCCTGGAGTTCCTGGGAGACGCCATGTTAAGCGCTGTAATAGCTTCCCACCTTTTTAAAGCAGTTCCTGGCGGAAATGAGGGTTATCTTACCAAAATGCGTTCTAAAGTAGTTAGCCGAAAGCATTTAAATGAGCTTGGTAAAGACCTGAAACTTATAGACCACGTTCAAACTAATATTCCCAAAGATCAATTTGGAGCAAATATTCACGGCAATTTATTTGAAGCATTAATTGGCGCAATATATCTAGACCGCGGTTATAAATATTGTAAGCGTTTTATTTACGAAAGAGTGATAGATCCTTATGTAGATATAGAACAATTAGAAGGCCAGGTAATAAGTTATAAAAGTCTGTTTATTGAGTGGTGTCAAAAAGAAAAACGGGAATTCGACTTTGAAGTTTATGAAGATACCGGGAACGATGAAATAAAGCATTTTGCTGTAAAATTGAGGTTAGATGATAAAGTTGTTGCCAAGGCAAGGGCAACCTCAAAAAAGAAGGCCGAAGAAAAAACAGCAAAACGGGCTTATTATGCACTTCAAAATAAAATCACATAAAATTATGAAATTAGTGCAAACTATAACGTTTTCGTAGATAAATACGAAGTTTTGGTACGATAAACCTTCATTTTTCTCAATCTTATCTTATCTTTAACCTTAAATTAAAAGCTATGCAATCTCATAAAATGCTGCTTGAGGATGTAGAGGAAGATGATTTTGGCTTAATAGCACTATATGGTGATTTAGAAGAATATAAGATGGCCTATTTATTAAATAAGCATCTTAAACTTCAATTAAAAAGAGAACGCAGGGATATAGACTTCAACCATAAATCGGTAGAAGCTTTCTACGCCCATTATACCTTTAAAGATCTGGCGAATTTCAGGTCTTATCACCTTGTGGCCAATAAGTTTAAAGGAGAACCAAAAAAGATATTAAGCTCGGGTTCTTTATTTGAAGAAGAAGAAGTTAGACCCTTACAGGTAAACCTGGTGCCTGAGTATAAAAAGGTAGATTTCTTTCTTAAAATAGATGAGGAGCTAAATCAAAAAGACCTCAATTTACTTGTTAATGCCATAAGCCAGATACCGCAGGTAATAGCAGTTTATAAAATTGACACAGATTTATTAAAATCTAAACAAAATTTAATTTTTGAATAATGCCAACAAATAAGAAGACTAAAATCGTTGCAACCCTAGGCCCGGCAACGAGTTCCAAAGAAACCTTAGATAAAATGCTCCAGGCCGGAGTAAACGTTTTTAGAGTTAATTTTTCCCACGCTAATTATGACGATGTAAAAGAACGCATTAACATGATTAGAGACCTGAACAAAGAAAAAGGCTACAATGCCGCAATTCTTGGAGATTTACAGGGTCCTAAACTTCGGGTAGGAGTGATGAAAGACGAAGTGGTAGTTTCAGAAGGTGATGAAATTATTTTTGCTACCGGAAAAGAATTTAAAGGAACCGCAGAACGCGTTTATATGAATTATGAAACTTTTCCGCAAGATGTAGCTGCGGGAGAGCGTATTCTTTTAGACGATGGTAAACTTATTTTTGAAGTAGTAAGTACAAATAAAAAAGATGAGGTTAAAACCCGGGTAATCCAGGGTGGACCTTTAAAGTCTAAGAAAGGTGTAAACCTTCCAAATACTAATATTTCGCTTCCTGCTTTAACTGAAAAGGATGTAAAAGATGCGATTTTTGCCTGTGAAATGCAGGTGGACTGGATGGCTCTTTCTTTTGTGCGTCACGCGGAAGATTTAAAAGAACTTCAGGATTTAATTAAAAAGCACAGCGAATATAAAATCCCAATTATAGCCAAAATCGAAAAACCGGAAGGTGTAGCCAATATTGATAAGATTGTGGCCTACTGTGATGGTTTAATGGTGGCTCGTGGAGATTTAGGAGTAGAAATTCCTGCGCAGGAAGTTCCACTTATTCAAAAGAAATTAGTTTTAACGGCCAAGAAAGCAAGAATTCCGGTAATAATCGCTACTCAAATGATGGAGACGATGATTACCAGCCTTACGCCAACAAGAGCCGAAGTTAATGACGTAGCGAACTCAGTTATGGATGGTGCCGATGCGGTAATGCTTAGTGGAGAAACTTCAGTAGGGCAGTACCCAGTGCAGGTGATTCAAAAGATGACACAAATTTTGGAGAGTGTTGAAAACTCACCATTAATTAAAGTTCCCCACGATCCGCCGCATGTACGTACCAAGCGTTATATTACCAAATCTGTTTGTTATCACGCGGCCCATATGGCTAACGAAATTAAGGCCAAAGCAATTTGTACCTTAACCAATAGCGGGTACACAGCTTTCCAAATCTCTGCTTGGAGGCCTGAAGCGCATATTTTAGTGTATACTTCTAATAATAGAATTCTTTCACAACTTAGTTTGTTATGGGGTGTTAAAGCTTTCCATTACGATAAATTTGTAAGTACAGACGAAACTATAGAAGATATTAACCGCATTGCAAAAGAGAAATCTTTTGTAGAGGTGGGGGATTATACCATTAACCTGGCTGCGATGCCAATTGGTGAAAAAGGTATGGTAAATACGCTAAGGATTTCAGAAATAGAATAATCTAATAATATTTATACTTCAAGCCCCGAATACACTCTATTTGGGGTTTTTTTTTTGTTTAAAATTCAAACTTTAGCTGTACTTCAACTTTTTTCTCTTCTTCCGGTTTCTTTTCGCTTTTATCGGTATTTAGGTTGGAAAGAGAAATTCCCAAAAGTCGTACGGAATTCTTCATTTTTTCCTGGTATAATAACTCCTTTGCATTTTCAAGAATTAATTCTTTACTGGAGATATAGAACGAAATAGTTTTACTGCGAGTCTGCAGGGTAAAATCGCTATACTTAATTTTTAGGGTCACCGTTTTACCAGCAACCTTGCTTTTTTTGAGCCGACGTTCTATTTCTTCGGCAATGTTTTCCAGCCTTTCCAGCATAAAAATTTCCGAAGAGATATTTTCATTAAAAGTGCGTTCGGCACCAAGAGATTTTCTTATTCGGTTTGGTTTTACTTCGCTCAAATGTATACCGCGAACCACGTTGTAATAATGCGCACCGCTTTTCCCGAATTTTTCGATTAAATATTCTTGAGATTTCTTTTTAAGGTCTTTCCCGGTAAAAATACCCAGCATATACATTTTTTCAGCAGTCACTTTACCTACTCCGTGAAATTTCCTGATGTCTAAAACTTCCAAAAAAGCTTCTACTTCTTCAGGATTTACAGTTTTTTGTCCGTTAGGTTTATTAAAATCACTGGCAATCTTTGCGATAAATTTATTGATAGAAATTCCTGCCGAGGCATTTAATCCTGTTTTCTCCTTAATTTTCTCCCGTATTTCTTTTGCAATTAGGCTTGCACTGGGATTTCCTTTTTTATTCTCGGTTACGTCCAGGTAAGCTTCATCTAAAGAAAGTGGCTCTACCAGGTCTGTATATTCATAAAAGATCTCCCTTATTTGTTGTGAAATCTCCCGGTAACGGTCAAAACGGGTTTTTACAAAGATTAGATGCGGGCAATTGCGTTTGGCAATTATGCTACTCATAGCGCTTTTAACGCCATATTTTCGCGCTTCATAACTTGCCGCGCTAACTACACCTCTTTGCGAACTTCCGCCCACAGCAATCGCCTTACCGCGTAATTCGGGATTATCCAGTTGTTCTACCGAAGCATAGAACGCATCCATATCTATATGAATGATTTTTCGAAGAGGAAGGTTTTGGTTCACTTTACAAAGTTAAAGAAACTTCAAGTTGTCTGGAAAGCTATTTATTTCCCAAACCTGTTATAAAATCTTTCAACTTCAGAAATTTAAAAATCGTAACTTTATAAAAATCAATTAAAAAAAATGAAGAAAGAGAAGGAGCTTAAGCAACGGGTTTTGGCTTACGTTCAGGAAGCTGATGAAGAATTACTTCATCTTATAGCAGAAGTGGCTGAAACTTATAAAAAGCAAAAAAAAGGTGATTTGTGGGATAAGCTTAGCGACATTGAGAAAGCTGCTATTCAAAAAGGCTTAGAGGATGCCAATAACGATAAGGTGTTAGCTAATGAAGATGTTATGCGAATGTTTAAAAAATGGCATTAGAGATCTTTTGGACAGAGACTGCAAAGACAGGTTTGCAGAGAGTGCTGGAATATTTGGAAGAAAATTGGACTGAAAAAGAAATATTTAAACTGGAAGAAAAACTTAAAATAGTTATTCAAATCATCATTTTAAACCCAGAATTTGTTTCCTAAGTCCACGCAAAACCCTAAGCTTTTTAAAGCTTTGATAGATAAAAATAATTATATAGTTTATAGAGAAAATAAAGAGAAACAAAGAATCGAAATAATTAATTTTAGAGGAACCAGAAAAAGACCGGTTCATTAATAAATAATATATGCCAAAAACAGCAATAATTTTAGGAGCTACCGGCCTAACCGGAGGAATGTTACTACAGCAATTACTTGAAGACGACAGGTATGGGAAAATCAAACTTTTCTCGAGAAATTCAGTAGAAAAAAAACATCCTAAAATCGAAGAACATTTAATAGATCTTTTTAAACTGGAGGAACATAAAGACAAATTTACCGCCGATGAGGTTTTTTGTTGTGTGGGTACCACCAAAAAGAAGACCCCAGATCACAATACGTACACCAAAATTGATCGCGGAATTCCTGTGACAGCGGCCAGGCTTTGTAAAGCAAATAATATAGATACATTTCTGGTAGTTTCGGCACTTGGAGCGAATCCCAAAAGCAGGGTGTTTTATAACCGTATTAAGGGGAAAATGGAGAAAGAGGTATTAGAGCAGGAAATTAAGAATACCTATATCTTACAACCTTCACTTATTACTGGTGAGCGGAAGGAAAGCCGAAGCTTTGAAAAAGTTGGAAAAGTAATGCTCAATTTTATAAATCCGTTTTTCCTGGGAACTTTACGTAAATACAAGTCTATTTCGGCTGAAAGTATTGCCAGGGCTATGGTAGCCATTGCTAATAAGCCCGAATTGGACGTAGAAAGAATTCCTTCAGATGAAATTAAAAATATAGCACACAATAATTAAATGCAGGAAATTGAACGTAAATACCTTGTACTTTCAGAAGATTTTAAAAAGGAATCATTTAAGAATTTCAGCATAAAACAAGGATTTTTAAACACCGATCCCGAACGTACAGTGCGCTTAAGAATTACCGGCGATAATGCTTTTCTTACTATTAAAGGGAAATCTTCAAAAAACGGACTTACACGTTTTGAATGGGAAAAGGAAATTGATATAAAGGAAGCCGAAGCGCTATTTGGACTTTGTGAACCTGGAGTTATAGAAAAAACCCGCTATTTGGTGAAAGGCGGTGATTTTGTTTTTGAAATTGATGAATTTCACGCTGAAAATGAAGGTTTAACCGTAGCAGAAATAGAATTGAATTCTGAAACCGATACCTTTAAGAAACCCAATTGGCTGGGAGAAGAAGTAACCGGAGATATAAAATATTATAATTCCCAATTAAGCAAGAACCCGTATAAAAACTGGTAAAATTTAATATGAAGAAATTAATTTATATACTCGTTTTTCCGTTTTTAATACTTTCCTGTAAAGATATTCCAGAACAGGAGCGAGGTATTCCCGGGCCAGAGAAAGTTGAGAAGAAAAAGCCCAAAACCAATATAGATTCTATTGCGAAACATTTAAATGAAAAAGGTTATCAAACTTTTACCTACAAAGAGGGCGACAGCACTTATTTGATGCAGCAATATTATATGGTTTTTTTGAAAAAGGGAGAAAACCGCAACCAGGATTCTACTGAAGCGGCAAAACTGCAAAAGGAACACCTGGCTTATTTAAGCAAAATGGCACAAGAAGGCTACGCAAGCTTAATTGGCCCCTTTGGTGATGACGGGGATATTCGTGGAATTGCGGTTTATAATACGGCTACGCAGCAAGAAGCCGATAGTTTGGCAAAACAGGATCCTATGGTAAAAGCCGGTAGATTAAAAGTTGAAGTTCATCCCTGGTGGACCGCAAAGGGTGGAAAACTCGATTAAATCCAGACAAAATTCTTAAAAATTTGAATTATGAAGATTGAACAAGTTGATGAAATTAAGAAGGGCTTTTTTCAAGCTTTGGAAAATGAAAAAATTGCCGGGAAAGTAGAATATACCTGGGCAGGCCGAAGCAAGTTTATAATAGACCATACCGAAGTTGACCCCGATTTTAAAGGCCAAGGTATAGGCAAGAAATTAATAAAAGCTACTGTAGATTTTGCAAAAGAAAATAAGCTGAAGGTGATTCCGCTATGTCCTTTTGCAAAAAGTGTGATAGAAAAAGAACCCGAATTTCAGAAGGTTTTAGCTTAAAATAATTTCAAAAACATACATTGCTTCCCAGCTTTAGGTTTCTATTAGGAATTAGAATTAATAATATTTACAATTTCAGCTTTTTGTAAAACTCCAGATTGTCTCCAGAGTTGCTGGCCATTTTTAAATAGCATCATTGTGGGAACACCGCGCACCTGGTATTTTCCCGCCAATTCCTGGTTTTTATCTACATCTATCTTTACAATTTTTACGCCATCGCCCAATTCGGCCTTTACGTCTTTTAAAATTGGCGCCAGTGTTTTGCAAGGGCCACACCAGTCAGCATAAAAATCAACTAGAACAGGTTTTTCATCTTTTATAATATCACTAAAACTACTTTTCATTTTAATAAAATTTAAGCTTTCTTAAAGTTACTGAATTTACTCGATAATCGAGATTTAAATGCTACGAGGTTTGCCTCAAATCAAACTATTTTTCTTACAAAAAGTCCCGTGGGCTTGCTCCAGGTAGTGTACTGGCTTAGTCGAAATTAAATTTCAATCTCAACAAAAAAACAGCCCCAAAATTTAATTCTGGAGCTGTTTATTCAACAATTAACAAAACAAATTCAACACAATTTATTGCCAGCCTCCACCAAGGGCTTTATAAAGATTTACGATGGAATTCAATTTATTGTATTCAGCATTTATAAGGTTTAGCTGAGAATTTAAAGCATTTTCCCTTGCGGTTAATACTTCCAGGTAATTTATAAGACCGTTATTCAATAATTCTTCTGAATAGCCTGAAGCCTTATTGTAAGCTTCATATTCATTCTCAAGAATATCTATGCGTTCGGTACTTGCCTGGTAATTAGAAAGTGCATCTGAAACTTCCCTGCCGGCCACTAAAATGGCTTGTTTAAAGTTTAGTAAAGCTTCTTCTTGTTGTGCCTGCGAAACTTCGTACTGGGTTCTTATTTGCCGCTTATTAACAATTGGCTGCAAAAGCGAAGCACCCAAATTAGCAAAAAGGGAATTGGCATTTAATAATTTATCCAGTTCTAAACTTTGAAAACCACCTGAAGCGGTTAATGTAAGCGAAGGATAGAAGTTAGCGCGAGCCGCATTAGTAAGTTCAAAAGCATTAATTAATCCGTACTCGGCGGCAATCACATCTGGCCTATTTCTTAGGAGTTGTGAGGGCACTCCTGTATTCAACGGACTTACAATATTTTGTTGTGATAAATCAGTTCGTTCTATTTCCTGTGGCCCTGCGCCCAGTAGAATGGAAAATGAATTTTCCAGCAAGCGAATTTGGTTTTCAAGCTGCACTACTAAAGCCTCGGCTGTATGCAACTGCGCTTTGGTTTGTTGTACACCAACTTCAGTTACATTTCCGGCATCTTTAAGGGCCATTGTAGTTTCCAGGCTGCTTTTCCTGGTTTCCAGGGTTTCTTTTGCAATTCTAAGTTGCTCGTCCAGGCTTAGTAATTGATAATAATTATTAGCAATATTGGAAATAAGCTGAGTCTTTACCGCTTTATGAGCAGCTTCACTTTGTAGATAAGCTGCGGTAAAAGCACGATCGTTACTTCTTATTTTTCCCCAAATATCAGCTTCCCAGGAAAGATTTCCGGTAACGTCGTATTGGGTAATACTTCCGTCAAAGAAAGAACCAAACTGGCTGTTAGGAGATAAGATTTGATGATTTACGGCCGGCCCTGCACTTAGGGTAGGGAAATAACTCGCTTTCCCTTGTTTTACATAAGCTTCGGCTGCCAACATTTGCTGTATGGCAATGCGTATATCTATATTATTCTCCAGGCCTTCTTCAATATGGTTTTTCAGAATAGGATCGGTAAAAATTTCGGTCCAGGAAATAGTGGCCATATTTAAGGAATCCTGCGGAAGATTATCTGTTCTATACAATTCTTCAGAAATCTCTTCTATTTCAGGACGTTCGTAATCTTTGGCTGCAAAACAGGAAACCAATAAAAATGGTAAGGCTCCCCCAAGCAAAAGTTTATATATACTGTTCTTTCTCATTGTTATTCTTTTTCAGAAATTGATTTGTTTTCTGTTTTAGCTGCTTCTGGTATCCCGGTTATTTTTTCCTGTAAATGTTGGAAAATGATATAAAGAATTGGAATAATAAAAACTCCCAATATGGTACCAACTAATAAACCTCCAACAGCTCCCGTACCTATAGAGCGGTTACCTGCAGCACCTGTACCACCGGCAAAAACCAAAGGAAGTAAACCAATAATAAAGGCAAAAGAGGTCATTAAAATAGGTCTTAACCGCACTCTTGCACCCTCTAAGGCAGCATCTACAATAGAAAGGCCTGCCTGCCTTCGTTGCATGGCAAACTCTA
This sequence comes from Salegentibacter agarivorans, assembly GCF_900113135.1. Classification (GTDB taxonomy): domain Bacteria; phylum Bacteroidota; class Bacteroidia; order Flavobacteriales; family Flavobacteriaceae; genus Salegentibacter; species Salegentibacter agarivorans. Next base: position 122,930 of record NZ_FOOH01000012.1, on the reverse strand, counting down.
CAATAAGAATTGCGTTCTTAGCCAGCAGCCCCAGCAGCATTATTAAAGCAATTTGGAAATAAATATTTGCCTGAAGCCCTGTGAATTTAGTTACCAGGTAAGAGCCCATTACCCCAACCGGCAATGAAAGTAGCACTGCGAAAGGAATAAGGTAGCTTTCATATTGAGCTGAAAGAATGAAGTAAACAAACAGAATACTTAAAATCAAGATAAAAGTAGTCTGTGAACCTGCTGAAACTTCTTCCCTGGTAAGTCCGCTATAATCTACGCTAAAATTAGAGGGTAGTGATTCTGCACTTACTTCTTGTACTGCTGCAATAGCATCTCCAGAAGAATATCCCGGAGCCGGGGCACCGTTTATAGTTGCCGAGTTAAACAGGTTAAACCTGGTTACCGATTGCGGACCATAAACCCGTTTTAAGCTTACAAATTCACTTAAAGGCGCCATTTCTCCCTGGGAATTTCTTACAAATAGAGAATTTAAATCGTCGGTGCCGGCGCGATCTTCAGGTAAAGCCTGAACATACACACGATATTGTTTACCAAATCTAGAGAAATCTGCTGCGTAAATACTTCCAATATACCCTTGTAATGTTGAGAAGATGGTAGAAATATCCACGCCTGCTTCTTTAGCTTTCGGAATATTTAAATCCATTTCATACTGCGGATAATTTGTGTTGAAAGAACTTTGTGCATACTGAATTTCCGGTCTTTGGGAAAGCGCTGCAATATAATTTTGGGTTTGGGTATCCAGTTCCTGGAAACTACCACCTGATCTATCTAACAATTTAGCTTCAAATCCCCCTGAAACTCCAAAACCTGGAATACTGGGAGGAGAAAAGAATAGCATTTCAGCATCAGAAAATGAAGCGCCAATTTGAAATAATTGTCCCTGGATAGATTCTACCGATAGGTGATCTTCTTCACGTTCACTCCAGTCGTCTAATTTAATAAAACCAAGTGCATAGTTACTACCTGCTCCACCAATTAAACTATAACCATTTACTAAAGAAACACCCTGTACACCTTCTATTTGTTGTGCTTTTTTCTCTAATTCTGAAGTAATTCCCACGGTTCTGTCTAAAGAAGCACCGGCAGGTAATTCAACATTTACAAATAATATTCCGCGGTCTTCATCTGGTACAAAACCGGTTGGAGTAGTCTTAGCTCCCCAAAATATAGCAAGTACCGCAGCTACAAGGATTAGCCCTGTAATCCACTTATGTTTACTTAAAAATGTAAGGGAATTCACATACTTGTCAGTAGTTACTTTAAAAGCGGTATTAAACGAACTAAAGAAGCGCTGTAAAAAATTCTTTTTCTTATGTTCTTCGTCTTCACGATGTGGTTTTAAGAAAATGGCACAAAGCGCAGGACTTAAAGTTAAAGCATTAACTGCAGATATTGCAATAGCTACAATTAAAGTCACCCCAAATTGTTCATAGAAAACTCCTGTGGGTCCCGTGATAAAAGTTACGGGAATAAATACCGCTCCCATTACCAGCGTAATAGAAATAATCGCCCCGGTAATTTCGTCCATCGCTTTTCTTGTACCGCTTATGGCATCTTTAGCTCCTTCTTCCATTTTTGCATGTACGGCTTCTACTACTACAATAGCATCATCTACTACAATACCAATAGCCAGTACCAGCGCAAATAGCGTTAGTAAGTTTATAGAGTACCCAAACAGGTTTAAGAAAAAGAATGTACCAATTATGGAAACCGGTACCGCAATGGCAGGAATAAGGGTAGACCTAAAATCCTGAAGAAATATAAAAACTACAATAAATACCAGTATAAACGCTTCAATAAGCGTTAAAATCACTTTATCTATAGAAGCGGTAAGAAATTCGTTGGTATCAAAATTTATATATACCGAAAGCCCGGTTGGAAAATCTTCTTCCATTTCGTCCAGCTTCTGGTGAATATTTTCAATAATTTCCTGGGCATTAGAACCTGGCGTTTGGTAAACAGCCATATTCACTCCTGGCTTACCATTGGTATATCCAATAACATTATAACCTTCGGCATCCAGTTCAACTTCTGCAACATCGTCTAACCTTAGGTATTGCCCATTATCAAGGGCTTTAATAATAATATTTCGGTATTGATCTTCGTCCTGGTATCTTCCGCTATAACGCAGTACATATTCAAAAGCTTCAGCATTATTTTGACCTAAAGATCCCGCAGCAGCTTCCTGACTTTGCTCATTAATGGCTCCAATAACATCTGAAGGGATTAAATTATAAGCCGCTAATTTTTCAGGCTGAAGCCAGATTCGCATCGCATATTTCTTGGCGCCAAATACATTTACGTTCCCAACCCCGTTAATACGCTGTAATTCTGGAATCACGTTAATATTCAGGTAATTCTGAATAAAAGTTGCGTCATATTCTTCGTTGTCTGAAACCACGGTAAAGAACATCAATGCACTGGTTTGTTCTTTTTGCGTGGTTACCCCAGATTGGGTTACTTCCTGCGGCAGTAAAGGTGTAGCACGTGCCACACGGTTTTGAACGTTTACCGCGGCAATATCTGGATCTACTCCCTGGTCAAAAAATACCTGTATACTGGCACTACCGTTGTTACTGGCAGTAGAGGTAATATAATCCATTCCCTCAACCCCGTTTATTTGCTCTTCAATGGGAATAATTACACTCTCCAGTACTGTTTGAGCATTTGCCCCCGGGAAATTAGCCGAAACCTGAACCGTTGGAGGGGCAATATCTGGATACTGCGTTACAGGCAGTGTTGAAATTCCCAACACACCCAATACCACAATTATAATGGAAACGACCGTAGATAATACCGGTCTTTCTATAAATTTCTTTAGCATCTTAAAGTCTTATTTAAATACTGTATTAATAGAATTCGCAATACTATCAAAAGGAATTTCTTGCGGTTTTATTGGAGTGTTGTTTCTTAGTTTTGCCACGCCCTGAGCAACAATTTTATCGCCTTTTTTAAGGCCGGAAGCAACAACAATAAGATTATTTACTCTTGAAGTTTCTGTGATTGGTGTAGAAACGGCCAAACTATCACCCTGAACTTTGTAAACGTAAGTTCTTCCCTGTTGCTCATAACTTGAGATTTCGGGTACTACAATTACGTCTTCAAAAGTTTGTGGCACTCGAATCTTACCACTATTACCGTTAGATAATAGTTGATTTGGATTAGGAAATTTGGCCCTGAAGGTTACTGTACCTGTTGAAGGATCAATTTGTCCAGAAATTGTTTGAATTTTCCCTTTTTGTTCATATTCTTTACCATTGGCCAGAATTAAACTTACATCTGGGAAATTAGATATCTTTTCTTCTATACTGCTGCCCGAAGTTTCCTGAAGAAAACTCATATAATCTTTCTCGTTCATAGAAAAGAACGCATAAACCTCATCGGTTTGGGAAACCGTAGTAAGCGGTGTAGGGTCTCCGGGAGATACAAGTGCTCCATTTCGAAAATTAATATTACCTACATAACCATCTACCGGGCTTTTAATATTTGCATAATCAATATTTGCAGCTATACTGTTGTAGTTAGCCTGGGCCTGGGAGAGCTGTGCTTTTGCGGTTTGTAGTTGTACTCCACTAATAATATCTTTTTCAACTAAGGGTTTTAGTTTTTCAACTTCAACCCGGGCGGCATTTACATTTGCCTGGGCAGCTTCAGCATCACCCGATAAAGATTCTGTTTCAAGCTTAAAAAGCCTTTGTCCTTTTGTTACTTTTTCTCCTGCATCTACTAAAACATCTGTGATATAACCAGAAACTTTTGCTCTAACCTGACTGTTTACCACACCCTCTATACTGGTAGGATAGGAAGTGAAACCGGTAACTGTCTTTGTTTGTACTTCTAATACCGGGAGTGGTTGTGCACCCTGGCCCTGTGCTGCTTGCTGTTCTTCTTTCCCGTTAGAACAGGAAGTGAAAACGGCAGCACCTATAAACAGACTGAAATAAATTATCTTTTTCATTGCTTTTTATTGTAATTAATGGTTGTTGATGTTCTTCTTTAATTTATTAAGCGCTGCCGTTGCTTCATCTAAAAAGTCTAACAGGCTTTTTTGAAATTCCATATCAAAAGGCGGATCTTCTTTATTCAATTCGTTGCTCTTTTGCTTGTATTCCAGAACCTCTTTATGAATACATTTTTGAGCTTCCCACTTCGCGGTGAGCTCATCAATATGGTTTTCCATCAGGTCGGGTTTTACAATAAAATACCGCTTTCTGTCTCCAGATTTTGTGTAGTATTCAATACGGTTTGTTGTTTGAAGATGTTCTAAATGAGTAGAAACCGTACTTTTTCCGGCATTTAAATCTTTTACCAATTGCTCAAAAGTGATTCCTTTTTTACCGGTAACAATAAGCGTGGCAAAAATCCTGGCTGCAACCGGAGCTAACTGATGCTCTTTTTCAAACTGAACGCCCAATTTTTCAATTAAACGTGTTTTTTGTGCTTGTAAGTCCGTATTGTTCATTTTAATAAATTGAAGGCGCGAAATTAATATTTAGTTCCGAATAACCCGAACCAAATTTCTAAAAGGTTTGTTAAATTGCATCGGGAAGCGATTTTAGGAAGTTTAATTCGTCTGATTTTAGAACGAAGCCTGCGCGAATCATACTTCGGTTTTCTTCAAAATTAATAAGGCTTTCTGCATTTCCTTTATACCACTCCAGCATTACCTGGAAATTAGAAGAATTAAAAGGTTTATAAAGAAACCTGGTGCGCACCGTTCCATTCCAGTTTTTAATTCCCTTTCTAAGCATAAGATCTACCAGTAATTTTTCTGGAATTAAATTGTAAGTAAGGCTTATTTTTCCGTAGCCAACATAATCAATTAGCTCGGGATTATCCTTTTTATATTTAAATGGCAACCAGCCTTTTACACTAATTAAAAGGTTTTTATTTATCGCGGTGTGATAACTTAAAGAAAGAGAGTTCCAGCTTCGGGAATAAATACTATCCCGCCCGTTAGATTCGTGTTCCAACTGTAAATAGGCCATTCCGGCCAAATCATCATTTTTATTATATACTGGTTTTCCCAAGCCTACCCCCGGATTAAAATTAAGTTCGCGAAAGGGGCTTGAAAACTCATAAATATTCCAAAAAGCTTTTTGGGTATAAGTGAGAAACAAGTAGGTATCAAGCGGTAGGGTATTACGCGTAATTAATGCTTTAAAACTAATTTGATATTTTGCATCTGCAGATTTAGAATTGAGATCTTTATTTGTAGAAATTCCCGTGATAAAATAATTATCCTTATGAATAGAAAAAGTGGGCATATTTTCTATGGTATCGTTTATTTTTTCACGTGATAAACGTTGTGAAAAAACCTCTCCATAACAGAATATAAAGACCAATATTAGAATTACACCGTACTTATTTCTCATTTGTAAATTATTTAGAAGTTTGCAAAATTATAATTAGTTCGGAATTCTCCGAACTAACGAATTCTAAAATTGAGTTAAAAAAAAGCCCAACCGTTTAGGTTGGGCTTGTAAAGATCTTATTTCAAAGGTTATTCGCTATAGATTCCTATTTCCAGGTCGCCGTCTTGGTTCATTTTTGCACGGTACATCCCAGCGGTATTAAATTCCATGGAAACATTCCCATTACGATCTATAGCAATGATGCCACCGTTTCCTCCCAGTTCGGGATTTTTGTTTTGAATTACTTCTTTTGCAGCTTCAGCAAGGCTCATTCCTTTATATTCCATCATTGCTGAAATATCGTAGGCTACCACGCCCCGTATAAAAAACTCTCCCCAGCCGGTTGCTGAAATCGCTGCGGTTTTATTATTAGCATAAGTTCCTGCGCCAATTATGGGTGCATCTCCTATACGTCCCCATTTTTTATTAGTCATTCCGCCGGTTGAGGTTCCTGCGGCAAGGTTTCCATTTTTGTCTAAAGCGGCACAACCAACCGTACCAAATTTAGAATCTTTAATAAACGGATCTACAAATGCAGTTTTGCTATCGTGATCCAACTCTGTTTTTTCTGAATCTCTTGCTTTTAAACGTTCTAAACTTTTAAAGCGTTTCTCGGTATAAAAATATTTTGGGTCTACAATTTCCAAATTTCGTTCTTTAGCAAACTGTTCGGCGCCTTTCCCTGAAAGCATTACGTGCTCTGAATTTTTCATTACTTCCCAGGCGAGATTTATAGGGTTTTTCACAGTAGTTACTCCAGAAACTGCACCTGCATTTAGAGTTTCTCCTTCCATTATGGAAGCATCAAGTTCGTTTTTGGCATCATTTGTAAAAACGGCACCTTTCCCTGCGTTAAATAGCGGCGAATTCTCCATCACATTTATGGTTCGTTGTACGGCTTCTATCGCGGTACCGCCATTTGCTAAAATTTCGTGCCCGGTTCTTATGGCTTCTTCCAGCTTGGCTTTGTAAGCCTGTTCCAGAGAATCACTCATATTTTCTTTTAGAATTGTGCCGGCACCACCATGAATAACAATCCCAAAATTGCCTACGGAATCCTGAACTTTTTCAGCTTCGGGGGATTCATTTTTTTCTGAATCTTTTTCAATTGAAATATTACAGGCTAAAAAGAGAGAAAGACTGAATAAAAGGAATATTTTTTTCATATTGAGTGTGATTTTAAGTCGAAGATACGCATTTTGTTAAGTTTTTTATTTTGCGCCAGGGATAGCAGCGTAAAGCCCACAGGAGCCGATAGGCGACGAGGACTTGTAGCGTATAGCCCGTTAAGGTGCCCAAAAAGATAAGAAAATGGGGCATTTGTCTAAGCTTTAAGTTGTAATTTTAAGGAATATAAATTAGAAATCATGGCAGTAAATAAACCTTTTAATCTTAATAAATGGATTGACCAAAACCGGGAATCTCTTAAGCCGCCGGTGGGCAATCGAAATCTTTACAAAGAATCTGAAGATTATATTGTGATGGTGGTTGCAGGGCCAAATGCGCGCAAGGATTATCATTATAACGAAACCGAGGAGCTTTTTTATCAATTGGAAGGCGAAATTGAAGTACATATTCAGGAAGATGGTAAGAAAAAAACGATGAAATTAAGTCCTGGAGATATGTATTTGCATCCCGCAAAAGTGCCACATTCGCCGGTTAGAAATGAAGGTTCTATTGGGCTGGTTGTAGAGCGAAAACGCGTGCAACTTGAAGGCAAAGATGGGCTATTATGGTTTTGCGATAATTGTAACCATAAATTATATGAAGTTTATTTTCCATTAGAAGATATTGAAAAAGATTTTTTAAAGCATTTTAAACATTTCTACGGAAGTAAAGAATTACGTACCTGTGATAATTGCGGGGAAGTAATGCCGGTAGATGAGCGTTTTGTAGCCGAAACGGAATAGCATAAAAATTTTATTATTTTAGCAGGAAACACACAAAAGAACAGATAAAATTTACAATTTAATGAGTGAAATAGCAGAAAAATTCGGAATTAAACAAGCTTTAAAAGATCTTGGTTTACAGGAAACCAATAATGGAACTTCTACCGGAAAAGATTTTTTTAGTAGTGGTGAAGTAATTGAATCTTATTCTCCGGTAGACGGTGCTTTAATTGGAAAAGTAAAAGCCACCACCAAAGAAGATTACGAAAAAGTAATTACTACTGCCACTGCAGGTTTTAAAGAATGGCGCACCTGGCCGGCACCTCAGCGTGGTGAAGTGGTTCGCCAGTTCAATGATGAATTAAGAAGATTAAAAGAACCTTTGGGGAAACTGGTTTCCTACGAAATGGGAAAATCTTACCAGGAAGGTTTGGGCGAAGTTCAGGAAATGATAGATATCTGTGATTTCGCAGTGGGACTTTCCCGCCAGTTACACGGATTAACCATGCATTCTGAACGCCCCGGGCATAGAATGTATGAGCAATACCACCCGTTAGGAATAGTTGGAATTATTTCGGCATTTAACTTTCCCGTAGCGGTTTGGTCATGGAATACCGCTTTAGCCTGGGTTTGTGGAGATGCTTGCGTTTGGAAAGGATCAGAAAAAACTCCGTTAACTTCTGTGGCCTGTCAAAATATCGCAGCAAGAGTTTTTGCTGAAAATAATGTTCCTGCAGGGATTTCTTCATTAATCACTGGCGATTATAAAGTTGGTGAAATGATGACCAACGATAAACGAGTGCCGTTAATTTCGGCTACCGGTTCAATTAGAATGGGAAAAATAGTTGCCCAGGCCGTGGCCGCAAGGTTAGGAAAATCACTTCTTGAATTAGGAGGAAATAACGCGATAATCGTAACGCCAGATGCCGATATTAAAAATACGGTGATCGGTGCGGTGTTTGGAGCCGTAGGAACCTGTGGGCAGCGTTGTACTTCTACCCGAAGATTGATAATTCACGAATCTATTTACGATAAAGTAAAAGATGCTATTGTAAAAGCTTATAAGCAATTGCGTATTGGAAACCCATTAGATGAAAATAATCACGTGGGGCCGCTTATTGATAAAGATGCGGTTAAAAATTATCAAAGCGCTTTAGATAAAGTTGTAGAAGAAGGCGGTACGATCTTATTTGAAGGCGGTGTTTTGGAAGGCGAAGGTTATGAAAGCGGATGCTATGTGAAACCAGCCATTGCGGAAGCAAAGAACGAGTTTAAGATCGTGCAGCACGAAACTTTTGCGCCGGTGCTTTATATTATGAAATATTCCGGAGATGTTTCTAACGCTCTGGAATTACAAAATGGGGTAGTGCAGGGACTTTCTTCAGCAATAATGACCAACAATTTAAGGGAGGCCGAGCGTTTTCTTTCGGTTGAAGGTTCAGATTGCGGGATTGCAAATGTGAATATTGGAACTTCAGGTGCTGAAATTGGCGGTGCTTTTGGCGGTGAAAAAGAAACCGGAGGTGGAAGAGAATCTGGTTCTGATGCGTGGAAAATCTATATGAGACGTCAAACCAACACTATTAATTATACCACTGAATTGCCATTGGCGCAGGGTATTAAATTCGATTTGTAGTATTTAATAATAGAATCGTCACCCTGAACTTGTTTCAGGGTCTAATGTGTAGATTATAAAAAACTTAGATTCTGAAATAATCCGCAGTTTCGGGAAAGAATGACGGAGTAGCTTAATTGGAATTATGAACAAAACCTCACAGCATTTAAAATCTGTGAGGTTTGTTTTTTCTCAGATTTTAGCATTTCCCTAATTAAACCTTCAATAATAATTTTATATTTTGTGGTCATCAAAAAAATAGACAATGAGTAAAATCGATAACGAAACAATTAAGAAAGAGCATAAAAAGCTTCAGGACGATTTTGAAGAAGAAGATATAGATGATGTACTGGAAGATGAAGATGCGATAAAATCTAAATTTGAAAATAAAGGAAAATTACAGCGTTATCTGGATGATGCGGTAATACTTTTTAGTTTGCTAAAAGATTATGCGAACGGGAATTACAGGGAAGTACCCTTTAACGTAATTGCAGCTATTGGAGGCGCTCTTCTTTATGTACTTTCGCCCATAGATCTAATCCCCGATTTTATTCCAATTATTGGTTATTTAGACGATGCTGCGGTAGTTGCTTTTTGTCTAAATCTCATAGAAAAAGATCTAATTTCTTATAAAATTTGGAAGAAACAGGAAGTGTAGTTTTAAAGATTTCTCACGAATAAATTCAAAAAAAAGACCTCACAGGTTTTCATAACTTGTGGGGTCTAATTTTTTTATAGACAAATTGCCTTAAATTCTTCCGTTAGGCTCAACCCATTTAAAGATATGCTGATCTTGCGGAACAGCCATACGGTCTGCAATTCTTCGCATTCTATCGGGCAATCTCATAAGATAATCCCTGGCTTTTTCAGCTTCATCGGTAAGGGAACGCATTTTATCAATTTCCCAGTATCCATTTAGTTTTTCAAGGATTTCAATATAATCGTAAGTGGTGTATACGCCAAGTCTTTGGGCTGCGTTAGAGAAGTTTTCAAAAGCTTCGGCAATTCCCTGTCCGCTTTCACGTAAAAACTGAGCTGGCATAACAATCTTTCTTTTCATCATATCGTGAAAAGCCAGCATCATTTGGCTGGGATCGTGTTCAAAGATGGTTTTTACAAATTCCCGGTAAGCCATATAATGTCTCATCTCGTCTCCGGCAATAATATTACACATTTTTCCCAGCATTTTATTGCCTTTTTTCTTAGCTAACTGGCCAACACGCTTATGCGAAATATTGGTTGCCAATTCCTGGAAACTGGTATATACAAAGTTCTTATAAGGATCACGCCCCGTTCCAATGTCAAAACCATCATTTATTAAATGTTGTGTGGTTTTTTCAATTTCACGCATATTTACCCTACCAGAGAGGTAAAGGTATTTGTTAAGCGTATCTCCGTGGCGGTTTTCTTCTCCGGTCCAGTGACGAACCCACTTAGACCAGGCGTTTTCTTCACCACGGCTTTTACCGTGTTGTTTTACCCCTTCCATGTCCATAAGCCAAGATTCGTAGGTTGGGAGGGCTTCTTCGGTAACCATATCGGCAACTAAAACTACCCAAAAATCGTATTCAAGTTCTTTTGCTTCTTCCCTAATTTGGGTAAGCTCATTCATATAATCCTCTCCCTGTAAATTTGGAAGTAAATCTGTAGGTTGCCAGATTTCTTCTACCGGGATAAGGTATTTTTCAATGAAACCGTCTACCTCTTTCTCAACGGTGTTCATTACTTCTAATCTAATATTATCGAGGGCCATTTTATGTGGATTGGAGCAGGTATTTTAGAAACCCTGCTGGGATTTATAATTATGCTACAAAAACTGTGTTTTAGTTTTTACTAATATAATTCAGCTTAAATAAAACTCAAAATCATTAAAGTACAAAGATATAAAGAGTAAAGGCGTTTTCTGGTAAAATCGTCTTAATTTCTACCTTCCTCCTCGGGATATAGCTTAAAAACTGGCTCACTTTGCCATATTTCCTTTGAATTTACATCTATAGCCGATAATTTTCCCATAAAAGCAGCGCCGGTATCTACATTCCAAATGTTTGCTTTTTTTACCGGGACATCTTCGTTAATTCGGGTAACCGGGGTATGGCCAATAAATATTTCATCAAAAAGTCTTAGGCGCTTTGGGTAATTTATATCATCTGGCTTTATATTTTTATCTAAAGAAAGTGCCATTTCCCATAGGGTTCTATCCCAGTAAAATCCGGTATCGTGGTATTCCTGTTCGGGACCATGTTGATTTGTAAACCCCGCGTGCACAAAAAGCCTGTTTTTTTTATCTACGTAATAATTAACCATCTGATTAAAAAACTCGATATGCGCTTTTATTTCTTCTGAAGAAAAATTTCTATACGCATCAATACTGGATTGCCCGCCGTGCTCCAGCCACTTTTCATTAAGCTCTCCAGATTCCAGCCAGCGATGAGTAAGATCGTCATGATTTCCCCGTATAAAAATACAGGTATTTTGCTTTGCGAATTCTATTAAATAGGAAACCACGTTTGCCGAATCACTCCAGCCATCTACATAATCGCCCAAAAAAATTAGTTCATCGTCTGGGGTGACTTCAATTTTTTTAAGCAGTTGTATTAATGCTTTTAATCCTCCGTGAATGTCTCCAATGGCAATACTTCTACCCATATTAATTGTATTTTACTTTTCTTAAAATTCGCATACTTTCCTTATAATAATTATAAACTTCCTGGCTGTATTCTTTTAAAAATGGTTTGGCTTCTTCCAGTTTGTCTATTGCCTGTGCAAAGTTATTTAAATAACAAAGTAAATAAGTTGAAGGCAAATTTTTGAGATCTTTTATTTGTTGTTTATTTAACGGAAGTTTCTTTTTAAGTCTTTCCAGAAGTTTATTGTTTGTGTTGTATATATGATAAAGTGTTTTCTTGTCGAATTCTGGTGGCTCAAATAGCAATTTGCTTTCTATCTCATAACTCACGCTGTCTTTAAAACGAATAGTTACCTCTTCTAAGGGATAAAACTGGTATTTATCGTGCAGTCCCAATTGTACATATTCCAGGATTTTAAATTGTTCTTCGGTAAGGCTAATACTCACCTGGTCCAAATCTGAATAAAACAATTTCACCTGTTCGTTTATTAATTCTATATCTACACGGGAGTAAAATGTTTCATTTTTTACCTGAATCTTTTTTCCGGCCCAACAAACCACAAAATATTCTTTAAAAACTTTATAAGTGGCGTTATAATCTTTTCTCTTCTGAAGAAAATCAAACACCCCGTCCAGGGTTAATTCTATATTATTATGGGAATGGTTTTCTATAGAATTTACCACTTCTGAATTCACATCGCTAATAGTAATATCAAAAACCTTGGGCATACTAATGCTCCCGTCTCTAAGAAAAACCGAGCCACCATAATATTTCCAAATGTTTTTTCTAAGCGAGCATATTTTTCCGTGGTTGGGCTTAATGGTCACCAGGCCAACCACAAGGTTTCCCGGCAAATGCGGAAAAGGAATATTTTCATAAGATATTAATGGCGGATTACTTAAATAAGCATTCACCAGGTTTTGAATTTTACTATCGTCAAAAAAATCGGTGCCAACAATACGGTTATCTTCGTCCTGGACTCCAATTACGATATAAGAATTGTTTTCAGGATTGGAATTAGAAAGTGCGCAAACGTGCTTTAAAAACTTGGCTTTTCCTTCGCGTTCGCCAATATTAAGCTTCAGCTTTTTATCATAAAAGCTATTCTCGTCGTTGTGTGCGAGTAAGTTTTTTATTAAAAGCCGTTTGTTGATCATATTTACTTTGTCATTTCCGTGAAGACGGAAATCTCTTTAATTATTATCTATTCTTTTTCCCATTACATATCTGCGTTAAACCATATCATTTTTCAATATTTTTATTCCTAGGGTATTCCAAAAACTAAACCTATAAGGTTTTTAAAACCTTGCAGGATGTAAATCTCAAGAAATATTAATTTTTATTCACCGTAGTGCTGTTTGCTTGCGCGGTTGGCATCACTACTAAATCTGCAATATTTACGTGATAAGGCCGGGTTACCACAAACCTGATTATATCTGCGATATCTTCCGGGCGTAAAGCTTGAAATCCTTCATAAACACTTTTCGCTTTTTCGGAGTCGCCTTTAAATCTCACTTCGCTAAATTCTGTTTGAGTAAGCCCCGGGTTTACGGCGCCAACTTTAATTCCGTGTTTGTTGAGGTCTATACGCATTCCCTGGTTTAAGGCATCTACCGCGTATTTGCTTGCGCAATAAACATTTCCGTTAGGGTAGACTTCTTTCCCTGCGGTAGATCCAATATTAATAATATGCCCGGTTCCCTGGTTTATCATTTTTGGAAAAATTGCTTTGCTAATATATAGCAGACCTTTTACGTTAATGTCTAACATGGCATCCCAATCGTCTATATTTCCATCCTGTATGGGGTCTAAACCGTGTGCGTTTCCGGCATTATTTATTAGAATATCAATTTTGCTGAATTTCTCTGGAAGTCCATTTATTTTTTCAAAAACCGCAGCTTTGTCACGAATATCAAAACAAAGGGTATAAACCGCGACCCTTTTTGACAATTCTTTTTTTAATTCGTCTAAACGTTCTTCCCTTCTTCCACAGAGAATTAAATTAATGCCTTCTCTTGCAAAAGCATTGGCGGTAGCTTTTCCAATTCCACTGGTGGCGCCGGTAATTAGTGCAGTTTTCATAAGTTTTTCTAAGTTATAAAGCTTCTACAAGAAACTAGCTTAAATGTATAAATGCAATTTAAAATCCTGTTAAATTTAGTTAATCTAGTCATCTGGATAAAATTTATTCAATGATGCTGCGTTTTCCTCTCTAAACAATTAATAAACCTATTTATGAAAAGAACGATGAAGAACCTAAAATTAAAAAGCTTATTGCTTGCGGCAGTAGTTGCTTTTGGATTTACCAGTTGTAGTGATGATGATGAAAACGGAGTGGAAGAAGGCAACGCCCAATTAACGGTTAGAATGACAGATGCCCCCGGAGACTACGATGAAGTTTGGGTAGATGTGCAGGATGTAATGATTAAAACAGAAGCCGCCGTTGGCGAAGAAGAAGCGGAATGGGAAAGCCTTTCTAATGTAGAAACTGGCCGTTATGACCTTCTACAATTAACCGGCGGAGTATCACAATTACTGGCCGATGTTGAAATTCCTGCAGGTTATCTTGATCAAATAAGACTGGTTTTAGGACCAGACAATGTGGTGGTAATTGATGGAGAAGAGAATCCTATGGCTACCCCAAGTGCACAACAATCTGGATTAAAATTAAATGTGCAACAAGAGCTGGAAGCAGGAGAAAGCTACGAATACCTTCTGGATTTTGATGTAGACGAATCTATCGTGACAACCGGGAATGGAGGTTACATCCTTAAACCTGTAATTAGAATGTCTGCTATGGCTAATACCGGTTTTATTGTAGGCGAAGTACATCCTAACGATAGAAAATCTTTGGTAAAAGCTCAGAATGCAAGTCATACTATTTCGGCTTATACTGACGAAGACGGCAATTTTGCGCTGCACGGGGTGCCGGCAGGAACTTATAAAGTTATTGTAACTCCAGATGCCGAAACTGGGTATGATGCCATTACCGAAGACAATGTCGAAGTAGTACAGGGGGAAGCAAAAGATCTGGAAACTATTTATTTGGAATAATTAAAAGATTTCCCTTATAAAAAAAGAGCGGCTATTTTTAGCCGCTTTTTTGTTTTTTAACCATACATTAACAGCAGAAACGCTAATAATTTTCCAATTTGCGGCCTCGAATTCACGGTCTTAAATACGCATAAAATGATAGATAACAACGCCTCTGTAGATATTGCAAGTTTAAATGAAAAAATAGAGAGGGAAAGTGCTTTTGTAGATTTACTAAATACTGAAGTCAATAAAGTAATAGTAGGGCAAAAGCATATGATGGAGCGCTTGCTTATTGGTTTATTGGGGCAGGGCCATATTTTGCTGGAAGGTGTTCCCGGTTTGGCAAAAACCCTGGCTATTAATACCCTTTCTCAAGCCGTTCACGGTAGCTTTAGTAGAATTCAGTTTACTCCAGACCTTTTGCCTGCAGATGTTGTGGGTACTATGATCTACAATATGAAGCTGAATGATTTCAGTATTAAAAAAGGACCCATTTTTGCAAATTTTGTCCTGGCAGATGAGATTAACCGGGCTCCAGCCAAAGTACAATCGGCTTTACTGGAAGCCATGCAGGAAAAGCAGGTAACCATTGGCGAAGAGACTTTTATTTTAGATAAACCGTTTCTGGTAATGGCCACGCAGAACCCGGTAGAGCAGGAAGGAACTTATCCTTTACCTGAAGCCCAGGTAGACCGTTTTATGCTGAAAACCGTAATTGATTATCCCGAAATTAACGACGAGCAGTTAATTATGCGCGCCAATTTAAAAGGGGAATTTCCGAAAGTGAATCCGGTGGTGAGCATTGAGCAAATTTTACGTGCACAACAGGCTGCCAGGGAAGTTTATATGGATGAGAAAATTGAAAAATATATCCTTGATATTATTTTTGCCACTCGTAATCCTGAAAAATATAATTTAAAAGATCTAAAACCTTTAATAAGTTTTGGCGCTTCTCCAAGGGGAAGTATTAACCTTGCGCGGGCTTCAAAATGTTACGCATTTATAAAACGTCGTGGTTATGTAATTCCAGAAGATGTTAGAGCCGTGGTTTTAGACGTGCTTCGCCATAGAATTGGAATTACCTACGAGGCGGAAGCCGAAAATGTAACTTCAGAAGATATTGTGCATAAAATAGTGAACGAGATTGAAGTTCCATAAACCTTGTAGTTCACTTAATTTTCGCATTTTCCAATAATTGCTGTGTAAACACACAACCGCTTCCTGATGGATACCAAAGAACTTTTAAAAAAAGTAAGAAAGATTGAAATAAAAACCCGGCGTTTGAGCGATCACGTTTTTGGCGGGGAATATCATTCTACTTTTAAAGGTCGTGGGATGACGTTTAGTGAAGTGCGGCAGTACCAATTTGGCGATGATGTTAGAAGTATAGACTGGAATGTTACCGCTCGCTACAATGAGCCCTTTGTAAAGGTTTTTGAAGAAGAACGTGAACTTACCATGATGCTTATGGTAGATGTTTCGGGTTCAGAATTCTTCGGAACACAAAATCAGCTTAAAAAAGATGTGATTACCGAAATTGCTGCAACTTTAGCTTTTTCGGCTACCCAAAATAACGACAAGATTGGGCTGATGCTTTTTTCAGACAAAATAGAGCTTTATATTCCGCCTAAAAAAGGGCGTTATCACGTGCTTAGAATTATCAGGGAATTAATAGAATTTAAACCGCAATCTAAAAAAACTGATATCGCGGTAGCCATAAAATACCTTTCTAATGTGATGAAGAAAAAGGCGATTGTCTTTATGCTTTCAGATTTTATGGATGATGATTACCAGCAAACTTTAAAGATTGCGGGTAATAAACACGATGTCACCGGAATAAGGGTTTACGATTCGGCAGAGGAGGAAATTCCAAATTTAGGATTGGTACAAATGTTGGATGAGGAAACCGGGGAATATGTTACGGTAAATACTGGCTCTAAATCGGTTAGAAGAAATTATGCAGAATATTATCGTGAAAGAGCGGCTTATTTTAACGAAAGTTTTACCCTAAGTGGAGCTGGCGTTATCAACAATCGTGTTGACGAGAGTTATGTGAAAAAATTACTGGGTTATTTTAAAAGAAGAGGTTAGAAACAAATGAATAATAGATTTACAACAACATTAAATAGTTTTAAAGCGGCGGCCTTGTTGCTTTTTTTGTTGTTGTCTTTTTCAGCTTTCGCCCAGCAACTTCAAATTAATGCTGGCATAGATTCAACTTCCATAAAAATTGGAGAACAAATAATTTATAGTATTGAAGTAGAAACTGATTCTACCAATTTGGTGGTTTTCCCTGAGGGCCAAACTTTTGACCCAATGGAAATGGTGGAATCTTTAGGGGCCGATACTACCACAGTTGAAGATCGTTTCAGGCTTTTAAAGAAATATTCGCTTACGCAGTTCGATTCCGGTGCATATACTATTCCGCAGCAAAAAATTATTATTCAAAATAGGGAATATTTAACCGATTCTTTTAGAGTTGAGGTTGCCGATGTGAAGGTGGATACCACTCGCCAGAAAATGTATCCTATAAAACCGGCGGTAGATGTTCCAAAACCTTTTAGTATTCCGAACTGGATTTGGTGGTTACTTGCCGCTTTAGTAATTCTTGGACTTGCTTTTTACTTTTTTAGAAGAAGAAAGAAAAGAAAAGAAGCAGAACCCGAATTACCACCTTACGAGCAGGCCATGTTCGAGTTAAAACAATTAGATAATTCTTCTTTGTTGCAAGACAGGGAAATCAAGGAATATTACTCAAATCTTGCCTTTATTGTTAGAAAATATTTAGACAGAAAAATTTACGATAGGGCACTGGAGAGTACAACCTCAGAACTTATTGCGTACCTGGAATTAAGAAAACAAGCGGGAGAATTAAGTTTAAAAGATAAATCTATAGATAATTTTCAGCAATTATTAAAACGCGCCGATTTAGCCAAATTTGCTAATTCGCGCCCCGATGTAATTACCGCAAAAAGTGATAGAACTAAAACCGAGCATCTTATAAAAGACATTCGCCAGGTAGTTCCTGAGCCAACCGAGGAAGAATTGATGCAGGATGAAAAATACCGAACAGAGAAATTAAGAAGAAAAAGAAGAAATAAAATTCTGGCCATAATTGGTGGTGTGTTGGTGCTGGGAATTATTGTAATAGTGGTTTTGGTAAATACCAGAGGATTTGATTATGTAAAAGATTCGGTTTTGGGAAATGAGACCAAAGAATTGCTGGAGGGCGACTGGATTAGAAGTGAATACGGCACACCAAGTGTAACCATAACCACTCCAGAGGTACTGGTAAGAAAGGCTGTAGATAGGGACAATGAGCTACAGGAATTGCTTCTGGGAAGTGAAACTTTTGATTCTGGAACACTGGAGAGTAATTTATATATTTTATTAATTACTGGGCCGGTCAATCCGCAAAGTGATTTTAACCTTGATAAGGCAGTAGACGGTATTTATGAAAACCTGGAAAACCAGGGAGCCCGTAATATTATTATGAAAGAAGAAGAATTTTCAACTTTAGATAGCGCCAAGGGAATTAAGGTTTTTGGAACTTTTAATCTTGAAAATCCAATTACCGGCGGCCCAATTCAAAAGCAATATGCTATTATAAACCTGGGAGAAAATGGCGGATTTCAGCAGGTTATGGTAGTTTTTGATGAGGATGATAAATATGCCGAAGAAATATTACAACGAGTAGAAAGTTCTATAGAATTAAGAAATCAGTCTAATTGATGTTTGCTAATTATACATTCGAAAATCCAGAATTTTTCTGGCTGCTTTTGCTGCTTCTGCCGGCAACGGCCTGGTATTTCTGGAAACGAAAGCAGCAAACTCCAGAACTTAGAATGTCTAGTGTAAAAGGTTTTAAGGTAAAGCAATCGCTGCTTTCAAAATTAAAACCTATACTTTTTGTCTTACGCTTACTAGCCTTGGCCCTGTTAATAACTGCAATGGCCCGTCCAAGAACGGTAGATGTAACCACGCAAAGCAGCAACATTAGGGGTATAGATATTGTAATGGCTATAGATGTTTCGGCAAGTATGCTGGCCCGCGATTTTGAACCTAATCGACTGGAATCTGTAAAGGAAGTAGGAGCTGAATTTATAGAAAATAGGCCTACAGATAGGATTGGTTTGGTGCTTTTTGCTGGAGAAAGTTTTACAAAAACGCCCATTACCAGCGATAAAAGTATTGCTTTAAGAGCCATTGAAGAAATTGAATACAGTAATGTATTACAAAACGGAACGGCAATTGGTTCAGGTTTGGCAACTTCGGTTAACCGTTTAAAAGATAGTGATGCCGAAAGTAAAGTGATCATTTTATTAACCGACGGGGTAAATAACTCCGGGTTTATAGATCCTAAAATAGCCAGCGAGCTCGCTGTGGAATTCGACATTAAAGTCTATACAATTGGCGTGGGAAGTAATGGAAATGCCCTAACTCCAGTAAATATTTTGCCTAACGGAAAGTTTCAATATGGGGTGCAAAAAGTAGAGATAGATGAAGCTTTATTGCAGCAAATTGCTGCAGATACCGGCGGGAAATACTTTAGAGCTACCAATAATGAAACCCTCGAAGAGATTTATGAAGAAATAGACAGCCTGGAGAAATCTGAAATAGAAGAATTCAGGTATTATAATTATACCGAAAAATTTAGGCCTTATGCTTTACTGGCTTTAGGATTATTACTTTTTGAAATAATCTTGCGGTATACAGTATTTAGAGGCTTTATTTAAAAATTAGAAAGAAAGTTTTAATGATCTTAGAAGAAAAAATATATTTATGGCTTTTACTACTCCTTCCGGTAGTAATCTTGCTATACCTTATTTTTAGGCTTTGGCAGAAGCGTGCACGCTCAAGGTTTGCCAAACCCGAGCTTCTAAGTTTTTTATCCCCAAACAAATCGGCATTTAAGCCTGTTTTAAAATTATTGCTCATCCTTGGCGCTTTTGCCAGCTTAATTTTTGGCCTTGTAAATCCTAAATTAGGTTCACAGTTAGAAACAGTAAAACGCGAAGGTGTGGATATTGTTTTTGCGGTAGATGTTTCTAAAAGTATGGAGGCCGAAGATATTGCGCCCAATAGATTAGAAAAATCGAAGCAATTGGTAAGACAAATAATAGGCAACCTGGGAAGCGATCGCGTGGGAATTATCGCCTATGCAGGGAGCGCTTTTCCGCAGTTGCCAATTACTACAGATTACGGCTCGGCAGAGATGTTCCTGGAAAGTTTAAATACCGATATGATTTCCTCGCAGGGAACCGCCATTGGAGATGCTATAGATTTAGCTACCGGCTTTTTTGACGATAACCAACAAACCAACCGGGTGATGTTTATTCTAAGCGATGGCGAAGATCACCAGGGTAATGTTGAAGATATGGCGGAACGAGCCGCTGAAGCCGGGATTAGAATTTATACTATAGGTGTAGGCACCACCAAGGGAGGACCAATTCCTATTAAAAGGAATGGAGTGGTGCAGAATTATAAAAAGGACAACCAGGGCGAAACCGTAATTACAAAACTTGATCCGGCAATTCTAGAGCAAATTGCGAGCGAAACAAATGGAGAATATATTGATGGTAGTATAACTGCTGAAGTAACCGAAAAAGTTCAGGAAGAGTTGCTTACCATTGAAAAAACAGAATTTGAAGCAAAACAATTTGCCGATTATAAATCGCAGTTTCAGTGGTTTGTTGGTTTGGCAATCTTATTGCTGTTACTGGATGTATTTATGTTAGAACGCAAGACCGGCTGGATAAGGAAGCTTAATTTATTCAACGAAAAAAGAAAGACAGAGGAGTGATTCAATGAGAGGTTTTTCAGCAAACATATTACTCGATAATCGAGATTTAAATTTATCCTTGAGCTTTCTTCGAGTTAGTTTATGTGTGTTTTTTGGGTTGGTACTTGGACTTCCGGTATTAGCCCAGCAACAAAGTGATAAAGAAAAAGAAAAAGCCCAAAAGGAAGCCCGGCAATTTATGCAGGAAGCTGATGTTGCTTTAGGAGAAAATAATTTCCCGGAAGCCGAGGCGGCTTATAGAAAAGCTATTGCCAAAGATGCTGAGAATGCAGACGCGCGATATAATATGGGAAATATGTATTATACCCGTGAAAATGCACCACAGGCTGCACAACGTTTTAAACAGGCGGCTGAGGTTGCAGACACGAAAACTGCCAGGCACAAAGCCAACCATAATTTGGGAAATGCTTATATGAAGCAAAAAATGTATCAGGAAGCGGTAGATGCCTATAAAGATGCTTTAAGAAACGACCCAACTGACGATGAAACCCGCTATAATTTAGCCCTGGCTAAAAAGATGCTGGAACAGGAACAGGAACAGGAACAGGAAAACCAGGAAGATAACCAGGATGGTGGCGATGATGAGAATGAAGATCAGGAAAATCAGGATCAGGAAAATCAAGATCAAAACCAGGAACAGGAAAACCAGGAGCAGCAGAATCAGGATGGTGAGGGAGATAATGAAGGTGATCAGGATCAACAGGATAAGGATCAGGAAGAACAGGAAGGCGACCAGGATGATCAGGAGCAGCAAGATGGCCAGGGCGACGAGCAAGAGGAAGAGCAGCAACCAGAGCAAGGCCAGCCTCAACCCGCGCAGGGACAATTGTCTCCAGAGCAAATTCAGAGTTTACTGGAAGCGATGAATAATGAAGAAAGAAAGGTGCAGGATAAAGTAAATGCGGAAAAACAAAAAGGTGCCAAAGTGCAATCTGAAAAAGATTGGTAAAATTTTTGATACACTTCTTTCCAAAATCATACTTATCTTAAAGAAAGGAATTTTATAGATGAAGGTGAAGTTTTTAATACTTAGCATTTTATTATTTACCGGCATTGGTTTACAGGCCCAGGTAAAGTTCGAAGCAAAAGTGAGCAAGGACAAACTTGGGGTAAACGAACGCCTTAGGGTAGATTTTGAAATGAACCAGGATGGCGATAATTTTCGTCCTCCCTCTTTTGATGGTTTTACCGTTGTAGGCGGCCCAAACCAGTCGGTGAGTAATCGCTGGATTAATGGGGATCGTACATATTCAAAAACATATTCTTATTATTTACAGCCCAATTCCCGCGGAAGCAAAACCATTGCCCAGGCTGAAATTACCATAGACGACAAGATTTATAAAACCACCCCTATAGATATCCAGGTTACCGCTGCGGTAGACCAGCCAACCGATGGTGATAATTCAGATCTTATAGCTTCAGATAACCTGCATTTAGTTGCTGAAGTGTCCAATCCCAATCCTTATTTAAACGAAGGGATAACCGTGGTTTATAAGTTATTTGTGAGTCCGCGAATTAGCGTGAGCAATTTCAGGGAAGTAGATAGCCCTAAGTTTTCAGATTTTTGGAGTCAGAATATTGAAATAAGGGAATTAAGACCGGAAAATGGGGAATATCAGGGAGAGCCATATCGCTATGTAGTACTTAAAAAGGCGGTGCTTTATCCCCAGAAAACCGGTAAATTAGAGCTTGAACCACTTACTCTGTCAGTTTCGGTAGATGTACCAAGTGACAGGCGTGACATTTTTGGCAGTAGAATTTATAAAACTATAAATAAAACTGTTGCTGCGGGCACTAGAACAGTCGATGTAAGACCATTGCCCGAAGGGAAACCTGCTGGTTTCACCGGCGCCGTGGGACAATTTAGTTTAGATGTGAGCACCACTAAAGATAAGCTGGATGCTTCAGAATCCCTGGAAGCAAAGGTTGAAATTAGAGGAAATGGGAACTTAAATTTATTTGAATTACCCTCGCTTGAGGTACCATCTTCACTTGAAATGTATGATCCACAAAGAACCGAAAACGTTACCACTACTTTAAATGGAAAACAGGGAAGTATTATAGATTCTTACACTATTGTGCCTACCAGAAAAGGTCAATATCCAATTCAGCCATTAACTTTTTCATATTTTGATCCAAAAACGCAAACTTATAAGAGTTTGTCTTCCCAGGAAATTTTAATAGATGTAGAAGAAGGTCCGGTTAGTACTTCGGGTGGTAGAATTGCAGAAAACAGTAAGCGCGCGGTTAATTTACCTTCAGAACAGTTTAGGTTTATAAAAACCCAAACCAATCTTAGGCCGTTAGAGCAACAAGCCTTTTTTAGGTCGTGGACTTATTGGGGATCGTTACTTTTGCCTTTTGCAGCTATTCCGCTCTTTATTTTATTCGGAAAAAAGAGAGAAGCCATTGCCGCCGATGTACATGGAAACCGACTTAAAAAAGCGAATAAACTGGCAAGAAAATACCTTTCTGAAGCCAAAAAGAACCTTGGCGATCAGCAGGCTTTTTATGAATCTTTAGAGCGTGCAATGCACAATTATTTAAAAGCGAAACTTCATATTCAAACTTCTGAAATGAGTAAAGAACGCATTTTAGAAATTTTGAAGGAAAAAAATGTTCCCGATGAAACTTCTGCAGAATTTATTGAGGTTTTAAAAAGCTGCGAGTTTGCGAGGTACACCCCAGCGTCAAATTCTGCGCAGCAGGAAGATTACGATAAAGCTGTAAAAGTAATTTCAAAACTGGATAAAGAGATTTAGTATGAAAAAGCTGATGTTAATTTTTCTGGTATTTGTTTCGGCCACGACTCTGGCACAAAAGCCCACGCTTTTTGAAGAAGCAAATGAGGCCTATGCAAACGATGATTTTGAAACTGCCATAGCCAAATATGAAGAAATCCTGGCAAATGGAAAAACTTCAGTAGCAACCTATTATAATCTTGGAAACGCGCATTATAAATTAAATAATGTAGCCCCAAGTATATATTATTACGAAAAAGCATTACAGTTAGATCCTACAGATGAGGATGTGCAAAATAATATAGAATTTGCACGTAGTATGACCATAGATGATATTCCTGTGGTAGAGGAAACCGGTTTTGAAAAAAAAATTAATCAATTTCTATCTACGTTTTCTTATAATACCTGGGCTTATTTTTCTATTGCTTTCTCCATAATCTTTGTAGTGCTCTTTTTATTTTATTATTTCAGTAGAAAACCGCTTATAAAACGAACTTTGTTTGGATTTGCGATCTTCATATTTTTACTTGGAGGAATTTCAGTATTCTTTGCATTTCAGCAACAGGAGATTCAATTCAACAATCAATTCGCTATAATTTTTACTGAAGAAGCGGCCGTAAAAAATGAACCTTCCCCTCGGGCCGAGACTGCTTTCAGCCTTCATGAAGGTACAAAAGCTAAAGTGCTTGAAGACTACCAGGGATGGGTGAAATTAGAACTATCTAACGGCACCCAGGGCTGGACAGAAAATAATAATTTAAAGCGACTATAAAAATTATTGATATTAGTTTAACATTAAAGTATGAGTATTTTTTGCTAGTTAGACGCATTTCTTGTTATTTTTGTCGCTGTGAAAACACCGGTCTACATTCTAACTTTTATTTTTATGGCATTTCTAGCAACGCCTAGCATTGTTGCCTATATAGATAATTCTGTAGATGTTTCTTTTGCTTTTAATGTAAATGAAGAAGAAAGTTCTTCTAAAAACCAGATTAACCTGGAATTTAATTTTGAAGAGCAAAATACTAATTACGCCAGTATTCATTTTCTTCAGGAGCAGGATTATACCAAAGATTTCTATACTGAAAGTTATCCTGTAGTATTTTTAGACGTGATCTTTCCCCCACCCAAAAACGCATAATCTAATTTAAATTTTTCTGGATTTTTAAGAACTATCTGCAATTTCTGCAGTGGCTATAGCATTCGTATCTAGATTGTTATAAAAAATTCTATTCATTTTTCTAAAAATTAGATTTTAGAGACATTACTAGGCTAAATTTTGCTTAGGTCTCAATTAATAAAGCGTTTTATATGTTTAAACATTTTAATAAAGATTTCCCGGCAAGTATTGTAGTATTTTTTGTAGCGATTCCGTTATGTTTAGGAATTGCACTTGCCAGTGGAGCCCCACTATTTTCCGGTTTAATTGCCGGTATGGTTGGAGGTATCGTTGTAGGTAGTATTTCAAATTCTCAATTAGGGGTTAGTGGTCCTGCAGCAGGTTTAGCGGTTATTGTTTTAGGAGCAATACAATCGCTTGGGAGCTACGAAATATTTCTGGTTGCCGTAGTAATCGCCGGAATTCTTCAAATAGTAATGGGAGCTTTAAAAGCTGGTATTATTGGATATTATTTCCCTTCATCAGTAATTAAGGGTATGCTTGCGGGTATAGGTATTACCATTGCTATTTCACAAATTCCAAACGTTCTGGGCTTTTCCAGTGATTTAGAAATTTTTTCTATAGATGGCGGTATTGGTTCTGCATTAGGTAACATAGCAGATAACCTTCATTATGGTAGTATATTAATTACTCTTGTGGCCCTGGCAATTTTACTATTATGGGAAAAAGTTCTTACTAAAAAGAGCAAAATATTCAGTATTGTTCCGGGACCTCTGGTAGCCGTTGCTATGGGGGTAGTTTACTATCTAGTAGTAGATGGTCCTGCTTTTGGGATTCAGGATTTTCAATTAGTAAGTGTACCTGTACCAGAAAGTGCAGCTTCTTTCTTTGGGCAATTTTCTATGCCTAATTTTGCTGAAATCACTAATTCTGAAGTTTGGATTGTTGCCGTAACAATAGCTATTGTTGCCAGTTTAGAAACTTTATTAAGTGTGGAGGCTATAGATAAAATAGACCCATTAAAAAGAACCACAAATACCAACCGTGAGCTTTATGCGCAAGGTGCCGGTAATATGATTTCTGGTCTTATTGGAGGTTTGCCAGTTACACAGGTAATTGTAAGGAGTTCTACTAATGCACAATCTGGTGGTAGAACTAAACTTTCTGCAATTTTACACGGTTTCCTCATACTTTTTTCTATTATCGCTATACCAACTGTGTTGAATATGATTCCTTTGGCCGTACTTGCCGCCGTGCTTCTACTGGTGGGTTATAAGTTGGCTAAACCGGCACTTTTCAAGCAAATGTTTAAATTAGGAAAGGGACAATTTCTTCCATTTATTATTACCATTCTTGGGGTTGTGTTTTTGGACTTGCTAATGGGTATAGGACTTGGACTTGCAGTAGGAATTGGAGTTATTCTAATTAATAGCTACAAAAACTCTCACTTTCTTCACAAAGAAGGTTACGATGTTAATGATGGCCAGTACAAAATCACACTTGCTGAAGAGTTGTCTTTCTTAAATAAAGGTGCAATCCTAAGAGAGTTAAATGAAATTCCAGATAATTCTACGGTAATTTTAGATGTAAGAAAAACCCGTGTACTGGATTATGATGTACTTGAAATCTTAGATGAATTTGCTATTAAGGCAAAACGAAAGGATATAACTATTAAGCTTATTGCCGATAAAGGTGAAGTAGTGAATCCTGAAAGTTTTAGAAGATTTTTTGGACTGGACGTTCCGGTTTAAAAGTATAGAATAGAATTTTTTAGAGGAAGTTTGAGAAGTTTAGTTCTCGTCAGGCTCTCCCGAAATTTCGGGATTAGCTTCTAAAATTTTAGATCCTGAAATAAAATTCAGGATGGCGAACTAAAACTTTTTAAACTTCCTCTTTTTCATTCCTGAAGAAATCATTTTCTTCATTTAATATATCTCGTTCTCTGGCTTCTCTTATAATTGAAGGGAGTACTGCCGGGGCTATGGTTTTTACAGGAGCATATAATTTAGATTCCTCCAGGCTTTCTTCACTTACCAAATCTATTTCTTCGTTTGTAGCGCCAAAAAACATAATAACCACACTGGCTAAAAAAGCCATTTTTAGTAGCCCAAATGCACCGCCGAGTAATTTATTCACAATGCCAAGGGCAGCAAAACCGGCCATTTTGGTTAAAATTTTCCCGGCAAGGGAAATTAGAAAAACAATGAGAATAAATGTAATAGCGAAGGCGATTAGGTTAACATAATCTGAATCCCAATTCATATTTTCAGAAAAGAAATCGCTTAAAATATGAGAAAAATGAATGGCACCGTAAATACCGGCTACAATACCTACCAGGGAAGCAATTTCGGCCAGCAGGCCTCTAAAAAAACCTCTAACGAGTCCGTAAAGCAGGATTAAAGCCAGGACGATATCTACTGTGTTCATATTTCAAATATAGTAAAAACTACCTCGGAGCAAGCGTACGAGATATTCAATAGAACCAAGATTTAATTTTAGAGGCAGGCTTCGGAGTATTTAAATCGCGAGTATCGAGAAAAATACCTTTATCAAACTTTCCGCAAATTAATTCAAAGAAATCAGTCCTGTGAGAGGCTAAATACAAATACTAAGATATTATCTTTGCGGTATGACAAGAGACGAAAATTTGAAAGGGAGATGGGAAGGTTTGCAAAAAAAGCTTTCTAATCAGTTTGCCGATGGAGAATCAATGGATCTGGATGCGATAATTTACGTAATTGGCGTTCAGGAATTAGGTCAGCCACACAAGAAATTTAAGAAAGATCATAAAATAGATTTGATGCATATTGCTATTTGCCGTTTGCTGGAACCTTACGGTTACTATGAATTTGATTATTTTGATGAAGACGGATGGCCGCATTATAAGATCTTGGAGCAATTACCTACTTTAAAAGCCGGGGAACAATCGGTTTTAATGAAGGAGGCCATTGTAAATTATTTTATCAATAACGGATACATAGATTAAGGGCGACACGTGCTGCCTAAAACTACATTTTTACTAAATTTGCCCTTCTGAAAAGAAAAGGATCTCATGATAGATAAAATAAAGCAACATATAGCTGAAGTAGAAGCTTTTAAAACTGAATCGGCTAAAGAAGTAGAAGCATTCAGAATTAAATATCTTGGTAAAAAAGGAATTTTAAACGATTTTTTCGCTTCGTTTAAAGAAGTTCCCAACGAACAGAAAAAAGAGTTTGGCCAGGCCGTAAATTCACTTAAAAAAGCTTCTGAAGCCAAAGTTGCGCACCTTAAAGAACTCCTGGAAAGTAAACAGGAGGAAAGCGGGGTTTATGGCGACCTTTCAAGACCGGGAGAACCTATTGAAATTGGAGCAAGACATCCTATTTCTATCGTAAAAAACCAGATTATCGAGATCTTTTCAAACATTGGTTTTAATGTTTCTGAAGGGCCCGAAATGGAAGATGACTGGCATAATTTTACGGCCTTAAATCTTCCCGAATATCATCCGGCTCGCGATATGCAGGATACTTTTTTTATTCAAACAAATCCCGATATTTTATTGCGTACCCACACTTCTTCGGTGCAGGTGCGTTATATGGAAAATAACAAGCCGCCAATTAGAACAATTTCTCCGGGAAGGGTTTTTAGAAACGAGGCTATCTCGGCACGTTCCCATTGTATTTTTCACCAGGTAGAAGGACTTTATATAGACAAAAATGTAAGTTTTGCCGATCTTAAGCAAACTTTACTTTATTTTACAGAACAATTATTCGGGAAATCTAAGATAAGGCTAAGACCTTCTTATTTTCCGTTTACAGAGCCAAGTGCCGAGGTAGATATTTACTGGGGCCTTGAAACCGAAACCGATTACCGAATTACTAAAGGAACCGGTTGGTTAGAAATTATGGGTTGCGGGATGGTAGATCCCAATGTACTTAGAAATTGTAATATAGATCCTAAAGAATATTCAGGATTTGCTTTTGGAATGGGAATAGAACGTATTGCAATGCTGCTTTATCAAATAGGCGATATTAGAATGTTCTATGAAAACGACCTAAGATTCCTGGAGCAGTTTAAATCGTCGTTTTAATAACCTGCCTTGGCCGAAAGCTAAAGCAAAATATCTTTTTTATGAAAAAAATTGGTTTAGTAATTTTCGGGATTCTTGCCCTTGGGGTAATTGTTATTTTAGTTGCTGTAGAAATAATAGAACTGGCTTTAGGAGCTATTTTATTAGTTATTGCAGCACTTATTCTTTGGGGCTTGTTCAAATGGGCTAAAAATAAGATTGAAGATTAGTGAAGAAAGATATTGATATACCAAAGGTTGAAAAAGTTTATGTAGCGGCGGTGAAAGTCTATAACGAAGCTTTTAAGGTAGAGGAGTGGAATGCATATCTTATAAATGATAAAGATGAGGCTATCGAGATGGCTTTAATTGTGAGTAAGGGTTTTGATGAAAACAAAGTGACCTCTACCATTCGCCATAAACTGGAACATTTACCTGCGAAATCTTTCGCTAAAATCGAATTCATACAGGATGAAGTGCTTGCCCTTAATAATCAGTTTCAGGTGACTTTCTTTTCTGAAGGTAAAATGTATGAGAAGAAATATGTATTCAGGAAA
This sequence comes from Salegentibacter agarivorans, assembly GCF_900113135.1. Taxonomy (GTDB): domain Bacteria; phylum Bacteroidota; class Bacteroidia; order Flavobacteriales; family Flavobacteriaceae; genus Salegentibacter; species Salegentibacter agarivorans. Next base: position 94,066 of record NZ_FOOH01000012.1, on the reverse strand, counting down.
AACAGCGTAAACGAAAAAGCTTTGCGCGAACTCCCAATTATCCCAAACAAAGGAATTTTAGCCAAATAATTAAGTCAGCTTTTCTGCCAGTTTTTTAATCACTTTTTTAGGATTTTTTCCTTCGTAAAGAATGCCATAAACTGCGTTTATAATTGGTGTTTTTGCACCTTTGTCTTTATTTATTTTATAAGCACTTTCGGTAGCGTAATAACCTTCAGCAATCATACTCATTTCCATCTGTGCACTTTTGACCGTGTAGCCTTTTCCAATCATATTCCCGAACATACGGTTTCGGCTAAATACAGAGTATCCTGTAACCAAAAGGTCTCCTAAATAAGCTGAATCGTTTATATTTCGCTTCATCTTATGTACTTTTTTAATAAAGCGTTTCATTTCTTTTATGGCGTTACTCATTAGAACACTCTGGAAATTATCTCCATACCCTAATCCGTGGGCAATTCCGGCTGCAATGGCATAAATATTCTTCAGCATTGCAGCATATTCGGTTCCGGTTACATCATCGCTTATTTTGCATTTAATGTATTCACTGTCCAGGTTTTTAGCCACGATTTTAGCTTTCTCTTCATCGGTACAGGCAATGGTAAGATAAGAAAGCCTCTCCAGGGCAACCTCTTCGGCGTGGCAAGGCCCGGTAATTACTCCAATATTATCGGCGGGAACGTGGTGAAATTCTTCAAAATGTTCGCCCACAATAAGGCTACTCTCGGGCACAATTCCTTTAATAGCCGAAAAGATTATCTTGTCTTCCAAAGAAACCGTTAGCGCGTCTAATTCGCGCTTTAAAAAGGCCGAAGGAATGGCAAAAATTAGATAATCTGCGGCCGCAATAGTTTTATTAATATCATTGCTTAGTTCTAACTGGTCGTTATCAAATTCAACCGAGCTAAGGTAATTTGGGTTATGTTCCTGTCTTTTAATATGCTCAATAGCGTAGGTGCTGCGCATATACCAATAAATAGTATCTACATTTTCGCTTAGCATTTTTACTATTGCAGTAGCCCAGCTACCGCCGCCAATTACGGCAAACTTTGGAGACTTATCCATAGGTTGTTTTATTGTAATTCAAAAATAAGCAATTTTCTAAGTATATCTAAAAAGACTGCGGTTATAAAGCAAAATATTAATGAATAATCAAAGAAATCAAGACTAAACTTTAACATCTATAAATTTTACCAATTTACAATTCTACACAAGTTTTTGCGTTCTCTTATAGACGATGAGGTTCTTTTTTAAAGAAAATGGATTTCTTAGTTTTTTGGTTGGTTATTTAGTTGAAAACCGCAAACTCGCAATATCTATTGTGGTTTGCGGTTTTTGTTTGAGAATTGAAAAATCTAACAAAAATTTAGGACTAAGAGTAAGACGATTACAAATTTCCTTTTGTACTTTTCTTTCACTAACTTAGTAATCAAGGATATGGGAATATTTTCATTTATAAAAGATGCCGGGGAAAAAATCTTCGGAAAAGAAAAAGAACAGGAAGAAGAAAACATAGAAATTTCTGAAGCGAAGAAAGAGATTATACGAAAAGAGAATGCAAAAGCGGCAGATAAGCTCTTAAATACTATAAAGAGCCTGGATTTAAAAGTAGAAAATCCTGTAATTAATATTGAAGATAGTACAGCTATAGTTTACGGACTGGCAGATTCGCAGTCTGTTCGTGAAAAGATAGTGCTTGTTATTGGCAATTCTGGCGGAATTGCGAAGGTAGATGATAGGTTGGCCGTGAAGAAAGAAGAACCTGAATCTGGTTTTCATACGGTTGAAAGAGGTGAGAATTTAAGCAAAATAGCCAAAGAGCATTATGGGAATGCAAATAAATATACGGTGATTTTTGAAGCCAATAAACCAATGCTTAAAGATCCCGATAAAATATTTCCGGGGCAGGTTTTACGAATTCCGCGCCTGGATAAGAAATAAAGATTAAAGACTGTTTAAAGTTTTTGAGGTTGTTACATTGAGGGCAGACGACGTCCTATAGCTTGTAGTTCCACAATGAAAAAAGTAGGTTCAATCAGCTAACCAGAACAGCTAACATAAGATTTTTAAACAGTCTTTTGTTTTTTTTTAATTTCGACTACTTATAAAAATTCATCAGTTTAATATAATCCCAAACCGCATCAGGCAACATGGGCTTTATAAACTTTCCTTCCTTTACCGCTTTTCTAATAAAAGTTGAAGAAATTTCTATCACGGGAGCCATTACGCGGGTTATTTTTGGATGATCTTTAAACTCATTTTCCACCTTTCTGCCTGAAATTCTTGGGTAAACATATATTTGATGATTTTCCAAAATCACCTCGTAATTCTTCCACTTGTGGAAGGTTTTCAGGTTATCCTCCCCCATAATCGGGCAAAATTCGTTTGTAGGATATTTTTCCTGAAGATGTGCCAGCGTAGTACTTGTATAGTTGGGTTGCGGTAAACCAAACTCTATATTAGAAGGTTTTAAATGTTCAAAACCTTCGCAGGCTTTGTATACCATCTCCAGCCGGTGATGATTTTCAAGTAAAGTACTTTTCTTTTTATGCGGATTATGAGGAGTAACCACCAGCCAAACTTCATCTAAATCTGAAAATTCAGCCATATGATTGGCAATAATAAGGTGTCCGATATGAACTGGATTGAAAGTCCCAAAAAACAAACCGACTTTCCTATTCATTTTTAGCCGAATTTTTTACGCCTACATAAGTTGCCACAAGATCGTAAGCTTCCTGAAGTGCGGTATCTAAATGATGATTTTCAATAATAAAATCGAATTGTGGTGCGGTTGCCAGCTCAATGGAAGCTTTTGCTACTCGCATATTTATTTTATCGTCACTTTCCGTTTTTCGCTTTTTCAACCGAATCTTTAATTCTTCAATACTTGGTGGTTTTACAAAAACCGCCAGGGTTTTATCCGGATAGATATTTTTAATATCCAGTCCGCCTACAACATCAATATCAAAAATCACGTTTTTTCCGTGAGACCAGATGCGTTCTACTTCGCTTTTTAAAGTTCCGTAGAAATTATCGCGGTAAACTTCTTCCCATTCCAGGAATTCGTCGTTTTTTATCTTCCTTTTAAAGTCCTCTAAAGAAAGGAAATAATAATGCTGCCCGTCTTTTTCTTCACCTCTTGGCTCACGAGATGTGGCAGAGATAGAAAACTCCAGGTCCAATTCTTTGTGCTTTAATAAATGTTGGACTATCGTGGTTTTTCCCGATCCTGAAGGCGCCGAGAATACGATAAGTTTACCATCGCTCATTTAGAGTACGTTTAAAAGTTGTTCTTTAATTTTTTCCAGCTCATCTTTCATTTGCACCACCAACTGTTGCATTGGGGCATAGTTAGATTTACTACCTATTGTATTGATCTCCCGGCCCATTTCCTGAGAAATAAAACCGAGTTTTCTCCCGTTTGAATCCTGTGAATTTATGCTTTCGTTAAAATAGGCAAGATGGTTTTCCAGCCTCACTTTTTCTTCGGTAATGTCGAATTTTTCAATGTAGTACACCAATTCCTGTTCAAAACGGTTTTCGTCTACATTCTCTTTAAGATCTGCCACTCCTTTTCTAAGACGTTCCTTTACCGCCTCAACCCTTTCTGGGTCAATTCTTAGAACTTCCTGCAGTAATGCTTCAATGTTATTTACACGAAGTTTAAGGTCTTTCTCTAAAGCTTCCCCTTCATCTGTTCTAAATTGGTTGATTTCTTCCAGGGCTTCAATCACCGCGGCTTCAATTGCTTTAAATTCAGATTCATCAATTTCTTCGCGCTCGGTAGTCACTGCATCAGGCATTCTTACTGCCATTTTTAGCAATTCGGTTTCATCGCCATCAACAATACTTTTTAATTGTTGCATATAGTTTCTCACTACTCCCCGGTTTACAGAAGCGGTAGTTTCCTCGCCGGTTACCTCTACAAAAAGGGAAAAATCCACTTTTCCGCGGGTAAGCGATTTAGAAATTGTATTTCTTAGTTGAAGTTCTTTTTCGCGGTATTGCGAAGGGATTCGGGCGTTTACGTCAAGGTTTTTGCTGTTTAGCGACTTGATTTCAACGGTTACTTTTTTTGATGGGAGTTGCGTTATGCTTTTCCCAAAACCTGTCATTGACTGAATCATGCGTGATTTTTAAGCTTGCGCAAAGATAATCAATTCTGTAGCAGCGCAAAGCCGGCCAAAGCCTATTTTGAAGATTCTGAAATTATTGACTTGCTTGAAGTTATAAATTCTAAGGCCCGCTGTTCGTGATAATATATTTTTTTATGCTGAAAAAACCCTACGTGTCCCCCGTGTTTTGGAATTTCTAAATGAAGAAATTCAGAATTTTTTGCCACTTCTATGGGATAGGAATTTGGCGAAAGAAAAGTATCATTTTGTGCATTAAGCAAAAGTGTGGGAACTTTAATATAAGGTAGAAAACCTATACAGCTGCATTTTTTATAATAATCTGAAGCATCTTTAAAGCCGTGCGCTCTACTGGTATAAAGTTCATCTATGGCGAGTAGTGAATTACATTGTGTGATCTCTTCTTTACTAATTTCCGAAGGAAAATGGATTTGCCTAAGCTGGAGTTCTTTTTTTAGATTTTTAATAAAGCGTTTTGAATATAAAAAATTATGCGTTTTATTAAGTTCTTCCAGGGAAGCACCTAAATCACAAGGGGTAGAAATCGCGACTGCTGATTTAATTTCTGAAGGAATCTCATTTCGTTCTCCCAAATATTTCAACATTAAATTGCCACCCAAACTAAACCCCACCAGGCCGATTTCTTTATACTTTTGTTCTTGCTGAAGATGATTTATCACCGCTTCAAGGTCTTCAGTAGCACCCGCGTGGTAGCTGCGGTATAGTCGGTTTATTTCTCCACTACAACTTCTAAAATTCATGGAAGCTATATCCCAGCCGTTTTCCTGAAAATACTTTGCCATTCCCAACATATAAGGGCGATTGGCGTGTCCGGCGAGGCCGTGTAATAAAATGATTATTTTATCATTTTCAGCAGAATAAAAACTACGCTCCAAATCCAGGAAATCTCCATCGCTTAATTCAATGCGATCTTTTCTGCCAAAACTAAAACTTACTTTTCGTAAAGTAGCGGCATAAATACTTGAAACATGGGCATTTTTAAAAATACCAGGAGATTTATATTTAGTGTTTATTATAGGCATATGGCGCTAAGGTAAGGATGTAAATTTTTAAAATAATTATGCGTGCATAATATTTATGCTTAATTTTATTAAAAAAATAGAGAGAATGTACACCAAAGAATTTGAAATACGCTGGAGTGATATAGATGCAAACAGGCATTTGGCCAATACGGCTTATGTGAATTTTATGAGCCACACCCGGATGGCTTTTTTAATGGAAAACGGGTTTGGACAAAAGGATTTGGCGAAGAATAATATTGGTCCGGTGGTTTTTTACGAGCACATTTATTATTTTAAAGAAGTTTTTGCGGGAAAACCCATAAAAGTGACTTTACAGTTAAAAGGCCTTGCTGAAGATGGCATGTACTTTGAATTCCTACATAATTTTTATGATGAAAAAGGTCGAAATTTTGCCAGCTGTGAAATGATGGGTGCGTGGATAGATTTAAAGGAAAGAAAACTTACCAAATTGCCTAAAGCCCTGCGAGATAATTTAGACAGTTTAAGCCACACCGATGATTTTAAAATTTTAACTAAAGAAGATACCAGGAGATTTGGAAAACGGCCTCAACATTTAGATCCGGAAAAGTTAGGTTTTTAAACCCTTCTTCAGCGAAATTGCTTAAATTCCCGCATCGAAAAACATCAATTTTATATAAAACCACAAAAAGAACAAACCCGGGAAATCCTTAGATTTTCCGGGCTTGCTTTTTTGATATTTCTTGGATTTGTAATTATTGCACTAATGCTGGAATGGTATTATTTGCCATTATTTGTAGCTCCGCTAATCCTATCGGTTTTGGCGCCGTTTATAGATACACCCCAGGGAAAGAAGCAGGGAAAATTGATTTATCATTCTCCACTTTTTATTACTGAAAAAGAGAAAAATGGTAGAATTATTATTCACGGCGGGACTTTATTTGATTATTACTACGTGATTGATAGAAACTGGAAAGCGAAGCAACGCATAAGATATATTTTAAGGCAGTATATTTTAGGACTGGTGAATCTTACTGAATCTTATACCGAAAAGGAAGCCGCTGAAATCACTCTGGAAGGTACCAGCTATATTTTAAATAAAAGAACAGCTGAAAAACTGGGTTTTACAACAAAAAGAACCGATATACTTCAGCAAATTATACTCATTTATAATTATTTACAAATATTACTTGCAAATTCTATGGCCAAAGGGAAATTGAGTTTTCCAGACGTAGGTAAGGTAAATACTTATACCGCTTCCCTTTCTTCCGTTAAGAAAAATAAGAATTACTTAAAAAAACTTGCGGAAAAACTGGCAGATTAAAACCTAAGCTCTTATTTCGGTTTTCTTCTTGGTAACCATATACACTCCTACAAAAACCAGAATTGCTGCCACTACTTTTACCATATTCAGCTCATCTGCGCCGGTTAAAATTGCATAGGTAATTGCAATAAGCGGTTGCATATAGATAAACACGCTTATGGTTGAAGCCGAAAGTTGTTTTAGTGCATAAATATTCAGCAAATAGGTAGAAAAGGTGGTTCCTGCTACTACAAAAGCCATTTTCCAAATCGCATCAAAAGGTAAACTTGTCCAATTTACATCGGTAAATTCACCAATGGTTATAGGGAAATTGATGATTACCCCAATTAAAAATAGCCATTTCATTAAGGTAAACGCGTGATATTTTGCGGTTAGGGGTTTTACCAGAATTAAATAAAGTCCGTAGCTAAAAGCGTTTACAATAAATAGTACGTTCCCCATAGGAATGTTAGGTGCATTTCCGGCACTTTCAGCGCTAAAAAGAACCAAAACCAGGGCACCGGCCAAACCAACGATTATTCCCAGGGTTTTTAATAAGGTAATGCGTTCCCTGATGAGAATTGAAGCCAGGATTAACACCATAACCGGCGAAAGCGTGACAATAACCGAACTATTTATAGGTGTTGAAAGGCTTAATCCTTTAAAGAAGAATAGCATATTAATTACCATTCCAAAAACGGCACAACCTAAAATTCTTGGCCAGTCTGAAGTTGCAATTTTTTCTTTTGGCCCCAGGAAACTAATTACCCAAAATAGAACAGCAGCGCCGAAAACCCGTAAAAAAATAAATCCGAAGGGTTCAATATAAGTAGGCATTACGCCTTTAGCAATCGTATGGTTAAGTCCGTAGATCGCACTTGCGCCAATGGCCGCAAAGATGGCTAGAATACGTTTGTTATCCATGAACCGCTGCTTTGGCCGCCGCGACGGTTTTCTTAGAATTTCCTATAAAAATTTCCTCATTATTAATAATTACCGGTCTTTTCAGGAAAGTATAATGATCTAAAATTAGTTCTTTATAATCGGTTTCAGAAAGTTCCTTTTCCTTAAGCTCTCTTTCGCGATAAAGTCTTGCCCTGCGGCTAAATAAAGCTTCGTAACTACCGGCGAGCGCTTTCATTTCTTCCAGTTGTTTTTCAGTAATTTCTTCTTCTTTTATATCCTGAAGCTCAAAAGAACCTGGCAATTCCAGTTCTTTTAAAATCTTTTGGCAGGTGTTGCAGGTAGAGAGATGATATACTTTTTTCATAGCTAATTTTAATTAGTAGTTAAGCCATTCGCTTACTTTATTCTTCGGAAAAGAAAGTTTTAATTCCCCTTCGGCATAACTGGCAGCTTCGTACCGATTATAAATCAGGATAACCCGGTTTTTGGTTACGGCAATATTTTCCGGAAGTGCAAAACTATCCTTTTCAAAGAAAAATCCGTTGGAATTTATATTTTCTCCTTCAGGAATCTCATATTTCTTTCTGAATTCTTTTTCAGCAAAATTCGTAAAAGCTTCCAAATCTGAAAATAAATCGTTTTTATAAAGTAATTCGCCTGAAGTAATATCGTAATTAGCATAACTCGTGGCACCGTAACCGTGCGCACCACCGGTGAAAAGGTAGAAATTGGTTTCCAAAACCAGTAATTTCTTCGTCTGGCTTAATACCGATTGAGAGATTTCAACTTCATATTCGGCTTGAGATTCGGGGAAATCCCTTTTAAAATTCTGAAAATCCTGGATAAATTCATTAACCACGGCCTTTACATTTTCAGCTTCAGAAGCTACTTCAGTATTATTAAAAATTTTAATAAGGTTCTCCTGGTTGTAACTATTCATTTCTTTGGCAGCCTCCCTATCTTCTCTAAATTTTAAATAATTGACTCGTATTTTAGGGCATGTTTCGGTTTTACAGGCTTCAAAATCTTTTGGTAAAAAGCTTTCTTCGTAGAAACTAAGCGCTTCGGTATCGCCCTTCACCTGTTTTACGCCGGCGTCAGATTTTTCGTCCCGACAGGAAGTGAATATTAGGAAAATAACCAGGAGGGAAAGGATTTTTTGAGACATAGAAAAGGCTGTTAAATACGCGAATAAAGATAAACCTATTTTGTTTAAAGACAATGAGCGCGCTACATTTGCTGTAAACGCAAGAATTATGAAATTTAATACTAAAACCATACATGGAGGGCAGGAAAATATAGATCCCGCATACGGCTCTGTAATGCCGCCTATATACCAAACAACTACATATTCACAAAGTACACCCGGTGGCCATAAAGGTTTTGAATACTCACGAAGCGGAAATCCAACCCGTTCGGCTTTAGAAAAATCCCTGGCTAGTTTAGAAAATGGGAAATTTGGACTTGGTTTTGGTTCCGGACTTGCGGCGATAGATGCGGTGATGAAACTTTTTAAACCCGGTGACGAAATAATCTCTACCAACGATCTTTATGGTGGTTCTTATAGGTTGTTTACCTCCATTTTTGAAAATATGGGGATTAAATTTCATTTTATTGGAATGAATGAAGCCGGTAATATTGAAAAATATATAAATGAAAACACCAAATTACTGTGGGTTGAAACACCGACCAACCCAATGATGAATATTATTGATATAGAAGCGGTTTCTAAAATCGCAAAAGCCCATAATCTACTGCTTGCGGTAGACAATACTTTTGCTACGCCTTATCTACAACAACCTTTAGATCTTGGGGCAGATATTGTGATGCACAGCGCAACAAAATATTTAGGCGGCCATAGTGATGTAGTTTTGGGTGGATTAGTTGTAAAAGATGAAAAATTAGCTGAAAAACTATATTTTATTCAGAAAGCCAGCGGTGCAATTTGCGGTCCGCAAGACAGTTTCCTGGTTTTACGTGGAATTAAAACTCTGCACCTTAGAATGCAGCGTCACTGTGAGAATGGAGATGCCGTTGCAAAATTCCTGAGATCACACCCAAAAGTAGGAAATGTTTACTGGCCCGGATTTGAAGATCACCCAAACCACGATATTGCAAAGAGGCAAATGAAAGGTTTTGGCGGAATGATCTCTTTTAGCACAAAAGAAAATACTCTAGAAAGTGCAACAAAGCTTGTTGAAAAGCTAAAAATTTTCACCCTGGCCGAATCGCTTGGCGGGGTAGAATCTTTAGCCGGCCACCCCGCCACTATGACTCACGCTTCTATCCCAAAAGAAGAACGAGCAAAAACCGGGGTTGTAGATTCCTTAATTAGATTAAGCGTGGGAATTGAAGATGAAGAAGACCTGATAAACGACCTGAAACAAGCTTTAGGGTAGCTTGTTTTTTTAGAGAGAATTTAAAATTCAATTAGAATCGTCATTGCGATCCCGTTTTTATCGGGAGAAATAATCTCAAACCTGAGTAACAGAAATGGACAGATTGCTACGCAATGACGAAACTTTATTATACTAAATTTACTAAATCACCTTTTTTAAAGTCCATATTAATCGTTGTACTTCATCCAGGGTGTTGTAATGCACTAAACTTACTCTAACCACGCCATTTTTCTCTTTTAAACCAGCATCTTCAATAAGTTTTTTGGCATAAAAATCTCCAAATCTAATACCTATTCTAAAATCATCAACCTTTTCAACTATTTGATCACTCGTGAGCTCATTATGTACAAAAGAAATGGTAGGCACTCTTTTTTCCCTTTCTGCAGTATTCTGGCCAATTATTTTAATTTTTGGATGTTCATTTAAATAAGAAATCAAAGGTTTGCTTATTCGCTCTTCGTGCCTGCCAATCAGCTCAAAAATTTTATCCAATTTTTCCTGAAAATCGGTTTTCTTTTCCTTCGGAAATTCGTGCTTAAATAATTGATCAAAATATTCGATAATTCCGAGTAAACTATAGGTTAATTCAAAATTAAAATTTCCGGGCTGAAATTTATATGGCACATCTTTTTTAGTGAAAAAATAATGGTTAAATCCTTCCATTTGGTATAATTGATTATACCTGCCATACATCACCGCTAAATGCGGCCCATAGGTTTTATACCAGCTAAAAACATAAAAATCTACATCCAATTTTCTAACATCTACCCGTCGGTGGGGTGCATAGGCAACTCCATCTACACAAATAAGTGCTCCTGCTTTATGTACCGTTTTTGCAATTTCTTTAATAGGATTTATACTTCCTAAAATATTTGAAGCGTGGGTAACGGCAACCAGTTTGGTGCGCTTGTTCAGTAATTTTTTTAGATCGCTTATTTCCAGTTCAAGACTGTCGGGATTGGCTTTCCAAACCTTTATATTAATGCCTTTTTCCTTTAAATCTGTCCAGGGAGAAACATTGGCTTCGTGATCTGTATTGGTAACAATCACCTCGTCTCCTTCCTGCCATTGTTTGCTAATACAAATACTTAAAATTCGTAATAGCATAGAAGAAGAAGGCCCTATGACCACTTCTTCTGGTTTGCCGGCATTTATAAACCTGCTGACTTGCTTAGTGGCGTAATTCAGTTTTTCTCCAGCTTCCCGGGAAACTTTATAGGAAGCTCCTAGTTGTACGTTATGATGGAGTAAATACCCGCTAATGCGCTCGGCAACCTTTTTTAAGGTTTGAGAGCCACCAGCGTTATCCATAAAAGTAAATTCCTTTTCCAGAGCTGGAAACTGACTTCTTACAAATTCAATATCCATTAGTCTAAAAGGCTTTCATTGAACAATTCAAGGATTCTACGGTACTCATCGGTCCAACTGCTGGGTTCAACAAAACCGTGATCTTCTACGGGATAAATTGCCATTTCCCAGTCTTCCTTGCCTAATTCAATTAAACGTTGTGAAAGCCTAACCACATCCTGAAAATGCACATTTACATCTACCATTCCGTGGGCGATCAATAAATCTCCTTCCAGACCTTCAGCAAAATAAATGGGTGAAGATCTTCTATAAGCGATTGGGTCTGCCGCAGGTTCATTTAAAATATTAGAAGTATAGCCGTGATTATAATGCGCCCAATCGGTTACCGATCTTAATGCAGCGCCGGCTTTAAAAGTTTCAGGTTCGGTAAACATTCCCATTAACGTGATAAAACCGCCATAACTTCCGCCATAAATCCCGACTTTTTCAGGATTTATCCCATGATTTTCAACTAAATATTCCACCCCGTCAACCTGGTCAGAAAGGTCTTTTCCTCCCATGTGGCGATAAATCCCTGTACGCCAGTCACGACCATAACCAGCACTTCCGCGGTAATCAATATCTATTACGGTGTAACCAAGATCGGTTAATAAATTATGGAACATATATTCTCTAAAATAACTGCTCCACCATTTGTGAGCGTTTTGCAGGTAACCTGCACCGTGCACAAAGACTACCGCAGCGTCATTCTTTACATTTGCTTCGGGTTTGTATAACCTGGCGGGAACCATAGCGCCATCTTCGGCTTCAAATTCTATTAATTCGGGTTCTCTCCAGTCGTAGCTGCTAAATGCTTCAGATTGTCCTTCGGTTAGTTGTTTGACTTCAGCATTTGCTTTCGTTTTCTTTAAATATAATTCCCACGGCTTGTTACTGTAGGAATGCAAAATGGCCATGTTTTTTTCATCGGGAGAAAGGAAGACATTGTTATTCCCTTCCATTTGGGTAAGTTTTTCCATTTTACCACCCATCACCGGCATTTTATAAAAGTGACGTTCTCCGGGTCCAACTTCAGAGGTTGTTAAAAACCAATGTTTTTTATTGTTTGAAAGTTCAGGATCAAAAACTTCAAAATCACCTTCGGTTAGTGCTATTTTATTTCCGGTATTCACGTCTAATAAATACAAATGCGAATACCCGGTTTCTTCACTTTGAAAATAGATATGTTTATTGTCGGGTAACCAACCCATTTCTTCACCGCCGTAGTAAGCGTAGCCAATTCCCGGCCCGGCAATCCAGGCTTCATCTCTTTGGCGGTCTAAAGTGTTTAGCTCGCCGGTTTCCAGGTCAATTTTAGCGATCCACCGGTCTTTATTGTCTTTAGAACGTATATTGACCACCGCGTGTTCCCCATTTTCTGAAAAATAAACCGTTGTGGGTGCTACCTCCCTGTGGGTTTCTTCCCATTCCTTATCGGGATAATCTTCTACGTAATCAGGCAAATCGGTAATTCCTGGTAAATTATCAGTTTTTAAAGTATAAACAGTATCCTTTTCAAAATTGTAAATCGCCAGTTCAATACTGGTTTTATCTTCACCAACTTTACTTCTGGCAGGTAGGTTAGCGGTATAGCCAGATTCATCTACATAATTTGGTACATCGGTGCTTCCATTTCGCTCCCGGGTAATAAGTTTGAAAGTTGCAAATTTCGCATTTGGTGAAACCTGTAAATTACTAAGATCGCGATCTTCTAAGTAAAAGGTATAGTCCTCTTTTTCAGCCGTAGCTTCACGGTAGGTTTCCCTACTTTCTTTTTCAGTTTTACGCTGATTTACAACTTCCAGGAGTTCCAGGTTTTCATCCCGTACCCAGGCATCTTTTTCTGAAGTTTTATCTTCTTTTTCCTCTTCAGCTTTACCATCAGTGATATTGGTTAGTTGTTTAATACTTCCCGCTTTTCTATCGTATATAAAAGCATTGTTACCGGAGTTGAAGCTAATTTTATTTTCGTCTGCGAGGAATTCAGCATTGCTAATAGCTTCCGATAGGTCTAATAATTGAGTAGTTTCGCTAGATTTTACATCGTAAATAACGAGGTTACCATCCTTGCTGAAAATCTTTTTACTCCGGTTTTTATTGAAATCGCCGTAGGATGGAATTATTCCTCGCTCTTCTTCCAAACTCACTTTACTGATTTTAGAAGTATTGTTCAACTCTATTTTATAAAGCGAATCCTTTACATTTTTCTCAGGATTATAATCAAAATAGATGGTTTCGCTATCGGCACTCCATTTTACGTTTGACGGGAAAGTACCCATCCAATTAGGATCTTGCATAATTTTTTCTACAGAAAGTTCGCTAGTTTGGGAAATTCCGGAAAAACTTAAACCTAAAAATATTAAAAAGAGAAACTGAAATTTAAAATTGAAGGGGTTTTGTAGCGTTTTTTTCATTGATTTAAGGAGTTGTGGGTTTATTTTTTAAAAACACTGCCAATATAGTTAAATAGATAATATCTGTAAAGAATCTGTAGGAAATGCCCACCCGGATTTAATTAATATATTTACGCTTAAAATTTAAATTTAATAATTCAGGATGAAGAAAAATTTCCGCACACTTTTTAGTTTATTCCTTGTAGCCGGGGCATTGCAGGTACAGGCACAGGAAGAGATGGTTAACAAAATTGTAACCGAGGCCAATGAAAATTCAAAATTAGAAGAACTTGCCCACGAGCTTGTGGATGTGGTAGGACCACGTTTAGTAGGGACACCACAGATGAAAAATGCTCACGACTGGGCAGTAAAAAAATATGATAGCTGGGGAATTTCAGCTGAAAACGAAGAATATGGCACCTGGCGTGGCTGGGAGCGTGGCATTACCCATATTGACCTTGTAGAGCCAAGATTAAGAACGCTGCAAGGTAGGCAACTTGCCTGGAGCCCTTCAACCGGAAAAAAAGGGGTAACCGCTGAGGTTGTGCTATTGCCAGAAGCTTCAGATTCTACTGCATTTGCCAATATGCTTTCTTCGGTTAAAGGAAAATTTGTGATGATCTCGGTTAATGAACCTACCGGTAGACCTCCATACAACTGGGAAGAATGGGCTACTGAAAAGTCATGGAAAAAAATGCAGGGAAGTATAAAAGAAGCCGATTCAATTTGGAGAGACCGAATTAGCAAAACCGGGTATGGTTACAGAGAATTACCTAAAGCACTTGAAAACGCAGGAGCTGCCGGAATTATAACTTCTAACTGGTCTCACGGGTTTGGAGCAAATAAAGTATTTGGAGCTTATACCAATAAAATTCCAACTTTAGACCTTAACCTAGAAGATTACGGCTTGCTTTATCGTTTAGCTGAAAATAATAATACTCCCAAAATAAAAGTGGTTGCTCAATCTAAAGATCTTGGAGAAGTACCTACGTTTAATACTATTGCAAGAATTGAAGGCAGCGAAAAACCTGAAGAATATGTTGTTCTTTCAGCACATTTTGATTCCTGGGATGGTGGAACCGGTGCTACAGATAACGGTACGGGAACTATTGTAATGATGGAAACAATGAGAATTCTTAAAAAACTTTATCCAAACCCGAAGCGAACAATTATTGCGGGACATTGGGGAAGTGAAGAACAGGGACTTAATGGTTCTCGAGCTTTTGTAAAAGATAATCCGGAGATTGTAGCTAATGTACAAGCCTTATTCAACCAGGATAATGGAACTGGAAGGGTTAAGAATATTAACGGACAGGGTTTTCTACACGCCTACGATTATATAGGAAGATGGCTGGAGCCGGTTCCGCAGGAAATTAAGGGAGAAATTGAAACTTCATTCCCGGGAACTCCATCCAGCGGAGGAACAGATCACGCTTCTTTTGTAGCAGCCGGTGCGCCTGCATTTATGCTAAACTCCTTAAACTGGTCTTACTGGGATTATACCTGGCATACCAACTTAGATACTTATGATAAAATTGTTTTTGATGATGTGAGAAGCAACGTGATCTTAACCGCTATTATGACCTATATGGCGAGTGAAGATCCAGAAACTACCTCCAGGGAAAAAGCAGTATTGCCAATAAACAGAAGATCGGGTGAGCAAATGACCTGGCCTGAGCCAAGAGATGGAGAGCGAAAAGGAGGATTGGATTAAGGGCTAACTATTAAAAAGCTTGTTTGATTTTTTCTCTTTTCGTCAAACTGAACTTGTTTCAGCTTCTAACTTGTTTTAAATCCTGAAAAAAGTTCAGGATGACGAATTTAAAAACGTCATTACGAAAGACGAGCAGTCTGTATATTAATAGCAGATTACTTCACTCCGTTCGTAATGACGTTTTATTTTTTTATTTCAGAATTTATAAAACCTCAAAATTAACTTTGAAGATCAGCTCCTACAGGAATGGAGCAATCGTGATAGGGCTCACCGTGTGGAGGGTTTTTAGAAGGTTTTGAATCCTTCAACCTAATTGGTGAAGTAGTCATTTCAGATCCTGAACCTGCATTGGTGTTGTTACTTGCTCCGCTTAAAGAAGCGCCAACCGGCATATCACAGCGGTGCCCGGGTTCACCATGAGGGGGGTTTACATCTGGGGTTTCTGCATTTCCAGATGTGTTTCCACTCATTTGGGTATTTGGAGCAGTTTGGGTTTCTTCAGCAGTTTTTTCTTCTGCGTCTTTACAAGAAGTAAATGCGGTAAGTGATACAACCGCAAGTCCAAGCATAACTTTATTAAAAGTAATTTTCATAACAGCATTATTTTAAGTTATAAAGATACTAAATCTGTGAAGATTACTTAGTAAGCATCTTCATTTCCTCTTTGCTAACGTTTATTAGGCCGGCTTTGGGCAAACGCTTTAGCATTATTCTCCAGTTTTCGTCTTCATCAAAAATCCTATCAAAAATTTGTTTCGCTTCTTGTAAACGATCGCTGTTAGCAAGAGCCACCGCTTTCCAAAAACGCATTTCCAGGTTGTTGGGAAACATACTTTCTGCGGTGCCGTATTCTTCTAAAGCTTTTTCTACATTTCCTTCTTCCATGGCAAGATCGCCGCGGTTCATAAATTCGTAGGCTCTTGCGGTTTTAAGCAAACGTTCTAATTCTTCAATAGGATTTTCGTGATCGTCTACCCTAAGATCTATTTTTTTGTCTTTCCAAACTTCGTCCACCTTATCTGGCCCCACCACAAATAAGGCCGCCGATTGTTTTCCGCGTATGTCTCCGCCAGCATGCTGGGCGGCTTTTAAAACCGCAACAACTCTTTCAGCCAAAGGTAAGTTTGCATTTTCAACGAAAGCTTCTGCCATTGCGGGAACAACTTTATCATTCAGCATCATATTAGCCTGGACCGAAAAATTATCTCCATTAAGATGTTCGGCTTCAGCTACACATTTTTCCCCGGTATATGCAGCATTAGCGCCAGATTTTCCTAAAATGGCAAGCTGTCTAAAATCGCGACCTTCATCATTATTTATAAGACTTTCTACGGCTTCTTCAGGCGTATAACCTTCATCTAAAAGTTTGAGCCCCTGGGGACCAAATGCGGGATTTACAAAAGATTGAGTAGCAACCACTCCAACCCCAGATTTCCCCCAGGCTACCAATGGACCCACCGAAAACCAGTGACTTTGAACGCCCACGGCCATTTCCCCGGTTTTTGCATCGCGAGCCACAATAGAATACGTGTGCGCGAAAGCGTCTCCGCTAATTTCAGAAGTTTGGGCTTTGGTATTTAAGGTTGAAATAAATATTAAAGCGAAAAAAAGTAAAAATTGCTTCATAATTCAGGTTTCTGATTAGAAGCTAAGATAACGAAACTCTGCTGAATAGCTTAAAAAGTATGATGCAGGCTAAGCTGAATTTGTCCTTTGCTAACCGTATTAGTAATTTGTGTCATATACCCGGCCTGGAGTTTGAGATTGTCTTTTAGGGCATAACCCAGGGCAGAATAGAACCGGTTACGGTCAAATAATTCAACACTTCTACCATCACCAATTTCGCGTTCGCCATTAATGAAGATCTCGTTATATAAGGCAAGATAAACAGCATTTTTATTAAGGTTTGGCTGATTTAAAGGCACATTTAAAAACAAATTATAGCGGTAACGCGTTCTAAAATCCTGATTTTCTACCCAACGCTGTTCGTATCTAAAGCGGTGCGTGAGGTAAAATCTATTGCTTAACTTATGCGGAAGTAAAGCTTCCTGGTAAATCCTGTTTTCGCCCGAAGTTTCGTTAGCCTCACCAAACTCACCGGAGGTAATATTTCCATATCCCAGGGTGAATTTTATATCGGCATTTTTTGGAGAATAGGTGAGTCCGCCACGAATAAGCAATTGTTCTAAATCACCGCCAAGATCCCAGTTTCTATATTGAATATCTCCCTGAAGGCCCCATTCACTTTCACCAAAATTTGTATTCCAAAAATACATATACCAGGCGCCGGTTTTTTCTTCATCAACTTGGGCATTGACAGAAAAAGAAATGAATAAACTAAAAAGAACTGCGGAAAGGAGTGATTTTTTCATTTTTGCTTTTTCCGCAAATATAACATTCCGCCTGGAAAAAACAGGTCTTTACTATTCTTTCACCTGGGTAACGAGAATATAATCTGGCCCTCCATCTACGGGGTAACCTTCAATTTTTGATCCTGAAATTGTAACTTCTTTCCCTATATATTCATCCAAACTTACTTTGTCACTCTTAAGTGCATAAAATTCATCTTCAGTATTTAAAGTATGAGTGCCATATTGGTAGGAAGTTATACCCTGGCTTTCTATAGTTCCTGTAAGTTGCATATGTTCTTCAGAATTTTGCCTGTCACAATTTGTACTTAAAAAAATGAGCCCTGTAACCATGCTTAAAATAATAGCTTTCATAAAGATTGGGTTTAAAATATAAGTTTGATTAAAATTAATAAAAGCAAAGTAACCAGCTGAAGTTTTAAATTATAATATGATGAATTTCTGAAAACATTATTATTTTTGTCCCGCTTACAAGGCCTCATAGTTCAACGGATAGAATAAGAGTTTCCTAAACTTTAGATCCAGGTTCGATTCCTGGTGAGGCTACTTTATTGAAATGGGGTGCTTGCTATAAAGTAGGCTGAGATGATACCCAGGAGTTTTACTCGATAATCGAGATTAAAACATTTAAAATGTTTTTTCTCGAATAAGATATATTTCCAAAAATGCCTTTTGGGGCTTGCCCCGAGGTTATTGACTCCAAACCTGATCCGGATAATGCCGGCGTAGGGATTTTCTAAGCATAGGTTGCATTACTGCAATTTTTAGCTATTTCATCACCTCATTTCATTGATAATTTAGAACAATGATAGAGGATTTCTTTACACAACTTACCTGGCTACAAGCCCTGGGAACCACTTTTGGAGTGGTGCAGGTGTTACTGGCACGAAAAAACAATATTCATAATTACTTATTCGGGATTGTCTCCATTCTTATTAGTCTGTTTGTAATGTACCGGTCTAAACTTTATGCCGATATAATTCTAAACCTTTACTATCTCGTAATGAGTATTTATGGTTGGTTTTACTGGAGATACGGAAAAAAAGAAGAAGAAACCCCCATTTCTTATTCCACTAAATCTGAACATTTAAAAGCCCTGGGAATTGTATTGACCTGTTTTACAATAATGAGTTATTGGCTTCGCTTCCATACAGATTCTGATGTTCAATTTTGGGATGCAGCGGTTAGCGGTTTTGCCTGGGCGGGAATGTGGCTTATGGCTAAAAGAAAAATGGAGAACTGGATTTTCCTTAATATCAGCAATAGCATTGCTATTCCTTTACTTATTTATAAAGAATTATACATATATGCCGGCTTAACCATTTTCCTGTTTATTGTAGGAACTTCGGGGTATTTTAAATGGCGAAAAATTATAAAAAATGAAAAAAGACAACAGGCAGCAAGTGCTTAGAGAGCTATGTTTGGGTGCAGATATATTTCCTGAAGAAGTTTTAACCTGGATTTCCGGAGAAAATCTCTGGAATATTTGGGTGCCTAAGAAATATGGCGGACTGGAATTTACGCTTACTGAAGGGCTTTTAAAACTGCAGGAACTGGCCCGAATTGACGGTAGTCTTGGTTGGACGGTAACTCTATGCAGTGGCGCTAATTATTTTATAGGAAACCTGGAACCTGAAACTGCAGCACAGATTTTTAAAACTCCAAATCCTACTATTTTAGGAGGTAGTGGTGGCTTTTTTGGAACAGCTGAAAAAATTGGTGATGATTATAAAATTTCCGGAACCTGGCGTTATGCGACAGGCGCAAATTATTTAACCCACTTTACACTTAATGCTGAAATTTACGAAAATGGTAAAGCCTTATTAAATGAGGATGGCTCACCCAAAATACGCTCGTTTATTTCACCTAAAAATGATGTGAAAATTGTTGAAGATTGGAACACGATGGGTTTAAAAGCTTCGGTTACGCATTCTTTTGAAGTAAAAAACGTTTTTGTTCCTAAACGCTTTAGTTTTATTTACAATGAATTTTACCAGCCGCAGGATATTTTTAAAATTCCTTTTTCAGTATTTGCCGATTTAACACTTTGGGTTAATTATTTGGGGATGGCCCAGCATTTCCTGGAAGAAGCACGCAGTTTTACTTCTAAAAGTATTCTGGAAAACTTAGAAAAATGTACTGCTGTTTCTCAAGATGAAATTTCAGCATATTCTAAAACTATTGAAAATGAGATTGCAGCCGGAAATAAAATTTTAGATTCCTATTCAGAAGAAATTCATTCTTCGGCCTCCAATTCAGTAAAAAATCTTTCAAAAAATATTATTGAAATCTATCCTTTTTTAGGCGTAAAAGCCAGTAGAAACGGTCATTCTTTAAACCAGGTTTTTTGCGATTATTTTACCGCAACCCAACATCATATTTTCAAAAAATAGCGCTTCTAAAAAGAAATAAGATTTAAAGTGAATTCATCTATTTAGTGGTGAAAAATGATTATCATGATCAATGCGGTAATTTATTTAAAAACCGACTAAATACTTAAGATGAAATATAAAATAAACATAGAGAAAGTTCAAACACTTGATGAAATTAAGGAATATTGGACGAAAGAAGATTATATAGAATTGCTAAAAAGATTTGATTATCCAGAGGCAGAAGAGTCTGATCCTGAAACTTTAAGGGAATTGCTATTTATGGCTATTTCCGATTTTGAACCCGTGGAAGCGGCAAAATTGGTTTTAGATTACAAGCTGGGCGAGGAATTATCTGAAGGCCAAATTGAGCAAATCTCCAATGATATGTTGATAGATACGGTTTGTGAAGAATATCCTGAAATGGAATTACAATCCAGGTTATTCCATGTTAATCAACTACTTTTTAAAGCTTACAACGGCAAATTCCCCAGTTCTAGCGCTACTATTATTCATTGCTCCATTACTTCCCCAGACGCCTCTGCAAAAATGGATAAAGCTACAATACTAAGATTATTGAATGATGGACTTTCTGACAGGAATATTGTGAAAAGATTGTTTGAAGAACAAATGAATGGTAATGGCGAATTTCCGGAAGCAGAAAATATTATCTGGGATTTAGAGGTTTCAGACAACGAGCATTATAAAATCACAACTTCTGGAAATCTTATTAAAAAAGATGAGATAATTGCTTCAGAATGGGAGAAAGAAATAGAAGAAAATTCAGAAAAATAAACTGAATAAGATTGCTACAGAGGGATAGAAATTTTATCTATTTTTATCTCTCTAAAATCTAATTATGAAAAAAACTTTCCTGCAGTTTCTTGCGGTAATTTTATTGCTTGTTTCCTGTTCTACCGATAATAATAATCCTGAAAGTTCAGAAAATCCTGAGACAGAAATTGAAGACACTTTCAATTATCTGGCTCTTCGTGCTAACGGGAATTTATATGAAATTGGAAATAAAACGGGAGAAGTTACGGCTGTGGGTTCAATTTCAGCAATGCGGGGTAATCTAAATATGATTCCCAGTACGGTAACGGCTTCAGCAGAGAAAATCTTTATTTACGAACATCTTTTTGATCCCTTTCACGGTCGGGTATTGGTGATGGATAAGGAAACCAGATCTGTAGAAGTTTTTGCACTTGATTTTCCGGTAGAAATATATGGTGAAAATGCCGGCTTAAATAGTTTAGATTGGGATGCTGCGCAAGGCAATCTGGTAGGAATTGTAAAAGATGAGATGGAGTATAATAACAATAATACCAGCCGTGTAGTGAGAATAGATCCTGAAACTATGGCCCTTAGTTATGAGGGGATTTCTTTTGATCATAATATTACGCTTTCAACAAGTCTGCTTGGTAATAAATTGTATGCACTAAGCTCTACTACCGGGGAGTTGGAAGATGCTGAACTTCTGGAAATTGATTTGTCTACCAAAACGCTTGAGCCTCTTGAAATTTCTGACACCGAACTTTTTATGGGAAACCTCGCCAACAATGGAAAGGATAATTTTCTTTTTGGTTTAATGCCGGTTAGAGGTAGTTCTTTGATGGGTGAAATGAAAGCCTATAAATTGAATCTTACTAATAATGAATTTGAAGCACTGCCGGAGGTAGGAAGGTTCTCTGGCCGTCACATTGCCCGAAAGAGCTTTTACAACAAAGAATTTAAAGAATTTGCTGAACTAATTTACAAGGACAATAAAAATCAGCTACTTCAATATAATCACCAGGAAAATGAATTAAGTGTCCTGGAATTAATAGGAGCCGGGGATTTTGACACTTCTGTTATAATTATAGATTATGTGAAAGTTCAGTAAAAATTCTATTATTTTTCCCGAACAATTGTAATCGAATATTATGAAAAAAGCCTGTACTTTATTTCTATTCAGCCTTATTATTACTCAAAGTTTTTCCCAGGAAAAAATAAAGGTAGCGGTGGCGGGCTTAACTCATGGTCATGTAGATTGGATTTTTAACCGGGAGGGAAAAAACGATATAGAAATTGTTGGTATTTATGAAACCAATAATGAACTCATTAAAAAATATTCAGACAACTATAACCTGGATAAAAATCTCTTTTACACTGATTTTGAAAAAATGCTGGATAAGGTAAAACCTGATGCGGTTTCAGCATTTGGGGCTACCGAAGAACATATTAAGGTTGTGAGGGCCTGTGCACCAAGAAAAATTCACGTAATGGTGGAAAAGCCACTTGCAACAACTGTCCAGGACGCTAAAGAAATTGAAAAGCTGGCCAACCAACATGAAATTCACGTGCTTACTAATTATGAAACTTCCTGGTATGCAAGTAATCAGTATATAAAAGATTTAGTTGAGAAGGGCGAACTTGGTGATATTAGAAAAGTAATGGTTAATTCTGGCCATCAGGGCCCTAAGGAAATTGGTGTGAGTAAAGAATTCCTGGAAATACTTATTGATCCCGAGAAAAATGGAGGCGGTGCCTTAATGGATTTTGGTTGCTATGGGGCTAATTTAATGACCTGGCTAATGAAGGGTGAAAAGCCACTTTCAGTTACCGCAGTAACTAATCAAAATAAACCCGAAATTTATAAAGAAGTAGAAGACGAAGCTACTATTATTCTTCAATATGAAGAAGCACAATGTGTGATCCAGGCTTCATGGGATTGGACTTTTTCCCGAAAGGATATGGAAGTCTATGGTACCCAAGCTTACGCAATAGCCAGCGATGCTACCACCATTAAAATACGTGGTGTGGAAAGTGAAAGAGAACAAACCATCAAGTTAGATCCAAGGCAGTCGCCTCACAACGATCCATTTTCTTACCTGGCGGCCGTTGTAAATAAAGACATAGAAATAAATGATTTTGGATTGTACAGTCTTCCGTTAAATGTTACCGTAGTAGAAATTTTAGAGAAGGCCAAAGAATCGGCAAGGATAGGAGAAACAATATATTTTCAAGAAGGTTGATTTCTAAAATTTTTGTATAAAAAAAGGGGGATTGACTTTCATTTCAGAATTGCCCCCTTATTACTCCAATTATACACTTCAAAATTAAATCAGATAAGGCCTATTCAGGTTAAATCAAGTTCAAGTAAATACTAAGCTTGTATTAATCCCATAGATTTGTTTCTCGGCTTAACATTCATTTAAAAATCAGGGATAAAGCCTTAATTTTTAAATAACCTTTCCAAAAATGTTTACATCTAATTTTGCTTAAAATAAAAGTAAAAAATCAAGTTATGGATTTAAGCGAAAAGAACAATTTAGCTTTGGAAACTTTAAAATTTCCGGTTAGGTACGATAGCAGGCAACAAACAATATGGGATGCAAAAGGAATGATGGTTTGTGATATTCGAGGCTGGGGAAAAATTCAATTTATGAACAAATCTGAAGCACGCCAGGATGCTATAGGTGAATTAATTACTAATTTGCTCAATAAATTTCACCGCAATGAAAATTCCAAAATAGACGAAGAACTTTTTAGGATGTTGGCCTCTTAGGTTTAAGTATTTTTAATTGAATGTGTTAAATTCATTCTTAAGTTATAAAGAATTAAATAAGGATCTTATATTTAGCTGCATTTTCCTTGAGTATTTTATTAAAAACCGCCCTTCCGGTTTACTTAACCAATCTCTATATGCGGCAATATTTTATACTTCTATTTTCTATAGTACTACTTAGTACTAATTTCAGCGTTTTTTCGCAGGAATACAGGGAAGAATTTAAAAATTTTGATGAGCTCGTAAATATTGAAAACACCAATTTATTATACGGCAAGGAGTATGTAGAACAGCACGCCACCATAAACAATAAACATAAATTTTTTCAAACCTCTGGGTTTTTGAATGGAGACGTGGTTTATAGCGGGGAAACTTATTACGATCTCGACTTAAAATATAATATTTTTGAAGATTTACTTGTTGTAAGAGTTAAAAAGGAAAACGGAGATGTAACTTACCAGTTATTTAAAAATAGGATTAATAGGTTCAGGATTGGTGGGCGAAATTTTATAAGTATATCGCCGAAAAAAAATAACAAAATTCAGGGATTTTTTGAAATAATTAGTGAATCTGCTTCTCTGAAACTGCTAAAAAATCATCGAAAGAAATTAAAGAAAATCCTCACTTCAGATTTTACTTATTTTGAATTTGAACCCGAGCCGGCGCAGTATGCCGTCGCTATTTCAGAAAAATATTTCCAATTAGAGTCTCAATCGGAGTGGATAAATGTCTTTCCAGAACATAAGGAGAAGATCGAAAGTTTTTTTAGCTCTAATCGGGCTTTAAAAGAAAGTGATCCCGATAGCTTTATGCTGCGATTGTTTAGCGAGATTTCTGAATCCTATAAATCGAATAACTCTTAATTCGAATGAGAATATTTCTAATTTTTCTATTCTTTCTCTGTAGTGTTTTAAAGCTTTCGGCCCAGGAAGCCCCACGAATAGATCTAAGTTTTGAAGATTCACCGGTAGAAGAAGTTATGATGATCATTGAAGACCGCACCGGATACAAGTTTTTTTATTCCGACGAATGGTTAGATGATAATTTAATTTCCGGGTCGTATACCAAGGAAGATTTAGAAACCGTACTTACTGAAATTTTTAATGCTACTAACCTCAATTTCTTTATCCTCAACGATCAAATAATTATTACGAGGAATAATGTGATTTATGATGAGTTGCCCACTAGTTTTTATCCTGAAAAAGACACAGATACTATAGCCAGGGATAAACCCGGGGCGGTGAGTGAAGATTCTGAAGAAAGAAATTATAAACCTGTTTTTTACCGGGAATCAGGAACTGTTGCAGCAGAAGAAATTGAAACAATTTACATAGGGAAGGAAGAAAAATCAAACCCTAGAAATCGATTTATGCTTTCAGGAATTGTTACTCATACTGAAACCGGGTTACCTATTTCAAATTTATCGGTGGTAACCGCAAATGGAAATCAGGGTTCGGTTACCAATGAGGAAGGTTATTATGAACTGGAACTTCCTGCAGGCGCCAGTATTATTGAAACTATCTCCCTGGGAAATTTGGATCTTAAAAAACGGATTGTGATTTATAATGATGGTCAACTAAACCTTAGCCTGGAAGAAAGTTTTGAGCAGTTAGGAGAAGTTTTGGTAGACTCTGAAGCCGATCGGAATGTGAGGAGCGTTATTGCCGGAGTAGAAAGTATAGACGTAAGTCAAATTAAAAATATACCCCTGGTACTTGGCGAAAGGGATATTTTAAAGGTTGCCACTACTTTACCGGGAATAACAACCGCAGGGGAAGGTGCTGCCGGTTATAATGTTAGGGGTGGAAAAACCGATCAAAACCTTATTTTACTTGATGATGCGGTAATTTATAACCCTGCCCATTTCTTCGGAATTTTCTCCGGGATAAACCCTTTTACAACGGGCGAGGTAGATATTTATAAAGGAAATATTCCTGCCGAATACGGCGGTAGGCTATCATCAGTATTTGATATTAAAAGTAAAGACGCTAATACTGAAAAATTCGCTGGCGAAGTTTCAGTGGGTCCCGTAACCAGTAATGTTGCTTTAGAAATTCCTATTGTAAAAGATAAATCTGGCTTGATACTGGGCGGAAGAAGCACTTATTCCGATTGGATCTTGAGAAACCTGGACGAAGAATCTCTTTCTAACAGCAGCGCTTCGTTTTATGATCTTATCGCGAAATATAATCATAAGTTTAATGAAAAGACTAATTTAAGAACTACGGGATATTACAGCCGCGATGTTTTTAGTATTACTTCAGATTCGTTGTTCAGGTACAGTAATCTGATTTTTTCGGCAAATTTTAATCATAAATTTAACGAGCGCAATGAGATGGAAGTGGTACTGTCTAATAGCGGTTACCAGTTTGATATAGATTATGAAAGTGAGTTTAATAATAATTTCACTTCCGGGTATAATATTAATGAAACCGAAGCGAAAATAAAGATGACTTACCGGCATAGTGCTGCCCACAATTTTGAATATGGTTTAAGTAGCAAACTTTATCTTGTAGATCCGGGGGAAATTTCTCCCCTAGGTAGTGAATCTATAGTTGAGCCTTTACAAATTGACAGGGAGCAGGGACTGGAGAGTGCAATTTTTATTTCCGATAATTTCAAGGTGAACGATGAGTTGCTGATAAG
Organism: Salegentibacter agarivorans; assembly: GCF_900113135.1. Classification (GTDB taxonomy): domain Bacteria; phylum Bacteroidota; class Bacteroidia; order Flavobacteriales; family Flavobacteriaceae; genus Salegentibacter; species Salegentibacter agarivorans. The sequence continues at coordinate 67,939 of NZ_FOOH01000012.1, read as the reverse complement.
TGCAGGATTAAGATATTCCTTGTACGCAGCCTTGGGACCCAAATCTCAAAATACCTACGAAGAGGGCTTACCGAGGAACGAATCTACTATGGCAGGTACACGGGAAGTAGGAAATGGTGAAGTAATTGAAACCTATGCCAGGCCAGAGTTCAGGCTATCCGCCAGGTATGCTTTTTTGCCCGATTTTTCCGCTAAAATAAGTTATAATAATACCTATCAATATATTCATACACTTTCCAATAACACCACTATTTCACCCACTGATACTTATAAGCTAACCGATCTTAATATTAAGCCACAACAGGCAAAACAATATTCTCTGGGATTATATAAGAATTTCAAGGAAAATATGTACGAGTTTAGCGTTGAAGGCTATTATAAAGAATCAGACAATATTTTAGATTATAAAGTAGGAGCCCAGTTATTTTTAAATGAAAACGTTGAAACCGAAGTATTACAGGGTGATGGAAAAGCATACGGAGTAGAGTTTCTACTAAAAAAATCTGAGGGAAGGCTTAATGGTTGGCTAGGATACACTTATTCCAGGTCTTTGCTTAGGTTAGATGGCGAGTTTAGGGAACAAAGGGTAAATAATGGAGATTTTTTTCCGGCAAATTTTGATAAACCTCACGATGTTAGCCTTGTAGCTAATTATAAATTGACTAAAAGGTTTAGTTTTTCAGCTAACTTTGTTTATCAAACCGGAAGGCCAGTTACCATACCGGTGGGTAAATTTAATCCGGGAACCGGTCAATTGCCGGTTTACAGCGATAGGAACCAATTTAGAATTCCCGATTATTACAGGTTAGATCTTAGTTTTAATGTTGAGGGGAATCACAAGATTGAAAAATTTGCGCATAGCTTCTGGAATATTTCAGTGTATAACGTGTTGGGGAGGAACAATCCGTATTCGGTATTTTTTGTAACCGATGATGGTGATATTCAGGCATATCAGAGTTCTATTTTTTCAATACCAATTCCTACGATTACGTATAATTTCAGGTTTTAATTTAAAAGATTGGGGAACATGTTTTCAAAACAACAAATATTAATACTGCTTTTTACCGGTTTTTGCCTGTTTCAGTCTTGCGTAGAACCTATAGAATTTGAAACCGATGAATATGAAAATATTCTTGCGGTTAGAGCCACAATAACCGATGATTTAGAAACACAAAAGGTTTATTTAAGCCGAACTTTTCCTTTTGGCGAAGATGGTCCCGCACCCGAAAGTGATGCTTCAGTTTGGATTACGGATGCCGTAGGGAACGAGTATGAATTCAGGGAAACCGAAAATGGAGAATATCATTCTTTAAATCAATTCAAGGCGCAACCGGCAACTGATTATCAACTTCAAATTGAAACTAAAAATGGAATTTCTTATACTTCAGAGCCCACGCAATTAGCGAGTAGTTCGCCTATAGATAATGTAGAAGCACAGAGACTCACAGTAAAAGGAGAAAACGGGATAGCCATTGAGGTAGATAATTATAATACTAATGACGCGACTCAATTTTATCGTTATGAATATGAAGAAACCTATAAGATAGTTTCGCGTTATAGTTCCGACTCCGATCTTATTTATGAAAACGGACAATTTAAAGTCATTCCTAAAACCCGGGAAGAACGGGTTTGCTATAATACCTTAAATTCTACCAATTATATCCTGGCAAATACCAGCAATTTAAGTGAGAATAATATAGAAAATTTTCTGGTTAAATTTGTTGAAACAGCTAATCCAAAACTCTCGCAACGCTATAGTTTATTGGTAAGACAAATTGGTATTAGCAGGGATGCGCATTATTATTATAACGCCTTGGAACGCCTTTCAGGAAGTGATAATTTATTTTCTCAAAATCAGCCCGGTTTTGTTGAAGGAAATATTATTTCTGAAAATCCCGACGTAAAGGTTTTAGGTTATTTTAATGTTTCTTCGGTGTCAACCAAAAGGATATTTTTCGATTATTACGATTTTTATGAGGTAGGCGAAGATCCCAGGCCATATTTTAGCGAAGACTGTAACCCTGCACATCCTGTATTGCCTGAAGAATTGGAAAAACTCATTCCAATGTTGCAAAGTGGTTATGTGAAATTGCTTAGAACCAAATTTCCAACCTATGAAGTTGTGGAAACCGAATGTATAGATTGCAATGTATGGGGTACAAATGTTAAACCAGACTTTTGGGAAGAGTAAAAACTTAAAAATGAATAATTTATTTAAAATACTCTTAGTTTTCCTTCCGCTTTGTGAGATGTGGGCACAGCCTGTAACGCCCAATATGCAATTGCAGGAATCTTTTAAAGAACTTCCACAGGAAAAGGTTTTTGTGCATTACAATTCTTCTCTTTTAATGCCCGGAACTCAGTTTTATTATAAGGTCTATGTGTTAAATACTGCTGAAAATAAATTAAGTGAACTCAGTAAAGTAGCTTATGTAGCATTGATAGATAAGAGCGGTGAAGAAGTTTTCAAACATAAAATTTACCTTGAGAATGGAGTAGGAGCGAGTGATTTTTTTATTCCAAATTCGGTCAATTCGGGTCATTATAAGTTGGTAGCCTATACCCAATGGATGCAAAACGGAGGTGTTAAAAACAGCTTTAGAGCAGATCTTTTATCCATAAATCCATACCAGAATGAACAGGATATTATTGATACTGATAAGGAAATTAGTGCTGGGAATTTAAAAGATAATAATTCCGATGAATTTCTTTCGCTTTCTGTACCGAAAACTACCTATGAAAAAAGGGGAAAAATCAACCTGGAAATTATAAATACAGAAAAGATTACAGGAAATTTCTCGGTTTCAGTCAATAAGCTCGCCGAATTTGAAGTTCCTGAAAAGCCTACCAGCGCTAACTATGGCAGAAATTATGAAATTGATAATAAATCTACTTCAGAATATTTTATTCCGGAGTTAAGGGGAGAGTTGCTAATGGGAAGTATTTCACCTCGGCCTATTAATTCAAATCGTAAACCACAAGTTGCTTTATCAATTAACGGGAATCAACAAATTTTTAGAACTTCTGTAGTGAACAACGCCGGTGAGTTTTTCCTTAATCTTGATGAAAAGTTTGATGGGGAAACCGCGCTTCTTCAGGTTTTGAAGGATGAGGATTCAGAATATAAAATTCAGTTGAGGGAAAAGGAAAAAATCAATACTTCAGCATTAGATTTTAAGGATTATAAAATAAGTGCGGAAGCCACCGATGAGATTTTACAACGTAGTATTCATCATCAAATAGAAAACGCTTATTTTGAAGTAAGGGCTGATAGCCTTGCGGTAGCTGAAATAGAAAATAAGGAATTGTATCCAGGGGAGTCACAGTTGTATGTACTGGATAATTATACTAGATTTAAAACCCTGGAAGAAACCTTTGTAGAAATCATTTATTTGGCAAGAATCAGAAAAGGCGAGCATGGAGAGCCGGAGTTTAGGGTAAGCGGCATTGAAAACTCCCTGGATTATGGTTTGCCGCCATTGTTGCTGGTAGACAATGTGCTGGTAGAGGATCATTCTCATTTTATTAATTATCCTTCAGAAAAAGTGGAAAGTGTAGAAGTTTTTCGCAATAATTTTTACCTGGGTCCTATGGTGGCTCAGGGTTTAATAAGGGTTAAAACTCTTGAAGGTGATTATGTTGAAAGTTTAGATAAGCTAACCGAAATTAAAATTAAAAGTCCCCAGTTGAATAAAAATTATAGTTTCCAAAACTATAACCAGCTGGAAAAATTTAATAGAATTCCCGATTTTAGGTATCAACTTTTCTGGTTGCCTCAAATTGAGCTTGAAGAGAAAAATAAGTCTATTGAATTCTTTACTTCAGATGTTAAGGGTACTTTTGAAATAAGCCTGGAAGGTTTCACTCGGGATGGAGAGCCCGTTAGTTTAAAGAAACAATTTGAGGTGAAATAAACTTTTCCCAGGGCTAATTTATTTCCCAAAACTCCTTAAAACCGTACTTTTGTAGATTCACACATATTAAAGTAGAATTTATGAAAAGTCGATTAATATTAGGCCTCTTTTGCCTGGTTGTTTTTGGTAGTTTGCAAGCCCAAAAACTAGAATCTCCTAACGGAAACCTGGAGATGAATTTCTCTCTTCAGGAAGATGGTACTCCGGTTTATAACCTGGAGTTTGAAGGACGTGCTATTATTGAAAAAAGTAAGCTTGGCTTAGAGTTAAAAGAAGGGCAGCCTCTTACCTCTAATTTTAGCATAGAAAACACCGAAAAATCTACTTTTAACGAAACCTGGACACCGGTTTGGGGTGAAGAAAGTGAGATTAGAAATCAATATAATGAGCTTGTAGTTCATTTAGATCAGGAAGATTCAGAGCGTAAATTGGTTTTGCGCTTTCGTTTATTCAACGACGGACTCGGGTTTAGATATGAATTTCCGAAGGACTCCAGGCTTGGGCATTTCGTGATCTCAGATGAAAAAACCGAATTCGCTATGACCGGTGATCACACCGCTTTTTGGATCGCCGGCGATTATGATACCCAGGAATACGATTATACCGAAAGTAAACTTTCAGAAATACGAGGCTTGATGACAGAGGCGGTAACCGCTAATGTTTCTCAAAAATCATTCTCTCCCACAGGAGTGCAAACTTCTTTAATGCTTAAAACCGAAGACGGCCTTTATATTAATTTACACGAAGCCGCTTTACTGGATTATCCTGCAATGCATTTAAACCTGGACGACGAAACTATGGTTTTTGAATCCTGGTTAACACCAGATGTAAATGGGGATAAAGCCTTTATGATCGCTCCCGGAATAACGCCATGGAGAACTATAATTGTAAGTGATGAAGCTAAAGATATTCTTTCTTCAAGAATCACTTATAACCTGAATGAACCCAGTAAGATTGAAGATACTTCCTGGATTAAGCCAATGAAATATATGGGCGTTTGGTGGGAAATGATCACGGGAATGAGCTCTTGGGATTATACTGATGAATTTGCAGCGGTTAAACTGGGTGAAACCGATTTTGAAGCCGCTGAACCGAATAGTACTCACGCTGCAACTACTGAAAATGTAAAATACTATATAGATTTTGCATCAGAACACGGTTTTGACGGCTTATTGGTTGAAGGCTGGAATGTAGGCTGGGAAGATTGGTTTGGAAATTCTAAAGATTATGTCTTCGATTTTGTAACGCCTTATCCAGATTTTGATGTAGATGAAATTAGAGAATACGCCAAAAGTAAAGATGTGGAAATGATTATGCACCACGAAACTTCGGCTTCGGTTAGAAATTACGAAAGGCACTTAGATACGGCTTACCAGTTTATGAAAGCCAATAATTATAATGCGGTTAAAACAGGTTATGTAGGCGATATTCTTCCAAGGGGTGAAAATCACTATAGCCAGTGGATTGTTAATCATTATCAATATGCGCTTGAAAAAGCTGCGGAATATGAGATTATGATCAACGCGCACGAAGCTGTTAGACCAACCGGAATTGCCAGAACCTGGCCAAACCTTATCGCTAACGAATCGGCTCGTGGAACTGAATATCAGGCCTTCGGCGGAAATAAGCCAAATCACGTGACCGTTTTACCTTTTACGCGTTTAATTGGCGGCCCAATGGATTACACTCCGGGAATTTTTGAAATGGATATCAGTAAACTAAATCCAGACAATAATTCTCACGTAAACAGCACGTTGGCTAATCAATTGGCTTTGTATATAACAATGTATTCGCCTTTACAAATGGCAGCCGATTTACCTAAGCATTACGAGCAGTTTATGGATGCATTTCAGTTTATAAAAGATGTAGCGATAGATTGGGAAAAAAGTGTTTACCTGGAAGCAGAGCCGGGAGATTACATTACGATTGCCAGAAAAGAAAAAGATGGAAATAACTGGTTTGTAGGTAATGTAAACGGACTTACTCCAAGAACTTCAGAAATTGAATTCGATTTCCTTGAAAAAGGAAAAACCTATATCGCAACTGTATATGCCGATGCTGAAGATGCGCATTATAAAGATAATCCTCAGGCTTATGAGATCAAGAAATATAGAGTGAACAGTAAGTCTGAGCTTTCACAAAAATCTGCTCCCGGCGGAGGTTATGCCATAAGCATTATGGAAGCCAGTAAGGATGAAGTAAAAGATTTAGAGAAACTGTAGATCGAAAAATGTATAGTGTATAATGTAGATTGTATACTGCAAATGATTCAATAACAAGAAACCCTCGTCAATTTGGCGAGGGTTTTCTTTTGGGAGCTAATCAAAAGCTTTTCAATTAGAAACCACATTTTATAAGAATTTAATAAATAATTTATAGTTTTAAGCAGTGTTAATAGATAATGCCCATCCAAACCCTACTTTGGGATGGGATATTTTAGTATGAGACTAATCGAATATTACAGTCAATTTTTGGTAGATCAGCACGTATAAATCTAAAAATTTGAACCTTAGCAATTTCATAGAAAATACCTTTAAAAAACTTATCCCGGCGCCCTTTACTTTAGCGGTGCTACTTACATTAATTACCCTTTTTGTCGCGTTCTTTTTTACGGAAGAAACGAACACTAATTCTGCAATTCAAATTCTCGATTTCTGGCAAACCGGGATGTGGGATCCCGCTCTTATTGTCTTTATGGTGCAAATGATGCTCATTTTGGTTTTGGGGCACATTTTAGTACTAAGCAAACCTGTTTCCTGGCTTACGAGTCAGTTAACTAAAATAGTGACCGGAAATGCGAGCGCAGTAATTATCGTTTCGGTTTCAACAATGTTAGTAGCATTTTTTAACTGGGGACTGGGATTGATCTTTGGTGCAATAATGGCGAGGAAAGTTGCCGAAGCCGCTTCCAATAGAGGCTTCAAAATTAATTATCCATTAATTGGAGCCGCCGGTTATGTAGGTTTAATGGTTTGGCACGGAGGAATGAGCGGTAGCGCTCCGTTAAAAGCGGCTGAAGACGGCCATTTGGCCAGTCTTTTCCCAGGAGCAGATGCAGATTTTCTTTCGTTATTACCGAATAATCTTCCTACTTCTATAACAATTTTTTCCACCTGGAATTTATTGATTTTCGGAATTTTATTGGTGTTAATTCCGCTTACGCTTTATTTGCTTTCCAGGATCAGCAGAACGAAGGAGGTGAAAATTGAAGCTGAAACAAAAACAAATCATATCGCAAAAATCACCGGTGCCGAAAAACTGGATCATTCAAAATCGCTAAGATTAATTTTTGGATTTCTTCTCCTAGCAGCTTTTTTCGCAAGTTATTCTGATGAAATTTCCGCGGGACACCTTACACCTAATATGCTGAATTTTCTAATGCTTTGCTTGTGTATTTTGTTACACGAGTCTTTTGCTTCATTTTTAAAAGCTCTAGAAGAAGCCATTGGGGGAGCGGCGGCTATTTTAATCCAATTTCCTTTGTATTTTGGGATAATGGGCATAATGCGGGAAACGGGATTGGTAAGTGATATTTCGGGGTTTTTTGTAAGTATCGCAACCGATGTTAGTCTGCCGGTTTACAGTTTCTTCAGCGCAGGCCTGGTAAATATTTTTGTTCCCAGTGGCGGCGGTCAATGGGCGGTACAGGGCCCAATAATTTTAGAAAGTGCTTTAAAACTTGGAGTGCCGCTTAACAAAGCTGTGATGGCTTTGGCCTATGGAGACCAGATAACGAATATGCTGCAGCCATTCTGGGCGTTACCATTACTTGCCATTACCAAACTAAAAGCCCGGGAAATCCTTCCCTATACGCTGGTAATGATGTTAGTGGGGAGTCTTGTTTATATAATCGGATTGGTACTGGTTTGATTATTAGAATTTCAATAAATTACTTTTGGGAGATAATTATCGGCAATAAGAGGAATTAATCTCGATTAACGAGTAAAACAGATTTAGATTTCTTATTTTATATAGGAATCAACAATTCTAATTATGGTACCACCAAAGACTAATCCGATAAAAAGACATAAGGCTATTCAACCTTTGAGTAGAGAACATCACCAGGGGCTTTTGCTCTGCTGGAAAATCCGAAAAGGTTTTGAAACCGGCGTGGAACCGCAACGCATAAAAAAATATACCGATTGGTTTTGGGAAAACCAGTTACGGGTGCATTTTCAGATTGAAGAAAAATATGTTTTTCCGGTTTTAGGTGCTAAAGATGTACTGGTAAAACAGGCCCTGGAAGAACACGAACATCTGGCATCATTATTCTGCCAAAATACTGATATCTCCCTTGCCTTAGAAATGATTAAAAACGACCTGGAAGGCCATATTAGGTTTGAGGAACGGGTGCTTTTTAATAAAATCCAGGAAGAAGCTTCAGCAGAAGAACTTCAGGAAATTCAACAACACCATAACAAAGAAATAACCTGCGGAGTGTGGGAAGATGAGTTCTGGAAATAAATTCATCTAAATCACCAAAATTAAGCAGCTTTTTGCATATGCTGCCTATCAGTCACTTCCTGTTTTAACCTAAAAACAGTGTCTTTTTCGTAAGCCAGAAAATAGTAGATCACAAAGAACAGGAAATACATAATCATTGATTTTTGCCTAAGAATTATACCAAGATTAGACATTACAAATGTCATTGCAAAAGACGTGGTAAAAAATAAGATTAGACTGAGTTTTACATGGCCCGGTGCCGTTTTTAAAAATCCGAAAAAACTCTTTTTAAACAATTTCCCGAACAATAATAAATAGATTAAATTCTCTATGGATACTATAACTCCAAGAATTCCGGGAGCATCAAAAAATAGTGGTCTAAACCAAAAAGTAAAGAATTTCTCTAGAAGTGAATAATCTGTCATTGGGACACCCGAAGTGGCATTATCCAGGTTATTAGAACGGTTTTCGGTAAAAGAAAGAAAATCTGCAATTAGGTTTTGAGAATTTCCAAGGTTTACCACATCCAGAATTTGTTTATGAAAAAGCAAGAGAACACCAGTTATAGCGCCCACAAAAATTGCTTTTTGTTTTAAACTAATCTGGTTTTTATTGATAAATATACTCAGCAGTCCTGCTCCTGCCAATAGTAAAAACATATGCGGCCTTATGGCAAAAACCAGTAAAGAGCCCAAACTTAAACTATAAATTCTGTTTTGTGGTTTTCTAAGGGCATAAGCAAATAACATTAAGCCCAGAAAAATAGGTGCTCCTTTGCCCAAAGATGCTGTCCAGAAGTGCATATTTGGTAGAAAAAGAATTAAAACCAAAAAATCTATTTTCTTAAAGATCTTAATATTTATAGCTATGTTTTCTTTAAAAAATAGGTAAGCATAAACAAAGCCCATAAAACCAACCCAGCTAAAAAGCAACATCATCATTTCGTAGCTAAAGCCGAAGAAATTTATAAATGGATAAGATAGAAAATCTATAAAAGAGGTGCCTGTTTCTAAAAATCCGTTCCAGGTTTTACCTTCTTTTCCCGGCACACTAAAATAGCGCTTTGAATCTGAAGGATTAAAAAAGGCGTAGGTGTAATAAACTCCGGCAAAGATTAGATGATAATAGAACAATTTATTCATCAGGTTTGCTGAGAAAAAATCGTGTTTTTCACTAATTTTTTTGAAAATATACTGGTTTGCCAGGTGCAAAAACGGAATAAGCATTACCGCCTGCAATAGGTTATGAATTAGGTTTATATTTGGGGACATTTCTTAAAATCTATTTATCCCCTTAAAACCAATTTTCTTACCTAAAATTTTTAATTATGATAGCTTTAAGTTTTAAGCCAATAATTAACTGAATTTAAGTCTTTTGTGGTAAAATGTTTTCAAGTTAACAATACTTTCAAATTTGAATACTGTGAACTTCTACAGTAATGTTTCCACAGGTGTGTAGATTTCAACACGGAAATTTAGAATTTAAATCCAAAAGTAAAGGTTAATCTTCCACCATCGTCACCGTAATAATATCCTGTGTTTGCGGTAAAAGCATTAAAGCCATTAATCCAGATTGAGCCGCCATAGTTGTTTCGCCATTTATCTGAAGTTGAATCTTCTGCCCATACCCGGCCGTAATCAAAGCCGGCACTTACTCCAATTTGCAGGGGAATAAAATTAGTTTTGAATCGGCTTATTCCAACTCTAAGATCGGTAGAGTGGTAGAAAGATTGTTTCCCATTGAAACGTTCCCAACGATAGGCCCTCAGATTTTCATTTCCGCCAAGGATAGCACCATCATAATATTCATAATTATCACCAAAGATGGCTTTACCACCAACTTTGGTAGCTAAAACCGCAATTCCGCTTTCGTGTAACGGATAATCTATAGCCAGCCACGGACTTACATAAGCAAATTCGTTGTTGTGACCGTCAATATTGGTTTTATAACCTGTGGTGATATCAGCTTCAAATCCGCGGGATGGATATGCAGGGTTATCCCGATTTTCATAATGATAATTTAATTCCCCTCCGGCATAAAGTTGTTGGTCAAAAAGATCATTTTCTTCAGGAAAGGCATCTGCTATAAATCGTTCTTCATCATAAGATACTTCTCTAGATTGTAGCATTGGCTTTGCATAAAAGCTTCCACCTGAATTTCCACGCCAAATTAGGGAAGGGGCAATTTCCCATTGCTCAATACGAACCCGGTTGTAATCTCTTCCAAAGGTATCACGTTGATTTTCGGAATTTATACCTTCTCCAAAATAATTCACAGCAAAATTAGGACTGGTATAACTAGCTAATATTCCCAGGTTCCAGTTGTAGAAAATATGTGCAAATTCTCCCTGATATCCTACTTCAAAACCGTTAGTGGCAAAATAATAAGCAGCATCAAAAGTATGTTGTGTATTAAATGGATTATTGGTGAGCCCGTATGTGGTGTAAGTATCTTTAATGCCTAAAGAAAGCCCTTCGTCGCCATTATAATCTACTTGCGGCATAATTTTATTTTCACTTCTTTTTCGTTTATCGGGGTTAAAAGTGTTTATCTCGTAATCGTCTACCAACCATTTTCTGGAAGCAGAATTGATGATTGTGTTTTCTTTGCTTTTATGATCGAATAATTTGATTTTTCTTGTATTCTGAAAATCGTAGATATCGTTTTCTTCTCCACCAACTACTTTTATTTCTACAGGATTATTTCCTTTTCCTAAAGTTTTAAAGGTATCGTCACCATCAAATCCATAGATCCAAATTTCATCGGTAGTTTCTGAATTATAAGTGTTTCTAAAGACTTCTTTTCCGTCTTCATTAATCATTATAATCTCGGTAAGACCATGGTCTTTTCTTTCAATACTAAAAGTATCATCTTCTTCGGTTCCTGTGAGGATTTGAAACTCCTGCAAATAATTATAATAGCGTTTGGCGATATCTTCTAAATTATCTCTTCTCGCTTTTAGGCTACTTTTAATATTTTCAATAGTTTCATCCTGAGCTTCTTCTGGTAAAGCTTTAAAAGCAGTCTCAATTTCATTATCGCTAAGTCGGGATTGAATAAACTCTACCTGTTCTTCCCAGTCTTCCCAGGTTAAGGTTTTTAATAAACGCTGGTCTAAAGGGTAACCCGATAAATTAAACCATTTTACATTATCTACATTCGCATCGTAAGTTTCCATTTTTCTAACCAGTGGCAATCCTAATTTTACCAGATCTGGAATAAAGCCATCATAATTTGGAAAGGCAAAATCACGGTCACGGGGTATGGGTTGGTAGAGTTTCGTGCTATCTTTCTGGGTGTGTAATGCCCATCGCCATTGATCGAAGTGTCTGTCCCAGTCGCCAATTAACATATCTACCAGCCTGTTTTTAATAAATTCTTTCTCATCTGTCCTGATGTTTTTAGATTTTCTCATTTCCTCAAGAAGATCGCGAGTACTTATAATATCTTCGGGCGAACCAAATCTTTCAAATTCTTTATTTTCATCTCCTACGTGGGCTTCAAACATATAAAGTTCATCGCCATATTCATCATTATTAAGTCCTAAGGCTTTTTGCTTTGGCACATAATATATCTGAGGTTTACCCGCGTAAATATCGAGTAGATCATTAATGTGTTTTAAAGAGTAACGGGCATAGGGGTGTGCACTGGTAAAAAGATCCATCGCATAGCGTTGGGCCACGGTATTTTCAATATAATCTTTAATATAATGGTCTTTAATAGTGGTGGCCTGTAAAAACCGGGTAGCGCTTTTTCTTAATGCACGAATAGTAAATTCATTTTTATCATCGGCAATAAACCTAAGGGAGCGGGATTGCATACCACCGCCTTCTTTTAAAGGTTGCAGGTTCCCTTCCAGGGTGTCCAGGAACAGCACGGGCGCTTTTATTTCTTTACTATACACTTCTCTATAAAAATCACCAATTAGGCTTTTATAGAGGCCAGATTTATCGGTTTCTTCTTCGGTATATATAGAAGCATTTACGGAGTCACCAATTTGTTCTTTAGTTTTAAAATCAATCTCGCTCCAATTTGGTTCGTCGCTTTTAAGCGTTTTGCTAAAAATGGGCTGATCTGAATTTTCAATGCTGAAAAATTCAATAAGCGTTTCATTATTTTTATAAGCTTTTATTCTAGCATAACCGCTTTTGTTGCTTCCAAAATGCTCGTTTTCTTTTCTAATACTAAGTTTTTGGGATTTTCCCGTGCTTCCGCTTATTATTTGCGGAATGCCGTCATCTTCTAAATATTGAAGATTTCTGTCCAGGCCTGAAAGAAAAATTACATTATCAAACTGGCTGGCAAGGGTCTCCAGGCGGCCTCTTAAATAACTTTGTTCTTTGCTTTGATAATCCTGTACTGAAAAACCTCCAATTTTTTCAAAGAAGGATCTTTTTGAATTACTCATTACCGGATGCTGTAGAGACACCAAAATGGTCTTACCGTGGGCATCTTTTATATCATCTTTAAATTCAGCAAAAAAGCGTTCTCTTGTTTTTATATCGCATTTAGAATTCATATTGGGATGGTCGTCCCAATCTTCTAAATACCACTGGGTATCTACGGTAATAAGAATTAGATCATCGGTAATATCTTCCTGTTCAATTGGGCAACCATCATCTGGCCAAACTTCTATGTTAGATTGGTTATCCTGAAGAAAAGACTCCAGATCATCTATTCTATTTTGTCCACCTTTGGTCCATTCATTACGGCCTGGAGTAAATATCACTTTACCGTTAAATTCCTGAACCGCATCTAATAGATTCTTTTTTAAAAATTCCTGTTGGTTCTCTCGTTCCCCTTCTTTTTCATATCCTTTCTGTGGAAGAAAATTTCCAGGAATTAATAAGGAAGCATTATCATCATTTTTTGAAGCCTCTACAATAGTATTTAGAATTTTTAGACCATCACCTGTAAGATCATTTCCAATATTACCGGCAACATAAAAAGTATGTTCCAGGGTTTTAGGCTCTTCGGCACCTGGAGAAACCTGTGCGGTAGTCGAGATAACTGAAGCTATAAATAAAAAGACGAATTTATAAATGGTATTAATATTCCCCATAGATGCGTTAACAATTTTAATTTGAACAAGCTTCAAATTTTTGGAAAAAAAGCCACTTAACAATAGCTTTTAACGCATTATAACACTTGTCTTTAGCAAGTCTTTAACTTTGGTTAAGCAGGGAATTAATTCAAATTTCGTTTCTCAATAAAAAAACGCTTTAATAATGCCGAAGCTTCATCTGCAAGAATACCAGATTTTACCTGGGTTTTAGGATGCAGCTTTACCCCGGTTTTTCGGTAGCCACGTTGTTCATCTTCCGCAGCGAAAATAAGTTTTGAAATTTGGCTCCAATATAGAGCACCAGCGCACATTTGGCAGGGTTCCAGGCTTACGTACATAGTGCAATCTTTTAAATATTTTCCGCCCAAAAAACTTGCAGCAGCGGTTATTGCCTGCATTTCGGCATGCGCGGTAACATCGTTGAGGGTTTCGGTTAAATTATGTCCGCGAGCTATAATCTGGTTATTTATTACAACTACAACCCCAACAGGAATTTCGCCCCTTTCAAAAGCTTTTTGGGCTTCTTCCAGGGCTTTTTTCATAAAATATTCATCGTTAAAAGGCTGCAACATTTAAATAATCTTTTCTGCGGAAAGATAAAAATTATAAAATTAGCTTCTGAAGAAATCCTTGTAAGAAATAACTTTTCATAGCTTAACTTTGCGTACTATGAATCTTAATATTTTAGAAGATATAAACTCACCTGAAGACCTGAGGAAGCTCCCGGCTGAAAAGTTACGGGAAGTTTCAGCAGCGCTCAGGAAATTTATAATAGATATAGTGGCAACTAAAGAAGGCCACCTTGGTGCCAGCCTTGGAGTGGTAGAATTAACGCTTGCCCTGCATTATGTGTTTAATACTCCTAAAGATTTATTGGTTTGGGATGTTGGTCACCAGGCTTACGGGCATAAAATTTTAACGGGTAGACGTGAGATTTTTCATACTAACAGACGATTAAACGGTATTAGCGGATTTCCAAAGCGGGAAGAAAGCGAATATGATACTTTTGGGGTTGGGCATTCTTCTACCGCGATCTCTGCTGCCCTGGGAATGGCTATAGCTTCAAACCTTAAAGGTGAATTTAAAAAACACCATATCGCTGTTGTGGGAGATGCTTCTATTGCTAGCGGGATGGCTTTTGAAGGTTTAAATCATGCGGGAGTAACAAAAGCAAATTTACTGGTGGTGCTCAACGATAACGCTATTGGAATAGACCCCAGCGTTGGAGCTTTAAAACAATACTTAACAAAAGCGCGGGTAGGTTACAAACCTAAACAAAGTAATATTATTGAAGCGCTTAATTTTAAATATTTTGGGCCGGTAGATGGCCACGATATTGCTGGATTGCTTGAAGTTTTTAAACAAATGAAACAAATTGAAGGTCCCAAATTCCTTCACGTAATTACTACTAAGGGTAAAGGTTTAAAAAAGGCTGAAGAAGACCAGGTAAAATATCACGCACCCGGGAAATTTAGACCAGATACCGGGGAGCTTTTGCCATACGATACGGCAGGGCTTCCTTTAAAATACCAGGATGTTTTTGGTCTCACCTTGGTAGAATTAGCAAAAAAGAACGATAAAATTATAGGAATTACTCCTGCCATGCCTACAGGAAGTTCTTTAAAATTCATGATGCAGGCTTTTCCAGAAAGGGCCTTTGATGTTGGCATAGCCGAACAACACGCAGTAACACTCTCTGCAGGGATGGCTACCCAGGGTTTTAAAGTTTTTTGCGCTATTTACTCTACTTTTTTACAGCGCGCCTACGACCAGGTTATTCACGATGTGGCCATTCAGAAACTGCCGGTAGTTTTTTGCCTGGATAGGGCAGGACTGGTTGGGGAGGATGGGGCAACACATCACGGCGTTTTTGATATCGCTTATCTAAGATGTATTCCAAATATTATAATTGCCGCGCCCAGCGATGAAACAGAGCTTAGAAACCTGCTTTACACCGCCCAGCTAGATTTAAAACTTCCAATGGCCATAAGATACCCAAGAGGTAGGGGCGTTAAAACAAACTGGGAAACTCCTTTTGAGGAAATAACAATTGGAAAAGCCAAGAGCCTGAAAGAAGGTGATAAAATTGCGGTTTTAAGTATTGGAAATATGGCACAGAATGCAGCCAAAGCCATAGAAAGTATTAAAACAGAAAAAATTGGGCATGTTGATATGCGCTTTGTAAAACCGCTAGATGAAGAATTATTGCACGTTCTTTTTAGGAAATACGAAGCCTTTATTACTATTGAAGATGGAACTGTGGTGGGCGGCTTTGGTAGTGCTATTTTAGAATTTGCAGCAAAACACGATTATAAAGCTAAAATTAGGAATTTAGGTTTGCCAGATAATTTTATTGAGCAAGGAAATATAAATGAATTACAAGAAATTGCGAAAATTAGCGTTGAATATATTAGGGAAGAAGTAGTGTCTCTTCTTCAAAATCTTTAATTTTGCCATTCCGAAAAATCTAAATTAACTAATGAAAACCAAAGTCTTATGTCTTGTAGCATGCTTCGTTTACTTAACCACCACCGCCAACAATTCAATTTCAGATTATTATTTTGACATTTATAACGATACTATAAAACCTTCAGATTCTATTAAAGTGGTACAGGATACTACGAAAGTAGATTCTGTTATAGTAACGTTTTGGACAGAAAAGAATGAAGTTGGGGTAAATTTAAACGAGGTTGCTTTTATTAACTGGAATGCCGGTGGAAATAATTCAATTTCGGCTCTGGTTCACGGTAATGTAGAGCGCAATTATAAAAAAGATGATCTTAATTGGCGAAACCGGGCTACAGTGCGCTATGGTATAAACTCCCAGGAGGGCCAGAAACTTCGAAAAACAGAAGATGAGTTACGTTTAAATTCATCTTTTGGTTATAGAAAAGATTCGGTTTCCAATTGGTTCTATTCGGCAAAATTCAACTTTAATACGCAGTTTACCAATGGATATAAATATCCTGATACCGATAGTCCTATTTCGAAATTTATGGCTCCGGGTTATTTATTTCTGGGTATTGGTACAGAGTATTCAGATCCGGTAGAAGATCTTAAAGTATATATTTCACCGGTAACGCAAAAATCTACTTTTGTTCTTGACCAAAGATTGGCTAACGAAGGGATGTTTGGTGTTACGGGGGCAGTGAGAGATACGTTGGGCAATATTGTTGAAAAAGGAGAAAATGTAAGAACTGAATTTGGTTTTTTGGTTACCAGTGATTTTTCTAAAGAAGTTTTTGAAAATGTTGAACTGGATAATCAATTAAGCCTGTATTCAGATTATCTCAATAAATTTGGGAATATTGATGTGGAGTGGCAGTTAAACGTGAATTTAAAAGTAAACGATTTTATAAAAGCCAATGTGGGTTCCCATTTACGCTACGATGACGATGTAAAATTTAAAGAAGATATTAATGGCGATGGGGAGCTTGAAACTACCGGGCCCAGGGTGCAGTTTAAGCAAATGCTGGGCGTAGGCCTCGTCTACGAATTTTAAAGATGCCGGCTGTCTAAGCCGGCATTTTCTTATAATTTAATTCCTTTATATTTTTCAAAAGAAGCTACGGTAAACCCATCAGTCAACGAAGCGGTATGCGAACAAATTTCTAATAAACGCCTATAAACCGAATTCTCCTCCTGGAGATAAGCTAAATTTGGAACCGATTTTAAAACCAGTTTATTAAAATTAGAATATTCTTCGGCTTTCAACGGAAGTAAGGCTTCGGTATAAGTATCTAAAAGGTGCGAAAGCATTTTATACCCTGCAATTTCTTTACTTATTACCTCTTCACTCTGGTAGATTTTTTCAATACTAATTTTAATAATATCGTCTATTTGCGCTTCGTATTTACTCTTATCTAACAATCCCTGATGAAAACTTCCTGAAAGAATTGCATCTTCATTTTTTAAGAAGGTTTCTACCGCTTCGGTAATTAAGGTATTTATAGCCAGGGCTCTTAGGTAACTTAACCTATCTGCAGTATTTGTAAGGCTATTGTATTTGCCGGTATTTATATTGTCTTTTACTAGTTTTATAAGATATTCCAACGCATAATCTTCATCAATTAGACCAAGGTTTATCCCGTCTTCAAAATCTATAATGGTATAGCAAATATCATCGGCTGCTTCCACCAGGAACGCGAGAGGATGGCGGTAGTAACTTATATCGCCGTCTTTTCCTGTTTTAATTAAGCCTAATTCGCTTGCAACCTCTTCAAAAATCTCTTTTTCTGTCTGGAAAAACCCAAACTTCTTGTCGGCTATATTTTGTGAGGGTTTATGAGGTAAAGATTCTTTAGGATATTTTATAAAAGCTCCCAAAGTAGCGTAAGAAAGTCGGAGACCACCAGAGATTCCCGGTTTATTTTGTGTAAGGATTTTAAAACCGTTGGCGTTCCCTTCAAATTTTATAAGATCCTGGTATTCTTTTGGAGAAAGTTCATCTTTAAAACGTTTTCCATGACCGTGGCTAAAATATTCCCCAATAGCTTTTTCTCCTGAATGCCCAAAAGGGGGATTCCCAATATCGTGAGCCAGGGCAGCAGCGGCCACAATGGCACCAAAATCGTTCATTTTGTAAGCATGGGTTTTTTCCAGTTGAGGATGTTTCTCCAGAATTTTTTGCCCTGCCAGTCTACCTAAAGATCGCCCAACTACCGAAACTTCTAAACTATGCGTAAGCCGGGTATGTACAAAATCGGTTTTGGAAAGCGGAATTACCTGGGTTTTATCCTGCAAACTTCTAAAAGCCGAAGAAAAAATAATTCGGTCGTAATCTACCTCAAAACCAAGACGGGTTTCGTTTTGCTCTTTTCTTAAGCGTTTATTGGTATCTCCAAAACGTTTTAAGGAAAGAAGTTGCTCCCAGTTCATCATAATTTAGTGCTGTTTAGAATTGAATTTATAATCCAGGTTCAAAAATAGAAAAAGCTTATGAATATTGGCCGGTTGAGCGTGATTTGCTGAAAGGTATTAGCCTGAATCATTTAATTGAACTTGTGCATTTGAAATTTGGAAAGAAAAATAAACCGGGGGGCGGTAGTTTAAAAAAACTGAAACAGCGTCATATTGGGGAGCATGGCGCCAGTTCCAGTTTTTACAAATCAGTTTTTTTACTGATTTTATTAAACTCTTTATCTGTTTTGTTAATTTGAGAGTAATCTTGTGCTCTCTTATTTACTAAATTTTCTTTAGCAATGTTTTCCTCTTTTAAGTTTCTATTCAGTATTAAATCGGTAAACAATCTTTTGCTTTCGTACTCAAGATATTCGGTTAAAGATTTAATTTTGAGGTCAATTAAATCTAAAGGAAGAAAGTCAGCAATAAATTCTTTTTCTATAGCTACAGCTTCACCAATAATTTGCTGTATTTTTTTGTCTGAAATTTCTTCTAAAAGGTGATCTCTAAAAAGTTGAACTGCAAAATCCCTGTGTAAGGCTTTATCGCGGTAAATAAGCTCATAGGTAAAGCAAAGCCCAGGTATTAAACCGCAATTTTTTATCCAGAAAATAGTAGCAAAACTACTATAAGAAAAAATACTTTTTGCAGTAGCTAGAGCTACTAATTTTTCGGCAAAAGAGTTGCTATTAGTCCATTTTTTTATCCATTCTTCCCTGGCTGATGTAGCAGGTATTTTTTGAATGTCTTTAAAAACATTTTCTTGTTGAGTTGTATTAAAAAAGGAATTTAAACACATACTATAGGCTTCGGTATGTGTATTTTCCATAACCAGTTGTAAATCCAGAAAGGATCTAGCCTCAGGAAGATTAATCTTGTTGCTAATTTTTTTGGTTAAACTGCTCAGGTTTCTTTCTGCAGAAAGAATTAAACCAAGAACTTTATTAAGAAACAGGCGTTTCTCTCCATTTAATTCTTCCCAGGATAATAAATCTTTTTGAATATCTATTTGTCCCGCAGTCCAAAAATTAGCTTCAATAGCTTTATAGGCATCCCAAATATCGTTGTGTTTCACAGGAAATATTACAAATCTGTCTTTGTTATCCCGTAGCAAGGGCTCCTGTTTACTCATTTAAGTGGGGGTGTTACCGTTTATTTATTGGATTGGCAACAAATATTAAAAAAAATTCTTATTCCGCTAATATGCTTTGTTTAATATTTTTATAAAGTTTTCAACACAAAAAACTAATAATTAGTAGTTTGTATAGCCTGATATGGCTAATATCGTAAGAAATATGATTTATATATGTTGAAAAGTACGAAATAAAACAAACGTTAAAACCCCCTAATAGATTACTATTGAGGGCGTAAATTTACAATCTTACTTTTATGAAGAAAAATACCAGTTAATTTCTGAAGGGGTATTTTCAACTTGTTGTATCTCTGTAGTTTTAGGATAAATTTTTCCTGAAGAATCTTCAAAAACTTCAGTAATATGGTATTCAATAAGATTCCATCCTTTTTTTAGCTCTAAAGAATAATTTTCTGAAGCTTTAAAACTTTCATTTTGAGCCTGGGTGAAAGTTGTATTAATGCAGGTGCCTTTTACAGTAGCCGGTTCGTCAAGATAAGTCCATTCTATGTACTTCCCGGTACCGCTATTTTCTTCACCGTAAGTAAAGAAATAATCGGCAATAGCTTTTTTGGAGGCGGGCATAAGTAAACCCAAAATTTCTTTCTCTCCTTTAAACACCACAAGCTGTTTTGGTAAACTGCTTAAGTTGGTTTCTCCATTATTATATGATAAACCTCCAGATAGGCAAGAGAAAGTTCCGGAAACGGTTTTTAAAGATGCCTGCCAACCTTCAGGAGATTTTTCCTGTTCTTTCTCCATTTGTGCTTTCATTTTCTGAAGAAAATTTGGTTGCAATTCAATAGTTAGATTTCCATTGTTGTCTATACCACCAAATTCCTGGACACTACCTGAAATAAAATCCAGCACTCCGATTTTGGCACTACCATATTCCCAGTTTTCTACTTTAGTTTCAATTAGATTTTGAGAAAGCGCATTAAAACTAAACAGAAAACAGACTATTAAGTTTATAATTAAAGTTTTCATTTTTTAAATATTAGCAAACCATTTCTCAAACTGATGCCCAAGCATAGGTACCGGTTTTGTTTTATGATTAATAGCATTTATAAGCCCCATTATCCATAAATACAACAGGAATATTGAACCGAGAAAACTTAGAATCCATCCCAATATTGGGATCATTCCAATAATAAAAAGCCCTAAACTAAGTATTACCAATCCCAGGGATTGTTTAATATGAAATGCTGCAAATTCGTCTTTTTTATCGTTATTTAAAACAAAGGCTACCACGAGCCCAATAATGGTTAAATAGGCAATAATAGCTATGGTTTTAGGGTCAAAAGTATTTTTCGCTTCGTTAGATTGGTGTGTGTTTGAATTCTCCATAATCTTATATATTATTTAGATGCGCCCAGGGCAGCATAATTTTCTTTATTTATTGAAAAAGACTTTTTCTCAAGGCTGGTGCAGCGCATAGTGGTGTTGTGATCTGGATTATTTTTATCCAGCATTTGCATTTCCATCATTAAGGCATCGCCGTCTTCCAGCCAGTCTGCATTCCATCCTTTTGGAATATTGCTTTTTTCGTCACTATACATGTTGGCAAAACTAATAGGAGCTTCCCGGGTGAGGTAGAAGGTAAACTTGTGTTCTTTTGTTTCGGTTTCATAGCCCTGGCATTCATAACCCAGAATATTTTTTGTGCCAATTTTCTTTAATTCTGAATTTTCGTAAGGATTAGTTTCTTCTTCAGTATTGTCAAGGTTTATTTTACTGGCGGTAATAAAGTTAGTGTCATCTGAAGAGAGATACATAACGGTAAGTTTCCTATCCATATCCAGCACCATAAACATACCTTCGGCTTGCGGCACCCGCATTCCAAAATAGGGTGCATCTTCTTTAAGAAGATAGGTCATATCTACATTGCCATCTTTAGTTTCCATATTTAACTGGTACTCCCAGTTAAAATCGTAAGATTGCGGAACTTCACTAACATCTACCCGGTTAGCACCCATTGGGATAGGGCTATTTTTAAGATCGGTTTCCCACATTTTGTTGAGAGACTTGTTAGCTTCATTTGCAGCTTTATTAGAAATATTTTCAGTCACTGCATGTTCAACTTTTTTTTCTACTTTTTCTTTTAATTTCTTTAAAAATTGGGCCTCTGTAGTAGAAACACATAATAAAAGAGAGCACCCTAATAGAATAAGTTTTTTCATAATATAAATTTTAGGTTATCAATAAATTGTAACTAAACTACCTTGAACCATGCCCAAGGCATTCATTCAAACCATTGTTTAATTTTCGAGGCAGGCCTCGGAGCATTTAAATCCCGATTATCGAGTAAATGCTTAGGGTTAGGGGCGTAAATTTAAAAATGTAGGGGAATAAATAAATACCGGTTTAGAGGGTGAGCACCGGATAAATTAGGGGTGAAATTCAAAAAATGAATATACGAAATCTTTTAGAATATTTAAAATAATATTCTGCCAATCAAATGGATAAGAAATAATTCCAGTATTTAAAGGTCTTTAGCGGCTGCTTCGAGTTGATTGTACCAATCTTCGCCAAATTTTCTAATAAGTGCGTCTTTGGTGAATTTATAAACCGGTACCTGAAGTTCGGCACCCAAACTGCAGGCATCATCACAAATTTGCCATTTATGATAATTTACCGCAGAAAATTCTGAGTATTCCTGTATCCTAATTGGGTATAAGTGGCAGGAAATAGGTTTTTTAAAATCAATATCCCCCTGGTTGTAGGCTTCTTCAATTCCGCAGAGTGCAATACCGTTATCATCAAAAGTAACGTAGGCACAATCGGCGCCATCTATTAACGGAGTTTCAATTTCGTCAAGATCGGTAGTGATGTAGGTACCTTGTTTTTCTATGGCATCTATCCCTTTTTGTCTCAAATAAGGTTTTACTTTGGGATAAATTTCGTCTAGAATTTGACGTTCTTCTGGTGTTACCGGTGCCCCGGCATCGCCGTCTACACAGCAAGCACCTTTGCAAGCCGAAAGGTTACACACAAAATCTTTGGTTAAGATCTCTTCTGAAACTATGGTTTTTCCTATTTGAAACATAGCCGCAAATATAAATTTAACTTGTTTGATTTAGAAAGTTTTACCTAAAATTTCTATTATGATTTTTTCAACCTGAAATTTTCAGCGATAATTTCAAAAAATAGATAATCAAAATTAAAAAATTCGGTTTTATGAATGAAAAGTCAAAATTTTTAGAAGGCAAAACCTATCCCTATGTTGGCCATGAGCCCAGAAAATAGTAAGTTATAGGGTTTCACTTCAGAATCAAATTCAAAATTTATAGTTTCCCTGCTGCCATCGTTATACACCTTTATGGCTTCTACATGGTCTGGTAAAGAGGAGAAAGAGTAACCCACTTTAGGTCTAAAATAGGATAAACCACCTAGTTTTGCTCCCAACTTAATATTCAATGAACCGTGAGAAGCATCTAAAATATCCCTGGAATCTTCATAGTGAACAGTTCCTTTAATATTAATATTGCCATAGCTTAAGCCTCCATATAAACCTCTCCCGGGTTTAAAAAAATAATAATTTAATCCGCCTTCTATATAGGTGTAATTAAGTTCGTCGTTATTAGATGCGTCCACTTGCTCTTCTCCAACGAGCCAATCAGACTTTATATTAGAATAATCTACACTAACCGCCAATTTTTGATTAAGAAGTGGCGATACATATTCAAGGTTTCCACCTATAATAATGGGAAAGCCAATTTTGGCGCCAATTCTTATTGGTCTAAGCTTTTTTTCTTTTGCTGAATTTTCATTTATAGAAATAGCTTCCTGTGCGTGGAGATTTGCAAAACCGAACAAAACTGCACATACAATTAGAATATTTAAACTTCTTTTCATCTTTAAAATTCGTGGATTTAAAAATTCACATAAAATATCTAGAAGAATATCTTCTTATTTCTTAAAAAAAGTACTTGAATTAAGAAAATGGGGTGTGGGGAAGGATAAAAGTATTTTAATTTGAATATGCTTCAAATACCTGATTATGGGTATTTTTTGGCAAATGTTATCTAAAATATTTAGCGCTTTAAGTTGAAATTAATCTTCGTTGAAATCACTATAAAAGAACACCTCAATTTTAATAAAAATTTTACCTGTTAATTCCTTGATGCTGTGTTTTTAAAAATTAATTTTGCGCAAAATTTTTCAAAAAGTGAGTTATGTGGAAATTACTCGATGCAAAACAAATTTTTACCGCCGGAATGATTCTTTTTGCGGTAATTGATATTATTGGAAGTATCCCTATTATTATAGACCTGAGAAGAAAAGTAGGTCATATTCAAAGTGAAAAAGCTTCGGTGGTCGCAGGTATTATTATGATTGTTTTCCTGTTTGTGGGAAAGGAGATTTTGAATTTAATTGGGATAGATGTAAACTCATTTGCCGTGGCAGGGGCGTTTATCTTGTTCTTCCTGGCTCTGGAAATGATTTTAGGAATTACACTTTATAAGGACGATGAACCCGAAACCGCTTCTGTAGTTCCGCTTGCGTTTCCCTTAATTGCCGGTGCAGGTACACTTACTACCCTGGTTTCACTTCAGGCAGAATATGAAACGGTAAATATCATTGTAGCTATACTTATCAATATTATCTTTGTATACGTGGTACTAAAATCTTCTACCAAAATGGAGAAAGTTTTAGGTAGCCAGGGAATTAGTGTAATTAGAAAAGTATTCGGCGTAATTTTGCTGGCTATTGCCGTAAAATTATTCGCCACAAACATTCAGAGTTTATTTTCATGAAGTTATTTATTTATACCGTAATTTTTTTAGCTGTAGTCATAATTGGTTACAGCGCAACTGTTTTAAATTTTGATGATCTTTTAAAAGGCGATAGCGCAACCGCTGTACTGGTTATTGTTGGAAGCCTTTGCGTAATTATTCTTATGGGGATTTTATTAACCTCCAGAAGTATTGCGAAAAAGCATAATTCTTAATATGAAATTTGATGTTCTTATTATTGGCGGTGGCGCGGCAGGAATGTCTTGCGCACTTATCTTAGGATCTGCACTGCAGAATAATATTATTACCAATAAAAAGGTAGGCTTGCTTACTCACCAAAAAGCTTCGCATTTAAATTCGGCGCTCTTAAATAATATTTTGGGAGTTGTGCCGGGAACTTCAGGACAACAAATTCTAAAAGATGGAATTCTACATTTGGAAGAACAATATCCTGAAATTGAACAATTAGCGAAAGAAAAAGTAAAAGAGATTATTCCTATAGCTGAAGGTTTCAGTGTAATTACCAACAAAAATACATACGAAGCCGAAAATGTAGTGCTGGCAACAGGTTACACCAGTCCTTTTAGAATTAAAGGTTTGGAAGAGGAAGTTATTCCGCATAAAAAAGCTAAAGTTTCTAAAGACCGTATTCAGTTAAAAAATGAAGATCATTTAGTGAAACCGGGATTGTATGTAGCCGGTAGTCTCGCTGGTTGGCGCAGTCAATTTTCTATAGCCTGTGGTAGTGGTGCAAGTGTAGCTACAGATATTTTAAGTTTCTGGAAAGGAGAGCATACGAAAGTACACGATAAGCTTTTATAGCATAAAATAGCCGGTAACCATCAAAGGAATAGAAAGTAGCATTAGAATTAAACAGGTACGGTGCAATCTTCTATAAAGAAGGGCAAGCCTTAATTTCTCTTTGAATTCTTTATCCTGAGTTTTTTTAATCTGATTTTTAATAGAAGTAACCGAAACATTTGCAGAAGTAACCAAAATATCCTTTTGTAAAAAGAGTAATGCGCTATTATCTAAAAGCCGGAAACTCACCGCAATTATGAAGAAAAATAGCGGGGAAACGGTTAAAAAAATTATAAAGTTTTCATGATTCGCACTCACGCATGCAAGCTATTAATTTTTTTGCGATAATTCAAGAATTTTCTCAATGGCAGGATCATTTTCATTAATTAGTTTTTCAAAAGCCGTGGTGCCGTAGAGCTGTTGGGCAATTACCGCTTTTAGATATTGCTTTAATAAAGTGGTATGGTTATTTACATTAAGCCTAATATTTCCATTTCCAACAAATCTTACAAAATCCTGCACCATTTCGTTAGAGATTGTAACTTTTTCATCAAACTCTTCCCGCTTTACATTATTGTAAAAAGTACGGTTTTCTTCGAGGACATTAAATATAAACCGACTCATATACCCGCCGTGTAAAAGAAGCTTTATATTGTTTCTTTCATTATCACTGTCTTGCGGAATAAACACATCGGGAATTATCCCTCCGCCGCCATAAACCACTTTTCCTTTAGGTGTTTCGTACCTAAGTGAATCATCTACATTTATGCTGTCGGCGCTATTGAGCTCCCCATTTTTATAGCGTCGCATATAATCTTTAAAATAGCTCTCATTACCGTTATCATATGGCTTTTGTATAGAACGGCCCGTTGGGGTGTAATATCGTGCAATGGTTAATCTTACCGCGCTACCATCGCCCAAATCCATTTCACGTTGCACAAGGCCTTTACCGTAAGATCTACGACCTACAATGGTACCGCGGTCGTTATCCTGTAGTGCGCCGGCCACGACTTCACTTGCCGAAGCTGAATTTTCATTAATAAGAACAAAAAGATCTCCATTCTCTAAAAGACCTTTTCTTCGGGAAAAAGTTTCTTCAACCGAGCCGCTTTTATTTTTGGTGTAAAGAATTAATTTATCGTCTTCCAGGAATTCGTCTACAATCTTAATCGCTTCTGAAAGATAACCGCCAGGATTGTCTCTAAGGTCCAAGGCTATTTGATTAGCGCCTTCTTTCTTGAGCTTTTTCAAGGCGTTTTGAAATTCTTTATAGGTAGTTTCAGAAAACCTGTTCACTTTAATATAACCTAAATCTGGCGATAACATATAAGCGGCATCTACACTTTTTAGCGGTACACGGCCCCGCTTCACTTTAAAGGTGAGTAAATCCTTGATTCCTTTTCTTTTAACTTTAAGTGTTACGCGAGAATCTTCTTCTCCTTTTAGGTGTTTTGTAAGCGAATCGTTAGTAATATCTTTATTAAAAAGGGGAGTGCCATCGGCATATAAAATACGGTCGCCACCGCGAATTCCTATTTTTTCACTGGGGCCGCCTTCCAAAGCCTGTATTACCACTACGGTATCGTTAACGTTATAAAAACTAACCCCAATGCCTACAAAATCGCCCTGCATATTTTCTACTACGCCGGCATATTCTTCTTTTGGAATATATACCGAATGCGGATCAAGATTTTCAAGAATTCTATTAACCGTAATATCTACAATACTATCGGTATTTACATCGTCTACATACTCATAGTCAATGTAGTCTATAAGTCGGTTGAGTTTTTGTTTTTTGGGATTTGAAGAAAAAAGGGCATCAGAAGAAGAAAAATCCAGTTTTCCGCCCAGCAAAACGCCGGCGGCGCAAGCTGTAGCAAGAAGAATAGGAATTAATATTTTTTGCCTGGTATTCAATCTTCTAAATCGTTAATTTGTTCAAGGGTGACCCCTGCTTTTTCAAGAAAATCCAGTCCGGAATTATCTTTATAATCTATATGATAAACCAACCTGGTAATTCCTGCCTGGTGAATTAATTTACTGCATTCTTTACAGGGAGACATTGTGATATAAAGTGTTGCGCCATTACAGGATTGCGTAGATCCTGCAACTTTTAAAATAGCATTGGCTTCAGCGTGCAGCACGTACCATTTTGTGTAACCTTCGTCATCTTCACAATAATTTTCAAATCCTGTTGGAGTGCCGTTGTAACCATCAGAAATTATCATTCTATCTTTTACAATAACTGCGCCAACCTGCTTTCTTTTACAATGCGATAATTTACTCCATTCGCGGGCAATTCTCAAATATGCCTTATCGTACTTTAATTGTTTTTTCTTATCCATATTAGCGCTATAATGCGGCTTTTTTAGACGAAATTTTTCGTCTTATTTTTAATTCACTAATTTATTAAATAGCCTGAAAATTTTCCTGGAGAATTGGTAAAATAATACCAATTACTATGGCTGAAGTTACTAAGATCCAGTCCCTTTTGGAAACCGAGAAGATATTTTGGGCAATAAAACCAAGAATTATTACAGCAATAACTACAATAACCTGCGCAGCTTCTATACCAAGTGCGAATTCTAAAAGTGGTAGAAATTTGCTTTCTGTATTTGAAGCCACCATTTTAAAATATGAAGAAAATCCAAGTCCATGAATTAAGCCGAAGAAAACCGTTGTAAAATATAACGGATTATGATTTTTATTACGTTCTTTTTTACTTGCTGTGATAATATTGTAAAGAGCTGTGAGAATAATTGTAATAGGAATTAACAATTCTACCCAGGCTGAATCTACTTTTACAATTTCATAAACCGAAAGAAATAAAGCTAAGGTGTGGCCAATTGTAAATAGGGTTACCAGCCATAGAATTCGTTTCCAGCTGCTAAAGGTGTAAGCGGCAACAAGTACAATAAGAAATAAAATATGGTCGTAAGCCTGCCAGTCAAGAACGTGTTCCAGACCTAATCTAAAGTACAGCCAGAATTGGGACATATCAAAAATATTAGAAAAATCCGAAAGTACAACTTATTCAGAATATTGCAAAAGCTTTTGCGGCTCTTAGTTTTAAGCCCAAATGCGTTATAAAATGACATTTTATGAGCCGTTTTTTGAGAAGATTTTTTTAGAAAATTAACACTTCTTGTGGTTTCACATGAAATAATGATAATAGACGTTTGTTAATTGTTGAGGTATTTCTTCTAAAAACTCAACATTAACGTTGATTTAAAGAGTGTTGAATAAGATTTTAGGTAGTTTTGTTTGTTAAATAGATTGCGAAATAAAACCTGAATTTGTTCACCGCTAAAAAAAGACTATGAAGAAGAATCTAATGAATATGCAGTGTCTTGATATTTATCTTTCCTCTTTAAGCCAGGAAGAATATGAAGAAATTGAAGACGAAATTACTGTTTCTGATATTAAGGTGATGCCTCTTCGCAGCTGGGATATTTATAACGAGCATTTTGCAGAGCAATTATTGAATTTAAAACAGGAAAAAGCAATTAAGTCATTTAAAAAATTAGCCAAAAAATTCGATTGGAAAAACAACTGGAAAGAAGTGTTTCAAAACAAATCTTTTGATGCTTTGGTTTTAACAAATCAGGAAGCTAAAATCCAGTGGGTGAGTGAAGGTTTTACTGATATGACTGGTTATAGCAGCAAATTTGCGATAAATAAAACACCTCATTTTTTACAAGGAAAAGAAACCGATAGGGCTGTTTTAAACCGAATTAAACACAAATTGTCACGTGACGAACCTTTTACTGAAGTTTTGGTAAACTATAAAAAAGATAAAACTCCTTATAAGTGCGAGATTAGCGTTATTCCCTTGATAAATGACAGAACCACTCATTATTTAGCCCTGGAGCGGCAGGCCTAAACCTTTCGTCTTTTATTAAATTTTTGTAATTTCTGAATAAGAAATCAGAGTTATGAAAAAAACCATCCAGAATATTGAAATTGAAGTTTTTCAAGGAGATATAGCTAATCTACCCAATGTGGAAGCTGTGGTAAATGCTGCCAATGCACAACTCACCACTGGAGGTGGCGTTGCAGGGGCAATTCATCGTGCTGCCGGTCCAAAACTTTATGAAGAATGCAAACCTCTTGCACCTATCGCTCCCGGCGAAGCAGTAATTACCGTCGCTTATAATTTACCCAATAAGTATGTAATTCATAGTTTAGGGCCGGTTTACGGTAAAGATAAGCCTGAAAATAAGCTGCTGGAAAACTGCTATAAAAATGTTTTAAAACGAGCAGAAGAGAAGAAAGTAAAGTCTGTTGCCTTTCCTGCAATTTCTACCGGCGCTTTTGGTTACCCTATAAAAGAAGCGACAAAGATCAGTTTTAATACAATTTTAGCCGAAATCCCTAAACTTAAACACTTGCAAAAGCTTAAATTTGTGCTATTCAGTGAAGCAGATCTCGAGATTTACGAAACTATGCTTGCTGAAATGTAAACCAACCAAGCTATGCTAGATTTCTCCGCTACTTATACCGATCAGTATCAACTGGCGATGTCGCAGGTGTATTTTAAAAAGGGCCAAAAAGACCATACCGCAATTTTTGATTATTATTTCAGAAAACTTCCTTATAACGGTGGGTACGCGATTTTTGCCGGACTTCAGGATTTACTGAAGATCATTGAAAATTTAAAATTCAACGATAAAGACCTGGAGTACCTTAAAAAACAGGATTTTGATGATGATTTCCTGCAGTATCTCAAAGATTTTAAATTCCACGGAAATATTTATTCGGTTCAGGAAGGGGACGTGGTGTTTCCCACACGGCCTATTTTGCAGGTAGAAGCCAATATTATTGAAGCGCAAATTATTGAAACCATACTACTTAATTTACTCAATTTTCAAACTTTAATAGCTACTAAAGCCAGCCGAATTAAACTGGTTTCTGGAGAAAGAACTTTACTGGATTTCGGTTTAAGAAGAGCGCAGGGACCCGGAGGGTATTACGCCACCCGTGCCGCAATTATTGGGGGTTTTAACGGGACCAGTAATGTAATTGCCGGTAGAGATTTTAATATTCCGGTTTCGGGAACCATGGCCCATTCTTTTATTCAGAGTTATGATGATGAAATCACCGCATTTAGGGATTTTGCTGAGGGTAGGCCAAAAGATTGTGTTCTGCTGGTAGATACTTACGATACGCTTAAAAGCGGTGTACCCAACGCGATTACAGTTGCAAAGGAAATGGAAGATCGCGGCGAAAAATTGATGGCTATTAGGCTAGATAGTGGAGATTTAGCTTATCTCTCTAAGCAAAGCAGAAAAATGCTGGACGAAGCCGGACTCGATTACGTTAAAATTGCAGCTTCCAATCAATTAGAAGAAAATGTAATTAAAAGTTTGCTGGAACAAGGCGCCAGGATAGATGTTTTTGGTGTGGGAACCAATCTTGTTATTGGAAGTCCTGATGCTGCTTTAGACGGAGTTTACAAACTGGCTTATTCCAACGGAAAACCAAGAATCAAAATTTCAGAAAGTATTGTAAAGGTTACGCTTCCGCATAAAAAACAGGTATATCGTTTAAGAGATACTGAAGGCAACTGCGTGGGCGGAGATTTGGTGGCTCTTTTTGAAGAAGATAATATTAAAAATATGATTCATCCTTTTGAGCCTTATAAACAAATGAAAGTTGATGGTTTAGAAAAAGAAGCATTGTTGAAACCGGTTATGGAAAACGGGAAGAATAAACTGGAAAAGAAATCGCTTCAGGAAATCGCGGAATATAGTAAAAACCGTCTGGCTGAACTTTCTATAGAATATAAGCGTTTTAACAATCCGCATATATATAAAGTGGGAATTAGTGAAGCATTAAAAGCCGAACGTGATAAATTAATAGCATCTTTTAAAAATTAGTTATGAAAACTTTGATTATTATAGATCCTCAAAACGATTTTATGCCAGGTGGCTCGCTTGCTGTACCTAATGGAGATGAAATTATCCCGGTGATCAATAAAATTCAGGAAAGCTTTGATTTAATAATTGCTTCCCAGGATTGGCATCCAAACGGCCACGCCAGTTTTGCCAGTAGCCACAAAGGAAAAAAGGAGTTTGAAACTATTGATCTTAAAGGAATAGAGCAGGTAATGTGGCCAGAGCATTGTGTGCAAAATACCGATGGCGCCGAGTTTCATAAGGATTTAAAAACTTCAAAAATTGAAGCCATTTTTAGAAAAGGCACCAATCCAGAAATAGACAGCTACAGTGCTTTTTACGATAATCAGCATTTAAAATCCACCGGGCTTTCTGGGTATTTAAAAGAAAAAAATGCAAAAGACCTTTATTTTTGCGGACTTGCTGCTGAAATTTGTGTGCATTTTACCGCTAAAGATGCAATTAAAGAAGGTTTTAAAGCGACCATAATAGAGGATGCTACACGCGCGCTAAACGCGGGAGATTTTAAAAAAGCTAAAGTAGAATTAAAAGAATTGGGTGGTAGAATTATTTCTTCAAATGCTATTGAAAGTTGATATAATAAACATAGCCAACATTCACCCAAAATATATAATCGTTGAATTTATTTTGAGGCGCGTCAATATTTAATCCGTCAAGCCAGTCGCTACCGTAATATTGTCCCCGGGCTTCAATTAAAAGATCGTGTCTAAATCCCAGGCGGTAGCGTAAACCAAGTCCGCCAATTATAGAATAAGTGCTGCCACGGTCAAAATCCATTCCGCCAATAAAAGTTGGGAAAACATTTTTAGGATTTTGCAAAGAACCTAAATCAGAATAGGCATCAGCTTTATAAGAAACAAAATGCCCGCCCAGGCTTATATAAGGAGAAAACATATAACCCGAATGCGTAAAATCCCGAATGCGAAAAGGGTGATATTCCAAATGAATTCCCCCTTCAATAATTTCACTTTCCCCGTGCATAGCGCGTAATAATTGTCCGCCCAGGGTTGGTTTGCTGGCTACAGGACCATAATGTTCTAATTTAGAGTAAAAATAATCCAGTTCATTTCTTATTCTAAAATGATTGGTAAAAAAAGAAGCCGCCTGTGAGTAGTGACAGTCGGTTTTATAGGCAAAGTTCATATAATGGGAAATCCCAATGCCATAGCCCGCGTTATTAAGGTTATTTCTAACATTCCAGCGTTCCCCATAATCGGTAAAAAATGAAGCTGGACCGGCCTTAACGCCAATTTCGTGTGCAATACCAAACTGGGCATAACTCTTTCCCTGAAAGAATAATGTAAAAACTAAAAGAGCTATAAATATCTTGCAATTATGCATAGTACCAGCTTGGGAGGATGCAACAAATATATAAAAACTACTTTAACAAAAAATTAGATAAAATATTCGCTCTATAAAACGCTGAAAGTAAGACGTTAATTTTATATGAAAAGATAAAAATTTGAGGTCGTTTTTTATAGAACTCATATATTTGCAGTACAAAACACAGCTTTTTTTATAAACTATTTGAAGTATCACATAATATGGAACAAAATATTCAGGATTTCCTCGATAAAGTATCAAAAAGGAATCAAAATGAACCCGAATTCATGCAGGCCGTGCACGAAGTTGCTGAGACTATTATTCCCTTTATAGAAGAGAATAAAAAGTACCAGAATATGCAACTTTTAGAGCGTATGGTAGAGCCGGAACGTGTTATTATGTTCAGGGTTTCCTGGTTAGATGATGAAGGTAATATTCAGGTGAATCGCGGGTTTAGAATTCAAATGAATTCAGCCATTGGACCTTACAAAGGTGGTTTGCGTTTTCACCCTTCCGTAAACCTTAGTATCCTTAAATTTCTTGCTTTTGAGCAGGTATTTAAAAACAGCCTTACCACTTTACCAATGGGTGGTGGAAAAGGAGGATCTGATTTTGATCCAAAAGGAAAATCAGATAATGAAGTAATGAGTTTTTGCCAGAGTTTTATGACAGAACTTTATCGCCATATAGGTGCAAATACCGATGTTCCTGCGGGAGATATAGGCGTTGGCGCTCGTGAAGTTGGTTATATGTTTGGCCAGTATAAAAGATTACAAAACGAATTTACCGGCATTTTAACCGGGAAAGGACTCTCTTACGGTGGGTCTCTTATTCGTCCTGAAGCTACCGGTTACGGGAATGTATATTTTGCACAAAATATGCTTAAAACACGCAATGAATCTCTTGAAGGTAAAACGGTAGTGGTTTCAGGATCTGGAAATGTGGCGCAATATGCTGCAGAAAAAGCCCTGGAATTTAAAGCGAAGATTTTAACAATGAGTGATTCTGGAGGTTATATTTATGATGAAGCCGGAATTGATTCAGAAA
Organism: Salegentibacter agarivorans; assembly: GCF_900113135.1. GTDB lineage: Bacteria > Bacteroidota > Bacteroidia > Flavobacteriales > Flavobacteriaceae > Salegentibacter > Salegentibacter agarivorans. The sequence continues at coordinate 34,658 of NZ_FOOH01000012.1, read as the reverse complement.
AGCTTCAGTTTATCATGGATCTTAAAAATGTTAGACGTGGTAGAATAAGTGAATATGTAGATCAATATCCTTCAGCTAAATATTATGAAGGAGAAACACCATGGAGTGTGAAATGTGATGTAGCGCTTCCTTGTGCTACGCAAAACGAACTTCAAAAAGCTGATGCTGAGAAGTTAATTGAAAATGGTTGTATGTGCGTGGGCGAAGGTGCGAATATGCCGTGTACCCCAGATGCTGTAGAGGTGTTTAAGGAAGCAAGAATTTTATTCTCGCCTGGTAAAGCTTCTAATGCTGGTGGTGTTGCCACTTCTGGTTTAGAAATGAGCCAAAATTCTATGCGATATAACTGGACTTCACAAGAAGTAGACCAAAAATTACACGCGATTATGAACGATATTCACGATCGTTGTGTTGAGTTTGGAAAGGAAGAAGATGGTTATATAGATTACGTGAAAGGAGCAAATATTGCCGGTTTCGTGAAAGTTGCCGATGCTATGCTTGCACAGGGAGTAGTTTAATTACTTTCTAAATAGAATTAAATTAAGGTCGCTTTTTGGGCGGCCTTTTTTAATTATCTTCGGGAAGAAATAATTGTTAAGGAATGCTTGTTACCACTCCGGCCATTGTAATTAGTGCTTTAAAATACGGCGAGGCCGATTTGATTGTGAAAGCCTATACTTATAGTGATGGCTTAAAAACCTATATGCTTAAGGGAGTGCTTAAATCTAAAAAAGGAAAGTTCAAAGCTTCCCAGTTTCAGCTGCTTACCCAGTTAGAAATTGTTGCAAACCACCGCAACCAGGGAAAAATGGAATACCTTAAAGATGCAAAGGTATTACACACTTATACCAGCCTTCATACCAACATGGTAAAAGGCGCGATGCTTATGTTTTTGGCTGAAGTTTTAAAAAACGCTATTAGGGAAGAAGAAACCAATCCACAGTTATTTAATTATCTTGAAAATTCACTAATGTGGTTAGATTTGCACGATAAAATCGCCAATTTTCATCTTTTATTTTTACTAAACTTAACGCGCTATTTGGGATTTTATCCTGATTCGGCATCTAAAGAGCTTCCTTACTTTAATCTTTTAGATGGCGTTTTTGAAATGAACAGTATCAATAATTATTGTATAGAAGGCCAAAATATCACTATTCTACGCCAGTTATTAGGCATAAATTTTGATGCTCTCAACGAAGTAAAGTTGAATCAGCAAAGTCGGTCTAATTTTTTAAATATGTTGCTTTTGTATTACGAGTTGCATATTGAAGGTTTTAAAAAACCAAAATCACTCGCCGTACTTAACGAAATTTTTAGCTAAATGCGAAGTCTCACAGGAGTAATACTCCTTTTTTTTATGGTTAATAGTATCTACGCCCAGCAGATACAGGTTTTAGATGAAGAAAGCCATGAGCCACTTGCCAGCGTGGCTATTTACAATGCGAATAAATCTAAAAGTGAGCTTACCAATTTTGATGGGGAAGCCGATATTTCAGCATTCGAAATGGAGGAAATTATACATTTTTCTCACGTAAACTATTCCAATAAAAGTTTAAAGAAATCCCAGATTATCCAAAACCAGAATACAGTTTATCTAAATGGGAATGATAACGAGTTGGAGCAGGTGGTGCTTTCAGTGGCAAAATTTGAAATGAATAAAGATGAAATTCCGCAGAAAATAGTCAGTTTTTCAGCTAAAGATATTATTATGGCGAGCCCGCAAACTTCAGCCGATCTTTTAGAAAGCAGCGGGCAGGTTTTTGTTCAAAAAAGCCAGTTAGGTGGCGGAAGCCCTATGATTCGTGGTTTTTCAACAAACAGATTGTTAATTACGGTAGATGGCGTGAGAATGAATACTGCGATTTTTAGAAGCGGAAATCTTCAAAATATCATCTCAATAGATCCCTTGGCGGTAGAAAATACCGAGGTAATTCTTGGTCCGGGATCGGTGGTTTATGGAAGTGATGCCGTTGGCGGGGTGATGAATTTCTATACTTTGAAACCAAAATTTTCATTTACTAATGAAACTTCGGTTTCCGGGAGCGCTTATTCCCGTTACGCTTCTGCCAATAATGAAAAAACCGTACACGCCGATGTTAATATAGGCCTGGAGAACTGGGCTTTTTTAAGCAGTATTAGCTTTTCAGATTTCGATGATTTAAGAATGGGATCTCATGGACCTGATGAATATTTGCGAAATGAATATGCCGTGCGAAGAAATGGGGAAGATCTAATTGTTTCTAATGATAACCCACAGGTGCAAAAACCAACCGGCTATAATCAAATAAATTTACTGCAGAAGGTTAAATTTATGCCGCATAAAGACTGGGATCTTAACCTCGGACTTATCTATTCTACCACATCAGATTTTCCAAGATTTGACAGGCTTTATAGAAAGCGCGATGCTGAATTGCGATCAGCAGAATGGTATTATGGACCTCAGGAGTGGTTTATGGGTAATTTTAAGATCAATAAAAAAGGCCACGGATCTTTGTATGATAAAGCCCAGATGACCACCGCTTACCAATTTTTTGAAGAAAGCAGGCATAACCGTGATTTTGGGGAGGATTGGTTATACAACACCAAAGAAAATGTAGATGCATATTCGGTGAATTTTGATTTTGAAAAGACTTTTGAAGAAAGCCGGTTATTTTATGGCGCCGAGTATGTTTTTAATAAAGTAAATTCTACAGGATTTACAGAAAATATTTTAACTGAAGAAGAAAATATCACTGCGTCACGATATCCAGATGCTTCCACCTGGCAGTCAATCGCCGCTTATACCACTTATCAATGGAAAATCCAGAAAGATCTTTCTTTTCAATCTGGACTTCGGTATAATCATATTCTGGTGAATGCTGATTTTGATGAGAATTTATATGATTTTCCATTTCAGAAAGCCAATATTAATACCGGTGCCTTAACCGGGAGCGCGGGAATTAACTGGCAGCAAAACAGGTTTATTGGGTGGCGATTAAATCTTTCAACTGCATTTAGAGCTCCTAATATAGATGATATGGGTAAAATTTTCGATTCTGAACCGGGCGCTGTTGTAGTGCCAAATCCAGATTTAAAACCGGAATATGCCTACAGCAGTGAACTTGGTTTTGACTGGAAACCTGCCGAAAATATCAGTTTTATCGCGACCGCATTTTATACGTATTTGAATGACGCTATGGTACGCAGGGATTTCAACTTAAATGGAGAAACCGAAATAGATTACCAGGGAGAGCCAAGCCGTGTGCAGGCGATTCAGAACACAGCGAAAGCGCATGTTTATGGTTTTGAGAGTGGGATAGAAATTGATTTATCTGTCGCGCTAAGATTCAGTTCCCAAATAAGTATTACTGAAGGAAAAGAAGAGCAGGAAGATGGTTCTACCGCGGCATTACGCCACGCAGCTCCTGTATTTGGAAATACACATTTAATATGGCACAAAAAAAGACTGAAATTCGATCTTTTTGCTGAATATAATGGGCAATTCGATTATGAAGATCTTGCGCCTTCAGAACAGGGCAAAGCCTATTTATACGCCATAGACGATAATGGAAATCCATATTCACCTTCCTGGTATAGCCTAAATTTAACAGGACAATACGAGTTTAGCAAAAACTTGCTGACAACCGCTTCCTTAGAAAATATTACCGACCAGCGTTACCGAACTTATTCCTCGGGAATCGCCGCTGCAGGTAGAAATTTAATTTTAGCGCTGAGGTATAGTTTTTAATCCTTTTTCGTAATTCTCAAGGCTTTTAAAAATCTTTCTGGGTTTATTTCATTTCAATTTCTTTTGGGTTAGCTTTTTCCGTTTTTCTATCGCACTCTTTTCTTAAATTTGATTATTTTCGCGACTCATTGGAAATTTTGAAAAAATGAGCAATAAGTTCCCTGAATATAAAGGACTTGACTTACCAAAAGTAGCTGAGGAAATCTTAAGTTACTGGAAGGAGAACGATATTTTTGAAAAAAGCGTTTCTACACGGGAAGGCAAAGAACCGTTTGTGTTTTTTGAAGGGCCACCTTCTGCGAATGGGCTTCCGGGAATTCACCACGTAATGGCGCGAGCTATTAAGGATATTTTTTGTCGTTATAAAACCCAAAAAGGATATCAGGTAAAACGTAAAGCAGGTTGGGATACGCACGGTCTCCCGGTAGAACTTGGTGTAGAAAAAGAACTTGGGATTACCAAAGAAGATATTGGGACCAAAATTTCCGTAGAAAAATATAACGAAGCCTGTAAAAATGCGGTAATGCGTTACACCGATGTGTGGAACGACCTTACCGAAAAAATAGGTTATTGGGTAGATATGGAAGATCCATACGTTACCTATAAATCAAAATATATGGAAACAGTTTGGTGGCTGCTTTCTGAAATTTATAAAAAAGACCTTATTTACAAAGGTTACACCATTCAGCCATATTCTCCAAAAGCAGGAACGGGACTAAGTTCTCACGAACTCAACCAACCTGGGACTTACCAGGATGTGACCGATACCACTGTTACGGCAATGTTTAAAATTACTGATGCTTCAGCAGCTTCGGTTGAAAAGGATTTGGAAGGCGCATTTTTAATCGCCTGGACCACTACCCCGTGGACTTTGCCTTCTAATACTGCATTAACCGTAGGGCCAAAAATTGAATATGTTTCAGTAAAAACTTATAATCAGTATACTTTTGAGCCAATCACTATTTTGGTTGCGAAGGCGCTGGTTAAGGCTCAGTTTGATAAAAAGTTTACAGAAGTTGAAACCGAAGAGGAACTTAAAGCTTATAACGAAGGTGATAAAAAGATCCCATTTTTAATCGGGGAAACTTTCACAGGAAAGGATCTGGTTGGGATAAAATTCGAGCAGTTGTTGCCGTATGCATTACCTGCAGAAAATCCTGAAAATGCTTTCCGTGTAATTGCTGGAGATTTTGTTACTACAGAAGACGGTACCGGAATTGTGCATACTTCGCCAACTTTTGGTGCAGACGATGCGTTGGTAGCGAAACAGGCTACACCTCAAGTTCCGCCATTATTGGTGAAAGATGAAAATGGGAACCTTGTTCCGCTGGTAGATCTACAGGGTAAATTTAGACCAGAGATGGGTGAATTTGCCGGGAAGTATGTGAAGAACGAATATTATGACGAAGGTCAGGCGCCAGAGAAATCTGTAGACGTTGAACTTGCTATAAAACTAAAAGAAGAAAATCGTGCTTTTAAAGTAGAAAAATATGTTCACAGCTATCCAAATTGCTGGAGAACCGATAAACCTATTTTATACTATCCGTTGGATTCCTGGTTCATAAAAGTAACCGAATTCAAGGAGCGCATGCACGAATTGAATAAAGGCATTAACTGGAAACCAAAATCTACTGGCGAAGGCCGTTTTGGAAATTGGCTGGCCAATGCGAATGACTGGAATTTATCCAGAAGTCGTTATTGGGGAATTCCCTTGCCAATTTGGAGAACCGAAGAAGGGAAAGAGGAAAAGCTTATTGGTTCTATTGCAGAATTGAAAGAAGAAATGGCGAAGTCGGTTAAAGCCGGCTTGATGGATAAAGATATTTTTGAAGGTTTTGAACCCGGAAATATGAGTGAAGAAAACTACGATCTGGTAGATCTTCATAAAAATGTGGTAGATGAAATCACGTTAGTTTCAGATTCCGGCAAGCCAATGAAACGTGAAGACGATCTTATAGATGTATGGTTCGATTCTGGTTCTATGCCTTATGCGCAGTGGCATTATCCCTTTGAAAATAAGGAAAAAGTAGAAGAAGGAGAACGTCAGGCCGATTTCATAGCCGAAGGTGTTGACCAAACCAGAGGCTGGTTTTATACCCTGCACGCTATCGCTACAATGATTTTTGATGATGTAGCTTATAAAAACGTAGTTTCTAACGGACTTGTTTTAGATAAAAACGGACAAAAAATGTCTAAACGTCTTGGAAACGCGGTAGATCCTTTTGAAACATTGGCGGCTTTCGGCCCAGATGCTACGCGTTGGTATATGATCTCTAACGCCAATCCATGGGATAACTTAAAATTTGATATTGAAGGAATTGCTGAGGTGCGTCGTAAATTTTTCGGTACGCTTTATAACACTTATTCTTTCTTCACTTTATATGCGAATATTGATAATTTCACCTATAAAGAGGATGATATTCCTTTGGAAGAAAGACCCGAGATAGATCGTTGGATCCTTTCAGAATTACATACTTTAATTGAGAAAGTAGATAAATTTTATGCCGATTATGAACCCACCAGGGCAACCCGGGCAATTTCAGAATTTGTTCAGGAAAACCTTAGTAACTGGTTTGTGCGTTTAAGTAGAAGAAGATTCTGGAAAGGCGATTACCAGCAAGATAAAATTTCAGCATATCAAACGCTTTATACCTGTTTAGTTGAAGTGGCCAAACTGGGTGCACCGGTGGCGCCGTTCTTTATGGATAGGCTTTACAAAGACTTAAACAAGAGTACACAAAAAGAAAACTTTGAATCGGTACATTTGGCTGAATTTTCAAAGTATGATGATAAGTTTGTTGATAAATCTTTAGAGCGAAAAATGGAGAAGGCTCAAACTATTTCTTCATTGGTATTATCGCTTAGAAAAAAGGAGATGATAAAAGTAAGACAACCGTTGCAGAGAGTAATGATTCCGGTGCTTGACGAGCAGCAACGTGAAGAAATTCAGGCGGTTGAGGACTTGATAAAATCTGAAGTAAACGTAAAAGAACTTCAGCTTATAGATGATGCTTCAGGCTTACTTGTAAAGCAAATAAAACCAAACTTTAAGGTTCTTGGCCCAAGATTTGGAAAGGATATGAAGCTGGTAGTCAACGAGATAAATAAATTAACTCCTGAAGATATTTCAAAGATAGAGCGAGAAGGCAATATTGCGATAAATCTTAACGGAGAAATGGTTAAATTAGCTTCTGAAGAAGTAGAAATTATTTCCCAGGATATTGAAGGCTGGCTAGTGGCAAGTAGTGGTAATATTACCGTAGCTTTAGACGTTAGTATCTCTGAAGAATTAAAAAAGGAAGGAATTGCCAGGGAATTGGTAAACAGGATACAGAATATGAGAAAAGATTCTGGCTTTGAAGTTACCGATACTATTGATGTGACCCTACAAAAGGACGGTATTGTCGAGGATGCCGTTAACCAAAATATAACCTATATTAAAAATGAAACATTAACTGCAAGTCTCGAATTTGCAGAGGTGGTAACTGAAGGAGCCGAGGTTGCTTTTGACGATATTACTACCAAAATGTTTATTAAAAAACATTAGAAATTATGGCAACTGAAGTAAAAGAACGGTATAGCGATGCCGAATTAGCTGAGTTTAAGGCCCTGATTAAAGGCAAAATCGCGAAGGCACAGGAGCAATTGGAAATTTACGAAAATGCTTATAAAAATGATGGAAACAACGGTACAGATGATACTGCTCCTACATTTAAAGCTTTTGAAGAAGGAAGCGAAACTATGAGTAAGGAAGCCAATTCTCAATTAGCTATTAGGCAGGAAAAATTTATCCGCGACCTAAAAAATGCTTTAACAAGGATTGAAAACAAAACATACGGAATATGCCGTGTAACCGGAAAATTAATCGCTAAAGAGCGTTTAAAATTGGTGCCACACGCTACTTTAAGTATTGAGGCTAAAAACATGCAGAAATAAATATTTTCTGTTACTCAAAATTTATAGCGCCCCTTTGCTTGTGCCTGGGGGCGCTTTTATTTTAAGATTATAAAATTTAAAAAATGCTTCCCAGAAGCTGATTTTTAGCCGGGTAAAAACTAAATAATATTAGTATTTTAGCGGCGTTTTAAATTCCACAGAGTTCATGTCCTTAAAAAAAGCGGGTATTATTATCGTTTTGGTTCTTTTAATAGACCAAATTTCAAAATTTTATATCAAAACAAATTTTTCGCTTGGCGAAGAAGTACCGGTTTTTGATTGGTTCAGAATTTTATTTGTAGAAAATGAAGGAATGGCCTGGGGAACCAAGATCCCGGGAGAATACGGAAAACTTTTCCTTACGCTTTTTAGATTGGTGGCCATTGTCGGTATTGGTTACTGGTTGTGGGATTCGGTTAGAAAAAATGGTTCAAGAATCTTAATCACCGCAATAGCTTTAATTTTCGCAGGAGCTTTTGGGAATATTATAGACTCTGTTTTCTACGGAATTGTTTTTAATGGCAGCTATGGGCAGGTAGCCGAATTTATGCCGGCAGAAGGTGGCTATGGTACCTTATTTCACGGTAAGGTGGTAGATATGCTTTACTTCCCATTATGGCAGGGCAATTTGCCCGAATGGATTCCTTTCTGGGGCGGAAATTACTTCACATTCTTTGAACCGGTATTCAATATAGCCGATACCGCAATTAGTGCGGGCGTAATTTTACTGCTGCTTTTTAATAAACGAGCTTTTCCAAAAGAAGAGGAAGAGGCTAAAGCAAGTAACTAACTAAGCGGCTGCGTTTCCGTTTCTATCAAAAATCTTTTCGAATTTCTTTAATTCTATTGGCTTAATTAGATAATCGGTCACCAAATTAATAGATTTTGCGCGTTCCAAATCTCGCGGATCTATTGAAGAACTTACCACATAAAGTGTGATCTTCTTCTCAAAGTTATTCTTAATTTTAATAAATTCATTTAGAAACTCCCAGCCATCCATAACAGGCATATTGATATCCAGGAAAATAATATCGGGAAGTCTATCTTCGGTAGCGTTTTCAAGAATCAACTTAAAATGATCTAAAGCTTCCATACCGTTTTTAAAAATGAGAAGATTGTTAGAAAGTTTTTTAATTTCAATAATCTTCTTAACCAGGTTAACGTATATCTTATCATCGTCAATAATACACGCCAATTCTACTTTTTGCCCCATGAGAATTAGTTTAATTTTTTAAAATTTAATTTTAAATGTAGTGCCTACATCTACAGTGCTGGTTACCGAGATTGTACCCCCAAGTGTTTCCACTTGATTTTTTGTAATAAAAAGTCCAATACCACGGGAATCCAGGTTCTCATGAAAGGTTTTATACATCCCAAACATCTTGTCACCATATTGATCCAGGTCAATGCCCAAACCATTATCACTAACCTCCAAAAAAGGAGTTTCATTCTTCAAATAGGTTTGAATATAAATTACCGGTTTTCTACCCGGATGTTTATATTTAATGGCATTTGTAATTAAATTTAGTAAAATACTTTCAAGATATTCAGGTATATAGCTAATTTCTTTTAGGGCGTGAAATTCAGCTACGATTTTTGCATTTTCCCGATTAATTAATGAAGAAGTTGAAGCCATTACCCCACTTAGGGCTTTTTCGAAAGAAACAATTCGGCGTTCTTTTCCTAAAACCGTTTGTTTATTTACAATTTCATTAAGCTCATTTATAGCTAAATCCAGATTTTCAGAAATATCGGCTACATTAGGAATTAATTCAATTTTATCTTTATCGGTTTTGGCGTCTTTTAGTAATTCAACAATTAGACACAGGTTACTGCTATGGGAGCGTAGGTGGTGGGAGACAATATGTGCAAAATTGAATAAACGGGAATTTTGGGTAGCAACAAGGTCTAGAGAATTCTGTAAATTCAATTCGTTTATTTTCTGATCGTTTATATCCTGAAAAACACCCCGAATTCCAATAATATCCTGGTCTTCGTTATAAACGGGTTTTCCGGTGGCGCGAACCCAGAAATCTTTGTTATAGAGATTCCGCATTTTTAGTTCAACCTTAAACGGAATTCCATATTTCTCACATTTATCAAATGCTGAAGTTACTTCCTGATGTTCCTCGGGCGCATAAAATCTTAAATGTTCATTGTAGGGTGGTTGATAATCCAGGGGGCATCCAATTATCTTTTTTGTCACATTATCCCAATAAATATTCTTGTTCTGGGTGTCTATATACCAACCCCCGGTATTGGTCATTTGTGCGGTTTCGTGATAATAAAAGAAGTTTTCTTCAATAGTATATTGGTCGCGTTTATTTTGATGAATGTTTACAAAAAGAAGTACTGCGGTTTCCTTATTATTTTCCTTATTCTTTAAGTTTCGGCATTCGAACCAGCGATATTTACCATTATTAAGTTTCAGTTTAAGCTCTATGCTAAAAGCTTCATTTTCTTCGGTAAGTTTATCAAAATAAAGTCTGAAATCGTAGCGATAATCCTGGTGCAGAATTTCCTTTAAAAAATATTCAAAATGAGATTCAGAAAAAATGGGATTCCCCACAAGTGTATCAAAATGTTCGGACCAGCTCACCTCTTTGTTGAGAAGATTGATCTTCCAGTAGGCGATATCAAAATCTTCAAGAATGCTGTTTAATTGAAGGTCGTTTAGCATTAAAGGGGCGAAAGTTTTGTTAAAAATAACAGAATACTTCCTAATTCCCTAATTTTTAAAGCTATATATTTTACCCGGTGTAACACAATAATCCAATGGAATATCGCTGCTAAAAACTTCTTTAAATGCCGGCTCTGCTTCGAAGAATGAAAGTCCTACCTTAATTACATCAGGCTTACATTCACTTAAAAAGTTATCGTAAAAACCTTTGCCGTAGCCTATACGGTGGCCGTTTTCGTCAAATGCGAGAAGCGGTACAAAAACCACATCTATTTGGGCTGGAGCGATTGGAATACCACCCTCGGGCTCTGGAATATTCCAGCGGTTCTTTTTTATAACGCTGCTATCGGTAAGTAAAAAATGTTCCAGTTTATGTTTTTTCACATCGGTTTTAGACAGCACTACGTTCTTGTCTTTTCCCTGGAGAATATGTAAGATATTTTCGGTATCGATTTCTTTTTGTTCCGCAATACTTAGAAAAAGATGGTAAAATTCTTTTTCCCAAACGGGTAGTTGAAGTAATTGATTGGTAATTTCAAGGCTAAGCGCTTCTATTTTTTCTTCGGAAAGCTCTAAACGTAATGCTTTGTATTTTTTTCGTAATTCGGCTTTATTCATCTTTTGGTGGTGCTGAAATATGAAAAATAGCATCTCCCTGGTAAACAATGGGAGATTCGTTAATATTAATTACATAGCCGGTATTTACCGCCTTAATTTTATGCCTGAATTTCCCATAAGGATCGGTAATAGTACCAATGTATTCCCCTTTTTCTACGTGTTTACCACAAGGAATTTTTATGTGAAGCAAACCGCTGTATTTAGCGCGCATCCAGTTGGTATTTTCAATCACTACGGTTTCGGTAATCGCATCTGGATATTCAAAATTTGGATTTAGCATTTCTAAAAAGCTCAAAATTCGCATGGCGCCTTCTACCCCGTGTTTGGCGATATCTTTATTGCTGTCCTGAGATTTTCCGCCTTCAAAAAGTAACACCGGAATTCCTTTCTTAGCACAGGTTTCACGATAAGATTTTGTAATGGTTTTTGAATGTATAGTAAAAGGAGCGCTAAAAATACGTGCGTATTTAAGACTTTGTTCATCGCCTCGTTTCACCCTTATTTGTGGGGCATTAAACCTGCTGGCGCCACCAGTGTGAAAGTCTAAACAGAAATTTGCAAGTGGTAATATTTTCTTTACAAACTGAAATGCAAACCTGCTGGCCAATGAACCGTGTTTGGTTCCCGGAAACATTCGGTTGAGGTCACGACCATCGGGAAATTCCCGGCGTAAGTTCAGAAATCCAAAAATATTCACCACGGGAATACAAATAACGGTTCCTTTTTGAGGCCTATTGATTCCTTTGGAGATAATTTGCCGAACAATTTCTACCCCGTTAATTTCATCGCCGTGAATTCCTGCAGTTATTAAAACAACGGGACCAGGCTTTTTAGAACGTTCAATAATTACCGGTACCTCCACCGAGGTAGTGGTGTAAAGTTTGGCCATATTAAAATTAATAGTGGCGCTTTTTCCCGGCTTTACCTTTTCTCCCAGGATTTCCAGAACATTGTCACTGGTTATTTTTGCCATAGGCTAAACGTTCCTTTCAATATATCTTATTATGGATTTGGCAATATCTTTACCGGTAGCTTTCTCAATACCTTCTAAGCCCGGAGAAGAATTTACCTCAAGAATTAGAGGCCCGCGGGCACTTTGTAGCATATCTACCCCGGCAACCCCAAGCCCCATTGCTTTGGTGGCTTTAACGGCTGCAATTTCTTCTTCGTCGGTAAGTTCAACAACTTCTGCGCTGCCGCCGCGGTGAAGATTAGATCTAAATTCTCCTTCTTTACCCTGTCTTTTCATGGCGCCAACTACGTGACCGTCTACCACAAAAGCCCTAATGTCTCCACCTTTAGCTTCTTCAATAAATTCCTGAACAATTACCCTGGCTTGTAAACCGTTAAAAGCTTCAATTACCGATTCTGCGGCGTTATTAGTTTCAGCTAAAACAACACCAACGCCCTGGGTTCCTTCTAATAGTTTTATAACTAAAGGTGTGCCGCCAACTTGTTTTATAACACCAGATACATCCCTGGAATAGTTAGTGAAAACTGTTTTTGGCAGTCCAATTTTTGCACGGGAAAGTACTTGTAAACTTCTCAGTTTATCACGGCTTCTTACCAAAGATTCAGATTCTGTAGTGGTGAACGCGCCCATCATCTCAAACTGTCTTACCACCGCGGTACCATAAAATGTTACCGAAGCTCCAATTCTTGGAATTACTGCATCTACACCTTCTATATAGCCACCTTTGTAGTAAATATTAGGTTTACGCTTCTCAATAACAATGTCACACTTTAGAGGATCTATAACTTCTACTTCGTGCTTGCGTTTTGTAGCAGCTTCTACAAGACGTTTTGTAGAATATAAATGGCTATTACGCGAAAGAATTTTTATTTTCATTTTTGTTTAAAATTGTAAGAAACGTCAGTTAATTCGGTGTCCACGATAAATTTTTTGGTAAGGAATTTTCGGCCAATTAGCACCGGAAACCTCATTTCCTGTCGGGAGGACAAAGAAAGGGAAATTTTATAGACCTTATTAAAAATTTTAATAGTGGATATTACCTGATATCTTTTTTGAATAATTCCGTTACTGCTGCGCACAAAAACGATATCATAATCTGTAAAAGTAAATTTTTTTCCGTTGTACAAAGGATGTTCTTCATCCAGAAAAGTGCATTCTAAAACCCCATCTTTTTCAACAATATTTTCACAGTGTATAGATGAAGTATAAGCACCGGTATCAATTTTAATAGCTATATCATTTAAATGCAGTGCAGGGAAATCTGCTTTATCAAAACGCCCAATTACTGTTTTCTCCATACCGCAAGGTAGTAAAATACACATCTAATTTTTTTATAGAAATTATAAAATTTAATGAACGTCAAGCCCATAGCTAAGCTGAGGAACGGAATTTTGACCTTCAAATTAATATAAATTTAACATTTACTGGCGCTATCAATTTTTACTGCTACGCATAATAAATTCTACCTTTGGGGAAATGGAAACGCCAGCTTTAGAAGTACAATTAAAAACTCTTCCCAATAGTCCCGGGGTGTACCAGTATTACGATAAAAACGGGAAAATTTTATATGTAGGGAAAGCCAAAAACCTTAAAAAAAGGGTGACTTCCTATTTTACCAAACGCCACGACAGTCATAGAATTGGCGTGATGGTAAAAAAGATAAAGGAGATAAAGCACATTGTTGTAGAATCTGAAACCGATGCTTTACTTTTAGAAAATAATCTTATAAAAAAGCATCAGCCGCGGTTTAACGTGATGCTTAAAGATGATAAAACCTATCCGTGGATTTGCATCAAAAATGAACGTTTTCCAAGAGTTTTTCCTACCCGGAAATTAATAAAAGACGGTAGCGAATATTATGGGCCTTTTACAAGTTTTAAAACGGTAAATACGCTGCTTGATCTAATAAAAGGGCTTTACAAGCTTAGAACCTGTAATTATGATCTTTCAGAAGAAAAAATAAGGAACGGGAAATACAAGGTTTGCCTGGAATATCATTTAGGAAACTGTAAAGGCCCTTGTGAAGCAAAACAGCCTGAGGCAGAATACAACAGTAATATTGAAGCGATTCGGCAAATTGTAAAAGGAAATTTTAAAGATTCTTTACAGCAATTTAGAGAGCAAATGAAGTTGCACGCTGAGAAAATGGAGTTTGAAGATGCACAGCGTATAAAAAATAAGATTGATGTACTGGAAAATTACCAGTCTAAATCTACAGTGGTTAATCCAAAAATTACCAATGTTGATGTGTTTTCTATAGTTTCAGATGAAGGCTATGGATATGTAAATTTTCTCCAGCTTTCCCACGGTGCGATTATTAGGTCGCATACCATAGAAATGAAGAAAAAGCTGGATGAAACCGATGAAGAATTACTGGAACTGGCAATTACCGAAATTCGGCAGCGCTTTAGTTCAAATTCTAAAGAAATATATGTGCCCTTTAAGGTTGATGCCGGCGAAGAAGTGAAAGTAACTATTCCAAAACTAGGCGATAAAAAGAAGATTGTAGATTTATCGCTTAGAAATGCCAAATATTACCGCCAGGAACGTTTTAAGCAAATGAAAATTGTAGATCCAGACCGCCACGTAAAACGAATTATGGCGCAAATGAAAGAAGATCTTCGGTTAAATGTAGAACCAAGACATATAGAGTGTTTTGATAATTCTAATATCCAGGGAACAAATCCCGTGGCGGCTTGTGTGGTTTTTAAAAACGGCAAACCCAGCAAAAAAGATTATCGTAAATTTAATATCAAAACCGTGGAAGGCCCAGATGATTTCGCTTCTATGGAAGAAGTGGTTTTTAGGCGCTACAAACGTTTGCTTAATGAGGGTGAAGATTTGCCGCAACTCATCATTGTAGATGGGGGAAAAGGCCAGCTTTCTTCAGGTGTAAAAGCATTGGAAGCTTTGGATTTACGAGGAAAAATAGCCATTATAGGAATTGCAAAACGCCTGGAAGAGATTTTTTATCCGGGAGATACCATTCCTCTTTATTTAGATAAAAAGTCTGAAACTTTAAAAATTATTCAGCAGCTTAGGAATGAGGCGCATAGGTTTGGAATTACTTTTCATCGTAACAAAAGGAGTAAAACTGCGTTAAATACAGAGTTGGAAGAGATTACCGGCATTGGAGAAAAAACCGTGGTAGAATTATTAAAACAATTTAGATCGGTAAAACGAATAAAAGAAGCTTCAGAAAAAGAACTCGCCGAGGTTATTGGAGTTTCTAAAGCGGGAATAATTTTCAATCATTATCATGAGAAAAAATAAAACAGCATTTTGCGCAATATAAATTACAAATGAAAAAACTACTGCTTTTACTTTTTCTGTTTGTAATGCTTCCGGGAATTTCCCAGGAGCAGGAAGATTTAAAAGTTGGGCTGGTTTTAAGTGGTGGTGGTGCAAAAGGCCTGGCTCACATTGGTGCGCTAAAAGTGATTGAAGAAGCCGGGATTAGAATAGATTATATTGGGGGCAGCAGTATGGGCGCAATTATTGGCGGTTTGTATGCTTCAGGTTATACGGCACACGAGTTAGATTCAATTTTTCACGAGACTAATTTTAATATTTTAATTCAGGATAATATTCCGCGTAGCGCAAAATCTTTTTACGAAAAGGAAGATGCCGAAAAATATGCCATTAGCCTGCCTTTTGATGATTTTAAAATAGGTTTTCCCGCAGGACTTTCCAGGGGGCAAAATATCTATAATTTAATGTCCCAGCTTACCATGCATTTGGGAAATGTAGATGATTTTGAAGAATTACCTATTCCGTTTTTTTGTGTTGCTGCCGATGTGGAAACCGGGGAAGAAGTGATATTAGACGAAGGCTCTTTTGCGCAGGCGGTTTCTGCCAGTGGCGCAATCCCTTCTATTTTTAGTCCTGTAAGTTTAAATGGACGGTTGCTAACCGATGGTGGGGTTGCCAATAATTATCCCGTAGAAGAACTTAGAAAAAGGGGTGCTGAAGTGATTATTGGCGTAGATGTGCAGGATAGCCTGGTAAATAAAGACGATTTGCGCAATGTTTTTGATATTCTTGCTCAAATAAGCAATTTCCGGACAATTAGTGATATGAAGGAAAAAATTCCTAAAACCGATATTTATATCAAACCAGATATTAGTCCATTTTCAGTATTGTCTTTTGAGAAAGGAGAGGCAATTATAGATTCGGGAAGGGTGGCTTCGCTAAAAAGAAAAGATGATCTGGAAAAGCTGGCTGCACGCCAAAGCACGGGTCCGCGCAATATTGTAATTCCAGAGATGGATACTTTGCAAATAAGTACGCTTACTTTAGAGGGTAATAATAATTATCCGCGGTCTTATATTCTGGGAAAATTAAGATTGAATTACTTTACAGATTTCACCTTTAAAGAGCTCAACGAAGGGATAAATAACCTATCTGCTACCGGGAATTTTAACCGAATTAATTATAGGTTAATTCCTAATAACGACGACCAACTTTACACTTTAAGTCTGCAAATAGAGGAAAGTAAAAATAAGAGCCTGCTAAGATTGGGAGTGCATTATGATGAACTTTACCAAATTGGTGCCCTTATTAATTTTACTCATAAAAGTTTGTTATTTACTAACGATGTAACTTCTTTAGATGTGGTGGTGGGAGATCAATTTAGGTATAATTTTGACTATTATATAGACAAAGGTTTTTACTGGAGTATTGGTGTTAAATCACGATATAATAATTTTGATTATCCGGTTTCTTTTGATTTTGCCAGTGAAAATGCCGAATTGCAGGATATTGGGGTAAACAGGATAGATATAGATTACCGCGATTTTACCAACCAATTTTATGCGGAAACTTTATTTAAGCAGGTTTTTTCATTCGGACTGGGAGCCGAACATAAATTTTTAAAAATTGCTTCTGAAACTTTAAATAATCCCAATCCTGAAATAAGCGATACCCGCCTTTTTGAAAACAGCCATTATTACAGTGCTTTTGGTTATTTAAAATACGATTCTTACGATAACAAATACTTCCCTTCGCGCGGTGTTTATTTTGATGGGAATTTTCATCTTTACTTGTTTTCTTCAGATTTTAATAATGATTTTTCTGAATTTTCTATTGCAAAAGGAACTTTGGGTTATGCTTTTTCTCCCATCAATAGATTTTCTACCCGAATTGTCACTGAAGCAGGATTCAAAATAGGAAACGACGGTGTAAACACGCTGGATTTCTTCCTTGGAGGATATGGAAATAACCTAATCAATAATTTTGTTCCGTTTTATGGGTATGATTTTATAAGCCTGTCGGGAGATAGTTACATAAAAGGACTCGTGGAATTTGATTATGAAATTTTCAGAAAAAATCATGTGATTGCAAGTGCGAATATTGCCAATGTGGGCAATAAATTATATTCTTCTGGAGATTGGTTTACCATGCCAGATTTTACCGGCTATGCCCTTGGTTACGGCATAGATACTTTTATAGGTCCTTTAGAGGTAAAATATACCTATTCTCCCGAAATCAAGTCCAGCCAATGGTTTTTTAGCCTTGGTTTTTGGTTTTGAGGTATTCAGAAAAAATTCTATTTTTCAAATAATCACCTACATTTTCTGATGCTAATTTATCTACAGAAGTTTGCTTTTTTGCTACAGGTTTTTAGAGATGTTTTAAGAATGTTTCCTTAAAAATTCCCGATATTTGTTTTAAAGTAAAATAACACTGAAAAAAATAACAAATTCTCAATATTCTTTTAGAAATTGGGGGTTGAATTAAAAATATCAGATTATGCCTTTTTATCATAAACTCGGTAAAATTCCTCATAAACGCCATACGGTTTTTAAAAAACCAGATGGCAGCCTTTATTACGAACAGCTTTTTGGAACTATTGGTTTTGACGGGATGTCATCTAATCTCTATCACGAACACCGGCCAACGCAGGTAAAAGAAGTTAAAGGAAGTTATAGTGTAAAACCAAAAATTGCTTCAGAAAACAATATAAAATCTTATCGTTTTAAAGGTTTTCAGATAAAACCGAATCCCGATTATCTTGAAAGCCGAAAAGTGGTTTTAACCAATAGTGATGTAGATATCACGCTGGCTTCTCCACAAGGTTCTACAGATGATTATTTCTATAAGAATTCAGATTCAGATGAATTGCTTTTTATCCATAAAGGAAGCGGAAAATTAAGAACACATCTTGGAAATCTTGATTTTAAATACGGCGATTATTTATTAATTCCGCGAGGAACTATTTATAAAATTGATTTTGACGATGAAGACAATCGCTTATTTATTGTAGAATCCAGAAGGCCAATTTATACGCCTAAACGTTACAGAAACTGGTTTGGGCAATTGCTAGAGCATTCTCCATTTTGCGAGCGGGATCTAAGACAACCGCACGAATTAGAAACCAATGACGAAAAAGGAGATTTTTTAATTAAAATTAAAAAGCAGGGAGAAATATTCGATATGGTTTACGCTACGCATCCATTTGATGTAGTAGGTTATGATGGCTATAACTATCCGTATGCTTTTTCAATTCACGATTTTGAGCCAATAACGGGAAGAATTCACCAACCGCCACCGGTGCATCAAACTTTTGAGACCGATGCTTTTGTGGTGTGCAGTTTTTGTCCGCGTAAATACGATTATCATCCAGAAAGTATTCCGGCGCCATATAGCCACAGTAATATAGATAGCGATGAGGTGTTATATTACGTAGATGGTGATTTTATGAGTAGAAACGATATTGAAGCCGGCCATATTTCGTTGCACCCGGCGGGAATTCCGCACGGGCCGCACCCGGGAGCCGTAGAACGAAGCATTGGCCAGGTAGAAACCGAGGAATTAGCGGTTATGGTAGATACTTTTAAGCCCTTAATGCTTACCGAAGATGCAATGGAAATTGCCGATGAAACCTACCATAAATCCTGGTTGGATGAAAATCATTAAGACTTATAATTAGAAATATTAGCAATAAAAAATATAAAAATGAGTACTGATAATACATCACTTAAATTAGAAAAGGTAATGCAGGATGCTGAAGATTTTCTTCCAATCCTGGGAACCGATTTTGTTGAACTTTACGTAGGTAACGCAAAGCAGGCAGCTTATTACTATCAACATGCCTGGGGTTTCCAGCCTGTGGCTTATTCAGGTTTGGAAACAGGTAGAAAAGACAGCGTTTCTTATGTGCTTCAACAGGGAAAAATAAGAATTGTACTTACTTCGCCGCTTCAGCCGGAAGGCGATATTAATGCACACATTAATAAGCACGGAGATGGTGTGAAAATGGTGGCACTTTGGGTAGACGATGCCAGGAAAAGTTATGAAGAAACCACCAAAAGAGGTGCTAAATCTTATGTGGCACCTTATGAAATGGAAGACGAACACGGGAAAGCTGTGATTTCAGGAATTCATACTTACGGGGAAACCATTCACTTGTTCGTAGAACGAAAAGATTATGAAGGTCCATTTCTTCCCGGGTATAAAACCTATGCTACAAAAGTGCAGGCAGAAGATACAGGCCTAAAATACATAGACCATATGGTGGGAAATGTAGGCTGGAACGAGATGAACAAATGGGTAGATTTCTATGCTAAAGTAATGGGCTTTGCACAAATGGTGTCTTTTGATGATAAAGATATTTCTACAGATTATACGGCCCTAATGAGTAAGGTAATGAGTAACGGAAATGGTAGAATTAAATTCCCTATTAACGAACCTGCAGAAGGAAAGAAAAAATCTCAGATAGAAGAATATATAGATTTTTATAATGGAGCAGGAGTGCAGCATATTGCGCTGGCTACAGATAATATTATTGAAACCGTCACTCAACTTAGGGATCGTGGGGTAGAATTCCTGTATGTTCCCGAGACTTATTATGACACTTTATTAGATAGAGTGGGGAAAATAGATGAAGATCTAGAACCATTAAAAGAACTTGGGGTATTGGTAGATCGTGACGATGAAGGTTATCTTTTGCAGATATTTACCAAACCGGTTTTAGACCGTCCAACAATGTTTTTCGAGATAATTCAGCGAAAAGGAGCCCAATCTTTTGGAAAAGGGAACTTTAAAGCACTTTTTGAAGCTATTGAGAGAGAGCAGGATTTGCGAGGAACCTTGCAATAAATTTTAAAATAACTTAATTAACTAAAGTTTATAGTTAAAAAATTAAATTACTGAAAATTTTTGTGTTAAACTCAACTTTATGGTTGCTATAACTCTATTAAATACGGACTTTTGCGCTCGCATTTTTGGAGTGGTTACCAATAATGTATTTAATTTTTCATAATTTAAGTTTTAGTTGGTTAATAAGACAAAAACCCCGTCATTAATTTGATGGGGTTTTTTGTTTTAATACATTTGGAATAGAAATTGTAAATATCCATAGCCCAAGCACTCTGTAAATCAGTATTCAAAAATTTGGTATGAAAAAAAGTATATTTACAATATTCCTTCTACTTTTAACAGGCTTCGCACTTCAGGCTCAATCTCAAAAGGCATTTGGCGCGGGCGAATGGTTTAAATTCCGCATACATTATGGCCCTTTTAATGCAAGTTTCGCCACTTTAGAGGTAGATGAAACCAATATAAAAGGCAAACCGGTTTATCATATTGAAGGGAAAGGGAAATCTACCGGATTACTGCACTGGTTTTTTAAGGTAGATGATAATTATCAAACTTATATAGATAAACAAGACGGGAAACCTTATAAATTTATTAGAAAAATAGATGAAGGGGGTTATACCAAAGACCTGGAAATAGACTTTGATCATAGCGATAATAAGGCATTCGTTTTTGATAAAAAACACAACGAAAATCATACCTATACGACCAAGCCGAATGTTCACGATATGTTATCGGCATTTTATTATATTCGCAACAATATTAAAAACGACGAACTTCGCCCTGGAGATGAAATGCGCCTCAATCTATTTATAGATGATGAGAACATGGATTTTAAACTAAAATTTTTAGGCCGGGAGGTTATAAAAACCAAGTTTGGTAAGGTGGCTACTTTAAAATTCAGGCCGTATGTTATGGCCGGCAGGGTTTTTAAAGAAAAAGAAAGTCTTACTTTTTGGGTTAGTGACGATGCTAATAAACTGCCTATTAAAATTGAAGCAAATCTCGCAGTTGGATCTTTAGATGCCGATTTAGATGAATATAAAGGCCTAAAGCATCCGTTTAAAATAATTATGGAATAATACATGGAAATTAAGCCGGAAATTGCAGAACGTATTTTTGCATTAGAGGAAAAGTTTAAAAATTCAGGTCAGGATTTGGCTTCCTATTTAGATGGACTTTTATATGATAGGTACCTTACGTATTGGGATTATTTAAGTATAGACACTTTGTTAAGTCTGCAAAAAACCTTAACCCATTTTCCAGACGAAAAAATCTTTATTTCTTACCATCAAATTACCGAACTTTATTTTAAGCTCATTATCCATGAGCAGAAGCAAATAATTGAGGCTGAAGCTCCAGATGCCGGTTTTTTAATTGAAAAATACAATCGTTTAAATCGTTATTTCAGGATTCTAACCGATTCTTTTGATGTGATGATTAAAGGAATGGAAAGAGAGCAGTTTCTTAAATTTAGAATGTCTTTGTTGCCTGCCAGCGGATTTCAATCTGCACAGTTTAGAATGATAGAGCTCTATTCTACTCCTTTAGAGAATTTGGTTTCATTTAAAATTAGAGAACAATTTTCTAAAGAAAGTAGTTTAGAAGATTTGTACGAAAATATTTACTGGAAAAAAGGTGGTATCGATTTAAAAACGGGGGAGAAAACCTTAACCTTAAAACAGTTTGAGAAACGCTATACTGCGCGTTTTCTTAGAATAGCTTCAGAATATAAGGGGAGAACCCTTTACCATAAATATCAACAACTTCCAGATTCGGTTAAAAATAATAAGGGATTAAAAGAAGCATTACGTAATTTTGACGCCAATGTAAATATAAATTGGCCCCTTATGCATATGGGTGCTGCTTACAGATATTTAAATAAGGATAAAGAAACTATTGCTGCTACCGGAGGCACAAATTGGAAAGAATTTTTGCCGTCGGGATTTCAGAGAGTTAGTTTTTTTCCTTATTTATGGAGTGAAGAAGAATTAGAAGATTGGGGCAAAGAATGGGTGAACCATATGTTTAACACACAGAAAGAAAATTGCTAAAAAATTGAAGAAAATAAGTTTCCTACTGGTATTGATGTTGGCTTTCACAGCCTGTGAAGATGACGCAAAAGAAACCGCCCTTAATGAAGAAAAGGTAGAAAAGAAAGTGCCTAAACCTGTTGAGAAAGAATTCGGGTTTATCCTGGATAATTTCGAAGTTGTAAATGGCACTGTGGAATCTGGAGATAGTTTTGGCTATATTCTAGATCAACACGGGGTAGATCGCGGCAGGATTTACCAGATTTCAGAAAAAGTAAAGGACACCTTTAATTCCGCTAGAATTACTGCCGGGAAAAAATATAAAATTCTTAAAGCCAAAGATTCTGCTAATACCCCACAATTTTTCATTTATCAACATGACAGGGTTAATTATACAGTGCTGGGAATTGGTGATAGCATTAGTGTAGAGCGAAAAAAGAAGCCGGTAAGTGTAAAGAGAAGAGAAGTGTCTGGAGTAATTACATCTTCCCTTTCAGAAGCCGTTCAGGCGCAGGGTTTAAGTAATCTATTGGTTTATGAACTTTCAGATATTTACCAGTGGAGTATAGACTTTTTTAAACTTCAGAAAGGCGATCAGTTTAAAATGATTTATTCTGAAAAATATATTGATGATACCATTTTTGTGGGGATTGAAAATGTTAAAGCCGCAGTTTTTAAACACGGTGATAAACCTTTTTATGCATTTGAATACGAAACCGATTCACTAACCGGGCAACCCAGTTTTTATGATGAAGAAGCAAAGGCACTACAAAGCTTCTTTTTAAAAGCACCATTAAATTATAGCCGAATTTCTTCCAGATATACTAAAAGAAGATTTCACCCGGTTCAAAAACGATGGAAAGCGCACCTGGGAACAGATTATGCTGCGGCCCATGGAACGCCAATTGTAAGCACTGCCGATGGAACGGTAATCGCTTCCAGTTATACTTCCGGAAACGGGAATTATGTAAAAGTGAGGCATAACGATAAGTATACCACGCAGTATTTGCATATGAGTAAACGAAATGTGCGTAGTGGCCAAAGAGTAAAACAAGGCGATGTTATTGGTTATGTGGGGAGTACCGGTCTTGCTACAGGTCCGCATGTGTGCTATCGCTTCTGGGTTCACGGGAAACAGGTAGATCCTTATCGCCAAAATTTACCCACTGCAAAACATATAGAGCCCGAGCATAAGGAACAGTATTTTGCCGCCATAGAAGATTTAAAAACTTCGCTGGATAAAATTCCTTATAAAGAATATAAAAAATAGGTTCCAATAGGAACATCCTTAATATTAGAGTGAAAAGATTGGTTCAATCTTAAATCACTCATTTTAAATAAAAATTAAAAGTTTTAGGCCAAGGCCAGGAAAAGAAAAATTTAAATGAAAAATATAAATCCAACCCAAACAACAGCCTGGAAAAAATTAGAAAAGCATTTTAACGAAGTGCAGCAACTGCAGTTAAAAGAGCTATTTGAAAAGGATACTGAAAGGGCTTCTGCATTTACCATTGCCTGGGAGGATTTTTACCTGGATTACAGCAAAAACCGAATAACTAACGAAACTCGCGATTTACTTCTTGAGCTGGCTAAAGAATGTGAGCTGCAATCGGCAATAGACTCATATTTTAATGGAGATGCGATTAACAAAACCGAAAATCGCGCAGTCTTACACACGGCATTAAGAGCTCCTGCTGGGTCTGAAATTACCCTGGATGGTGAAAACGTAGTGCCTGAAGTGCAGGAAGTAAAAGAAAAGATCAGGAAATTTTCTGAAAAAATTATTAGCGGCGAGAAAAAAGGTTTTACCGGGAAAGCATTTACCGATGTTGTAAATATTGGGATTGGAGGTTCAGACCTTGGTCCGGTGATGATCACAGAATCGCTTCAGTTTTATCAAAACCATCTTAAAGTTCATTATGTTTCTAATGTAGATGGGGATCACGTAAACGAAATCTTAAAAAATTTAAATCCTGAAACTACTTTATTTCTTGTAGTTTCAAAAACCTTTACTACCCAGGAAACTCTTTCTAATGCTACCACAATTAGAAATTGGTTTAGAAAAACTGCTCCGCAGGAAGCAGTTGCTGAACATTTTGCGGCAGTTTCCAGCAATTTAAAAAATGTTGAAGAATTTGGGATCGCTATAGAAAATGTATTTCCTATGTGGGATTGGGTTGGCGGTCGTTTTTCTTTATGGAGTGCGGTTGGACTTTCTATAAGCCTGGCAGTAGGTTATAATAACTTTGAAGCTTTATTGAATGGTGCCCATATGATGGACCAACATTTTAAAACTTCAGATTTTAAAGAAAATATTCCTGTACAATTAGCTATGCTAAGCATTTGGTACAACAATTTTTATGAAGCAGAAAGTGAAGCGGTAATTCCTTATACACAATATTTACACAGGCTTCCCGCATATTTGCAGCAGGCAATTATGGAGAGTAATGGTAAAAGTGTAGACAGAAACGGTAAAAAAGTTGATTACCAAACTGGAACTCTAATTTGGGGTGAGCCAGGAACCAACTCCCAGCATGCTTTCTTTCAATTAATTCACCAGGGCACTAAACTGATTCCTGCAGATTTTATAGGATTTAAAAAATCCCTGCACCAAAATGAAGATCACCACAATAAATTAATGGCTAATTTCTTTGCACAAACCGAGGCCTTACTTCAGGGGAAATCTAAAGTCGAAGTAAAACAGGAACTCGAAGCCCAGGGATTATCCAAAGATGCGGTAGAAAAGTTATTACCATTTAAAGAATTTGATGGGAATAAACCAACCAACACATTGCTTATAGATAAACTTACTCCTGAAAGTTTAGGAAAACTTATCGCGATGTACGAGCATAAGATCTTTGTGCAGGGTGTAATTTGGAATATTTTTAGCTATGACCAGTGGGGTGTGGAATTAGGAAAGCAACTTGCAAGTAAAATTCTTGCGGAAATCGAAAGCAAATCTCCAGATTCTCATGATTCTTCTACTAAAAATCTATTAACCTTCTTTTTAAAGTAATAATTCTAATTTTGTTAACAAAATGTTGAGATCAATAGGCCTCAACAAATCAATTAGTTAAAATTTTGTTTTAGTTTTGCGGCGGAACAGATGTTAAAGTTAATTTCTTAACATTCCAGTGATACTGGCCTGTGAGTATTTAGCTTTTTTTGCATCGAAATTTAAACTCAAAACAAACAAATTTTAAGCATGAGGAAATTATTACTCCTGGCCTTGGTTTTAACTTCGGCCACAATTTTTGCTCAAGGAACTCTTACCGGAACGGTAATCGATTCTGAAATGGATGGTCCCCTGCCCGGTGCAACCGTAATGGTAGAGGGAACAAACAATGGAACTACCACCGACTTTGATGGAAATTTTTCTTTGAATGTAGATTCAAATTCAGGAAAAGTAAAAGTTAGCTTCGTTGGGTACACTACAAAAACTTTAGATTTTAACCTTACCAATGGTACGCAGAATTTAGGTGAAATAATCCTTAATGCTGATGCAGGTGCTTTGGAAGAAATTGTAATAACAAGTTTTTCTCTGGCGATAGATAGAAAAACACCGGTTGCGGTTTCTACTATTAAAGCAGAGGAAATTGAATTAAAATTAAGTAACAAAGAATTCCCTGAGATCTTACAATCTACACCCGGTATTTTTGTTCACAAACAAGGTGGTGGATTTGGAGATGCAGAACTTAGATTAAGAGGTTTTGATTCTGAAAACGTTGCGGTAATGATTAACGGTGTTCCGGTAAACGACATGGAAAACGGGAATGTTTACTGGAGTAACTGGGCCGGACTTTCAGATGTTACTCAAACTATGCAGGTGCAAAGAGGTCTTGGAGCTTCTAAAGTAGCTGTACCTTCTATTGGTGGAACTATAAACATTGTTACAAAATCTACTGATGCCGAAGAGGGAGGAAGTATTTTTGCAACAACCGGTAATGACGGTTATCAAAAATATGGCGGAACAGTTTCTACAGGGTTGTTAGATAATGGTTTTGCCGCTACAGTTTCTTTATCTAAAACTACTGGTAACGGGTACGTAGATGGAACTGAGTTTGAAGGTTACTCTTATTTTGTAAACCTTGCAAAGAAATTTAATGAAGATCATGAATTATCTTTTACAGCTTTTGGAGCACCCCAAGAACATGGGCAAAGAGAAACTTCTCATTTAATTGAAACTTTTCGCCAAAGTGAAAGAGGAAGAAAATTTAACGGAGATTGGGGTTATTTAAACGGTGAGGTTACTCACGTACAAGATAACTTTTACCACAAGCCTCAAATGTCTTTAAACCACTACTGGGATATTTCAGATAAAACTGAATTATCTACAGCTTTGTACGCATCTTTCGGTACAGGTGGTGGCGGTGGCTACGATGGGGCTGCTAACCTAAGAAGTATCGATTCTCCATATAGAAATGGATATCTACAGCCTTTTAATTTAGATTTAGTAGTAGATGAAAACGTGGCAAACGGCGCGCTTGGTTCTGAAACTATTCTGTATAACTCAAGAAACGACCATAACTGGTATGGTGCACTTTCTACCTTAACTACAGAAATTACTGAAGATATAGATTTATTAGCCGGTATAGATCTTAGGTATTACAAAGGAGAACATTTCCAGGAAGTAAAGAATCTTCTGGGTGGTACTTACTGGTTAGACGATAGTAATGCTAACAACCCGGTAAATGTTGCGCAGGTAGGAGATAAAATTAACTATCATAATGATGGCTTGGTACATTGGGAAGGTGGATTCCTTCAGGCAGAGTACTCTAAAGACGATCTTTCTGCATTTATCTCGGGAGCTGCTTCAAATACTTCATATAAAAGAATTGATTATTTCAATTACCTGGATTCTGATAACCTTCAGGAAACAGATTGGGTAAGCTTTTTTGCACCAAGTATAAAAGGTGGAGCAAACTATAACATTAACGACACACACAATGTTTTTGCAAATATTGGTTATTTTGAAAGAGCACCTTTCTTTGACCAGGTTTTTCTAAACTTTGTTAATGATGTGAATGATGAAGCTGAAAATCAAAAGATATTCAGTACCGAAATTGGGTATGGGATTAGAAGCTCAAAATTTAGAGCTAACTTAAATATTTATAGAACGAGTTGGCAGGATAAACCTTTCACACAAACTATTTTCGATACTGAATCGGGTGAGAATTATACGGCTAATATCCTTGGGGTAAATGCTTTGCACCAGGGTATTGAATTCGACTTTAGTTTTAAACCTATAGATAATCTTACTATTAACGGTATGGCTTCTATTGGAGACTGGAAATGGGATAGTAACGTGCAGGATGTAATGATCTTTGATGAAGAACAAAACCCAATTCTTGAAGAAGGAATAGATCTTTATCTTAAAGATATTCCTGTAGGAGGTAGTGCGCAAAATACCTTTGCACTTGGTGGAGACTACGAAGTACTTCCTGGAACGATTATTCGTGCTAATTGGAATTATGTAGATAAGCTTTATACTCAATTCGATATACTTGGCGTGAGCTCGGGAGATGATTATGAGCCCTGGGAAATTCCATCCTACGGACTGTTAGATGCTGGCCTTACTCATAAATTTGAGTTTGGAGGTTTTGAAGCTACTTTAAATGGTAACGTAAATAACATACTGGATACCGAGTATGTAAGTTTTGGTTTTGATGGCTCTAACTCTAATGCAGAAACTGCATCGGTATGGTACGGGTTTGGTCGTACATATACCGTAGGAATGAAAATAAATTTTTAAAAACATAGAGATGAAAAATACTTTTTACCTTTTAATGCTTTTCATAGGGGTCGCCATCACGGGTTGCGAGCCTATGGAAGACATCCATAATGACATTGATGAGAAAATCAGCAATGTTGAGGGGTCTATGGACTATACCCTGCAAGAAGAAGACTATACCGATAATCTTGGTTTAAGTTTTACTAGCTTTGACTCTGAAGACGATGCACGCGAATTAATTCCTGCACTATTATCAGATCTTTATCCTGCTTTGGGAAAAAATTCTTCAGTAAATGTAACTTTTAACGTTTATGACCCAATTAGGGTAGAAGAATATGTGGTTACAGCAACAGATTATGAAGCTGTTGGATTAACTGAAAATTATTTTTCAGGAATGGTAGATATTGTAGATTTTCTTGAATTTCAATTTACTCAGGCAGAAGAGGGAGATTATGTAGAATTAACTTATAACACTCTTGCCGATGAGGAAGTTTATATGCTTACTGATGCAGATTTCAGTTTAATTGGAGATGAGTTTGAAGATGATTATCCTAATCCGGCATCAAGTGTTAAGGAGCATGGAAACTTTGAAAGAAGAGAAACCAATGATGCGTACTGGAGTAGCGAGATGATTCTTGAAGCGATTAATGAGGTGCTTTTAGAAAATATAGACGGCGTAGAGGGTCAAAAATATAACGTATCCTACGATATATATAATGGAAGTGCAGGGACCGAAAGTATGACGGTTCAGTTCAATGGAAATGCCTATGTAGCTGTAGGAGGAACTCCTTATGAACTAACAACCGATGATTATGACCTGGCTGGTGCAGAATTAGCTGAAGCATATCCCGATCCTGCAGGAAATGCAGCGCAATATCACAGTTTTGCTAAAGATGAGGATAGTGATGACTACTGGAGTATGGATATGATTTTAGAAGCTTTTAATATTGTTTTAAAAGAAAATTTTCCTGATGCAGTAGATGGAGATAAATTTGAAGTAAGTTATGATGTATATAGCGGCGGTGTTTCTACCAAATTACAGGCTGTTATTTTACAAGATGGCACTTATGTAATAGATGAAAGTGCTGCAGTATCTACTATTGAAGAAACAAAGGTATTTGCTTTTACTAACAATAGTTGGAATACTCCGCTTATACTGGAAGAGGAAGATTATACCGAAATGGGGCAGAGTTATCCAAACTTTGACGATGAGGATGAAGCTATTTATAAACTGGCTATTTTCTTAGAAAACCGATTTCCTTATGCTCAGGATGGTGATTTTGTAGCCCTTGGTTACGATTTCTACTCTGGCGAAACTACTAGAGAATATGCTAATTTCGTTTTTGAAGATGGTGAGTTTAATTATATTCCAAGTGTAGTAGAAAGTAGCCTTCAGTTTGGAAATGATGGTACACAATGGGTTCCAGACAATACAATTAGATATTCTCTTAGCGGGGCAGACTATGGAATTATAGCTTCTGCTTTAGAAGACGATTACGGAAATCCGGTAGAAAGTATGGAGAATTACTCTAACTTTGATAGAAGAGAAGGTAATTCGGCTTACTGGAGTGATGAAATGTTATTGGAAGCTATGCAGGCACTGCTTAACGAAATTGCACCAAATGCAGAAGTAGGTCAGCAGTATGTGTTAACTTTCGATATTTATAACGGTACAAATACTACCGAGTCTTTAAGCCTAATTAAAGATGAATCTGGAACCTGGGTTCTTAATAATGAAGAGTAAATTTCAGATTTCATAAAAGTATAAACCTCTTATCGGTCAATGCCGGTAAGAGGTTTTTGTTTATAGAATAATTATCAAATTTCAATTTTTTAAAATTTTTAAATGAAAAAGTTTCTTTTTTTAGCTTCAACGATCCTCTTTTTTGCAGGATGTAGTAGTGACGACGATGTTAGCCCGGTAGTAAATCCGGAAACTAAAAATCCTGTTGCGACAGCCGATGCGGTGTCAACTTCAGAAAATGAAGAATTAAAAATAGCAAAAGATTTTTTGCTTGAAAATGATGAAATTGTAGATCTATCCCGAATCAGTGATTTTGATTCTGAAACTACCGAAGGTGGTGAGGTTGTAGATAATCGTGACGGAACCTTTTCATATTTCCCACCAGAAGATTTTCAGGGAGAAGACAGTTTTTCCTATGATTTGTGTGTGCCTGGAAGCCAGGATCGTTGTGCTTCGGCAGTAGTTACTATTGCTGTTGGAGATGCCGGTTCTCCTGTTGCCGAAGATGATTCCTATGAGACCAATGAAGGAAGTGAACTTCGCATTAACAATCATTTATCTAACGATAATTTGATAGATAATGCCGAATTAAGTTCTGTTAACAGCGACGATACCGCTGGTACGGTAGTATTAGAAGATGATGGCAGTATAACTTATACTCCTGCTGAAGGTTTCTCAGGAGAGGATACTTTTACTTATACTATTTGCGATAATGATGAGGAAGCCGAGTGTTCTACAGCTACGGTTACTATTAATGTGATAGATGAAGGTTCACCTGTTGCTGCAGATGATACTGTAGTAATTGATATGAATACATCAGAATTTACTATTAATAGTTTACTAAATAATGATGAGGTTGTAGATGACGCCGAAATCACTTCTATAGACGATACAGACACTCGCGGAGCGTTAACTTTAAATGATGACGGAAGTATATCTTATATTCCTGAAGTTGGATACCTTGGTGAAGATACTTTTACCTATACACTTTGCGATGACGACGAAGAGGCAACCTGTTCTACCGCTACAGTAACCCTAACCCTTGTAGACCCTGTTAGTTTCAATATACCTTCAGAACTGGAAGATTATTATGATGGTCTTGCGATTTCTCAAAACGAAGATCTTAATTATAAGGTAATTTCAGAACTTACCAATGAGATGCATACTACCATTCTTTCTTATGGTCAGCGCCACGATTATCTCTATAATGCCGATGAAGATTTGGAAAATGAAGATAATGTAATTCTAATTTATTCTGGTGAAAGTAGGTATTGGGAAGAATATTCTTCAGGAAATAACTCATACTCTCCCCAAACTTTTAATACAGAACACGTTTTTCCACAATCACTTTTGGTTAGTGAGATAGCTCGTACAGATCTACATCATTTAAGAGCTGCAGATGCAGATGTTAACGAATTACGTTCAAATAATCCATATACAGAGGGTGGTGGAGATTACGATTCTGTAGATGATACTGCTTTCTTTCCAGGTGATGAATGGAAAGGAGATGTAGCACGTATGATTCTTTATTTAAATGTGCGTTATAATGAAGATATTAGTAAGGTTGGAAACCTGGAACTTTTCCTTAAATGGAACAGGGAAGACCCGGTTTCGGCTTTTGAAATACAAAGAAATAATGTTATAGAAGGAGCCCAGGGTAACCGTAATCCATTTATAGACAATCCATACCTGGTGACCCTTATTTGGGGTGGCGATGCAGCTGAAAATACCTGGGAATAATTTAATTTATTTCTTATTCTTAAAAACCAGCCTATAGAGGCTGGTTTTTTGTTTTAACTAAACTTAACTTTTTTAACAGAAAATGGTTTATTCTCTATCATTTCTAATTTTTTTATCTCACTAAAATTTAAGTTGTTAAGAGATAAATTGTTTCTATTGTATAAAAGTTAAAGTTAAAAACCTTAACAATCAGATAAACTTAGCAGACGATAATTTGAGTTCTTTTGCAGTGATTTTAAACTCAAAAAACAAACAACTTAAAACTCAAAAATGAGGAAATTACTCGCATTAGCGTTGTTTCTAACATCAGCTACAATTTTTGCTCAGGGAACTCTTACCGGAACGGTGATTGATTCTGAAATGGACGGTCCCCTTCCGGGTGCAACCGTTATGGTAGTTGGTACTAACAATGGTACTACTACAGACTTTGATGGAAATTTTTCTTTAGATGTAAAAGCTGCTTCGGGGAGAATAAGCGTAACCTTTATTGGTTATGAAAGACAAACCATTAACTTTAATATAACTGGTGGTGCTACACAAAATTTAGGGACAATTACTTTAGGTCCAGATGCCGATGCATTGGCCGAGGTGGTAATTACCGGTATTGCCGATTTAGCTAAAGATCGTGAAACTCCTGTGGCTGTTTCTACCATTAGAGCTGCCGAAATTCAGGAGAAATTAGGTTCGCAGGAATTTCCTGAAATTTTGAACAACACGCCTTCTATCTACGCCACCAAACAAGGAGGTGGATTTGGAGATGCCCGTATTAATATTAGAGGGTTTGACACTAATAACTCTGCGGTAATGATAAACGGTGTGCCAATTAACGATATGGAAAATGGTTCGGTTTATTGGAGTAACTGGGCTGGTTTAAGCGATGTAGCTTCGGCTATTCAGGTTCAAAGAGGATTAGGTTCTTCTAAATTAGCGGTATCTTCTGTAGGTGGAACCATCAACGTGGTAACAAGAGCCGCAGATAGATCTGAAGGTGGATTTGTAACAGTTATGACGGGTAATGATTCTTACTTAAAGACTGTTGCTTCTTATAACACGGGTCTAATGGAAAGTGGTTTTTCTACAACTGTATTATTAAGTCAAACTCAAGGAGACGGCTATGTTGACGGAACCGAATTTCAGGGGTACAACTATTATTTAGGTTTTGGATACAGACCTAATGATACTCACGATTTTCAGTTTACAGTAACTGGTGCACCACAATGGCACAACCAACGTAGCAGAAGTAGCTCGATTGATGTTTATCAACAATATAGTGATAATGAAGATCCAAATATAAAATATAATGAAAACTGGGGTTATAGAAATGGAGAAGAGTTTTCTTTTACCAGAAACTTCTACCACAAGCCAATTATGTCTTTAAACTGGGATTTCGATATTAATTCTGCCACTAAACTTTCTACTTCAGCTTACGCTTCTTTTGGACGTGGAGGTGGAACCGGAGAAATTGGTACTATAAATGGAAGAAGACAATTTGCGCTTCCAAGAACCGATAATGGCTTAATAAGAGTAGACGATATTTTTGCTTACAATAGTGGGCAGGCCGTTCCAGACTTTGGAAATGACGCTAACCCAGAAGGACAGAGAACACTTACCGATGGTATTTACCTTAACCAGGGTAATGGAGATAGGTCTTCTGCTAACGGAATTACAAGAAGAGCTTCTATAAACTCTCACAACTGGTTTGGTGTGTTATCTAACCTAAGTAACCAGTTAACAGATGAGCTTACTTTAGATGTAGGTGTTGATTTAAGAACTTACAAAGGTATTCACTATAGAAGAGTTAATAATTTAATGGGAGGTGACGCTTATTTACAAACCGATAACGTTAATAATGATCCCAATCCTGTACAACGTCAAACGTACGATGCAGATCCTAACTTCTGGGTATTCTCTGATATTGATTCAGAAAAAAAAATAGATTATTATAACGATGGTTTAGTAAGATGGGCCGGTACTTTTGGACAGTTGGAATATACAAATGATATAATTTCAGCATTCGTTCAGGGATCTATCTCTAACCAGGGCTTTAAAAGAGTTGAGTATTTTGGAGAACTTGAAGGTAGTCAGGAAACCGATTGGGAAAATATAATTGGTGGAAATATTAAAGGTGGTTTAAACTGGAATATTGACGAAAGACATAACATTTATGCAAATGCAGGTTACTATTCTAAACAACCTCTTTTTGATGCAGTGTTCATTAACTTCGGAAATAATTTAAACCCAGATCTTCAAAACGAACAGGTAATTGGTACCGAAATTGGGTACGGTTTTAGATCCAGTTTCTTTAGTGCGAACGTGAACCTTTACAGAACTTCGTGGGCAGATAGATTTGAAAGTACAGGAGCTGTATTTAATGCAGAAACGCCGCAGGAAGTTAGAGGTACTGCAAATCTTTATGGAATTACCCAGGTGCATACTGGTTTTGAATTAGACTTCACCGGTAGAATTTCAGATAAATTAAGATACAATGGGATGATGTCTATTGGTAACTGGGAATATCAGGATGATGTTGAAACAGCATATTTTGATAATGATCAAAGCCCTATCTTAGATGAAAACGGAAATCCACAAACTGCAACTTTAGCTTTAGATGGTGTAAAAGTTGGAGATGCTGCACAATTTACTGCCAGTCTTGGAGCAGATTATACCATTATAGAAGGTTTAAGAGTAGATGCGAATTACAGGTATGTAGATAATCTTTATGCTGACTTTGATGCTACTGATGCTTTAGGTGAGGAGAATTTTGAAGCTTTAAAATTACCTTCGTTTGGATTGGTTGATGCAGGTGCTTCGTTTAGATTGCCAATTGGGCAAAATAACAATAACCTGAACTTTAGAGTTAATGTAAATAACGTATTTGATACAATGTACATTTCTGAAGCTGATACCAATCTTTTAGCGGGTGCTGGTGATGAAACGTACCAGGGAATTAATGTTAATAACAGGGTGTATTTCGGATTCGGAAGAACCTGGAATGCGGGAGTTACTTTTAACTTCTAAATAAAAGAGATTAATTTTCGATAAAAAGAGGCCGTCTAAAAAGTATTTAGATGGCCTTTTTTATTGATAAAAGTTTTTGTGAGAGAAGTGCTTCTTCTTTTGTAGATATTCTTAATGATAAAAAAAGGCAAGGAAGCCCCCTTCCTATGCTATACTGAATTTTCTTAAGTTGTGCGCCATAGCAATTAACCCTATTTCAGTAGTTACTTTCTCCATTCCCCGAAGCATAAATCGCTTGAAGCCCATATTTTGCTTGATATTCCCAAAGACGGCTTCCACATCCCAGCACCGACGTTTACGATGTGCTATTCCCGCTTCACTTAATAGTAGGTTCCTGGCTTTTTCCTTGAGACGGATCAGG
>NZ_FOOH01000014.1 GCF_900113135.1 Salegentibacter agarivorans | reverse complement strand
TTATCAGAAAGAAGATTTACAAAAAGAAGAATCGCTTCCTCTTACAAAACATTTATAAAGAAAAAGGGCCATCTAAATACTTTTTAGACGGCCTCAATTTTATATCGATTTCTAAAACTAATTTAGAAATTATCCCTGCATTAGCTGTTGTAATCTCTGTTGTAGTTCGGTATCGGTTTGAAGTGCCATTGCGATTTTCTCGTAACGTGCAACATCAAGTCCTTCTTCTGA
The DNA here is from genome assembly GCF_900113135.1 of Salegentibacter agarivorans. GTDB lineage: Bacteria > Bacteroidota > Bacteroidia > Flavobacteriales > Flavobacteriaceae > Salegentibacter > Salegentibacter agarivorans. The sequence continues at coordinate 117,661 of NZ_FOOH01000014.1, read as the reverse complement.
AATAGCATTTTCCATTTCTTTTTGAAACTCGCCTTGCATTCCTTCAATTTCTGAAACAACTTCTTTGTGCTTTGTCAGTTCATCTTCAGTAGCATCAACCTCGGTATTTGGGTCTAAAGAAGCCTGGTGAATTTCATTAAAACGCTGAATGTCAAATCCGCTATCTTCTACTTTCTTCGCCATCTCCTGTTGCGCCTGTTGGTTTACCATTCTAATTTTCTGGTAAGCATCAGCAAATTTAGAAAGCTCCTCGTCACTAACATCTACTTCTACAGTTTGCTGTTGTTGCTGTGGTAGTTGAGTTTGGGCAAATACACTTGCTGATCCTAATAATGCAAAAGCAAATAATAAACCTGCAATCTTTTTTGATTTAATCATAATCGTTGTTTAAAGTTTTTAATGAGGCACAATCTAAAAAGATCATATTGCTACACAAAAGATATTGATAATTAATTTCGGTTTTTTAGAGAAACTTAACTCAAATTGAGAGCCTTGTTAAATTTCTGCTCTAAAATCCCCGGGCAGAAATTACTTCCAGATGAATAGGTTCTCCAATATCTTCTTCCAATTGTTTTTTGATGTCTCTCATTTCATTTCCACTTAGGTTTTCTGGTCCTACCAGGGTAAGAGAAACCCGCAAGGGATCTCCAAACCTAACTTTCACGTCTCTAATTACTAATTCGTTTACGGTAGAGCCTTCTAGTTCCCGTGTAATACTCGCTTCTTTTTTAATTCGGTTAAAAGATAGGGAAAGAGGAACCATTACCATTCCAATTAAAATTAGGGTATAAACCAAACCGAGTTTTGCTCGTTTAAAAGGTGCAAAACCAAGTATAAGAAAAGTGATTCCGGCAAACATAATAATACCCGCAAGGTTAGTTAGATATAATAAAAAGGCACCTGAAAATACCTGCCAATCCCACCAGCCAATTCCAATTCCCGACACGGCCAATGGCGGGACCAGTGCAACTGCAATAGCTACTCCCGCGAGACTTTTTGCAATTCCTTCTTTGGCATGTGCATATGCTGCCGCAACCCCAGAAGCTACTGCAATTCCCATATCTAAAAGCGTAGGTGATAGACGCGCATCAATTTCAGAAGTAATTAATTTTATTGGAATTATGAGTGTAACACCCGAAGAGAATAAAAGCGAAACCCCTGTTCCAATGAGAATGGTGATAATTCCTCTCTTCAGCATGTTGGTATCATAACGAACCATCCCCATCGCAAAAGAAACGATAGGTGAAATAATAGGGGCCAAAATCATTGCTCCAATAATAACAGGAGAAGAATTAGCGAAAAGCCCAAAAGTGGCGATGAGTGTAGAAAGGATCATCATTACCACATAAATAGAGGTGGTTTTGGAGTTTTCCCGCAATACTTTAAACAATTCCTGGAATTCCTCGGTGGTGGCGCGAGGAAAAATTGGTAGGGTACGTTTGGTTAACTCTTCCCTTTTTTCACCCGTAGGCAGCGTATCGGTCTTATTGCTCTTTTTGAGGTTTGCTTCATCTTTTTCTGTACAATATTTACTGGCTTGTGCCAGGCACAAAGATTCGGGTTCTACCCTAAGTAATATTTCTTTGGCTTTTTCTTTTTCTCCATCTATAGTAAATTCTATTTCAGAAGAATTTTTAATGTGCAGTTTGGCAATTTTTATTCTTCCAATAAAAGAAGGCGTTCTGTCTAGTTGCTTACCGCCAGGAAGTAAACTGCGCAATAAAAACCAGATTAATTGCAGTAAATTAGTTGGCGAAATAATAAGTGTAGTAAACATTCCATCGTTTAAAGAACTTTCGGAAACCAGTCTTCTGGCTACCACCGAGCTTAAAGCATGTTCTACTACAATTATTCCCAGCGCCGAAGTATGAATTATTTTTTCATCTTCTGAACTTATTACATACGAGTTATGCGAAAGGGAAGATAGATGTCTTATGTTTTTGAAAAATGTATAAACTTCCCTTACAAAATTGTTGTTTTGATGATCTTCAGTGAAAATAAAAACATTTCCAATATTCACCGACTGGAAGATGGGAATATCGTTACAGTAGAGCATATCCAGGTTATGCGCTTCTTCATTTTCCAGAATTTCTTTTATAACTTCCTTAGGGTCGTTGGCAATGCCTAAACCTTTGGTGGTATATGTATTTTCTGGGTGAGGGAGAATTCCAACTTTTTGATTTTGCTTCGCGGCTTTTGGTAAAAATTCCCTTAGAAATTCATCGCTTAAATAAGTAACTATTATATCGTCTTTTCCTGCTTCAAATTCGGTTTCAGGGTAATCTATGGTTTGTTTTTCGGTATTTTCTAATAACGGAAAAATATCATTTTCCACAGTTTCCCTATCATCAGGATGATGTAAAATATACAGCATAGTTTTCTATTGCGATTGCAAGCGCCAAGATAAGGCTTTTTGAAATCGGCACTAAAAGTTTAACCTGAGTTTTTGAGTTCTCCCCTAAGAATAATATAAGCTTACTCTTCCTCTTTTAAATATTTATCTAAAAATTGTCTTATTTGCCTGTAACCTTCAATTTCATTTTCCTTTTTTATAAATCCATGACCTTCATCTTCAAAAACCACATATTCTACTGGTACATTATTTTCTTTTAGAGCTGCAACAATTTCATCTGATTCAACCTGAAGCACTCGAGGGTCGTTAGCGCCCTGTAAAACCATAACGGGATTTTTAACCTGTTCAGCGTGAAAAAGCGGTGATTTATTATAAAGCGCTACCGAATCTTTTACAGGATCTCCCATTTCTTCGTAAAGCGCTTCGCGGAATGCTTCCCAGTAAGGCGGGATAGATTTTAAGGTACGCAACCAGTTAGTTACCCCAAATATATTTACACCTGCTTCAAACTCATCTGGAGTAAAGGTCATGGCCGCCATCGTCATATAACCACCATAGCTGCCTCCAAGAATTCCTATTTTTTCTGAATCTATGTATTCCTGTTCCTGCAGCCATTTTTTACCCCAAATACAGTCTTTTAGATCTTCCTCTCCGTGTTTTTTATCGTCCATTTTAAAGAAAGTCTTTCCATAACCGCTACTACCGCGATTATTTACAGCTAAAATTGCATAACCCTGATTCACCAAATACTGGATTAAAGCTGAATAACCTACCCGGGATTGCCCTCCGGGTCCGCCGTGAACCCATACCAGGGCGGGAACTTTATTATCTTTTGTAGCTTGATGAGGTTTGTAATAAATAGCGGGAATTTCCAGTCCGTCAAAAGATTCGTACCGTACAACTTCCGCTGAAACCAGATCTTCGGGGTTTATTTCAGGGTTTAAAGTATTGGTTAATTTCTTTAATTCTCCCGATGAAAAATTATAAACATATAGATTATTAGGAGCTTTTGCTGTGCCAATGGTAAGCCGCATTAGTTCTTCACTATCAGAAATATTTACTGCTACAATATCTTCATTTTCCATATCGGGAAGATCAACTTCCTCACCGGTTTTGGTGTTTTCAATAATTAAGCTGTTTTTCCCGTCTTCATTAATACCTGTCACCCTGTATTTATCATTTTCACTAAGATAACTATACATTACGTCCCAGTTGGTCTCAAACAAATTGCTGCTTTGGTTAGTTTCAAGATTATATGCTATTAAACTTTTAAATTCCCTACCGGCATTGGTAATGTAATAGAAATGTTCATCATTTTTATCAAAACCGGAAGCTGAATATTGAGCTGATTCTTCCGAAAGTTCTGTCATTTCTTCGGTTTCTAAATTGTATAGATACAGCTTATTTTCACTGGTGGTAATAGATTTGGTAAGGGCAATTAATTTCCCGTTGTGAGAAATATCTTCAAAAGAGAGATTTTCTTCATTTTTATAAATTAACTCACTTTCCCTGCTCTGCATCTCCATTTCGTATAAATCAAAAAACTGCGGATTCCTTTTATTTGAAAGATAATAGAAACCGGTTTTCTCATTGTTCCATCCGGCAAATTGTGCTTTTTCATTTTCTCCGGGAGTTAGATCTGTAGGGTTTTCATTTGGCTCAAGCAGGTAAATATGGTTAATTTCATTTCCTCCTTTATCTGCCGAGTAAAGGATACTCTCAGAATTTGGAACATAATCTATAGCAAAATAGGAATCTTCTTCTGAAGAAGTTATTTGTTGCATTTCTTCGGAAGAAATATCAATTTCAAACAAATTAAAAATTCCACTTTTGTCAGAACTTACCAGTAGTTTATCTTCGTCAGGAGAAAAATAACCTCCGCCTATTCTGGTATTTTCATAAAACTGTTCAATGGTATAATCTTCGGGTTCATGGTTTTGTTGCGCAAATACGGGAAGGCTAAGAAAAGCCATTAAGTAAACAAAATATTTCATAATTAGAAGTTTTGGTTGGTTATGTGGTTTGATAATCAGTAAATTAAATAAACTAAATTTACGTAATTTTCGCTGAACTGGTTTAGATAACCTATTTTTTGCAAAAAGTGGGGTATATCATTATTTTAAAGAAAAAAAATCTAAGTATGAAAAATAAGAATCTAACTTCAATTATATTATTTGCAGCTACTACAGCTTCAAAAGAGTTTAACTTTAGAAAAGATCACGATACAATTAGGGTAAAAGATCTAAAGACTTCCGTAAAATTTTACAAAGATATTTTTGGGTTAGAACAAATAGATAATGGCGGCCTTGGAGACCATATTAAATGGTTTAAGCTGGGTAATAATGTACAGCTGCATTTGGTGGAAAGCGATACGGAAATAGAGAAAAATAAAGGTTTTCACTCTGCTTTTAATACCGAAAACCTATCGGAATTTATGAAATTTCTTAAGGATAAGAATATTCCTTTTGAAAACGGGAAAGGTGAAAAAAATACAATTACCAACCGTCCTGACGGGGTTAAACAAATTTATTTTCAGGATCCCGATGGGTACTGGATAGAGGTGAACGACAGTAAGGTTTAACTTTTTACCGCATATTCCTTTTTAAGCAAGCCAAGTTCTTCAATAGTTTTTAGAACACCGTTTTCGTTGTTATCAAAATTGGTTAAATACTTACTTGCTTTAATAATTTCGGGATGCGCGTTTTTCATTGCGTAGCTGTATTTCGCGTTTTGCATCATTTCCAGGTCATTGAGGTAATCTCCAAAAACCAGAGTTTCTGCAGAAGAAATATTTAATTCTTCCTGAATACCGCTAATTGCATTTCCTTTATTTGCAGTAATAGAAGTGATATCTATAAATACATGGGCGGCAATTGCTACTTTATAATAATTTGCATATTCTTCTAAATGCGGGTAGGTATTTTCTTCAACCCCATTAAAATTACAAAAAGTTACTTTTAAAAATGTATCGTCTACCTGAGTGAGATCGTCAACTTTTTTAATCTTTTTATAAAATTTATTGATTTCGTTAAAAAAGCTATCGTCTTTACTTTCTATATACGCCGAATTTTTCCCGCAAAGTACTAAGTGTGTATTAGAAAGTTCCCTGCCTTTTTTTACAAAATCCATCGCGGCTGTTTTGTCTAAAGGGTTTACATACAGATCTCTTCCTTTATGCACTACGTGAGTACCATTTTCGGCAAAAAACATCATTCGGTCTTTAATTCTTTCAAATTTGCTCTCCAGATTGTAAAACTGCCGGCCACTTGCCACAGCGAACATTATTCCTTTATTATTAAGTAATTCTTCTATCTCCCAAAAATCTGGATGTATCTCGTGCTCGTCGTTCAACAAAGTCCCATCCATATCGGTCACAATCAGTTTTATCATAGCGCAAAATTAAGCTGCAAATATAAAAGATTAGAATTGGGTATAAGTTAAGAAAACATCAAATGTCCTACTATCTAAATAGAATTTCTTGATGTATGTCTTTGATTCCCAAAAGGCTGAAGTGTTATTTGTTATTTTTATTTAAAATAATTATAAATAAGCTTTTGAAAAAGGGATTTCGTTTTTACATTTGCCGCGTATTTAAATCCAATCTAAATAAAAACACTGACTAATGAAGCTTTCAAATAGCCTGGTTATGTTATTTTTTTTAGCTATTCAAATTAGCTTTGCACAAAATAACGGTGCAATTAAAGGAAATGTAGTAAATAATGCAGCAAACTCTCTGTCTAATGTTAATGTTGAAGTTAAAGGCCTTCAAATTGGTGATGAAACCAATAATAGGGGAGAATTTACGTTGAGAAATATTCCGGAAGGAAACTATACATTACAAATTTCTTATGTAGGGTATGAGACCCAGAATTTAAAAGTTAGCGTACAGCCTGGCGCAACTACCAATATTCCTTCTATTGTTTTGTTAGGAAAGGAAGAGCAGTTGGGAACCGTGGTTTTAAGGGGAAATGGAAACGGCAATAAGTTTACCCGAAATACCAGCGTGAGTGTAGCAAAGATGCCACTTAAAAAGATCGAAAATCCGCAGGTTTATAATAATATTACCGCTGAGCTTTTACAGGAACAGGTAATTACAAATTTTGACGATGCGATTAAAAATGCTTCAGGTCTTACAAAACTTTGGGAATCTACCGGTCGCGGAAACGACGGAGCAGGGTATTTTTCGCTTAGAGGTTTTCCTGTGCAACCAACTTTAGTAAACGGTTTGCCGGCACTAACTAACGGGAGCCCAGATCCTGCCAATATGGAAAATATTGAAGTAATAAAAGGCCCGTCTGGAACGCTTTACGGAAGTAGCCTTGTCTCTTACGGCGGATTGATTAATATCACGACAAAGAAACCTTATAATTATTTTGGCGGAAATGTTTCTTATACTTTAGGAAGCTTCGGACTTAACCGTGTAACTGCCGATGTTAATACTCCGCTTGATGAAACCGGTGATGTTGCTTTAAGAGTAAACACTGCCTACCATACCGAAAACAGCTTTCAGGATGCCGGGTTTAATAAATCTTTATTTGTTGCGCCTTCGTTAAGCTATAAAGTAAATGATAAACTTTCATTTTTTATAAATACTGAATTTTACGATTCTGAAAGTACAAATCCTTTAATGTTGTTCGTAGATAGAGGTGCACCGCTTAGAGCTACCAATATAGAAGAATTAGGTTATAACAACGAACTTTCTTACACCAGTAACGATCTTACTGTAGAGAACCCCACTTTTAGCCTGCAGGCGCAAATGAATTATGAACTTTCAGATAGCTGGACTTCACAAACCGCGGTTTCAACAGGATCGGCTAAAGCATTGGGGAATTATTCATATTTATATGAAACTACTCAGTTTAATCAGGGTAGAGAAGAGGTGCCTGGTGAAGCAACTAATTTAGATGAAGGACTTGTGTTTTCCCGCTACATTAGTAATCAAAATTCTACGACCATAAGTAATGATATTCAGCAGAATTTTATCGGAGATTTCGAAATTGCAGGAATGCGTAACCGCACCGTAGTTGGTTTAGATTATTTCAATAGAAAAGTAATTGATAACAATAGCGGATATATAGGAAATGGCGAGGTTTATATTGGTAATGCCAGCCTTCAGAATGTAAACGAAAGTGTTTACGATATCTACGAGCCTGAAAATTATATCACCAATTACGATAGCGGAATTCTAAGTAAAGAAGGTGTAGCCGGGTTATTAGAAAACGTTAATAGGAATAATAATATCGCTGAAGAAGATATTTATAGCGCCTATATTTCTAACGTTCTCAATTTCACTCCGCAACTGGCTGTAATGACCAGTTTAAGACTAGACCAGTTTGAAACTGAAACCAATAGCCAGACCGCACTATCTCCAAAATTTGGAGTGGTTTATCAACCGGTTTTAGATAAAGTAGCGCTTTTCGCAAATTATATGGATGGTTTTAGCAACGTGGGTCCAAGACAGGTAGATAACCTGGAAACCGGAGAAACAAGAACTATAGTTTTTGATCCTGAAAGAGCAAAACAATTTGAAGTTGGGACCAAATTAAACCTGCTTAAAAATCACCTTTCTGCTACCTTAAGTTATTATGATATCCAGGTTTCTAATATGGTAATGCAAGATGCTGAAAACCCTTTTAATCTTGTTCAGGATGGAGAGCAATATAGCCGCGGATTTGAAGCCAGTCTTACCGCCAGCCCTTTTGAAGGTTTAAATTTAATTGCAGGATTTAGCCATAACGATAGCGAATTAACCAAATCTGATCAAACTGATTTTCTTGGAAGAAGACCAGAATCTGCGGGGCCGGAAACTTTAGCTAACTTCTGGGCAAGCTATCGTTTTGTACAGGGAAATCTTAAAGGTTTTGGACTTGGTTTTGGTGGAAATTATGCCAGTGAAAATATGATCTTTAACCGTCAAACTGCAGGTGTTTTTACCCTTCCTTCTTACACGATTTTAAATGCTTCATTATTCTATAATGTAGATAAATTTGGAATTAATTTGAAGTTGAATAATCTTACCAACGAAGAATATTATACCGGTTGGTCTACAATAAACCCACAAAGACCAAGAAACTTTGCGGCGAGTTTAACTTATAATTTCTAATTAAATAAATTAATATGGTCACCATCAAAATTGTTTTGAGTTTTGGTGGTGGCCTATTTATATGCAGAAAAAAACAAAAAATAAAGGTTTAAAGAAGTGGATTGCTAAACTTCATTTGTGGCTGGGACTGGGTTCCGGTCTTATTGTTTTTATAGTAGCAGTTACCGGATGCATTTTTGTTTTTCACGACGAGATTAAGGATCTAACCCGCGATTATCGCAAGGTCACTTCTCAAACTTCAACATTTGTAGCGCCTTCAAAACTTCAGAATAAAACAAAATCGCTTTTTCCTGAAGCCCAACCGGGAATGGTTGTTTACCAGGGCAGGGATCGCTCGGCTTTTGTTTATTCTGTTATAGATGAGGTGCCGCATCATATTTATTTCAATCCTTATTCTGCCGAATTTCTTCAAAAAGAAAACCTGGAAGACGATTTTTTTCTAATTGTAGAAGATTTACATATGCATCTCTGGCTTCCGGAGAAAATAGGAAAACAGGTAGTAGGAATTTCTACATTAATTTTCGTTTTCATGCTTATCTCTGGAATTGTGCTTTGGTGGCCGAAAAAGCGAAAAAACTTCAAGAAACGTCTTCAAATAAGATGGGATGCCAAATGGCGCCGTGTAAATTACGACTGGCATAGTATAACCGGATTATATATTTCGCTTCTGGCTTTGTTTATAGCCATTATGGGACTTAGTTTTTCTTATAATTGGATGAATCACGGCCTATACGACCTGGCAAATCTATGGCAGGAAAAACCGGAAGACCGGTTAAATATTCAAATTGAAGATGCTGAATATTCTGAAAACGCCCTGGATATTGCAATAGTTGAAACCTTAAAACAACGGCCTGAGGATGAAATGTTTTTTGTGTGGGAACAGGGAGGAAGCGCACCAATAACTACAGGATCTTATCCTGAAGCCCTGGATTATGATCATCAATCTAACTTTTATTTTCATCCGGAAACCGGTGAATTAGTGAAAAACCATGAATATTCGGCTAAAAGTACTGGGATGAAATTGCAGGAAATGACTTTTGGTTTACACACGGGCCAGTATTTTGATCTACCCGGAAAAATAATCGCATTTTTTCTAAGCTTATTTGTAGCCGTTCTTCCCGTTAGCGGATTTATGATTTGGTTTGGCCGAAGGAATAAAAAAAGTAAGCCAAAAGCTTAAAAAAGTATCCAATCAACAATTCCGCCTACAATTGCTATAAAAACAGCGAGCCATAGTGAAGGGAGAAAACCTTCGGTCTTAAAATCGCTACTAAACTGGTCGGCAATTTCTATAATAATCGCGTAAGCAATAACACGGGTGATAAATCCTAATCCCAGGAAATAAAAAATCCCGAAAGTGGCTACGTTTAGCAATAAAGTAAGGACCCAACTTAATAAAAAACTCAGCACACCAATAATTAAAGCTACAATAATAGCTGTTTTAAAGCCGTCTAATTTTACTTTGGGCATTATATTAGCCGCGGCGAGTAAAACCAGGGCGTCTATAACAATATGCACTATCCATTGAAGCATGGCTTTCTATATTTTTTGGTTAGGTTATTTAAAGATAGAAAAAATTAGCCAAAAACTTTAAAGCAATTTTACTCGATAATAGATATTTCCCTGCTAAATATCAGGAGCTGCGCGGTAGTTTATTTAGGGTGTTTTTCTAAAGTAGTAGGTTGTTGATTGGTAAGAATCTCCCAAATAGCTTTAAAATTAGCTAGTTGTTCGCGGCGTTTAATAGTTTCAGAAGAGGTATATGCAACGGGAGCGGCTTCAAAACCTTTATAGTCGGCATCCAGGTTTTTAGCAATATAAAGACTTCTGGGTAAGTGAAATTTTTGCGTGATTACTATGGCGTCTTCGATTTCAAAAACAGATTTTGCCCTGAACATACTATCGTAAGTATCAAAGCCAGAATGATCTAAGATAATATCTTCAGAAGAAACTCCTTTTTTCAATAAATAATTTTTAATGGCATTTACTTCATCATAATCATCGGTTCTATGATCGCCACTCACCAGAAAATTTTCAATCTTATTTAACTTATAAAGTTGGTAAGCAGTTTCTACCCGATCTTCAAGAATTGGAGATAATTTTCCATCAGCATGTACACTAGCGCCAAGAATTATTCCTGTTTTTGCTGAAGGAATCTGGGTGATTTCAGAATAGATTAGGCCAGAAGTTTCTTTTTGTACATAAGCTTCTAATCCAAATATTATAAGGATGCTTATAATAACAAACAGTGCAAAAGCGAGAATTAGTTTTCTAAACAGCTTCATAAGGCGGCGCCAATTATAAAACGAAGATAAAGAATTATAGTTTACTTATTTGTTTAATTTATTGAGGAAACTTTATGCATAAAAAGTGATTGATTACCTTTGAAAGTCTTAAAAGAATACTTGAAACATGAGCAATATAAAAGCTTTACAATGGCGTTATGCCACTAAAAAGTTCGATCCGCAAAAAATTCTCTCTATAGAGAAAATAAACATTCTTAAAGAAGCCTTTAATTTAACTGCTACCTCTTATGGCTTACAACCTTTAAAAATGGTTGTGGTGCGCAATAAAGAATTGCAGGAGCAATTAAAAACTGCTTCCTGGGAGCAACAACAGTTAAACACTGCGTCTCACGTTTTAGTGATTTGTATTGAAAAGAAAGTTGATAAGAATTTTATTGAAAAATACTTTAAAAGGGTAAAACACATACGCGAAACTCCAGATGATATTTTAGATCCTTTTAAAAAATCTTTGGTAAATAGTTTTGAGTCTAAAGCCGAAGAAGAAGTGCACGCCTGGGCACTAAATCAGGCTTACTTAACTTTGGGGACACTGTTAACCGTTTGTGCTACCGAAGAAATTGATGCTTGCCCAATGGAAGGTTTTGAACCCGATAAATATGATGAGCTCTTAAATTTAGGCGAACGCAATTTAAGATCGGTTCTGGTTTTACCGGTAGGTTACCGTGCAGAAGACGATATGTTTTCTGAATTTAAAAAGGTGCGAAGACCTTTAGATGATGTGATTATTGAAGTAAATTAATAATTTACGTACCGGGTAATTTCAAGTCCGTAGCCAATCATCCCAACACGTTTGGTTTGTTGAGAGTTAGAAAGCAACTTGATTTTATGAATTTCCAGATCGTGTAGAATCTGTGCACCAATTCCAAAATCTTTATTATCCATATTAATAGGCGGAGCTTTAACTTCGCCTTTTTTCTGGCGTTCTTTTAGCTCTGCAAGTCGTGGTAATAAATTTAAAGATTGTAGGGCAGGATTTATAAAAACAATTGCACCGCGGCCTTCCTCGTTTATTGCCCTAAACATATTATCCAATTTCTTGTCGGCATCATTGGTTAATGTTCCAAGAATATCGTTATTAATTAGCGTAGAGTTTACCCTAACCAGAATTTCTTCATCGTTTTTCCAGCTACCTTTGGTAAGTGCTAAATGAACCTGATTATTTGTAGTTTGGCGATAAGCCCGTAATCTAAATTTCCCAAAACGGGTATCGAGATCAAAATCTTCTTTCTTTTCAATTAAAGAATCGTGTTGCATTCTGTAAGCAACAAGGGCTTCAATAGAAACAATTTTAAGATCGAATTTCTGGGCAACTTCCATTAATTGAGGGAGCCTGGCCATAGAACCATCTTCATTCATTATTTCTACAATAACTCCTGCAGGTTCAAAACCGGCTAACCTGGCAAAATCTATAGCAGCTTCGGTATGTCCGGTTCTTCGTAATACGCCACCTTCTTTAGCTTTAAGCGGAAAAATATGCCCGGGACGGTTAAGGTCTATAGGTTTGGTTTCAGGATCTATTAAAGACTGAATGGTTTTAGCCCTGTCTGAAGCTGAAATTCCTGTGGTAACACCCTTACCGCGTAAATCTACCGAGATGGTAAAACCGGTTTCCATAGGATCGGTATTGTTGCTTACCATCATTTCCAGTTTCAGGTTTTTACAACGTTCTTCGGTAATTGGTGCACAAATGAGTCCGCGGCCGTGAGTAGCCATAAAATTGATCATTTCCGGAGTCACTTTTTCTGCGGCGGCAACAAAATCTCCTTCATTTTCCCTGTCTTCATCATCTACCACAATAACAACCTTGCCTTCACGAATATCGTCTATTGCTTCCTGAATGCTGTGAAGTTTAAGCGGAGTTTGGGTAGTGGTTTCCTGAGCCATGTTATGTGTTATTTTGGGCTGCAAAGATATTTAATCTATTTTTCTTTTCGGCTTAATAATACCAGCTTTTTTAAGAGCTTTACGTATAGGTTCGGTAATATTATCAAAAGCAAAAAGGCCCTGATCTGTAGTCGCCCTGTAGGTGAGATAAATTCCTAATGGTAACATAATTAAAGTAGAAAGCCAGGTGGCCAAAAACGGACTAACACTACCATCTTCGGCGCTGTTTTTAGCAAATATGCCAATAAAGTGGTAGGTAAGAAAAAGTAGAACAGCAACCACCATAGGTAATCCCATCCCGCCTTTTCTAATTATAGCGCCTAAAGGTGCACCCACAAAAAATAAGATAATACAGGCAGCGGCCAGCACGTATTTTTCGTGTAGGGCTATTTCAAATTTGTTGATTTGTTTAGTAGAATTTTTTAACTCAGATTTTTTAATATTTAAATGAGAAAGTGCGCCATTGATAGACCCAAGGGAAAGATTAACAATTTGAATAGCCTGGTAGGTATCGTACTCTTCCAGAATGGTATTTTCTATTTCTTTTATAGAATCTGAAGGATTAAGATTTACTTCAATTTTATCAAAATCTGTTCGCCGGTACATATTTTCGCTAAGATTTCTTTTCTTTTCGTTATGAGCGGTAGAAAATGAATCTATACTTTGCTTAAGTTCAGAAATATTAAGCATTCCCTGGGTGTTACTGTAACTCTCATCTTCCAGGTCTACATTATTAAAATCTGAAAGATCCAGGTTTATGGTATATTCTTCAAAATAACTCTTTGCAAAAGGTTTATTCCTTCTTTTAGAATAATCTGAAGGTTGAATTTCATCGTAATAATTACCGTCTTTTAAAATGAGAGAAAGTACCTCGGAATCTGTACTGCCCATTAATTCGCCTTCTTTGGCCTTCATTACGGTAAAGTTTCCGCTGCGGGCAGTTTTTTTATGGATAATAACATCGGTTAGATACTGGCCGTTATCGCCGCTTTTATCGTCTACTTTAATATTTATGGTCCCCAAATCGTTAAAAACCCCTTCGGTAATGGCCATTGCGGGTTTTAATTTGGCAATATTTTTCCTAAGGTTTATAGATTTATATTCTGCGGCGGGAATAACATTATTAGCAAAAAAGAATGCAGTAACACTTACTAAAAGAATGAATAAAGTTAAGCTACGCATAGCTCTTTGAAGTGAAATCCCCGAAGATTTCATTGCCGCAAACTCATAATTTTCGGCAAAATTACCAAAAGTCATTATGGAAGTAAGCAGAATAGTAAGCGGTAAAACCAGTGGCACCAGTTTGGGAGAGAAATAGAGAAGGAATTTAAGAATAATTTCAGTATCCAAATCTTTCCCGGCCAGTTCACCTATGTACAGCCAAATGGTTTGGAGTACAAAGATGAACATTAGGATAATAAAAACTGTAAAAAACGTTTTTAGGTAACTGGTGAGTATGTACCGGTCTAATATTTTCAATTTAATCTAATCTATTGATGTAAAAATCTTCGTAACGATCTTCTTCAAAGGTAAAAAGGTTTTGTGCCAGTTCCTGGTCAGTTTTAAAGCTTTTTACGGTAATAGTTATTTTGGTGTTATTATCCTGGGTTTGAATAAGATTATAAATATGCTTGGTTTGACTGTCTATTCCCAACAGGATATTCTTAACCTCGGCATCACTGTCTTTTGGAGTTAATTTTACATACTGAATTTTACGACCATTCAAATTTTGAGCGGCGTCCATTTCATAATTGTAACCTTCTTCATAAAAAGTGAACATTTTTGACGGAGTGATATTATTTTCTTCCTCTTCAACGTAGGTAGAAATATTTATCTCTTCGTCTTCAGGAATAATGGTATAAATTTTCTCTCCATCAAACATTTGGGTAGTTCCCATTAAATTTAGTACATATTTTTCTCCTGCAATACTTACATCCCCACGGGTTTCCTGGTTAACATTCGCTGCATTATTTTGTAGGGTGTATTTAAAATCTATCACCATATTGTCATAGCTTTTAACTTTAGAAGAAACTTCTTTTAAAAGGTTTTCAGCTTTTTGAGAATTCTGGGCGCTTAAGCTCAGGGTGAAAACAGCGAGCGTAATTAAAATTAAATTTTTCATCTTAGTAATTAGGTGTATTATTCTTCGTTTAATAATTGATCTAAAGCTGCAAGATCTGTCACTAAAACCTGTCGGGCTTTACTTCCTTCAAAAGGTCCTACAATGCCGGCTGCTTCTAATTGATCTATAATCCTACCGGCGCGATTGTACCCTAATTTTAGTTTACGTTGCAGCAAAGAAGCAGAGCCTTGTTGAGCCGTAACGATCACCTCGGCAGCTTCTCTAAAGAGTTTATCTCTTTCGCTTACATCTATATCAACACCTGTGCCACTATCGTCAGCTTCGTAGGCTGGAAGTTGGTGCGCTTCGGGATAAGCCTTTTGCGAACCAATAAATTCGGTTATTTTATCCACTTCAGGGGTGTCTACAAAAGCACATTGTAGACGCTTAAGCTCATTACCCTGGGTAAATAGCATATCTCCACGCCCAATTAGTTGATCTGCGCCCTGGCCATCTAAAATCGTCCTGGAATCTATTTTTGAAGTTACCCTAAAAGCAATCCTTGCCGGGAAGTTTGCTTTTATAATCCCGGTAATTACGTTTACCGATGGTCTTTGAGTTGCAATTATTAAATGAATCCCAATGGCACGGGCCAACTGTGCTAAACGGGCAATTGGGGTTTCTACTTCTTTCCCGGCGGTCATTATTAAATCGGCAAATTCATCTACTACCAATACAATGTATGGAAGGAATTTATGGCCGTTTTCGGGATTTAATTTTCTGGCTTTAAATTTTACGTTGTATTCTTTAATATTACGAACCATCGCGTCTTTAAGCAATTCGTAACGATTATCCATTTCAATACATAAAGAATTCAGGGTATTTATAACCTTAGTATTATCGGTAATAATTGCATCTCCTGAATCTGGGAGTTTTGCCAGATAATGTCTTTCAATTTTATTGAAAAGTGTAAGTTCTACTTTTTTAGGATCTACCAGCACAAATTTTACTTCAGCAGGATGTTTGCTATAGAGTAGAGAAGTTAGAATGGCATTTAATCCAACCGATTTACCCTGACCTGTTGCCCCGGCCATAAGCATATGCGGCATTTTTGCGAGATCTACCACGAAAGTCTCGTTAGAAATAGTTTTGCCCAGGGCCATTGGTAATTCCATTTCAGCATTTTGGAATTTTGGCGAAGCAATTACCGAACGCATAGAAACAATGGTTGCGTTTTTATTAGGAACTTCAATACCAATAGTCCCTTTCCCGGGAATTGGCGCAATAATACGAATACCCAATGCTGAAAGGGAAAGCGCAATATCGTCTTCCAGGTTTTTAATTTTTGAGATTCTAATTCCGGCTTCCGGGACAATTTCGTATAAAGTTACGGTTGGGCCAACCGTAGCCTTAATTTGAGCGATCTCAATTTTGTAATTTTTAAGCGTATCTACAATACGGTTTTTATGCTCTTCCAGCTCTTCCTGGTCTACTGTAATACCACCACCATATTCCTGAAGCAACTCCAGGGTTGGGAATTTATAATTACTTAGTTCTAAAGTGGGGTCAAATTCCCCAAAATCTTTTACAATTTTATTGCTAATTTTATCTTCATCCAACTCTTCTTCCTGGGCTGTTTCTACTTCCATTTCTACCTCTTCAGGCTCAACCGGTTTAGGTTTTGGAGTAGGTGCAGTTTTTTCTTGTGTTGGAGGCGTGGTATCCAGTTTTATTTCTGCTGAAGATTTTTCAGCTGGTTTATCGGTTTTTGGGATTGATTTTTCTTTCCAGTCGGTTTCTTCTTCTGTTGCTGAAATTTCTTCATCATTAGACTTAAATTCTTTATTAAGGCTATCTTTTTTAGATTTCAGAAAGCTTCCTATTAATTCAGGCGTAAGGTTTAATCTTAAAGTTAGGTAAGCTATAAATAAGAACAACATCAATAATATTGTTCCGAAGAAACCTAGGTAATCCTGAAGGAAATCGTTCATTTCAAAGCCAATTCGGCCACCCAGCAGCGGATTTTCTGCAGCGAAAAAACCGAAGAAAATAGCCAGCCAAAGCATTATTAAAATACCCCAAAACCAGGATTCCCTTAGTTTTGTAGATTTTACACCAAGAAAAAGATGAAATCCGCTGTAGCTTACTAAAATTGAAAAGATAAAAGCGGCAACGCCAAATCCTTTGTACATAAAAAAGTCACTAACTGAAGCGCCAAATTTGCTTAACCAGTTTTTGGTTTCTACTTCACGATTTGAGAATTCGCCAAGCGTGCTTTGGTCTACCTGCCAATTGAATAAAAACGAAATAAATGCAACACTTAAAGCGAGGCCAAATAACATTAAGAAACTGCCTAAAACTACCTTTTGTTGCCGGTTAAGTTTAAAGGAAAATTTAGTCGACTTTTTCCCGGTGCTTGTTTTAGTCCTGGTTTTCTTTTTGGCCATAGATGTTTTGTAGGATTTTGAGCAAAAATACAAATTAGCCCCGTCTAAAATAAAGAAAATTGCTTTCAGTTTATGGGGTGCTGTTTTGTATGCTTAAACGTTCAAATCTAAGCAATTATTTTTTGAGAAATATAGCGGAAAATCATTCAGCATCTAAAAGCCTTGGATTCTGAAAGCTACTGAAGAATATTTTAAAAAATATAAGGAAAGTAAATAAACGCACCAATAATTACCGCAGTTACTGCAGCGATAAATACTGCGCCAGCGGCAATATCTTTGATATGACCAATTTTACTATGAAAATCTGGATGCACAAAGTCTGCCATTGCTTCAAGACCTGAATTTAGTCCTTCGGCAGTCATCACCAGGCCTATAGCTACAAACTGAAACATCCATTCGGTTTTACTAATATCAAAGAAATAACCGGCAATACACATAATTATTGCGAGCACAAATTGCACTTGTATGCTCTGCTCGTGTTTTAGTAGCAACCAGGCACCTTTAATGGCATAGCCGCCTCCTCTAATTCTTTTTCCGAGGAAACTATCCCGCATTATAACAGGGTTTTAAGAGCAGCCAGGTAATCTGGTTCTTCGCCAATTTCGGGAACTTGCTGGCTGTGGATTACATTGCCGTTTTCATCTAAAACAATTACTACTCGAGAAAGTAAAGCTTCAAAAGGGCCATCCATAATTTCAAGACCGTAATCTTTTCCAAAGTTTCTATCTCTAAAATCTGATAGGTTAATTATGTTTTCCAAACCTTCATCGTTCACAAAACGCTTTTGAGCGAATGGTAAATCGCGGGAAATACAAAGTACAACGGTATTATCAAGTTCTGTAGCTCTCTCGTTAAATTTTCTAACTGAAGTTGCACAAACCCCTGTGTCTATACTTGGAAAAATATTAAGAATTACACGCTTTCCTTTAAAATCGTTTAAGGTTGCGGTGCTAAGATCTGATTTAATGAGGGCGAAATGGGGTGCTCTCTCTCCTTTTTCTGGAAGGTTACCATAGGTGTTAATTTTTTCACCTTTTAATGTTATTTGCGACATGGATGTTTTCTATTAAATTGGATTGATAAATTTAGAACATCTGTTTTAGGGATTTACTAAAATTATCATAAAAACAAAGGGCTGCCTTAATATAAGACAGCCCTTTTTAAATTATAATCAAAACGCGATTTCTAACGGTCTATAGAGCCAACTACTTTTTGCATAAAGTTGTTACAGGCATCTTTTTCTGGAGTACCTCCATCTATAGAATGCTTTACTTCCACAGCTCCGCATAAGTTCGAGATCAATTCGCCTATCACATCCATTTCCTCGTCTTTTACCGAACGATGTTCAGAATAGCTTTCAAGGACTTCTATGGTATGTTCCAGTTTTTGAGCCTCGTTCTCACGTGCTAAATGTTTAATTACTGGTAACTTCATTTACTAGGTCTTTTAGAGGTTCAAATTTGTTAGTTTGTACCTGGTTTACGAAACTTCCGTTTTTAAAAGTGGCAAAAGTTGGTAGGTTATCTACATTTGCCAGTTTTCTGGATTCCGGATATTTCTCGGCATCTACCAATAAGAACGTTGCGTTCTCATTTTCTGAAGCTAATTTCTTGAATTTAGGCTTCATTAATCGGCAGTTACCGCACCATCCGGCCATATATTGTACCACAACGGTTTCGTTATCTGAAACTATTTCGTTTAAATTATCCTGTTCTAATTCTTTTATCATAACAATCTCTTTCCCTTTTTTTCTTAGTTTAAGCTTAGGTAAGAAGCAACTCCGTCTCTATCGGCGTTCATTGCGTCTTTACCTTCTTCCCAGTTTGCAGGACAAACCTCACCTTTTTCCTGTACGTGAGTGTAAGCATCTACAAGTCTTAAGAATTCTGCTACATTTCTACCAAGTGGCATATCGTTTACTCCTTCGTGGAAGATTTTACCTTCTTCATCAATAAGGTAAGTAGCACGGTATGTTACGTTGTCTCCTTCTAGAGTAACATCCCCGGTTTCTTCATCATAAGATTCTCCGGTAATATCAAGAATTCCAAGACGTGAACTTAGGTTTCTGTTAGAATCTGCAAGGATTGGATATTTAACGCCTTCAATTCCTCCATTATCTTTTGGAGTATTTAACCAGGCAAAATGTACTTCTGGAGTATCACAAGAAGCTCCAACTACCATTACATTTCTTTTTTCAAATTCTTCAGCAGCTTTCTGGAAAGCGTGTAATTCTGTAGGGCAAACAAAGGTGAAATCTTTAGGGTACCAGAATAACAATACTTTTTTCTTGTTTTTCTGTGCTTCTTCCAAAATATTTAGTTGAAAGGTATCACCCATTTCATCCATTGCGTTTACGCTTAAATTTGGAAATTTTTTTCCTACTAATGACATATTAATTCTGTTTTTTATTGGTTTAACTTACATTGTAATTCTTCTGCAAATTTAAGGAAAGTTTCCCCTTAAAAAAGTTATTGAAATTTTAAAATACTATACAATAATAGATTTTGCTTATTGCTATTGCGAAAATAAATAGAGAGGTTTTATTTAGGAATTGTTTTACCAGTAAAAACAGGGGTTTTAAGCAGTTTGAGTTTTAGGAGATTCGCTTAATTCTTTGATTTTTATGCTAAAAGCAGCAAAAAGCAGGGTCATAAACGGACTCAAATAATTGAAGAAAGCATAGCCCGCATAACTAAGGGTTGGTACACCCAAAACACCACTGTGATACGCCCCGCATGTATTCCACGGAATTAATACTGAAGTAACCGTTCCCGAGTCTTCTAAAGCTCTACTCAAATTTTCTGGAGCAAGACCTTTATCGCGGTAAGCTTTGGCAAACATTTTTCCCGGAACTACAATCGCTAAATATTGATCTGAAGCAGTAGCGTTTAAAGCCAGACAGCTAAATACCGTACTGGCGAATAAACCAAAGGTGGTATGGAATAAATTTAATAGAGCCTTGCTAATTCTGGCCAGTGCACCAATAGCTTCCATAATTCCGCCAAAAACCATAGCGCAAATAATTAGCCAAATCGTACCTAACATTCCCGCCATTCCGCCGGCAGAAAACAAATCGTTTAAGTTTTCATTATCGGTTTCAACTGCAGTTTCTACAGTAATTGCCTGCATAACGCCCCGGTAGCCACTAACAAAATCCAGGTTTGTGGTACCTGCGATTTGCGCTACAATTTCAGGTTGAAAAAATAAGGCAGCGGCAGCACCAAGTAGCGTGCCCAGTAATAAAGCGATTAAAGGGGAAGTCTTTTTTACTATTAATGCAATTACAATTATGGGTACTAAAAATAACCAGGGGGATATTCTAAAAGAATTTTCTATGGATGCAAGAATAGCAGAAGTATCTGTAGTTCCCGAAGTATCTAAATTCAATCCAATAATCACAAAAATAATTAGTGTTATGGTGACCGTGGGAACGGTGGTAAGGGTCATATATCTAATATGCGTAAACAAATCGGTTCCAGCCATTGCCGGTGCAAGGTTGGTAGTATCGCTTAAAGGTGACAATTTATCTCCAAAATAAGCCCCGGAAAGAATTGCTCCCGCTGTCATCCCTACCGAAATTCCTAAAGCTTCCGCAATTCCTATTAAGGCGATACCTACGGTGGCTGAAGTTGTCCAGCTACTTCCTGTCGCGACTGAGATCACAGCACAAATAATGACACACGCGGCGAGAAAGATCGTAGGATTTAAAATTTGTAATCCGTAGTAAATCATGGTGGGAATAATTCCTGAAATAAGCCAGGTCCCCGCCAAAGCACCCACCATTAATAGAATAAGAATTGCCCCGGCCGTACTTTGAATATTACCGGCAACCTCATCTATCATTTTATCGTATTCCACATTATTAAAATACCCAACAATAGCTGCAACAGCACCTCCAAGTAACAAGACAAACTGGTTGGAACCGCTTAATGAATCGTCCCCAAAAACAAATACATTAAAGGCCAGCATTGCGATAAGCGCAAAAACAGGAATTAATGCAGGCCAAATACCGAGTTCTTTATTGGTAGGAATTTGTTTGGTTTGAGACGGGTCTTGGTTTTCCATTAAAGCTTGAAGTATATGTAGAAAACCTTATCAAAAAAGGTTTTCGGTTGAATTTATTTTAATCAGATTTTTCTATTCGCCTGTAATTTTACGATTTTACAGGAAAATGAGCAAGTTTTCTATAAAACTATAAAATTGATTAAAATTTATATCCAACTCCAAGTTGAATTCCAAAGGTGGTAAGTTTTTGGTGGAAATTTTTTTCTTCAAAAGGAATTACCGCATACCTTCTAAAATTAGGATTCACATAAAAATTGAAATTATTAAACGCATATTGGGCGCCTAATCCAAAACCAACACCAATTCCCGCCTGTGGATCTACAGATTCACTTTCTGAGCCTTGAAAATCCATTACAGGGCCTCCATTTACAAAGAAATAATCCAGGAAATTATAATTAGCAAAAATAGGAATAGAAGTGGTTTGCAATTCCTCAGAGCGCGTAGTTTGTTCCGGCATTGGGGCTGATGTTATCAATACATCTCCCCGCCAGTAATTTAGTCCGGTTTCCAGGGAAAGGTTATCGGTTACAGAAAGTAAATATCTGAAGCCGAATTCATATGAGTTTTCAATGTCAGCGCTTCCGCCTCCGGTAATTTCTTCACTTCTTAATAAATCGCTGTTGGTAAACCCGAAATAAAGCCGAACTTCATTTTGAGTTTGTGCAAACGCACTGAGGCTAAAAAATAGGAGGAATAGGGAGAGTAGTAGTTTTTTCAAAGTTTTATTTTTTGTGAATATACAAAAAAGAGAAAGTCCGAAAATATTATCACCCTTTAACGATTTTATTTTCGGACTTTCTTCTTTATTAAACTATCTCCTCATCCATTATGCCCACTTCAGCCATACAGGATTTCATTATTTTATAAGTTCGTTCTATATCATTATCCAAACCAATAGAAAAACGAATAAGTCCGTTGCTTAGGCCCATTTCTTCCTGCTCTTCGATTGGGATTTCAGAAGATGTAGAGCTTCCGGGTGCGCTAAACAGGGTTTTGTAAAAACCTAAACTTACGGCAAGGTAACCCAGGTTTTTTTCCTGCATTAGTTCCATTAACGCGTTGGCTTTATCCAGGCTACCTACATCTACGGTTAATAAACCACCAAAACCGTAATCTTCATTCATCATCTTTCTAAAAGTTTCGTGGCCGGGATGCGTTTTTAATCCGGGGTAAACCGTTCTTAAGCCGTCTTCCTGGAATTTTTTAGCCAAAAACATGGCATTATGACTGTGTTGCTTTATCCTAATATGCAGTGTTCTTAGGTTCTTTAAAACCGAAGCCGCTCGCATGCTATCCATTGTTGGGCCAAGTAACATATTAGCACCATCGTTAACACTGCGAAGCGCGTTAATAAAATCCTGACTTCCGCAGATAACGCCACCAACCGTATCGCTGCTGCCATTAATGAATTTAGTTAGGCTATGGATTACCACATCGGCTCCCAATTCTTTCGGACTAATAGAAAGTGGTGAAAACGTATTATCTACCACAAAGGTGAGCTGATGCTTTTTTGCGATTTTTGCTAAAGCTTCAAGATCTGCAACTTCTAAAAGCGGATTACTTACCGATTCGCAGTAAAGCACTTTAGTATTTTTGGTGATGGCAGCTTCAATGCTTTTAAGATTTGTAATATCTGCAAAAGAGGTTTTGATATTAAATTTCGGAATAAAATTCTTCATAAACGCATAAGTTCCTCCGTAAACCGTTCGGCTGGAAACAATATGATCGCCGGCCTGGCACAGTTGAAGCAGGGTAGAAGTGATAGCGCCCATCCCACTGGCGGCTACATTTGCGGTTTCGGTACCTTCCATTGCGGCAAGGGCTTCACCCAAATATAAATTTGAAGGGGAAGAATGCCTGGAATAAAGGTAGCAACCCTCTGAGTTTCCTTCAAACGTATCGAACATGGTTTTTGCCGAAAGAAAAGTGTAAGTAGAAGAATCGGAAATTGAAGGATTTACTCCTCCAAATTCGCCAAAATACTGAAGGTCCTGGATATTATCTGCAGGTTTATATTTCATCTTTATCAAATTTATAGTTCTCTCAAAATTACAGACTAATAGAATTAAAATCAATAGGTGCGATTTAATTCAGTAAATAAAACTATATATGGGATATTTATTAGATTTATAATCAGTAAATACTTATTTTAGTAATTAAGCGTAGAAAAATTTTCTTTATGAAATTAGATCAAAAAGATCTCCAAATCTTAAAACATCTTCAGCAGGATAGTAAAATGACTAATAAAGAGATTTCTAACAAGTTGAAACTTTCGGTTACTGCGGTTTTTGAAAGAATTAAACGCCTGGAACGGGAAGGGGTGATTTCTAAATATGTGGCACTTGTTTCGCCAGATAAAGTGGAAAAGAATTTTATGGTTTTTTGCCAGATAAAACTTATTCAGCATTCCCGGTCTTATTTAACAAAATTTGAAAGTGAGGTCACAAAACTTACTGAGGTTTTGGAATGCTATCACGTAAGTGGCGAATATGATTATATCTTGAAAGTTATTGTAAAAGATATGGAAGCTTACCGTGAATTTATGGTTACCAAACTCACTAATTTAGATCACATTGGTAGTACTCAAAGTACTTTTATAATAAGTCCGGTGAAAAGCACTACAGCTATACCTTTATAGTATTTAAGTTAAAGTGTTATTAAAAATAACAATAAGATCACAAAATATTTAAAATAGTTTACAGGAAGTAAATTTTAATTGAATAGTCTTTATTTTTACTTTAAGAAGTACATTCTTGAAATCTATAAATTATTGAATATTAGTAAAATATAAGATTTTTTTAGCTTCTGTTTTCATTTAATAATTCTTCAGTTTTTCTCTCCAAATATCAGTGTTAGAAGCTCTTTCTAATTGGTTTTCAGTAAGAAAGCCATATGAAATAAGAAAATAATATTGTATATTAACAAGCATCGAAAAAAAGTGGGGCTTTTATTTATTCCTTCTCGCTTTTTGTATGTTTTAGATTAACCATTCAACTAAACAACCAAATATTTTATGACTGAAGAGCAAACTAAATCTCAGCAGCTCCTTGACAGGAGAAAAAACATTGTCGCCAACGGAGTTGGTGTTTTCAATACAGCCACAGTTAAAAAGGCAAAAGGTGCAATAATTACCGATGTAGACGGAAAAGAACATATAGATTTTGCCGGGGGGATTGGTGTGGTAAACGCAGGCCATTGTCCCGAACCTGTTGTGAAAGCTATACAGGAACAGGCTGAAAAGTACTTACATACCAGTTTTAACGTGGTGACCTATGAGCCTTATATTCAACTCTGTGAAGAACTGGCTGAAATTCTTCCGCATGGAGAGAAAACCAAAGCTATGCTTATTAGCACGGGCGCAGAAGCCGTAGAAAATGCCATTAAAATTGCCCGGCAGGCCACAAAAAGACCCGCGGTAATTTGTTTTACCGAGGCATACCACGGACGTACGCTTATGGGAATGAGTCTAACCAGTAAAGTGAACTACAAATTTTCTTCGGGGCCATTTGCTCCGGAAGTTTACCGAATTCCCTTTCCCAATTTTTACAAATATCACGGTACCCAAAGTATGGAGGAGTTTGTAGAGACAGAGTTAAAGAGACTTAAGGAAAGCGCCCATAGTATGGTAGATATAAATAGCGTTGCTGCTATTATTGTTGAGCCAATTCAGGGAGAAGGTGGGTTTAATCCAATTCCGCAGAAATACCTGGAAGGCTTGCGTTTCTTTTGTGATGAACATGGAGTTTTATTAATTTTTGATGAAATTCAAAGTGGTTTTTGCCGTACAGGCCATTGGGCCAGCTGGCAGCATTACGGCGTACAACCAGATATTAGCACTTATGCAAAATCTATGGGCTCCGGGCTTCCTATTGCCGCTGTTCTTGGAAGGGCTGAAATTATGGATGCTGCTGAACCGGGAACCATTGGTGGCACTTATATTGGGAGCCCCGTTTGTTGTGCAGCCGCCCTTGCCACTATTCAATTGATGAAAGATGAAAACCTAAACGAGCGAGCACTCTATATAGGTAAGCTCATTACTGAAAGAATGGAAAATTTCAGGAAAGAATGTCCTGAAATTGGCGATGTACGAGGTTTAGGTGCTATGATTGGAATAGAATTTATTCAGGATAACGACCCTGGAAAACCCCATACAGAACTTTGTGCTAAAATCGTAAAAGGATGCGCAGAAGAGGGTTTAATACTTATAAGTGCAGGTACCTTTAAAAATGTAATAAGAATATTATGCCCTCTCGTAATCACCGATGAACAATTAAATAGTGCTCTGGATATTCTTGAAAATCAAATAAAAAAGCATACCTAATTTTTTCAAACTGAATTTTCTAAAAAGAAGATACAGTGACACTGTTGTGCTCATTTTTTGAATTAAATTAATTAGTAGTTGTTTGATAATAAACTAAATACATAAAACCCGTGAAAATATTTTCTACGGGTAATAAGAAATAAAAATATATGAATCCATTTGCAATAGCAGGAATACAGATGAAAGTTTCGGCAGTCGCCTCAAATGTTGAGATGATGAAGTTGAAACTTGATATTACCATGAGCCTTTACCCCTGGGTAGATATGGTAGTTTTTAGTGAATTATGTGGCTACGGCCCTTTAACTCATAATGCACAGGAAATACCGGGAGATTTTGAAAAGGAGATGCAGGCCGCAGCTAAAAAGCACGGGGTTTGGTTATTACCGGGTTCAATATTCGAAAAAAGTGAAGGTAAAATTTATAATACCGCAACAGTAATAAACCCTCAGGGAGAAATTGTTACACGTTACCGAAAAATGTTTCCTTTTTACCCTTACGAAGTAGGAGTAACTCCCGGTTCTGGTTTCTGCGTTTTTGACGTCCCGGGAGTGGCAAAATTTGGGATATCTATTTGTTACGATATGTGGTTTCCTGAAACTGTGCGTACCCTCGCAGTAATGGGAGCCGAAGTAATTTTACACCCCACCATGACCGGTACTATAGACAGGGATATAGAATTATCAATTGTAAGGGCTATGGCCGCGGTGAATCAGTGTTATTTTTTTGACGTAAACGGGCTGGAGTCTGGTGGTAATGGAAGATCATTGGTTTGTGGACCAGATGGACGTGTTATTTATCAGGCCGAAGGCAATGAGGAAATTTTTCCGTTAGAGCTTAATATTAACAGGGTAAGAAGAAGTCGGGAACTCGGAGTTTTACGTTTGGGACAACCATTAAAAAGCTTTAGAGATCATATAGGTGATTTCAATATTTATCAAAAAGGAACTCAATTGCCTTATCTCAATTCGCTGGGGCCACTTATTAAACCTACGAGATTAGATAATCTTGCCAAGTTAAAAATGAAAGAACACGAATATGAACCACCTGAAAATCCTACAGGATATAAAGGTTTTGGAGCATAATTAAAAAACAGGAACTATGGGAGGAACATCACAAAAGAAGAAAAAGGAAAAACAGGAAGAAACGCTTAAAGATTTTATTAGTTGGTTTGAAATTCCTGCAATTAATTTCCAGCAAGCGGTAGATTTTTATAACCGTATTTTTAATATGGATATGGAAACTCAATTTGACGGAAATTATGCGATGGCATTTTTCCCGGCAGAAAAGGGAATTGGAGGGGCCATTGTTACAGGTCCAAATTCTATTCCGGGAATAATAGGGCCCTTGCTTTATCTCAATGCCGGCAAAGATCTAAACCGTATTTTAAATAGAGTTGAAGGAGCCGGAGGAAGAATTGTGATGACCAAAACCCTGATTAATCCTGAATCGGGTTATTTCGCCATTTTTATAGATTCTGAAGGGAATAAACTCGCTTTACATTCAAAAGAATAATTATGCCAGAGAAAAAATTAGATAGTGCACATTATTATAATATCGCTCAATGTAGAGTAGAATCCTGGAACACCTTAAAAAGTGAGTCGACTAAACTTCATTCTTCCCCTCGAGGATCAGAAGATGAAAAAAAACATAAGAAAAATCTTCGGCAACTACTCAAGGAATTGGAGGGTGTAGAATGCTTTTTCGCATTTCCGGGTTTATCCTGTATAGATACTCTGCGCGAAATGTTAGATAGACAGGAACATACCGCGGCTTCCCATAAAATTGCTGAAATCACAAAGAACCTGGTAAGTGACCGGTATAGAAGTAATCCAGATTTTTTGGAAGATGAAGATCCAGGAGCAGACCTTACAGATAAAGGAGAATATACCGAAGTTGCTAGGAAAAATTATTTTGAAGTCATGTTTGTTGAAGATATTTCTCAAGCAGAAGAAAATAAACTGAGGCATGATCTTAAAGAAATGCGACTTTCTAACGAGCAGTTTGCATATGGGATTGTAGTACAGCGTTCTTTTGAAGATGCTTTAATTGCGCTTCAGTTTAATTTTAATATTCAGGCGGTTGTAATTCGTTATGCGCCTCCCTACCATTCTAAAAAGATTACTCCGGTAATTAAACCTTTTATACAGAATATTTTAAAATTGAAATATGGTTCTAAACCGCCTACAGAGTTAGGTCCGATTTTAGGAACTATGGTAAAAAAATTCAGGCCAGAACTGGATACCTATTATGTTACTGATACGGCTTTAGGTAATTTAAAAGATAGCACTTTAAAAACCTTCAGAAGGATTTTTTATAGAACTGAAGATTTACAGGAATTACACCTTACCGTAATTAGAGGAATAAGCGAGCGCTATGAAACACCGTTTTTTTCAGCTTTAAAAGATTACAGTAAAAAGCCAACCGGAATTTTTCACGCAATGCCTATTTCGCGGGGAAATTCGGTTTTTAAGTCAAGATGGATCAACGATTTTGGAAATTTTTACGGTCGAAATATGTTCCTGGCAGAAACTTCTTCTACCACGGGAGGTTTAGATTCTTTATTGCAACCAACCGGTTCGCTTAAAAAAGCGCAGCAAAAGGCCAGCGATGCCTATGGTTCCAGAAATACATATTTTGTAACCAATGGTACTTCTACCGCCAATAAAATAGTAGTGCAGGCCCTGGTTAAACCTGGAGATGTGATTTTAATAGACCGGGATTGCCATAAATCGCATCATTATGGATTAGTGTTAGCAGGAGCTTATCCTGTTTATCTGGATTCTTATCCTATTGAAGAATATTCTATGTATGGTGCAGTACCGCTAAAACAGATAAAAGAAAAATTACTTCAGTTAAAAAAAGCAGGAAGGTTAAGTTTGGTGAAAATGCTGTTGTTAACCAATTGCACTTTTGACGGACTCGTTTACAATGTTGAAAAAGTTATGCAGGAAGTTCTGGCCATTAAACCAGATATGATCTTTCTATGGGATGAAGCCTGGTTTGCATTTGCTGGTTTTACCTATAATTATAAGCAAAGAACCGGAATGTTTGTTGCGCAAAAATTATTTAATAAATACCAAAGCGATAGTTACAGGGAAGAATACAATGCGCATATTAAAAATCTTAAAAAGAATGAAATTCCAAGCCTCCCAAATCCAGATGAAGTGCGAGTCAGGGTTTATTCTACGCAGAGTACACATAAGACGCTTAGTAGCTTCAGGCAGGGTTCTATGATTCATATTTGGGACGAAGATTTCCGTAAAAAAAGCGAGAATACTTTTATGGAAGCCTACATGACACACACTTCAACTTCTCCTAATTATCAGATGCTCGCTTCATTAGATGTTGGAAGAAGACAGGTGCAATTTGAAGGTTATGAGCTGGTAGAAAAAAGCATAGAGCTGGCTATGGTGTTAAGGGCCAAGGTGAATGATCATCCTAAATTGAAGAAATATTTTGATGTTTTAACAATAGGCAATTTTATTCCGAAACAACACCGTAAATCGGGCATAAAGGAATATTATAATTCAAAGGAAGGTTGGAATAGGATGGAAACCGCCTGGGAACAGGATGAGTTTGTTTTAGATCCAACCAAAATTACCCTACACATTGGTAGAACCGGTGTAGACGGAGATACTTTTAAGAATAGATACTTGATGGATAAATTCAATATTCAGATTAATAAAACTTCCAGAAATACGGTTTTGTTTATGACGAATATTGGAACTACACGAGGGAGTGTAACTTATTTAACTAATGCACTTTTGAAAATAGCCGATGAGCTGGACCAGGAATTCAAAACCCTTAGCCAGAAAGAGGGGAATAATCGCAGGGATAGAATTAAATCTTTAACTGAAGATTTCCCACCCTTACCAGATTTTAGTTATTTCCATCATTCATTTCAGGCCGTTCCTGGAGTTCCGGGCGGTAATATTAGAGAGGCATTTTTTCTCGCTTACAACGAAGAGAATTATGAATATATGCCGCTTACCGATTGCTTACCGGCAATGGAAGAAAACCGGATCCTGGTAGCTTCCTCTTTTATAATTCCTTATCCGCCGGGATTTCCGGTACTTGTTCCCGGTCAGGTAGTAAGTAAGGAAATAATAAGATTTCTTACTGCACTAGATGTTTCTGAAATTCACGGCTACCGGGCAGATCTCGGCCTAAGAATTTTTAAGGATAATGTGCTAAATCGTCAAAAAACAGTGAGTTCTATGGGCTCTATGGGGAACAATTCGAAGAAAAAGATCACTAACTTAAAAAATTAAAATTATGGAATCTAAGAAACCAAAATCTTCCAATAAAAAGGAAGGAACAAATACAAAAAAAACAACGCCTGAAAAAGAACCGGTTTCCCCGGAACGTAGCGCGAAAAAAGACCGAAAATTAAAGGTTACCGAAGAAAAACCATTAAAAGGAAAAAAATCTGTGCCTTTAGATTCTACGGCGCAGCAAGGTAAAGCACCAGGTTCTTCTTCTGCAAAAAAGAAAAAAACTGCTAAAACTTCGAGTGCTAAAAAGCCTAAAACTACTACCACCACAAAAAAAGAAGTAGGAGGCACTAAGGCTACTGGTAAAAAATTAGCTACCAATGCTCCAAGACAGTATAAAAGTAAGAATGCGCTGGAGGGAGTTTCAGATATTCGAAGATCTTTTCACAAAAACGAAGAACCTTTATATTTTATAAGCGCCACAAATTTTAATCTTTTAGGTGCCGATGAGTGGATTAAAGGATTCAAATTTATATGCCATATCGAATGTTTTGATGGTCTTCATCCTAATGTTTTTTCTCCTAAAACCGAAATTCCTCACGATGATTTTGAAGGAATAGAGGACATAAATAACTATTTATTACAACATCCCGAAGTTCAGGATTATCTAAAAACACGATCTGTAGATGGAAGGGCAGGGAAAGCGATGTTCCTTATGTTTAATGAAAAAACCGAGGAACTTGCAGAAAAACTCGGTTTGGAAATTATGTTTCCAAAAGCCGAAATGCGAACTTTCCTAGATAATAAAGTAAATACCAACCGTATTGCAGAAAAAGCCGGAGTGGCTTGTGTGCCTTATGTGTTGACAAAAGTAGATAATTATGAACATTTAAGAGAGGTTTCTAAGCACCTTGGAAACGAGTTGGTTATCCAGACCCCTTTTGGAGATTCCGGCCATACTACTTTCTTTATTTCTAATGAGGAAGAATACCAAAAACACGCTGAAGAAATTGAAAAAGAAGAAGAAGTAAAGGTAATGAAGCGTATTCGTTGCCGTGGTTCTGCTATAGAAGCTTGTGTAACCAGGCATGGAACAATCGTAGCTCCGCTTATGACAGAACTAGTAGGCTTTAAAGACCTTACTCCATATGAAGGTGGTTGGTGTGGTAACGAGATTTATCCAAATGCTTTTACGCCCGAGTTAAGAGATAAAGCGATAGAATATACCCAGTTATTCGGAAATCAATTAAGGGAAGAAGGTTATAAAGGCTATTTTGAACTAGATTTCTTAATAGATCAGGATAATGGAGAGATCTATTTAGGAGAACTAAATCCACGGGTAACAGGAGCAAGTTCTATAACCAATCACGCGGTATTTGCCCTGGCAGATGCACCATTATTCGTTTTTCATATTCTGGAATGGATGGATATTGATTATGATCTTGATATAGAAGCTATAAACAACCGTTGGGCCCGCCAGGAAAATATAGATAGCTGGAGCCAGCTTATTATAAAGCATACCGAAGATACCATAGAATATGTGACAAATGCACCAAACTCTGGTATTTACAGAATGTATGATACCGGCCATATTCAGTTTGACAGGATGGATACTCACCGTAGGGCAGTGGAAAATGAAAATGAAGCGTTTTTCTTACGAATAACCCGAAAAGGAGATTATTTATATGAAGGTGCAGATATGGGAATTCTGGTAAGCCGCGGGCGTATGATGACCGATGATTTTAGGCTCAATAACAGGGCTAAACACTGGATTAAAGCTATTAGAGCACAATACACTTCTGAAATGGTAGAAGACAAGAAAAAGCGAAAATTATCAGGAACTTTAACTAAATAATAGGTGAGATTTTGTGAGAGTAAAAGGAAATAAAACTACTTTGCCACAGTAATAAATCAATATTATTTAAAAACCATTCTAAATGCAGTTACATTTTAATGCTATTTCAGAACCCGGAAAACCGGGTTCCAAATGGCAAAAATTATATAATACTCACTGGTCCGCTTATAAAAGTTGGCTTAAATCAAAAGGAACAACAAATTATCCAGATCTTAAAACCTCACAGGAAGCACTTAAAAAGTATATGCCAGAGATGTGGCCTACTTATCAGCGCTTATGCAAATTAGCGAAAGACGATAAGGTAGCCTCAAGATTTTTAACAGGCTTTCAGCCTCCTGCTTATATAAGTGGCTGCTCACAGGCGGTTACAACGGGAAGTGATATTCAGTTGGTTAGAAATTACGATTTTCATCCAGATCTTATGGAGGGAACTCAATTGCTAACCTCCTGGAATGGCAAAAAAGTAATTGCTACCAGCGATTTTCTTATTGGGGTTGTAGACGGAATGAATGAAGACGGCCTGGCCATTTCGCTCACTTTTGGAGGTAGAAAAGAGGTAGGAGTAGGTTTCGGTATTCCGTTTATTTTGCGTTATGTTCTAGAATTTTGCAGTGATGTTGATGAAGCTGTTGCAGCTTTAATCAGGATTCCTTCACATATGTCATATAACGTAACCGTAGTGGACAAAACCGGAAAATTTAAAACCGTACAACTGGCACCAGATAAGACACCACGGGTTACTGATGCGGCTTTTACCACAAACCACCAGGGAACAATAGACTGGCCGGAAAATGCGGCCTTTAATAAAACCCGGGAGCGGTCATCTTTTCTGAATAAATTGTTGTCAGAGAAAGGCGTGAATTCGACGAAGGTGGCTGATGCTTTTCTAAAAACTCCACTTTATAACACAAAGTTTAAGGAAGGTTTTGGAACTTTATTTACCTCGGTTTATAGGCCTTTAGAGGGGAAAGTAGAACTTCGCTGGCCTGAAATGTCGGTTCAACAAAGTTTTGAAAACTTTAAGGAAGTTTATAAGCTGATAAATTACGAACCGGCTCAGGTTGCAACTGAATGGTGGAACCAGGATGCGGTAGATGTAGCCCAAACGGTAGAAGATCCATTTGAGGAGCAATTCGCCGAAAATGTAGATTGGCAGGAAACTGTTACCGAAATTATGGTTAATGCTATGGCTAAGGCTCACCCATCAACAAATGAGCGAGATCTTGAAAAATTAAGAGAAAAAATAATTAATAATGGAGAAGTATCCTGGCAGGCAGTAGCCGGTTTCTGGAGTAAAATGGGAACAGGTTACGCCCAATCCTGGAGGAGTTAGGTATTTCTGTTCAATAATTTTCCTAAGGACCTGGTGCTATAAATAAAGGATATCTCCTATTTATTTCACCAGGTTTTTTAGTTAAAAATTCTTCGGAGTAATTTTAATTTAATACTCCATAAAAAATAAAATACAATGGAATTTTATAGCACAAACCCCTACAATGGGGAACAAGTTGGAAAGTATACGGCTCAGAAGGAAGGGGAAACCATAGAGGTTTTAAATAATTCTGGAAAAGCTTTTAAAGAATGGAAGAAAACATCACTTTCTTACCGAACCGACCTTTTAAAAAAAGCCGGACAGGTTTTAAGGGATAATGTAGAAGAATATGCGCGTATGATTACCCGGGAAATGGGAAAACCAATTTCTGAATCTAGATCTGAGGTTAATAAATGCGCCTGGGTTTGTGATTATTATGCCGAAAATGCTTCAGATTTTCTTCAGCAGGAAGAAATAAAAACAGATGCAACTCATAGTTATGTAAGGCACGATCCCTTGGGTAGTGTTTTTGCGATTATGCCCTGGAATTTTCCATTCTGGCAGGTTTTTAGGTTTGCCGCACCAACTCTTACTGCCGGTAATACCGGGGTTTTAAAACACGCTCCTAATGTTTTTGGCTGTGCTATAAAGATCGAAGAAGTTTTTGAAAAAGCAGGCTATCCAAAAAGTGTTTTTCAGAATTTAATTGTACATCACGATCAAACCGAATTGATTATTGCCCACGAGGCTGTGCAGGCTGTTACTTTAACAGGTAGTGAAGCTGCAGGATCTGCAGTAGCACAGCTTTCGGGAAAATATATTAAAAAAAGTTTACTGGAGTTGGGAGGAAATAATTCCTTTATTGTTTGGGAAGATGCTGATATTGAACGCGCTGTTAAAACAGCGGTTTCTGCCAGGATGTTAAACTGCGGACAAAGCTGCATCGCAGCGAAACGTTTTATTCTTCTGGAAGGAATTTACGATGAATTTGTTTCCAAATTTAAGGCTGCAGTAAGCGAGTTACAATCCGGAGACACTATGGAAGATGCTACGCAGGTTGGTACGCTGGCGAGGAAAGATTTGGCAGATCAACTTCAAAGCCAGGTCAAAAGGTCTTTAGAAGAGGGAGCTGAGTTGCTACTTGGCGGTGAACAGGATAACTGTTTTCACCAACCAACTATCCTTGGAAATGTAAAGCCGGGAATGGCTGCTTTTGACGAAGAAACATTTGGCCCACTTGCAGCTATTATTAAAGCAAGTAGCATAGAAGAAGCTTTTGAACTTTCAGAAAAATCAAAGTTTGGTTTGGGGACAACGGTTTTTACTAAAAACTTAGAAAAAGCTATGGAAATGGCTGGTAGCGTAAGTGATGGCGCATACTTTGTAAATGAACTGGTAAAATCTGATCCCAGGCTTCCCTTTGGCGGAACCAAAAGATCTGGGTATGGCAGAGAGCTTGCAAAAGAAGGAATGATGGAGTTTGTTAATAAGAAAACAGTTTATGTTAAAGCCTAAATCATAATTTTATGAGCATTGGTCATTGCCCTGAATAGTTGTACTTTTGTGTTTACTTTGTCAAAAAATCAACATAAAATATAGAATTATGACTAAATATGATGTTGCAGTTATAGGTTCGGGCCCCGGAGGATATGTGGCCGCTATACGCTGCGCGCAACTGGGAATGAAAACTGCTATCATAGAAAAATATTCAACCTTGGGTGGAACCTGCCTTAATGTAGGTTGTATTCCAAGTAAAGCTTTGCTGGATTCTTCACATCATTATCACGATGCGGTAAAACATTTTGAAGAACACGGAATTGAAATTCCGGGAGAAGTAAAAGTTAATCTTGAAAAAATGATGGAACGTAAATCTTCGGTGGTAAGTCAAACTTGCGACGGAGTAAAGTTCCTGATGGATAAAAATAAAATTGATGTTTTTGAAGGTGTAGGCTCTTTTAAAGATAAAACCCACATCAATATTGAGAAAACCGATGGTGAAACCGAAACCATTGAAGCTGCGAAAACCATTATAGCTACAGGTTCAAAACCGGCTAACCTTCCGTTTATCGAACTTGATAAAGAAAGAATTATCACTTCTACCGAAGCTTTAAAGCTTAAGGAAATCCCCAAGCACATGATAGTGATTGGCGGCGGAGTGATCGGCCTGGAATTAGGTCAGGTTTATCGCCGTCTGGGAGCTGAGGTTACTGTGGTAGAATTTTTAGACCGAATTATACCTACAATGGATAGCGCACTTTCTAAAGAACTTCAAAAGGTACTGAAGAAGCAAGGCGTAAAATTCCATACTTCTACCAAAGTGAAATCGGTAGAGCGTAAAGGAGACGAGATCATTATTAAAGCTGACGATAAGAAAGATAAGGAAGTAGAATTTAAAGGAGACTACTGCTTAGTTTCTGTAGGTCGTAAACCTTTTACAGATGGGTTAAATGCCGATGCTGCCGGGGTTAAAGTGACCGATAAAGGAATGATAGAGGTAAACGAGCATTTACAAACCAATGTAGATAATATTTACGCCATTGGAGATGTTGTTCGTGGTGCGATGCTGGCTCATAAAGCCGAAGAAGAAGGAACTTTTGTTGCTGAAACTATCGCCGGACAAAAACCGCATATAGATTATAACCTAATTCCGGGTGTTGTTTATACCTGGCCAGAAGTTGCTGCGGTAGGGAAGACCGAAGAAGAACTTAAAGAAGAAGGAATAAAGTATAAAGAAGGAAAATTCCCAATGCGTGCTCTGGGACGTTCCAGAGCTAGTGGAGATACAGACGGATTTGTAAAAATTCTAGCCGATGAAAAAACCGATGAGGTTTTAGGCGTGCATATGATTGGTGCTCGTACTGCCGATCTTATTGCTGAAGCTGTAACCGCAATGGAATACCGTGCTTCTGCCGAAGATATCGCTAGGATGAGCCACGCACATCCAACTTATGCTGAAGCCGTTAAGGAAGCCGCTCTTGCCGCAACCGATAATCGTGCGCTACACGTATAATTTTGAATTAAATTTTATATAAAAATGGCTGTTTGATATAATTTTCAAACAGCCATTTTTTATTTTATAGTTTGAAGTCTAAGAGCTTATTATTCTAACTTTTCTCTGGTAAGGGGCGTCATTCTGAACTCGTTTCAGAATCTAAGCTGATTAGACCCCCAAATAAACTGTGGAGAGGCTCTTTTATGATGAGGAGTACGCTTTAAAGAATATTGCAACTGTAAATTATTATCTATACCTCCAATTTCTTTAATTCTTTGTAATTTTTATTCAAACGTCTTAGTAGAATTCCGTAGATCACCCGGTAGAATAACCATATAATTCCCAGGAAAACTGCCAGTCCACCTAACATTATTCCAGCAAACATTAGCCATTGTAGCGGAGTAAAACTATATTTTTCAACATCTTCAACCACGGTATTAGTGGCGTGATAATTCATAAAAAAGTAAGTATAAATAAGGGTAATTAGCGCAGTGGAAATTAAAATATAACCTATATAGTATTTTACAGTTTTTCTTGTTCGTAGAATATTTTTAATCAATTTCGCTACACTATCTGTAGAAGATATTCTTCGGTAGTTCTTGTAAAAACAATAGATAAAGAAAAAGGTTATTCCATAATTAATAACATACGTTACTACGGTAAATTCTTTTAAATGAATACGTTCCATTTCGGCCCAGTATTCGTGATCTGCCCAGAAAATAGTAATAAGTGCCCAGAATAGAAATTCAAGAATACTAATTACAAAAATCCATTTTACAATTGAAGATGAGCGCTTCAACAGCATCTTATAGATTTCATCGTAGGAAAGTTGGGGAATATTACCTTCCCGTTTTTTCCAATCTTTTTTTAATAAATCCAGTCCATCCATTATTCTCTACGGATTTAAAATGTTTTTTAACTTAGTTTTTACCCTGTTCATCTTCACTCTTGCATTTACTTCAGTAATACCCAGGGTTTCAGAAATATCTCTATAATTTTTATCTTCGAGATATAAAAAAACGAGTGCTTTTTCAATATCGTTTAATTCCTGAATTGCCGAGTACATTACCTTTAATTGTTGCTCGGTCTCATCATCATATTCTTCGGCTTTAATTTTAAAATCTACAGTATCAAAATCCTGCGTTTTTATACTTCTTTTTTTCTTTCGGTATAAGGTGATGGCAGTATTTAAGGCAACCCTGTACATCCATGTACTAAATTTTGCTTCTCCCCTAAACTTGGGGTAAGCTTTCCACAGCTGAATAGTAATTTCCTGAAATAGGTCGTTGTGGGAATCCTGATCATTAGTATAAATACGACATATTTTATGCGCTATATTCTGGTGTTTCTCCAGGTTTTTTACAAACTGATGTTCTAATTCTTTATCCACAATAATTGGTTAGCTCTTATATGTAGTATAACAGGCTGTAATGTTACAAAAAAGTATAAAGTATAGTTAATGCAGGCTTATTTTTTCAGCCAAAGCGGGAGAAAACTTAAATTTGAGTGCATAACTTCCATAAAAAGGGAGCGATCTAAATCTCGATTATCGAGTAAAACCAACCTTTATGAATATTCCAAGAACAAATTTACCTAGAGTCGTTATTATTGGTGGCGGTTTTGCTGGAATGGCAATGGTAAGAAAATTAATTGGCGAAGACGTTCAAACCGTTATTTTAGACCGTCATAACTATCATACTTTCCAGCCACTATTATACCAGGTTTCTACCTCTGGTTTAGAGCCAGATTCTATTGCATATCCTATGCGTAAAATTACACGTAATAGTAAAAAATGCCTTTTTAGAATGGCTGAGGTGAAATCTATAAATACCGAAAAAAGTTATATTGAAACTTCTATTGGCGATTTAATTTATGATTACCTGGTAATCGCTACCGGATCTAAGACTAATTTCTTCGGAAATAAAAGTATTGAGAAGAATGGAATGTGGATGAAAACCGTTCCGCAGGCATTGAATATTCGAAGTTTAATTCTGGAAAATTTAGAACAGGCCGTAATTACTGATGATCCTGAAAAACGAAAAGCACTACTTAACTTTGTTTTAGTAGGTGCGGGGCCAACCGGCGTAGAGCTTAGTGGCGCCATTGCAGAATTAAAAAATCATATTGTACCCAACGATTATCCCGATATAAACCCTAACGAGATGAATATTCATTTGCTGGAGGGATTAGATAGGGTTTTACCACCTATGAGCGAAAAAGCTTCTAAAAAAGCTCATGCTTTTTTGGAAGAGTTAGGTGTTAAGGTTCATTTAAATACTATGGTAGAGGAATATGATGGGCATTTAGTGACCACCAACACAGACCTCGCCCTAAAAACCGAGACTTTTATCTGGGCCGCGGGAGTAACCGGTGCACCGGTTAAAGGTTTAAAGGCCGAAGCCATGGTAGAAAAAGCCAATAGATATGAAGTGAATGCTTTTAACCAGATTAAAGGTTATGAGAATATTTTTGCAATTGGAGATATTGCGCTAATGCAAACTGAAGCCTATCCAAAAGGGCATCCCATGGTTGCTCAACCGGCTATTCAACAGGGGAAACATTTGGCCAGAAATATTATGAATATCCTGGAAGGGAAACAACTGGAAGCATTTAAATATAAAGATAAAGGAACTATGGCCACTGTGGGTAGAAACCGTGCGGTAGTAGATTTAGAACAGGGCTCTTTCGGCGGATTTTTCGCATGGTTTATCTGGATGTTTGTACACCTTTGGTTTCTAATTGGCTTTAGGAACCGGCTGGTAACTTTCTTTAACTGGCTGTATAACTATTGGAATTATGATAAAGCCGCCAGGCTAATTATCAGGCCATTTAAAGGTTACGAAAAGCAAATGAAAGTTGATAAAGAAGAGATATAAAAATTAAAAATGCAGTTAAGAGTTTTTCGCTTAACTGCATTTTTAAAATTACAATTATCTCATTTTCTTTATCTCTTTGTTATAATCTTCTGCAAGGCTGGTTTTTTGTTTTTCGGTTAAGGCTTTTCCGGCCATTTGAAAAACTTCCTGTTCTTCTTCATCAAGATGGTGAGTTACCTTATGTTCTAGTTCTTTAGCGATTTTTAGCCAGTTAGAAGCGTCCATTTCAGTATCTTCCAATTCTTCTATTAGTTCATCCATTTCGTGATGCTCGGCCACACTATGCCTGGCTTTTTCCTGTGTAAGATCTTTCTTTATCAACGGAATATAAAAATGCCTTTCTTCTGCATCGGCGTGAATTTTTAATTCGTGTTTTAACTGCTCAAAAATCTTTTTTCTTTCTTCGGTATCACCGTGGGTTTCTACCAATTTAGCTACGAGATCGCGTTGTATTTCGTGTTCCTGGCGTAATGCTTCAAAAATATTCATAATTTAGTATGGGTTTTGCATCGAAATTATTGATTTATAAGTTAAAGAAAATATAATCAGGTAATTTCTTTATAGTTTAAATCGGTTCTAAAGAATAATTACGGTTCAGCTTAAGTTTTCTACAATTCAGAAATTTTAATTAGTAAAGAAATTGACTTTCTCGCATCTTAGCTCCTGTAAATAAAAATTGATGAAATTTTTTCTGAAAATATTAAAGATTAGTTTGGTGATAACCGCCCTGGTGGTTTTTCTTGAATTACTTTTTAGTGAATTTAATCTTGAAATTTTCCTGGAGTTAGAAACCTGGCTGCTATATTTTTCTTACAGTTTTATCCTCACCTTTATAAATGCGAGTTATTTCTGGTGGTTTGGAGCGAAAATTAGCTGGGAGAATGCAACCTTAAAAAAAGTACTTTTAGGCTCTTTTGGCTCTGTGGTTCTAACCTTAATAGGTTTCTTTTTTTGTCGCTTATTGCATCACGTAGTTTATGATGGAGTCCCATTTCAGGAATTTTTGAGCAACGAAAGAATGTCTTTTTATCTTTTTCCTTTGCTTTTCACTACTATTATTTCCCTGTTTTTCCATCTTATTTATTTCTACAAAGCTTTACAAGAAAAGAAGGTAAAGGAGCAAAAGATAATCGCCGGTACGGCTTCGGCTAAATTTGATGCGCTTAAAAATCAATTAGATCCGCATTTTTTATTTAATAGTTTAAATGTTTTAAGTGCTTTAATTGATGAAAACCCCGAGCAGGCACAAAAGTTTACCAGTGCGCTTTCAAAGGTTTATCGTTACGTTCTTGAGCAAAAAAATAAGGAATTGGTTGATCTTGAAGAAGAATTAAAATTCGCCAAAACCTATATGGAATTACTTAAAATGCGTTTTGAAGATGCTATTGTTTTTAATTTTCCTTCAAATTTAAAAAATCCCGAAGCAAAAGTTGTCCCGCTTTCACTGCAATTACTTTTAGAAAATACTATAAAACACAACACTGTAAATTCTGAAAATCCATTAGAGATTAGCATTGTAGAAGAAGATAGAAATCTGGTGGTGAAAAATAATCTTCAGCCCAAAGCAATTCTCAAGCGGGGTAGTGGAGTAGGACTTTCAAATATTAAACAGCGCTATCATTTGCTAACCGATAGGAAAGTGCAAATAGACAATTCAAATAACATTTTCAGCGTAAAATTACCGCTGTTAACCAAAATTGTAAAAATGGAAGAAAAACCACCGGTGTTTGCCGAGCAGGACGCTTATTTACGGGCAAAGAAGCAAGTAAAAGTAGAGCGCGAATTCTATGCAAATTTAACATCTTATTTAATTGTAATTCCTGTACTGGGATTATTCAATTACCTCACCTACAGCGGATTTATATGGGCTATTTTTCCGGCAATAGGTTGGGGCATAGGAGTGTTTTTTCACGGCTTATCGGTTTTTAATTATAATCTTTTACTTGGAAAAAATTGGGAAGAGCGAAAAATTAAAGAATTAATGCAAAAAGATAAAATCAACTAATTATGGAAACTTCAGAAGATAAATATTTAAAAGCCCGGGAACGGGTTAAAGAATTACGGGAGTTCTACAATCATTTATTCTCCTATATTTTAGTGAATTTATTTTTAGCCGGAATCAATTACTATACAAATCAATGGGAATATCCCTGGTTTTTATGGGTTGTAGGCGGTTGGGGAATTGGTTTAGCCTTCGATGCTCTAAAAGCCTTTAGATTAAACCCTATGTTTGATAAACGCTGGGAAGAACGAAAAATTAGGGAATATATGGAGAAGGAAGAAAAACAACGTTGGGAGTAATGGAAA
The DNA here is from genome assembly GCF_900113135.1 of Salegentibacter agarivorans. Taxonomy (GTDB): domain Bacteria; phylum Bacteroidota; class Bacteroidia; order Flavobacteriales; family Flavobacteriaceae; genus Salegentibacter; species Salegentibacter agarivorans. The sequence goes on along the minus strand of NZ_FOOH01000014.1, from coordinate 76,564 downwards.
TAGTAATTGTTGAAGACGAAAAACCTGCCGCACGCCGCTTACAAAGAATGCTGAAAAAGCTGGATTTGGAAGTAAATACTATGTTACACTCGGTAAAAGAAGGAATTGAGTGGTTTAATAAAAATCCTGAACCCGATCTCGTTTTTCTTGATATTCAACTTAGTGATGGCATCTCCTTTGAAATATTTGACAAGGTAAAAATCAATAGTGCTGTGATTTTTACCACTGCTTACGATGAATATGCGCTAAAAGCTTTTAAACTAAATAGTGTAGATTATTTGCTGAAGCCCATAGATGAAGAAGAATTGGAAAATGCCGTGAACAAGTTCAGGGAAAATTACCAGAAGAATAATTCCCAAATTGATTTTAATGCTTTTAGAAGAATTCTTGAAACCGGTGGCAAACCAGATTATAAAACCCGTTTTACCATTCAGGTTGGGCAGCATCTAAAAATTATTTCAACCAGCGAAATTTGTTGTTTTTATTCTGAAAATAAAGCGTCTTACCTCACAACCACTTCCGGTAGAAATTATCCTGTAGATATTTCGCTTGAAAACCTGGAAAACGACCTGGATCCTGAAAAATTCTTCAGAATTAATCGTAAATCTATTGTGAATATTGATTGCATAGAAGATATTATTAGCTACACCAACAGCCGTTTAGAAGTTAAGTTGAATGCTTTTTCAGCGTTTCAATTAATTGTAAGTCGGGAGCGGGTTAAAGACTTTAAAAATTGGATTTCTTAACCTTAAACTGTTAAAGTAGAATATTTTAAAACCTTACGACTTATTTCTTCGTAAATATTAATGAAGACTGGATTTTAAACAACTTTGTTTTCTTCCGGTTTTCTATTTCTATTTTTTTGGTTGGTTATATGAAGGTTTGCTGTATAAGATATGGCGAACCTTCATTTTTTAATGATGGAGATTCAACTAAAATGTTTTGTTTTAAAATTAAGGTGCAGCTACAGTTCCTAAAACGTATAACTGATCCATTGTTGGAGTTTCACTACCACCCTCAGGCTCCAGGGTAATTCCAAAAGCTTCAGACTGGTTTGGGTTTTCCAGACTGAAAACTTTATTATCATCGGCTTCAAAATTTGCCAGTAAACCTAAACTGGTAGGAGTAAGAGGTTGCATGGTAAGTGACCAAACCTGGTAAACTTTTCCTCTGGGAGGTTCAGGTAGCTCTTTTGCATCTATATAAGCGGTGTTTTCTTGTGTATTCCAATAAACGGAAGCAAAGGCTTCAGGAGCTACCTGCTGACCTTTTAGCGGGATTCGCTGTACGTTTCTGTCTCTTATAACCGCAAGTAATTCTTCTGCTTTTTCAGCATCCTCACGTGCGTTAGCGATTTGTTCTTCCATTTGAACATTTCTGGCATTGGCAGCTTGCAATTCTTCTCTTAATTCGCTGGTTCGGTTAAAGAAAACGAAAAGGCCAATAAGCAATAATAAACTTGCTGCCCAACCTGAGTAAGTAATCCAGTTTATGCTTCTAACAGGAGTCGCTACCGGAGCGGTTCCCGTTGGTGATTTGCTTAACTTCTCTTTTATTGAAGAAATCAAATGTTCGGCATTATTTGGAGCCGTAGCAGCCGAAAGTGTAAGTAATGCTTTTTCAATTTCTTCAACTTCGGCTTTAACTTCAGGATATTCTTTTAGCACATGACTAACCTCACTACTTTCTTTTTCAGAAAGTGCTCCATAAACATATAGTTCAAGAATTCCAGACGATATGTACTTTTGGATATCCATTACTTAATTACCATTGCTCTTAATTTATCTATACAAACACGGTTTCTGGTTTTCACCGTTCCCAGTGGTATATCTAATTCTTCTGAAGTTTCTTTTTGAGTATAGCCTTTAAAAAATAAGTAATCAATCAATTTTTTACAAACCGGTTTTAAAGCGTCTATGTACTTTTTAAGACCTATAGAATCTACAGCTTCAGAGAAATTAGTTTTAGCCTCTAATATATCTACAAAGTTATCGGTCTTAAGGTTTTGTTGGTCGTTTTTAAAATCTTTAGATCGTATTTTATCTATAGAAGCATTTCGGGCAATATTAAGAATCCACGTGAAAAAACGACCTTTATCTGAATTATAACTGGGTGCTTTGTCCCAGATTTTTAAAAACACATCCTGCAATACTTCTTCAGCAACTTTTTCGTCTCTAATTATGGTAAAAATAATTCCATAAGTACTTTCAGAATATAAATGGTAAATACGCTCAAAGGCACGTTCGTTACCCTTTTGAAGTTCTAAAATTAAAGCGTCTTGTTGCATAAATATATAATGACTTGCCGGGTAAAAATATGATAAACTCCCGTGTAAAAAAATAAAAAGCGGCAAATTGCCGCTTTTTATTAATTCTTATGTGAAAAGATTTACATTTTTATTACTCCACATCCAACTCTGGTGCCTGCGTCTCCAGAAGGTTGAGAGGTGAAATCATCAACTCCGTCGTGAACTATTATTGCTTTTCCAACAATATTCTTGTTTTCATCGTCACAATCTATACACCATTCATCTGTAGTCATGCTCACAGTACCTTCTCCATTGGCATCAACTTCAAAGTTGCCTATATCGCCTTTGTGGTAGCCTTCAGCATCACCCCACTTACCATGTTTTTCGTTGGTTGGGTTCCAGTGGCCCCCGGCAGAAGTTCCATCTTCAGCAGAGCAGTCTGCTTTCTGGTGAATATGGATCGCGTGTTGACCCTCGGCTAAACCTGTGATGGTAGCTTCCATAGTAACTTCTCCATTTTCCTGGGTAAAAGTTACTTCACCACCTAAGTTGCTTCCGCTTTTAGGCTCTAGAGGTACAGTTATTTCTTTAACTTCTTCCTCGTCTTGCTGTGCTTCCATTTCAGAATTCATTTCTGTTTCGGCAGCGTTTTCAGCGTCATTGTCTTTTTTGTCGTTTTTACAGCCAATTATAAATAAAGAGGCGCAAAATACTAATGATAAACTTATTCTTTTCATAATCTATTGATTGGTTTTTAGATTAAACATTACTAAATTAAGCCTATCCCAAGGCCTGACCAAAGATTTAAGGATAGGTTAACAAACTCAGTTTTTCAGCATTCTAAATTAGTTTGGTAGTAATATTTGTTTCAGAAGTTAAACTTCTGTGTACCGGACAACGATCGGCAATTTCCAAAAGTCTTTGTTTTTGCTTTTCATCTAAATCCCCAACGAGCTTAATTTCCCTTCTAAAAGTATCTATTTTTGAAGTTTTCTCTTCGCAGTTTTTGCAATCTGTACTATGTTCGCGGGAATAATGAACGTGGGTTTCAACGTCTTCTAAAGGCCAGTCTTTTCGTTTAGCATACATTTGAAGCGTCATAGAAGTACAGGAAGCCAGGCCAGAAGATAAGAACTGATATGGAGTAGGGCCGTAATCTTTACCGCCGGCTTTTATAGGTTCGTCTGCCAGGAAAGTATGGTTCCCGGCCTTCATTTGGGTGGTAAACCCATCTTCTGCTTCTAAGCCTGCTACCACATCAGCTTCCGATTCTGGTACTTCTTTCTTAGGAATGTCTAAATATCTTGAAGCCCAGGAAGCAATAACATTTCCGGCATAAGAGGCATCTTCTTTATTGGCAAGCAAATGTTGCGAACCGTCCAGGGAAATAAAACTTTTAGGATGCCGGGCAGCAATATAAAGTTCTTCGGCATTTTTAATACTTACAATTTTGTCCTGTGGCGAGTGCATTATTAACAGTGACTTTTTAAGCTCACCCAGGTAAGATTTTAATTCGTGTTTATCAATATCTTCAAGAAATTGCTTCTTTATTTTAAAAGGTCTACCGCCAATATTTACCTGTGCCTCACCGTTTTTCTCAATTTCCTCAACATTATTTTGTATTAAATGCTGAACATGAGCAGTAGTTGAAGGCGCTGCTATAGTGGTTACCGCTTTAACCGATTTTAATTCTTTTGCAGCGAATAAAACTGCTGCACCACCTAACGAATGTCCAATTAAAAGGCTGGGTGCTGTAAATTCTTCCTCTAAATAAGTTGCAGCAGCCAGAAGATCCTGAATATTTCCTGAAAAATTACTTTCTGAAAATTCTCCTTCGCTTTCTCCCAGTCCTGTAAAATCGAAACGTAATACTCCATAGCCGTTTTGGGCCAACGTTCTACTGATATTTTTAGCAGCAAAAAAGTTCTTATTACAGGTAAAACAATGGGCGAAGAGCACAAAATTATGAGGATCCTGGTTAAATGGAAGCTCTAAATATCCAGATAAATCGTCTCTATTTTTATTCTTAAAGTTTACTTTTTCCGTTTTCATCTATAAGTTTTTATTCAAGGTACAAATTGTTTGCAATGGCTAAAACAAAAAAGCTGATTGAATTATCAAAAAAATGGATTTTTTGAATTTCAATCAGCTTTTAATAACAAGAAGGTTTCTGCTTATTCCAGTTCCCTTATTTTAATATTTCTAAACCAAACTTTATCGCTATGATCTTGTAAAGCAATGTGGCCTTCCCGATTTTTACCGAAATCTTCCCAGTCTTTAAACTTTGAGTTTTCTACCAATTTGCTCCATTCTTCCCCATGTACCGGGAACTCGTTTATTAAAGTTCCATTTAAACGTACCGAACCTTTATTGGTTTTATGGTTAATTCTAATTACGGTTTTGTTCCATTCTCCCGCATTTTTGGTTTTATCTTCACTTGGCGGCATCATATCGTAAAGGGCACCGGCTTGTCTAACCTCACCATTTTTTGCATCTGGATGCAGTTTATTATCCAATAACTGAATTTCGGGACCTGTTAAATATGGTTCAGAAAATTCTTCACTTTCCTGAACGCCCCACATAATTCCGCTATTTCCTCCTTCTGAAATTTTCCATTCAAGAGAAAGTTCAAAATTAGTATAGGTTTTTTCTGAAATAAGATTCTCAGTACCTTCACGTTCTCCTTCAGCAGGGGTAAAAGCAAGCACGCCATCTTTTACCTGCCACTGGTTTGAAATGGAATCGGCGTTAAAGGCTTTCCAGCCCTCAAGGTTTTGCCCGTTGAACAAGTTGGTGTAATTTTCCTCATTATTAGCCATTGCCGTAGTATCGTTCGCTGCATCAGATTCATAGGCTTCTTTTGCTTCCTGGTTTTCTCTGTCTGATTTATTATCAGATTTACAGGCGGTGGCCATAATTGTAGCCGTTACTAGAATTAAACTTATTTTTTTCATTTTATATAATTAGTTGATTCCTAAGATTCGTTTTAATTTCTTCTCGTCAATTTCACTTCCTGCAAAATCATCAAATTTCTTTTGAGTAGCTTCAATAATATGACTTTGAATAAAAGGAGCTCCCTCACGAGCGCCCTGGTCTGGCGATTTAATGCAGCATTCCCATTCAAGAACTGCCCAAACATCACAACCATATTCGGTTAATTTAGAAAAAATAGTTTTAAAATCTACCTGGCCATCTCCGGGATGTCTATATCTTCCCGCTCTATCTATCCAATCACCGTAACCACCAAAAGAACCTTTTTTCCCGGTAGGGTTGAATTCAGCATCTTTTACGTGGAACATTTTAATAAATTCGTGGTAATGATCTATGTATGAAATATAATCTAATTGCTGCAGCACAAAATGGCTAGGATCATACAATAAATTAACCCGCTTGTGATTATTGGTTGCTTCAAGAAAGCGTTCAAAAGTAACTCCGTCGTGAAGGTCTTCTCCCGGGTGAACTTCATAACAAACATCTACGTTTTGTTCATCAAATTCATTTAAAATAGGTAGCCAGCGTTTTGCAAGTTCCTTGAATCCCATTTCTACCAAACCTTCCGGTCTTTGCGGCCAGGGATGAGCGGTATGCCAAAGCAAAGACCCGCTAAATGTACCGTGCACATCAAGACCAAAATTACGGCTTGCGCGGGCTGCACTTTTCATTTGTTCTACGGCCCATTCGGTTCTGGCCTTTGGATTGCCTTTAACTTCTTTTGGAGCAAAATTATCAAACATAGTATCGTACGCAGAATGGACTGCCACGAGCTGTCCCTGTAAATGGGTACAAAGCTCTGTGATTTCCAGTCCGTAAGATTCTACTTTTCCTTTAATCTCGTCGCAATAATCTTTGCTTTTCCCCGCTTTGGTTAAATCTATCAAAGCTGATTCCCAAGTTGGGATTTGTATTCCTTTATATCCTAAATCTGCTGCCCATTCGCATAAACCATCCAAACTATTGAAAGGCTTTTCTGTATCCATAAATTGGGCTAAATAAACCGCAGGTCCTTTTACTGTTTTCATCTCATTAATTTTTTATGCGTCTATTTTTATCCAAACATTTCCTTTAGCGTGAGACTCTACTACTTTTTCTATAAAGTTCATTCCACGTATGCCGTCTTTCATTGTAGGAAATTCAGCAGGGTGATATTTTTCGCCATTAATGGCGCGAGCAACTCCTTTATAAATATTCCCCATAGAATCAAAAATACCTTCTGGATGTCCCGGAGGGAGTTTGGTGCCGTCTAAAGATAGGGCAGAATTGTACTCGTGCCCCGGTTTTAAAACCTTCATAGGTTGCCCTTCTTCTAATTTGTAAAGGTAATTTGGGTTTTCCTGTTCCCATTTTAAACCGGCTTTTTTTCCATAAATCTTTACCGCAAAGTTATTTTCTTCCCCGGTAGCGATCTGGCTTGATCTAAGCACTCCTTTTACAAATTCTGAAAAACGAAGAAGCACAGTGCCGTCCACATCCATCTTATTATCGGAATATACGTAGTTCAGGTCGGCTAAAAGCTCTTTTACTTCCAGGCCTGTTACATATTCAATCATATCAAAAGCGTGGGTTCCAATATCACCAATACAACAACTTATTCCACCTTTTTCGGGATCAAGTCGCCAAATACTGTTTCTTTCTTCTTTATCGTGTATAATTGAATTAATCCAACCCTGATAATATTGCACGTCAATTTTTTGAACTTCTCCAATCTCTCCGGCAGCAATCATTTCTTTCATTTGCCTAATCATTGGGTAACCGGTATAGGTATAGGTTACCGCAAAAACCGTTTTAGATTTGGTAAGTGTCTCTTCAAGTATTTTTGCTTCTTCGTAAGTGGTGGTCATTGGCTTTTCACAGATCACATGAAAACCGTTTTCCAGCAGCTGTTTTGCCATTGGAAAATGTAAAAAGTTGGGGGTAAGAATAGAAACAGCCTTTATGCGCTCTTCTTCAGGCAGTTTGGCTTCCTCTACAATTAAATGGTCCAGATCTTTATAAACTCTATCGGTACCAATGCCAAGTTCTCTAGCAAACTCCTGACTTTCTTTTAATGCTGGATTAAAAACCCCGCCAACAAATTCAAATTTATCGTACATAGAAGAAGCTACCCGGTGTAAAACTCCTATAAGGGAATCTCCTCCGCCGCCTAAAACTCCTAATTTTATTTTTTTACCCATATTTCAGTAATTTTTTGATTGGTTATATTTCAATATCTTTTTTGGCTATTTTTTCATCTTTAAAGAAAATAGCAAATAATATAAGAACTACAAAAGCAAATGCTGCGGGGAAGATCCAAATTTGTTCCCAATTATGGCTGCCATCGGCGTTCAAATACATGTCGCTAACCTGCCCGGCTACCCAGAAACCAATAAGCATCCCCACACCATAGGTGGCTAAAGTAATTAAGCCCTGAGCGGCACTTTTAATTTTTGGCCCCGCTTTGGAGTCGGTATATATTTGTCCCGAAACAAAGAAAAAGTCATAGCAAATTCCGTGAAGTGCAATTCCTATTATTAACATAAAAGCAAGTTCCCCGGTATCTCCATAGGCAAACAGCAAATATCTAACCGTCCAGGCTAACATTCCTGCCAGGATGGTAATCTTAAAACCGAATTTTTTGAAGAAATAAGGAATAAGTAAAAGAAACAAAGCTTCTGAAACCTGGCCTATAGACATTTTTGCTGTAGGATCTTCCATTCCAATTTCAGAAAGAAAAGGGTTGGCATTTTGGTAATAAAAAGCCAGTGGAATAGAAATTAGAATAGAGGAAATAAAGAAAATAAGAAAGTTTTTGCCTTTAAGTAAGCCAATTGCTTCCAGTCCTAAAATATCGGAAATTGAAACTTTTTCTCCTTTGCTACTCGGTGGAGTTTTAGGTAGACTAAAACTGAATAAACCTAACATAGCAGAAGCTATAGCAGCCATTAAAAAGGTATATCGAAGCATTCCTTCTGCACGGCCCTCGGCAGAATCCCATGCAAAAACTAGACTTATTATTAATCCTGAAATAATCCATCCTATGGTTCCAAATACTCGAATACTTGAAAATTGTTTAGAAGGATCTGACATTTGATAAAAAGAAATGGAATTTACTAAAGCCAGGGTAGGCATATAAATAATCATATACCCTAAAACATAAGGATAAAAATTGCTAAAATCTTCTGCCTGAAACATCATATAAAGCAATAAGGCACCAATAAGATGAAGTACCCCAAGGATGCGTTCGGCATTAAAAAAACGGTCGGCAATTAGCCCAATAATAAAGGGAGCTACAATTGCTCCCCAGGATTGAGTAGAAAAAGCCATAGCCGTTTGTGCACCTGTGGCTTCTAAATTTTGTGGTAAAAAAGTACCTAAAGTTACAAACCACCCTCCCCAAATAAAGAATTCGAGGAACATCATGGTTGATAGCTGGAATCTGGTTAAACTTTTCATTATCTTTTGTAGCTTCTCTTAGTTATTGTTGCTGTTTAATTTGCTCCCAACTTCTATTAAAAGTTTTTTAGTGGCTTTTATACCTTCTTCAGGAGATAAATTTCCTCCTTCATATTCTACCCCAATGAAACCGGTGTATCCTGCATCCTGAACAATTTTTAAGATTCTCTCATAATCAAGGCTCGTTTCTTCCCCTTCGTCATTAAAATCGTAAGATTTTGCGCTCACAGCTTTTGCATGAGGCATCATTTCTTCTATTCCCTGGTACTTTGGATATTCCTCTACACATTTTGCTTCCCAACGTTCACCACCCTGTCTTTTAAGGCAAAAATTACCAAAATCTGGAAGGGTACCGCAGTTTTCCATATTTACATCTTCAATAACTTCAACAAGAAGTGCCGCGTTAGAAGAAAGATATCCGTGATTTTCTACTAAAACATTCACATTTTTTCCAGCTGCATATTCGCTAAGCGCTTTTAAGCCTTTGGCGGCTGAAGCTTTCCATTCTTCCGGTTCTTCACTACCAAAAAGATTAACTCTTATAGAATGGGCGCCTAAAAAATTAGCGGCATCAACCCATTTTTTATGATTTTCTACGGCTTTTTCACGTTCTGCCTGGTTGGGGCTGGCTAATTCGCCTTCACCGTCTACCATAATTAGAACGTTCTCTACATCAAATTCTTCGCTCTTTGCCTTTAAAGTATCCAGCACTTTTTGCATTGCTTCTTCAGGATTACTGGCTTCACTAATGCGCTGGCCGTAAAAGCTGCTAACATATTCAATGCCTTCAAATCCCATTTCGTTCGCTTTTTCAGCAAAATCTATTGGATCTAATTCCCCGGCAAAAATTGGCTTATTAAGAGACCATTGAGCAAGAGAAAGTTTAAAAAATGGTTCAGCATTTTCTTCGGTTTTAACTTCAGCGGTTGCTGCGTTGTCTTTTTCAGCTTTTTGATCTTTACAGGAAAAAATTCCGAAGGAGATAAAAAGGAATAATAAATAATAAGAAAGTTTGGTTGGTCTTAGGTTCATAAAATAGGTTTAAGGGTTATTAGAATGTGATTTTACTGATAGTTTAAAATCTTAAAAGTATACTTTTTTTTAAAGAAGCAAAATTATAACCATAAATTTATATATTTGAAGGCATTCGATTAACTAAATTATTAATTAACTACAAGACAGTGAGCAATTATTATGAAAAAGACACTTATGATGCAATAGTCGTAGGTACAGGAATTAGCGGTGGTTGGGCCGCCAAAGAGCTTAGTGAAAAAGGATTTAAAACCCTTGTGCTTGAACGTGGACGTATGGTAAAACATATTGAAGATTATCCAACAATGAACGATGATCCCTGGGATTATAAGTTTAAAGGACAATTAACACGAGAAGAAGAAAAACGTCAGCAAAAACAAGCACGTACCGGTTATACTACTAATAAAGCCAGCGCACATTGGTTTGTAGACGATATTAAACACCCTTATAATGAAGTAAAAAGATTTGACTGGATGCGTGGGTATCACGTGGGAGGAAGATCTATTATGTGGGGACGTCACAGCTACCGCTTGAGTGATTTAGATTTTACCGCCAATAAAGAAGATGGCCACGGTGTAGACTGGCCAATTCGCTATAAAGATATTGCACCCTGGTATGATTATGTTGAATCATATATTGGCGTGAGTGGTGAAAACCTTGGGTTAAGCCAATTACCCGATGGGAAATTTCTGCCGCAAATGCCGCTAAACTGCGTTGAAGATCACCTTAAAAAAAGTATGGCCGACAATTTTAGTGACGGCCGTGTGCTAACCGCAGGTAGGGTTGCGCATATTACTGGTGATAAAGAATTTGAAGGTAGGTCTAGTTGCCAATTTAGAAACCGTTGTATTAGAGGTTGTCCTTACGGCGCTTACTTTAGTAGTAACTCTTCTACATTACCGGCGGCAGAACGAACTGGCAATATGACTTTAAGACCTAATTCTGTAGTAAATCAAGTAATTTACGATCCTGAAACTAAACTTGCTACAGGGGTAAAAGTTATAGATACCGAAACTAAAGAAGAAATAGAATTTAAAGCTAATGTTATCTTCCTTTGTGCTTCTGCCATTGCTTCTACAAGCATCCTAATGCAATCAAAATCTGATAGATTTGAGAATGGTTTGGGGAACGATAGTGGAGAACTGGGACATAATGTAATGGATCACCATTTTAAAGCTGGAGCATCTGGTAAATATGATGGTTTTGAAGATCAATATTATAAAGGAAGAAAGCCTAACGGAATCTATTTACCTCGTTTTAGAAATATTAACGGAAGCGATAATTTAGGCTTTACCCGTGGTTATGGTTATCAGGGTGGTGCGAGTCGTGGAGACTGGAGTGAAGGTATTGCTGAAGCTTCCTATGGAAAAGAATTAAAAGAAGCTATCGTTAAACCAGGTGGCTGGACTATGGGCTTAATGGGCTTTGGGGAAACCTTACCTTACCATGAAAACAAAATGACGCTGGATTATGATAAAACCGATGAATGGGGTTTACCAACAGTAACTTTTGATGCCGAGTTCAAGGAAAATGAACTCAAAATGAGAGAAGATATGGTAGCCCAGGCAGTAGAGATGCTGGAAAAAGGCGGATTTAAAGATGTGCAGGGCTACGATGATATTGGCGCACCGGGACTTGGAATACACGAAATGGGAACTGCCAGAATGGGTAGAGATCCTAAAACTTCGGTTTTAAACGGAAACAACCAGGTGCACGCTGTTCCTAATGTATATGTTACCGATGGTTCTTTTATGACCTCTGCAGGTTGCCAAAACCCTTCTTTAACTTATATGGCTATGACTGCCAGAGCAGCAGATCACGCTTCTAAAAACTTTAAAAAATCATCTAACGCTTAATTATTAGGATTATGAATAGAAGACAAGCATTAAGAAATATAGGACTTGGCGCGGGAGCTATTATTGTAGGTCCCACTACTTTAAACCTTTTGCAAAGCTGTAAAAATGATCCTTCTTATAACTGGGAGCCAACTTTTTTAAGCGCTGCTAACGGTTTCGCGTTAAAACAGGTTTTAGAAGTTATTATTCCAAAAACTGATACTCCTGGTGCTAATGATTTAAATATAGCCGAATTCATAGATTCTTATATGGAAGAGGTTGCTCACCAGGACAGGCAGGACAAATTCAAACAATCTGCTGATGCTTTTTCCAGGGCGTTTAAAAACGAATTTGATAAAGATGCAGGAGAAGGTAATGCTGAAGAATATGAGCAAATTGTAGCAAAATATCTTAGAGCAACTCCGGCAGAAAGAGATGAAATAGCTAAACGAAATACCGAAACCCAGGATCCGCAGGATAAAGATCAAAAAATAACTTTAGATGCAGATGCCGGTGCTTTAGCTTATTTGGAAGAAGTAAGAAGTATGGGAATTTGGGCCTATAAGACCAGTGAAAAAATTGGGGAAGAAGTAATGTGGTACGATCCAATTCCAGGAGAGTATATTGCTTGTGGTCCCGTAGATGAACTGGGCGGGGGCAAAGCTATGTCGCTTTAAGTTTTAAGAAGTACATGGAATAAATATCAAACCTCACAGGTTTTAAAAACCTGTGAGGTTTTTTTAGTATTAAATGCATCCAGACTTGTTTTGAAGACACACTATGTTTTCCCACAACTGCCAGCCGCGCAGTTTAATTCAGGTTTTTACCGTATTAAAAGAAAGTCTAAAAAGTATTATTTTCGTTAAGCTACCCCGAATCTTTGGGATTGTTTTAGCTTCTAACGTGGTTTGATTATCAATTATCTTAGATCCTGAAACAAGTTCAGGATGACAAATTTCAGAATTTTTCAGGCTTTATTTATTTATTAGAATCTTAAAACCACTGAGAGGATAAGAGATAGTATTCTATTCTACTATTGGTAAATATATTTCAGCTTCCCATAAAGATTCATCTCCACCCATTTGCGGATTATCTTTAAAGATTTCCAGGATATTTTCACTTTTAACCTCAATATTATTCTTTTCGGCATAATCAAGTAAATGAAACCAGGCATTATGCGAAAACATATAATTCCCGAGAAAACTCGCTTTTAAAGCTTTTTCTGAAGTAATTTTTTGAATATCAATTAATAAATCTTTAGGATAGGTTTGCATTTTTGCGATAGGGAAGCAAAAACTGAAGTTGATATTTTTAGTCTGTTTATTCCAGGAATTAATTAGAATTCTAGGTCTGCCCAGGGTTTCTAAATCATTCTCTAGGATATAATTAGAAAGTATATCTATAGTCTTCATCATTTCAAAAGCTTTTTGATCTACTTTACTGTTGGTTGTAATACAGGCACAGGTGTTCTGAGGAGTAACACTTTTTCCTTCAATTTGTACGTTATATAACGCTCTATTGGTAGATAGAGCTTTTTTAAAATAGGCAATTTCAGCTTTCATTTCTTTTTGAAAATTATTTTGGCCTGTCAGCAATAAGAAACGGTGTTCAAAAGAATTATTTTTATTGTTAATTTCTACTTTTACCTGGGTGATGGAATCGTTCTTTGGTTTGATAATCCAATTGAGTTCATAGCTTTCTGAATTCAATTCTGTTTCCTGAATTACCTGTGATAAATCAGATTTAATTTCAGAATTTTCCACCTTCATTTTATCAAAAATAGGTGAATCTACCCTGTAAACTATTTCGCCGGGAAGCGCTTTCGCCTCGAACTTAATAGTATAATCGTCATTTTTAATTACGAAATACCATAGCAGAAAAAGCACAGGTAAACCAGTAAGAAACAGTAGCCAGAATTTTTTGGACATTAAATTAGTAGGTGAGGGGTTGTATGTTGAGGTTTTCTACTACGTGGTTGCCAAGATTTCTTCCCTGTACAATGCCATTTTCTACAGCAGAGCGGTAATGAATTCCGCCATATAATCTACTTATTGCCGCTTCGTTGGCAGCCTGGGAAAAAGAAGTAAACGATCTTACCGGTAAACCATATTTTACCTCGGTATCATCTTCAAAACTGAATTCTTCACCAAAAATACGGGTAAGAACAATAGAAGCCGCCCCCGAAACTACAGAATGCCCACTAGAATATTCAGGAAAGGGCGGAGTTTGCAGTACAGGTTTCCAATTCTCGTCTATATGCTTATTAATTAATGTTTCAGGCCTTACCAGGTTACTTCTGTATTTTTCGTCCCAACAGCTTATAAACCCGTCGGCCAAAGCGATAGCAGTTGTGGTATAAGCATATGAACTTTGTGCGAAGTCTAACTCTGCCTTTTTAGAAGCAATTTTGCAAATTCCCATCCAGTGCCCGCCAGGAGTGATTTTCTTAGTCGCAAACATAAGATGACCGCGTTGGGTAGACACATAAGGATTGCAATCCCAAAATTGAGCAATTTTCATTTCTTCGGCTTCGTCTCCTTTTTTCTCCATTTCGTTTTTAATCTCGTAGACTTCAACGAGCTCATCGTAAAAGGCGGTTCCTTTTTTTAATGAAAACTCGGGATGAGGTAAAGGTTTAAATTGGGAGGCAGAATCTAATGTAAAAGGTCTAATTTTTGGCCAGTGAGGCTCAATACCATCCATATAAGATGGAGGGGTAGGCTGCCAACGGCTGGGATCGTCACTATACACCGAGTATTTGGGCATAGTGCGGGTTTCTTTATAATTATCTTTATCTATCCAGGAGGAAAGATGCTGAGCAACCGCCAGGCCATAATCTTTTGATGAGTTAAACTCATCTTTATTCGTTTTTTCCCATTCTGTGTAGAGACTGTCACGGTAAGTGGTAAGTAAATCTTCAGAAAAAATTAATTTTTTTCCAATTTCTATTTTTGCCACAAGCGCGGCGAGTTTATAATTGATATTTGCAGTAGAATCGACACTAGGGATAGGTTCCAGCTCTTCAAATTTTGAAGTGAGATCTATTAAATCTTTATTTTCCTGCCGCATAATCTGATAAGCAGCCAGGTTGGAGTACGCATAAATTCTGCTGGCTACCGGTGGTGAAAAAATATCGTGCACCATAATATCGGTAATTTTATCTACCGTTTGGTGATAATTCTCGGCTGTAACTACAATAGGTTTTTCTTCCTGGGAACAGGAAGTTAAAATTAATGTGCTTATAAAAAAATAAAGATATTTTTTCATTTAATTGTTCAATTTATAAAATTGTGGTTTACCATTGTTCAGGCTTAGCATAAGATAATCTTTTCCCTTAAAATTAATTAAATCAAGGCTTCTTACACTCTTTTGAGTAAGATTTAATCCCAGTTCAACTCCTTCTAAAACCTCACCATTTTGCGTGATTAAATTTCCCGCTAACGCATCAAATCTTCCGTGGTAGGGCGTTATTCCAAAATAATTGCCGGCAACCAGTACTTCTTCCTGATTATCTTTATTAAAATCGGCTTTTAAAAATGCTAAAATAGGCGCTACCTGTAATGCACTTTCAAAAGGCTTAAAAATATACTTTCCTTCCTGATTTAGCAAATATCCCGACGCCATTGTATGCACTTTCAGTAATTTAGCTTCTGCAAGGGTTTCTTTTTCAAAAACTTCTTCAATAGTTTTCCCGGCAAAATCTTTATACTGCGGGAACTTCTTTCGTAAATAGGAAAGCTGGCCTACCAGTTCATCGAGCCCGTTTGCGGGATAATATTTTTGATTTTTGGCATAAGCTATAATTGTTTCTGTACTTCCATTTTTGTCAAAATCTGAATAAAACATTTTTAGCGGAAATTCTGCCGAAGCTGGGAATTTAGTATTCAGGCCCCAGTTTCCGAGTAAATAATCCATTTTTCCGTCGTTATTTATATCAAAAGGAATAATACGCTGCCAAAGCCCATTTAGCTTTTCTTCCAGTATTTTTCCTGAAATATTTTCTAAACTTCCATTATTATTTTTGAAGAATTGAGGTGACATCCATTCTCCAATAACAATTAGATCTTCCTGGCCATCCTGGTCAAAATCTGTCCAAATCGCATCGGTAACCATTCCTATTTTTTCCAGCTCTGAATTTTCCTGGATTCTGAAATTACCATTTTCATTAATGAGCAGGTAGGAGGAAGGGATCTTGCCAAAATCGTTGGAAACTGCTGCACCACCCACAAAAATATCCAGGTGGCCATCGCCGTCAATATCGCCTAATTTCGCAACTGAAGTGTTTTCAAAAAATTGCGGTAATTTTTTAGCTTTTAATTCACCGTTTTCAAACCAATATAAT
This sequence comes from Salegentibacter agarivorans, assembly GCF_900113135.1. GTDB lineage: Bacteria > Bacteroidota > Bacteroidia > Flavobacteriales > Flavobacteriaceae > Salegentibacter > Salegentibacter agarivorans. The sequence continues at coordinate 60,678 of NZ_FOOH01000014.1, read as the reverse complement.
TTATCTAAAAGGGCATCTGCTTCCCCGTAAAATTCTCCACCACCTGAAGTGACAAAAAGTTCATTCTTATCATCCCGGTTGAGATCTGCGATAATGGCTGATGTATTTTCGGTTTTTTCATCATTTTTCAACAATTTAAAATCCTGCTTTTTAAAAATGTTTTCCTGCTGAAAATAAATTTCTGCAGGTTCAAATTTAGAATTTCCGAAGAAGATATCATCCAGCCCGTTCCCATTTAAATCGCCAACGGCCACCGCGGGCCCACGGTCAGAAATTTGATAAGGAATCAATTTTTGCCTGTCAAAATCGGTATACCTGTTTTCTCTGTGGTTAAAAGTAATTCCCGGTAGAGAATCTACCTTTTCAAACCATTGCTTTGGCGCAAGGAAAAGTTTTTTATAATCAATAGCATCGCGCTTTTGGTTCGGACTTATTACCAAATGCTGATTTAAATCCAGTTTTTCCTTTTTTTGGTAAGTATTGTCTGGCCAGATAATCAATAACGAATCTAACTTTTCTTTCTTCGGAAAACCAAAATGAATAATGGGTTCTGAAGAAGACTGAAATCCCCTGGAATTATAAAGCTGGCGCGTTTGCATTTTTCCTTCCTGCCAGGCAATGGCTTTGGTGCCAATGCCAAAGGTATTTTGAGTATCTAGCTTAAAAGATAATTTTAAATAGGTAGAGGTTGAGTCTGCCCGATTTTCATAAATGCTCGCATTTGCATTAATATTATTGCTTACAATATCTAAATCCCCGTCATTGTCCAGATCGGCATAGGCGAGACCCGTAGAAATAACCGAATCTCGAGCCATCCATTTCCCCGATTGGTCTTTAAAATTTAGGCTGTTAGAACCTTTAAAAACGTAATTATGCACCTTTCCCGAAGGCATCATTTCTAAAGCTTCATTATCTACTAAACGTGTATTATTTATTTTTTTCTGTATCTGGTTGCTGGAAACGTATTTTATATAATCTAAATCATTGGGACGTTTGGGTATCCCTGTAGCTATATAAAGATCCTGAAAGCCATCCTGGTTAAAATCGGCAAATAGGGGAGCCCAACTCCAATCTGTAGCAGCTAAACCGCTTAAAAGACCGGTTTCCTGAAAGTAATCCCCCTGCTGATTTATTTGCAGCATATTTCGGGTGTACTGGTAATGATAGCCTAATTCTTCGGTCTTTAATTTATCTAAATCGCGTGGGTCGTCTCCTACAGAGGCTTTTACAACCTTTTCATCCTGGGGAAGCATATCCAGGGTAAGAATATCTATAAATCCATCATTATTCACATCAGCGGCGTCATTTCCCATAGAAAACCGACTCACATGCCCAAATTTAGATTTTAGCGTTTCGGTAAAAGTACCGTCTCCATTATTCAAATAATAATAATCATCTTCGTGAAAATCGTTACTCACGTAGATATCTGTGAAACCATCGTTATTAAAATCGGCAGTTGCGATTCCGAGTCCGTAACCGTTTGCGCCACCATAAATCCCGGCTTCTTCGCTAACGTCCACAAATTTTCCGTTATCATTTCTTAAAAGTTTATCACCGCTTTCAGCAATACGTTTATTTCTAATATCTGCAGGGCCGTAAGTATTCACCGTGTGAACAGCGTGATTAAGTAGGTACATATCCAGATCGCCATCATTATCAAAATCAAAAAAAGCAGCAGTAGAAGAATAATTCTGAAAATCGAGCCCGAATTCTTCAGCTTTTTCAGAAAATGTGCCGTTACCATTATTGATGAATAATTCGTTTTTCCCGTTTAAACCGTTTATTCCAGATACTGCGCAAACATAGATATCTAACAACCCATTACCGTTAACATCGGCCATAACTACTCCTGTATTCCAATTGGACGTGCCTGAAACTCCTGCCTTTTCGGTAATATCTTCAAACTGCAAGTTTCCTTTATTAAGAAAAAGTTTATTTTTTACCTGATTTCCGGTTAGGTAAATATCTGGTAAACCATCCTTATTTATATCGCCCACAGCAACGCCGCCGCCATTATAGAAATACAAATAATCTAAAATATTTAGCGCATTTGTTTCAGTAAGATCGTTGCTAAAATTTAGGCCTGTGGTTTCTGCCGGTAGGTTTTCAAAAAGAAAATCTTCCGAAGTTTTTTCTTTTTCACAGGAAGTGAGAAAGATGAATAAAAATACCAGGCTAAAGAGCTTTCTCATCAAACTTAAAAATTTTTGGTTCCTGATTATTTATGGCTACCAGAATAAGAATTTCTGCATTTTTATTTGATATTTTCCTTATGTGTTTCACTTCACCTTCAACTAAAAATCCTGATTTCTCTGAAGATATAATCTCCATATCACCATTCCCACTCACCTTTAGGAGAAGCCCTTTACTTGCATCCAAACGCCCAAATTGGGGTTTTAAGTTGAAATCGTTTCCGGCGAGTAAAAAATAACTATTTCCATTTTTGGTAGTTAGATGTTCAATAGCGTGAATACTTGATAACTGTGCTTCGGTAGGAAGTTCTTTAAACTCATAATTACCTTCAGCATTATTTAAAGCAAGAAAACTTTTAAAAGTGGTTATCTCTTTTACAATAGAATTTTCAACAATTTTTTCTGAAAAAAGTTCCTGAATTGACTTCGTAGCATATTCTGAAAATTTAAGATTCTGCTTTTTTATTGCTGAAATTTGCCCTGCCAGTTCTCTTCTTAAATGAATTGGGATATCTCTGCCATCAATATTTCTGGTAAAAATTTGTTCTATAGTACCATTATTATCAAAATCGTTGATATAAACTTTAACCGGATTTTCGGCTGAAGTTTGATAAAACGAGTTGGTACCGCGATTTCCTAAAATAAAATCTGGATTTTCATCCCCATTTATATCTGAAACCGATAAACCTGTCCAGGCTCCGGAAAATTCGTTCAGATTATTATCTGCCGGGTTAAAAGAATTTCCGTTGTTTTGAAGAATTTTAGGCGCCATCCAGTCGCCGGTTAAAATTAGATCTTTTTTCCCATCAGCATTTGTATCTTCCCAAGTGGCATCGGTTATCATTCCCAGGTCGTTAAGTATGTAAGCTTTAGCATCGGTTACATCTTTAAAACTGCCTTTACCGTCATTTTCTAATAGCTGATGTTTGGGGTTAATTCCAAAAATTCCCGGCACGCTTCTCTTTCCTATAAACAAATCTATGTCACCATCATTATCAAAATCATATGGCGCGATCACTGAAGTATTTTGTGCAGAATTAGGTAGTTGATATTCTGAAGCGCTAAAACTTTCATTTCCCTGATTTATATAAATTCTATCGCGAAATATTTCTTTATCAACGTTAGCTTCATTCCCGCCTGAACCTACTATCAGGTCTGGTTTATTATCGCCGTTTACATCAGCAAAAACTGCATAGGTATCTTCAAAACTTGAATTTGAGGTAAAAACTTCGAGATTCTTTTCGCTAAAGCTTCCTGAATTATTCTGTAGATAAAGAACTCCGGCCTGGCCTTTTGCGCCTCCTAAATAAAAATCCTCATTTCCATCACCATTTATGTCGCTTACAGCTAATGCCGGGCCTTCACGCGATAACATTTTTGGTATTAGACCTTCATAATCGTAGTCTATATAATTATTTTCTTTGTGGTTTTGAAGTTTTGTATTTATTTCAGTAAGAATTGGTTGCGTTTGTTTTTTATCTGAATTAAAAGTTGAATTCGCCTCTGTTTGACTCAGTTGTAAAGTGGTATTGATCGTAGGATTTTTAATGACTTGTGTAGCTTTATTGGGCCAGATAATTTGGAGAGAATCGATTTTTTTAGTTTTTCCCAGGCCAAAAGTTAGGCTGTAATCTATTGAAGATTGAAAACCTCGTGTAGGAATTAATTCTTGTGAAAGCACCTGGTTGTCAAAATAGAGTAGGGCTTTGCTACCAATAGCAAAAGTGTTTTTTCCCTCCCCTTTTAGATTTAATTTCAGGTAATTATTTTCTAATTGTTCTGAAGTTCTGTTTTTATAAATAAATACCTCCTGATTTACGTTATTGACAACAAGGTCTAGATCACCATCATTATCCAGATCGGCGTAAGCAGAGCCGTTAGAGAAACTGGGTTCATTTAGGCCCCAATCTTTAGTTTTATTATCAAATGTTAGGTCTTGATTATTCTGAAATGCATAATTGGGAATAGGATTGCTGGGCATTTCACTAAGAATGGAATCAAATTCTTTTTTCTTACCGGTAAGAACCATTTCCTGAAGAATATCGTTGGCAAAGAAATCCATAAAATCCTGGTTAGTGAGATCGTGGTAGATCCCGTTGCTCACATAAATATCTTTGAACCCATCGTTATCCATATCAAAAATTAGGGCGCCCCAACTCCAGTCTGTTTGTGCAACACCACTTTGAAATGCGATTTCAGAGAAGGAATTTTCACCCGTATTGAGCTGTAGGGTATTTTGCATAAATTGGTGATAGAAATCCCTACTTTCTTTGAGTTTATAGATATCATATCGTTCAAAATCTGAAGTTTCTTTAAGGCGTTTATCGCTTTCCGGAAGCATATCGGTAACAAAGATCTCAGGACGCGCATCGTTATTGATGTCGGCCATATCTGCGCCCATCGAAGAAAGACTTAAATGGGAAACACGGTTTTTAATATCTTCAGTAAAAGTACCATCACCATTATTGATATAAAGATAATCGCGTTCATAAAAATCGTTAGAAATATAAAGATCGGGGAGTTGATCGTTGTTTACATCACCTACGGTAACTCCAAGTCCAAAACCTATTAAGCTTCCGTAAATTCCTGCTTCTTCACTAACATCGGTAAAATTCCCGTCATCGTTTCGTAGTAATTTATCACCACCGCCTTTAAAAATTTCTGGTAAGTCCCAATCTTCACTTCTTAGATCACGTTTGTTATTAAAACTTAGGCTGGAAACCGGGATAAAGCTATTGTTAAGAATATATACATCAAGATCACCGTCCCCGTCATAATCAAAAAAAGCGGCGTGGGTGGTAAATCCATTTTCATCTAAATTATAGGAAGCGGCGTCTTCAGTGAATGTAAGGTCTCCATTATTGATAAAAAGTTCATTTTTACGATCTGCACCTTCAATATTCCCGGCATTGCTCACATAAATATCCAGGAGTCCGTCGTGGTTAATATCTACCATACTTACACCGGTACTCCAGTTTTTTGCTCCTGCCGTTCCTGAGTTTATTGTAATATCTTCAAATTTAAAATCGCCTTTATTCAAGTAAAGTTTGTTTTTACCAAGATTTGAGGTTAAATAAATATCAGGTAGACCGTCGTTATTGATGTCCCCAATACCTACACCCGCACCATTATAAAAATTTCTATATCTAAAAATGTTGAAATCTTTAGTATTGGTTATTTTATTTTCAAAATTGATTCCCGTTTCAGCAGATGACATTTTGGAGAATAATGCATCCTTATTTTCTTTTTCCGCAGGTATTTCATTTTCTGTTTTATCATTAGCACAAGCCATAAAAAACAGCATAATAAAGATTGAACCAAAAATTGAAGATGATAGATGAGAAGTGATTTTCATTGAGAAAAACAGGTTAGAAGGGAGGCTATTTTAATTGGCAATTTAAACAAAATTTAAGAAAAATTTAGGAGTCTAAAAGAAAAGAGACTAAAAATGCAAATGCATTGATAGCCTCTTTAATATAAAAACTATTTCAAGGAATTAGTAACCTTCGTTTTGTTCTAAATTAGGATTAGATGTTAAGGCTGTTGTGGGGATAGGGAACAAGACTCTATGTTCTTCGGAAGCCGGTTTGAAACCCCACTCTTGGGTAAACTGACCAAAACGGATAAGATCTTGTCTTCTCCACATTTCATTATATAATTCTCTTCCCCTTTCGTCAAGTATTTCCTGATCGGTTATAGCTGAAATAGGGGTGGCATCTCTCAATACGCGTAACTCGTTAATCAACTCTAAAGCTGATTCTTCAGAGGTTGCGCCTCTATGAATAGCTTCTGCTTTCATAAGATGAGCATCTGCAAATCGGAACAAAATCATATGCTCTGCATAAGATCCATTGGAGGGGTGGTACTTAAGGACTCTAACTCCAGTATTATCGGGATTACCTACTAAAGCTGGAAGTTCAGCGGTGTAAAAGAGAGGATTACCGCCTCGGTCTACAGTTTCACTTCCATCCAGTTCATGCTGCTGACCATATAAAAATCCTATTCCAATATCTGAACCATCGATAAAACCATCATCATCTACATCGTTATTTCCTTCAAAAAAACCTTCAGCTTCAGCAACCGTTGTTCCTTCGAGAGGCACAAAGCCCCGTCTTTCTTCCTGACCTACATTAGGGTGATTGGTATCCTCTGGACCTTCAAATAGATCATAAAATTCTGCAAGTGTTGAGAAGCCATTCCAACCTCCTGCATCCTGTCCGGGTGCACCCTGGTTGTAATGTAAACCATTCCAGATTCTAGAACCTACTCCTGTAGTTGTAAACCAGATAGTTTCAGTATCTACTGAAGGTTCAAAAATTTCAAAGAAACCACTCTGTAATCCAAAACCTAATTCTTCAATAGCTTCTACGTGGGTAATAACCTGATTCATATCTTCAACTGCGGGTTCTCCCCCTACATAGATGTGCTTATTGAGATATAATTTTGCCATAAGATAATGTGCTGCTGCCTTATTAGCAAAATTAGCTTCGGCACCAGGCCCAACTTCTCGTAGATCCGGTAAGGCATCAGTAATATCTGTCATTACAAAATCGAATGCTTCATCTCGTGTCATAACTATAGGATTTTCATCAGCTCCCTGATCAACCTCTCTAAAAGGAACCTGCCCGAAAAGATCCATCACCCAATACATACTAAAAGCTCGAAGGAATTTTGCTTCTGCTATTTGCTCTGGGTTAGCATTACTTTCTGGAGCAATAATTTCCGATAAATTAAAAACATTTCTGTTATTATTGTTCCAAGTGTTTAAAAGAAATTGATGGTTGGGATCCCATGTATGTTGGTGAAGTGTTCGCCAAAGACCATTATCCCCCCAGTCCGTACCTCTTGTAGGTACTACCATTTCATCTGAAGTCACCTCTTGTAGTGCATAAAGGTTTTCCTGAGTATTCATCTGATCTCTTAAAGCATTATAATTGTTTGCAAGAGCAGAGGGTACATCGCTTACCCCAGAAAAGCCATCATCTGAACCTTCACGAAAAACCGAATCGGTCTCCTCTAGTTCCAGATCGGTGCATGCCGTAATACTAAGGATTGCTCCCAGTATTAAAACTGATTTTATAAATTTATTTTTCATTTCTCTTTTTTTTAAAATGATAAGTTCACTCCTAAAGTTACCGTTCTGGCACGAGGGTAGGAAGTGTATTCAATTCCCGCGGTAGGAATCCCATTTAAAGATTTATCGGTATTTACTTCTGGGTCTAAACCAGAATAATTTGTAATAAGGAAAAGATTTTGTCCGGTAAGACTTACCCTTAAAGCATTTAAGAAGCTATTTTCCCCTACTTCAAAGTTATACCCTAGAGTCGCGTTTTGCAACCTTAAGAAATCTCCTTTTTCTAAGAAACGGGTGGATACATCAGGAGCGTTGCCCACTGATTCTCCATTTCCGATGACATTGCTAGTAACATTCGCACCCGAGCCCAGAGAACCTGCAGTAAAGAAAGCATTTTCTGTATTATTATATACCCAGAAGTCGAATTGACCGGTAAGGAATGTTGATAGGTCCCAGTTTTTATATTCTATCCTAGTCGAGACGCCTAAATTAGTTGTAGGTAAAGCACTTTTGCCTACAAATTCTTGAACGTCTCCATTAGGATAGATGGTTTGCCCACTCTCATCAAAGCCCCCAAATTCTCTCAGATAATATGAGAAGAGGGGTTGGCCTTCTGCTAGAAGCTGAGCATAGGCATTGGTTAGTCCCTGACCATTAATTCCACCTGTTTGAATGGCTCCATCAAAATCTTCAACCATGTTTTCATTATAGGAAATATTAAAACCCAGATTCCAGTAAAAATCTTCCTCTTGAAATAAATCATAATCGATGCTAAATTCAACCCCTTCATTTATCACATTTGCATCAAGATTTTCCCATACGAAATCTTGAGCAGCAGGTTGAGCAGAGAAAGTTTGGAATAAAAGATCGGTTGTGTTTTTACGGTAGAAATCTAATGAACCGCTCAAACGATCTTGCAGAAACCCGAAATCTAGACCAATATTGGTTTGGCTGGTTTCTTCCCATTTAAGATCTGCGTTTCGGAAGGTTACCTGTCCTGTTCCAGGAACATTTACAGTGCCCCCATCGCTTATGCCAATTCCGCCAAACCTATCACGTGGAGTATAAAGATTGTAAGGTATTTCCTGATTACCAGTTACCCCATAGCCTAATCTAAGTTTTAAGGTGGAAAAAGTCTCAGGGACGAAATCTTCATCTCCTAATTGCCAGGCAAATGCTCCAGAGGGAAAGTATCCATATTGATTATTTCCACCAAACCTTGTAGAACCATCCGCTCTAAGGGTGGCAGTGAATAAATATTTTTCTGCTATACTATAATTCAGTCTTCCAAAAAAAGATTGCAATTCATCAGTGGTGTGAAAAGTATCTCCTGCTACTGCTCCAACATTAATTCCGGATGGTGTATTAGGACGATCTGTTGCAATTTCAGGAAATAACCTGTTTACGAAGAAGCCATTTGAATCAAACCCGTATTGTTGGTAGGATCCATTAATACTACCTTCCAAAATATTCCTTGAACGCTGCAGATCATCGACCATTGCTCCCATGTTGGTACTCTCAAATCCCCAACCCTGTGCATTAATTCCTTGACGGTCAAATTCCTGATAAGAATAGCCCGCTAGGACGTCAAGTTTTGAATTTTCAAATTCCAATTCATAATTAAGGGTAAATTCTAATAGAGTATTTGTACTTTCAATTTCGTTGATTTGGGATCTACCATTACCCGGCACTGCACTTCCAACGCCTACAATATCCCCTGAAATTCCAAAACCTCTATAAGATTCAGCTTTGTCATATCCAAGATTCAGCTTTGCAGATAAATTTTCCAATACAGAGTACTCTGTAGAAAAATTGATCAGGAATCGGTCTGTTTCTGTTTCGTCCGATACATATTTTAACATAGCATTGGGATTTATCTGTCCTTCGTAAAAGTCTGGATCAGATGGGGAAGTAGGGGTCATCATATACGTAGCTCCGATAAGATCTCCTTCGGAGCCTGCGTTATTTGAAATAGGTGCTCTTTGGTCATTTACTCTTGAAATGGATGTCTGTAAACCTAATTTAAGCTTATCATCAAATAACCTATGATTTACATTCAATCTTCCCGAAAGACGCTCCATAGATGAATTTTCTACGATACCCATAAGGTCTGAATAGCCTATAGATGCCCTATAGTTTCCCTGATCGTATGAGTTGGAATAAGAAAGATTATGTTCCTGGGTAAATGCAGTCCTCATAATCTCATCCTGCCAGTCCGTATCGCCCCCGTAATCTAATACATCTGCATCAAGGCCGGTATCAGAGTAGGCTTCCAACCATTCTTCACGATCGAGCAAATCATATTTATTTGCCGGAGTAGCAACGCCAAGATTAGCACTATAATCAAATCTAGCTTGCATACCACGACCTGATTTGGTAGTGATGATTACAACTCCATTAGCACCTCTAGAACCGTATATAGCAGTTGCAGAAGCATCCTTTAAAACACTCATGCTTTCAATATCCTGTGGATTAAGGAAATTCAAAGGATTTTTAGGGGAACTGTCCCCAAATCCTGCATTTGTTCCACCAGCTGAAACATCGTCACCAGACAATGGTACACCGTCTACAACAAATAGCGGGTCGTTACCACCTCTTACGGAAGTAGTTCCCCGAATTCGAATGTTAACTCCTCCACCGGGTTCACCACTTGTAGTAGTAACCTGTAATCCGGCCGTCCGCCCTTGAATAAGTTCTTCCGGAGAAGCTACTACACCTCGGTTGAAATCTTCAGTTGAAACTGTAGAAACGGCACCGGTGGCATCTCTTCTTTCTACATTACCATAACCAATAACCACTACTTCGCTAAGGGCACTGGCATCTTCTGCCATTGTCGCATTAATAGTAGTTCTTCCGTCTACCGAAATTTCTTGTTGGGCAAAGCCTACGAAGCTAAATACCAGAATACCATCACCTGGAACATTGTCTAACGAATAATTTCCGTCAAAATCGGTTACAGTACCATTAGAAGTACCTTTAACCACAACGTTCACTCCCGGTAAGGGCATTTCCCCATCGGTTACCGTTCCTGTTATTGTTTCCTGCGCCTGGACAAATCCGAAGCTGCAGATTGCAAACAGAAACAAACCGATTTTGAGTAATCCTTGTTTCATAAATTTAATTTTACAGTTGATTAATTAAACCATTAAGTTGATGACCTAAATTAGTAAAAAATTATGCTAAATATTAAGTAGTCTATACACGCAAACGTTTTCGTGTTTTCAAAGATGTGAATATTGAAGGGGTTTTTTAGACTAAAATTGAAGCTAAAATTTTATTTAAAATATCGCAATACGAAGTAAACAGCTGTCTTACAGGATTCTAAAAATTAAATGTAATAAATACACGTGATGAAATCGTAATTTTATAATTTTTGTTGATAAAATTTCAATTTTAGCCCCTTAATAGGTCATTATCGGTAGTTTTTTAGCTGAAATTTTGACAGAAATTTCTTCCTTTTCTCCAATATATTCACCATCAACCTGAAAAGCGACCGGTTTTCTACAAAAAACTCTAGCACTTTTAACCGGTATTATCTCCACAAATTCAGAGTTTCCGTCAGTTTCATTACGTAATGTTTTTAGAATCTCCAGGATGTCGAAATTTTTGAATAAAAGGATTTCAAAAACACCATCATCTATTTTTCCTTTAGGATTTACATTAGCACCGGTGCCGTATTTTTTTGCATTGGCAAAGGCCAGGAGAATACCTTTTTTGGTAATAGTTTTATTTTCTAATTCAATTTCAAATTCAAAAGGATATTTACTTTCCCAAAGTGTAGGTATAGATTGTAGCAAATAGCCCATTTTTCCTCTTATTCTGGAATGTTCGTAATTTTTAATTAATTCAGCATTTAATCCCAAATCACTAATGTGCAGGCAGAGTTCTCCATTAATTTCAAGCATATCCATTTCTTTATGCTCATTACCCAGCGCTATTTTCAATTGTTCTTCCAGGATGTTGGGAATGCCCAGGTTAATAGCAAGCCCGTTGGCTGAACCTGCAGGAAATATTGCTATAGGAATTAGAAAATTAATTAAAGCTTCTGCTACTTGTTTTATAGTCCCGTCGCCGCCTGCCACAAAAACCCGGTCAAAATTATTTTCGGTAACCAATTTCTGAATTTTCTCACGATCATTTTTGCCGGTGGTTTTATAAGTAATGAGTCCAGCATTAATTTTTAAAAGCTCATAATCAATAGTTTGTATTATATGCTCCTTATTAAGACCTCCTGAAATTGGGTTCACAACAAGTAGTACCTTCTGTATTTCTTTCATATAGCTTCTAAAATATGCTTAAATTTAATTATTTTGGAGTAAGAAAAATTCAATAAAAATCTAAAATTTTGAAGTTAGATCTAAAACTTTATCGTGGTTATGTTAATAATCAGGAGTTGGTTGTATATGGCCATTTATTTAAATCCTGGGCGCCAGATAAGTACAGGCTGGATAGAAAAGGAATAAAACATGCGGTAGCTATTATTCATATGTTTCGCATTAGTCCTTTAAAAAACAGGGAAATCACCTTGAAATTTCGCAATACTACAGTCACCACTAAAACCCTGGACGATGGGTATTTTAGATTTACAATTCCTTTTTCAGAAGAATTAAAAAGCGGCTGGCATGAATACGAGGTGAGTTGTAATATCAAGGATTTTGGAATGATAGAGAAGGGGGAATTATTAAAACCGCACCCATCTAAATACGGTATAATTTCAGATATAGATGATACTTTTCTTATTTCCCATAGCAATAGCTTTTTTAAAAAGTTATATGTGATGCTTTCCAAAAACATCAATAAGCGTAAGATTTTTGATGACGTTGTAGATCATTATAAAGAATTGAGCCGTGCAGGGCAGGACTCTGAGCATGCTTCCAATTCCTTCTTTTATGTTTCCAGCAGTGAGTGGAATTTATATGAGTTTATCAATGAATTCGCCAAGATGCACCAGTTGCCTAAAGCGGTAATTAAACTAAAGAAAATTAAAACGGGGATTTCAGATTTTCTCTCTACCGGCCGCGGAAGCCACGATCATAAATTTGAAAAGATAAAAGATATTATTTCTTTTTATCCCCACATTCCTTATGTACTATTAGGAGACGATTCCCAGAAAGATGCTCATATTTACGAGCGTATATGTAAAATTTTTCCAAAGAGTTTAAAAGCAGTTTATATACGGCAAACCGGAAGAAAAAAGAAGCCGGAAATCACTACAATTCTCAAGAATATAGAAAGCCTTGGCGTAAGTATTTGTTACTTTAAACATAGCAATAAGGCCATAAAACATTCCCGCGCAGAAGGGATTATTTAAAGTTTTTGAATCCTATATGTGCTGAAATTAACTCGCTGTTTAAATATAAAAAACCAAAGTTTAAGTCGATATTTTAATTACTCTGAAATTTCATTTTTTGAACGTACAAGACTATATAAAATCCAGGGCCCAATTGCCCACCAAAAGTATTCAAAATACTATTGCACTTTTAGAAGCCGATGCTACAATTCCGTTTATTTCCCGCTACCGTAAGGAAGCCACCGGCAATTTAGATGAGGTTGCTGTTGAAAAAATTGCGCTGTTACTCAATTCTTTTAACGAACTCGAAAAGCGAAAAGCAGCGGTACTTAAAGCCATAAAGACTCAGAATGAGTTAACCGAAGCTTTAGCGGAAAAAATTAATAAAGCCAACACTTTAACCGAAGTTGAAGACCTTTATTTACCTTTTAAAAAGAAAAGAAAAACAAAGGCTGATGCAGCCAGGGAAGCCGGTTTAGAACCACTTGCCAAAATCTTAATGGCTCAAAATGCAGCCAATATTGACCTCTCGGTAAAACAATTTCTTTCTGAAAATATAAAAACTAAAGAAGAAGCTTTTAACGGGGCCGGGCATATTATTGCAGAATGGATTAATGAAAATACTTATGTTAGAAATTCCCTTAGAAGATTATATGCCCGAAAAGCGCAACTAAGTACCAAATGGGTGAAAACAGAGGAAGAGCACTCAGAAGCTTCCAAATTCACACACTTTGAAAAGTGGGAAGAACCGCTTAAAAGAATTCCTTCACACAGATTTTTGGCTATTTATCGAGCCGAAAAATTGGGGATAATTAAACTAAAAATTGAAGTCGATAAAGCAGAAGCTTTAAACTTAATTGAAAAAGCAATAATTAAAAATCCCGGTTTTTCTGGAGTAAAATATTTAAAAGAAGCGTTTGAAGATGCTTTTACACGATTGCTGAAAAAATCTTTTGCAACAGAATTTCTAAATGAAGCTAAGGAAAAAGCAGATGAAGATGCCATCGGCGTATTTGCTTCAAATCTTGAGCAATTGTTAATGGAAGCCCCTTTGGGTAGCAAACGAATTCTCGCATTGGACCCGGGTTTTAAATCGGGTTGCAAATTGGTGTGTTTAGATGAACAGGGGAATTTATTACATAATGAAACAATATTTCCTCACCCGCCACAGAAGAAAACAGATGCGGCTTCAGCAAAGATTAAAAGTTTGGTAAATGCTTATAAAATTGAAGCTATAGCTATAGGTAATGGCACCGCAGCCAGGGAAACCGAGCAATTTATTAAAAATATTTATCTACCAAAAGAAGTTTCGGTTTTTACGGTTAATGAAGCAGGAGCTTCTGTTTATTCTGCCTCGAAAATTGCCAGGGAAGAATTTCCTAATTATGATGTTACGGTGCGCGGAGCAGTTTCTATAGGCAGAAGATTAAGTGATCCGCTGGCAGAACTGGTTAAAATAGATCCAAAATCAATAGGAGTAGGGCAGTACCAACACGAAGTAGATCAAAGCAAATTAAAGGAAAAACTTGATGTTGTGGTAATGCGTTGTGTAAATAAAATAGGAGTAAACTTAAATACTGCAAGTAAAGAATTATTGTCTTATGTGTCTGGAATTGGCCCGGGATTGGCACAAAATATTCTGGATTACAGAAAAGAAAATAAACGTTTTACAAGCAGAAAAGAATTGCTAAAAGTGCCACGCCTGGGAGAAAAAGCCTTTGAACAGTCGGCGGGATTTTTACGAATTAAAAATGCTAGGAATCCATTAGATAATTCGGCCGTGCATCCAGAAAGTTACTTTGTGGTAGAAAAAATGGCGAAAAATAATGCCTTGAAGCCGGAAGAACTAATAGGAAATACTGAAGTTCTTGAAAAAATAAAACCGGAAGATTATATTTCTGATAATATTGGATTACTGAGTTTAAAAGATATTCTAGGAGAATTAAAAAAACCTGGAGCCGATCCCAGGGCAAAGAAAAAAGCCTTTAGTTTTGATCCTTCAGTAAAAAGTATTACCGATTTAAAGCCGGGTATGAAACTGCCGGGAATAGTAAATAATATAACCAATTTTGGCTGCTTTGTAGATATTGGAATCAAAGAAAGCGGGCTCATCCATATTTCAAAACTTGCCAATGAATTTATAAGTGATGTAAATTCGGTGGTTAAACTCAACCAGGAACTGGAAGTGACTGTACTTTCTGTAGATGAAGAAAAAAAGAGGGTTCAACTTTCTTTAATAGATTAATACAACGAGGCTGTTGAAAAACTGGTAACAGCCTCGTTTGTTTTTAAACTTTCTAATTTCTTTTTCTAAAATTTGCGCCGTCAAATTCTTCCCGCTCATAAAATTCATCATCAGCGTAGCGATCTTCGCTATAGCGGTCTCTACGTTCATTTTCATTGTCAATAATTTTCCCTTCCCTTTGTTCAGAAATTGGCTTATCGGCATATTCCTCTTCTTTTCGGCGTTGGAGATGCTCGTCTTCTCTTTCGGCAAGAGACGGAACGATTATAAGAGCTTAAAACAGTTTCTTCATAATGTCTATCTGGATTAGCACCGCGTTCAATGCGTTTTGTTTCAGCAAAGGTTTGGTGCGTAATTCTTGAAGTATAGATGTATTTTTCACCTTCTTCGAGCTCTACCAGGCCTATGGGTACAATTACGTGATTCTGGCCGTCCTTGTTTACAAACTCCTTAATTTCAGGATCTGCGGGTTTTCCATAGGGATCGTGCCGGGAATCTATAATGGTC
This sequence comes from Salegentibacter agarivorans, assembly GCF_900113135.1. Lineage (GTDB taxonomy): Bacteria > Bacteroidota > Bacteroidia > Flavobacteriales > Flavobacteriaceae > Salegentibacter > Salegentibacter agarivorans. The sequence continues at coordinate 45,370 of NZ_FOOH01000014.1, read as the reverse complement.
TGGTCTACTTCTACGTCTACATAAACTACGCGATCAAGATTTTTATTAATGAGTAAATTATCGACTTTTCCAACTACACGTTTGTCGGCATCTCTTACCACCCAGCCCCGAATATCGGGATAACCGCCTGCAATCTTATAGTCTTTTAATTCACTTAAATAATATAGATTCTTATTCTTTATATCCTTGCTCATAATTCACAGTTTTTCAGTTATGCAATCAATTCTTTTGAATAAAGAAAACTGATCTTGCTATTTTCATTAAAATAAATGCCTGAAGTATCATTCAATTCTTCAATATCATTGGTATCATCAATATCGTCAGTAGTGTCATCATAAGCGAAAACATAAAATAATATGCCCAGTATGATGATAGCGATTAAGAGAATCCAGGGCCAAACCGGTTTTTTCTTTTCAACTTTAATTTCTGCCATAATTTTAGTTTTTGGTTAGACTCTTAAAATTAAATAATCCTGACCTTTAACATAGCTAAGATTACCCCAAACAATTGTTAATTAGATCATAAGCAAAAAAAAGTGGTTCTGGTAAATATCATTTTTAGAAAAGGATTTTAAAGAATTCAAGTGAAAAAAATAGAATTCTGCTAAAAGAAAAAAGTGAAACTTTTCAATTTCCCTTTTGGTAATCTATTTCCTTTTCCGATAATTTTTATCATCGAATTCCTTCTTGTTATAGAAATCTTCATCCTCCTTATGATCTCTTCTGCCTGCGGAAGTATCTGTCTGAGACCGGGAAGTGCCGTGACCTGAACCTTTGTCTTTGTTACTCGTAAAACTTGTCTTCTGAGTATTTTTAGGATTAAAATCATCTTTAATTTCACCCTTTTCACCAGGTTTTTTATGAGTAGGCTCGTTACGAGAAACATCTGAATTTTTTAAGTTTGTTTCCCGATCCTCCCGGATTTTAGTAGCGGTATCATCGTTAAATTCTGCCTGACTCCGATCGTCTCTGTGTTTATCATCTGAAGAAATAGCGCCTCTGTTATAAGAAGCTAAAACAACTTCTTCGTATTCCCGGTCTATATTAGCACCTTTCTTTTTTCTTTTAGTTTCGGCAAAAGTTCTATGATTCACTTTATCTGTATAAATAAATTTATCATCTTCATTTAGCCGTACAAGACCAATAGGAATTATAAGATGTTCTTCACCATCTTTATTCACGAATTCATGTACTCCTTCATTTGCAGAAGACCTGTAGGGATCGTGATTTGCTTCAATAATACTTTTGTCTACTTCTACATCCAGGTAAACAACACGTTCTGTATTTTTATTTACAAGAAGATTATCCACTTTCCCTATCACGCGCTGGTCTACATCTTTTACTTTCCAACCACGAACATCTGGATCCTCACTTGAAACTTTATAATCCGAAAGTTCGTTTAGATAGAACAAATGTTTATCTCTACTTCTGTTATTATTATCATTACTTGCCATAATCTCTTTAATTTTTTAATTAGCTCATTTTCATATTCTGTACTACATCGCCGGCTTCTTTATAAAAAGAATTAACTGCGTCCTTTTGATCGAGGGTAGGAGTTGATGGCTCAATACTTTCTAATGCGGTTCTTACTTCCTGAACATCCTGTGATATGTCTGGGAATTTTTCTTCCTGCATTTTCTCCATCAGGTCCACTATCTTACCACCAACATCATTAATTGTATTAGCGTGAGTAAGCTTCTGTGGGTCCTCTTTAATATCTCTAACATCATCTTTTAACTCCTGAATTTCAATTTCAGTATCTATATTAGCTTCTTCTGATCTGTTTTCAAGAGCATTGATGAGATAGATTAAGGCCTCACTACTATATTCATGGTCAATTCCCATTTTTTCGCGGTCACCAATATGGGTAAGGTATTTAGAGACACTTTCATCTCCGGAAAGGTTATCATCTTCCCAACGTGCAGTTTCAGTATCTTCTTCTTCCTCGGTTTCCATAGGTGTTGCAACCTGTTCGGTGTTTTCCTCTTCATTAAAATCATCATCGTCGTCACCGTTATCGGCGATTACAAAATATACTATTACTGCAAGGATTATTAGACCAAGGAGAATCCAGGGCCAAATAGGTTTTTTCTTTTCAATTTTAATTTCTGCCATAATTCTAGTTTTCTGGTTAGATTCTTAAAGTTAAATAATCTACTTCTTAATAATACTAAGGTTAGCCCAAACTATTGTTAATTAGGTCATAATCAAAAAAGGCATCCCAATGGAATGCCTTTTTAAAAAGAATATTTAATAAATTTTATTTCAGAAGATCTTTGAGTCGGTTCCAGGCTTTATCGTGTGCTTCTTTATTTGCTTTTTCGGCATCGGTTTGGTGTCCACTTCTCATAAAAGCGTGACCGGCGCCTTCGTAGATTTCATATTTATATGTCTTGCCGGCTTCTTTCATCATTTTTTCACTCGCCTCAATGGTAGAATTTACCCTATTATCATCACCGCCGTAATAGCCATAAACAGGAGCCGACATATTAACAATTGCTTCTGCATCTTCAGGACCGGTTCCGTAGAAAACGTGTGCGGAAGAGATATCCTGGTTGTTGGTAGCATACCTAAAAGTTTGCGAGCCACCCCAGCAAAACCCAACTACAGCAACTTCTCCGGTTGATGCGGAATCCTCCTTAATATAGTTGAAGGCAGCATCAAGATCTGCAGTTACCTGTTCTGGGTCTAAGGCATAAATGGCATCTCTTGCAGCATCAGGATTTTCAAAATCTGTGGTTCGACGTTTACCTTGTGTATTTGAAATCAGATCTGGAGCGATCACCAAATAGCCGGCTTCAGCAAGTTTATCGGCAAACAACCTTGCCCAATCATTTAAACCACGGTTTTCGTGAATTACAATTACAGATTTTGTAGCCTCATTAGTTTCAGGATAGGCTACAAAAGCCTGAAATTCCCTCTCACCGTGAGATATAGTAACCCATTCGTGATGTCTTGGAGAATCAGAAAGTTCTTCGGCTTCAGTTTTTTGAGCTATTGTCGTATCAGCTTCAACTTGCGCTTCTTCTTTATTAGACCCTTTTTTATCATTTTTATTTCCGCAGGAAAAAAGGGAGAACGCAAAGAAAAACAGCAGCAATATGTGGTTTAAATGTTTCATAACTATAAAATTTTAATTGAATATTCTTTCAATTTTCTATCTGAAAACTCCTGAAGGAAAAACTACAACACTTTCGTGACCGTCTTTTCCTACTGTAGCAACTCCAAAGAAGAAATTATCTATAACAATTCCATCAAGAGTGAATTCATTTACGTCACCTACAAAACGGGAATATTGCCACTGCGCTTCAGTAGTTTCTCTCCAGTAAATTTTATAGCCGGCGATATCAGCTTCAACTTTATCCCATCTTAATTTTGCTGAAGGTTCTACAATTCCTCCAATTTCAACATTCTCAGGTGCCGGTGGAGCCCAGGCAAGGCTAGCCATATTTATAGCATTTACTGCGGTAAGTTTTTCAGCATAATCAAAATTAACACCTTCTATAACATCGCCATATTCAATACCGTTTTCGGTTCTAATATCCTGGTGTTGTCGGTTATAATTTTCGTGCGCTTCCATAATCCTGATTCCGGCGAAGCCAAGATCGTTGAATGGCCTGTGGTGACCCCCACGACCAAAACGGTCTAAACGATAGATCATCATCGGGTTCATTTCTGGCATATAGGTTTCGGTAGTTTTATGTACATAACGAGCAAGTTGTCGTGAAATTCCATCTACTTCACCGCCGTAAAATCTACGCATTGTTCTTTCTCTTTCAGATTCATTTGGAGGAACGGGTTCGGAAAATATTCTAAAAGTTCGGTTATCAATTACGCCATCTACACCTTCAATATTCCCAATCATATCATTATTCAAAACTCCAATAATCTCCCAATTGTTTTCTTTAGCATATTCGGCCAGTCCTTTTCCTCCAAAAAGACCTTGCTCTTCTCCAGAAAGTCCAACATATACCACGCTGCTTTCAAATTCATATTGAGATAAAACCCTGGCGGCTTCCATAGCACCAGCCATACCGCTGGCATTATCGTTGGCACCGGGCGCATCGGTTTCAAAATCCATAGTATTGCTGGCGCGGGAATCTATATCGCCGCTCATAATAATATAGCGGTTTGGATATTTGGTTCCTCTTTGTACCGCAACCACATTTACCACCCAGGCATCATGTGGTATGCGTTCCCCATCCTCTGTAGTAACAAAGTCTTTTTGGTAAAAAACATCAAGACAATTATCGCAATTATTAGATATATTATCGAATTCAGATTTTATCCATCTACGTGCGGCACCTATTCCACGGGTGTCAGAAATTGTATCACTAAATGTATTCCTTGTTCCAAAACCGGCAAGTTTCCTAATATCGGCTTCAATCCTATCTGCAGAAATGCTATCTATTATTTCGTAAATACGCTCATCGGTTTGCGCATTTGTTTGTTGAAAAATGAGTCCCGAAAATAGGAGTAGGGCAAGACTGGGTATATTTCTAATCATAAAATTATTTTTTTAAGCTTCTAAAATACCTAATGTTTGGGTGATTTCACAATTAAATACGCTTTAGAAGTAATATGAAACAAAAAAATCCCGACAAATAATGCCGGGATTTTAAATCACATTCTAATTAACTACAATTTAGCTTGCTTTCATATTATGAATTTCAGCTTTTGCTTCGTGTGCTTTTTGGTCAGCTTTTGAGTTAGAAAGGCTGGCTTTAGTTTTGTTCTTTAAAGCATCAACTTTGTGGCTTAAAGAGTCAGAAAATTCATTGAATTTTCCTTTAGTTCCTTGTATAGCTTCGTTGCTTGAATCTGAAATCGCCTTTCTGGTATCTGCACCTTTTTTAGGGGCAAATAATAGTCCTAAGGCCGCTCCTGCAGCTGCTCCTGATATTAATCCTAATAACATTTTTCCTGATTTCATCGATCTAAGTTTTTAAGTTTTGGTTCGTATTTTTGTTTAATGTAAAATTAGATCATAATCACGCCGTTACCATATTTTTGAAGTTAAGTTATGCATAAACTTTCTTAGAAAATGTCAAGGAATTTAACAGTTTAAAGGCTTATGAATTTTCAGCAAACTTTTTAAGTATATCCCTTACCTTTAAAGTGTCTTCAACATAATAACGTGCACTGGTTTTTTTCATTCCAACTTTAACCGTAAAAGAATTTTCTGGAAGTTCCTCAAACATATATTCATCTGTCCAGTCGTCTCCAATGGCAAAGATGAAATCGTAATCTTTGCCTACCAGTTTTTTATTGGAAGCTTTTCCTTTATTTACTCCGCTACTTTTTATTTCCAGTACTTTATTTCCTTCAAGAACGCTAAGTCCGCGATTTGAGATTAATTCTTTTAAAACATTTGAAAGCTCATTGGCCCTTATTTCACCAAGTTCGGGATCGGCTTTTCTATAATGCCAGGCTAGTGAATAGTTTTTATCTTCTATAAATGTACCGGGCGTTCTATCTACAAAAGTTTCAATTACCGGGCGCACCGCACTCATCCAATCGTTATTCACGTTTTCTGAAAGTTCCCATTCGCTATCTTTTTGGCGCATCCAAACCCCGTGTTCTGAAATAAGTTCTACAGGAATTTCCTGCCACCACGCACCAAGGGTGTCTTTATCCCTACCACTAATAAGAACTACATCTGTATTTGCTGATTGATTTAATTTGTGAACTAAATCTATTAATTCCTGGTCTGGTTTTGCTTTTTCGGGCTTATCGGTAAAGTTTACTAATGTACCGTCGTAGTCCAGGAATAGGATTCGGTTCTTCGCATTTTTAAATTTCTCCAGAATTTCATCTGAAACTTTAGAGGAAATTCTTCTCGCTTTAAACGCATCTCTATCCTGACTCGTTTCATGTAAGGCTTTCATAAAATCGTTTGCCCATTTTTCTACACTATAGCGTTTCAGTCGCTTTTGAAGTATTTTATTGCGCTGCTTTTGTTCTTCTTCAGGCATTTCAATTGCCTGGATTAAAGTTTCGGAAATCTGCTCAAAATTATTCGGATTAATAATTAACGCCTCGTTCATCTCGTGTGCGGCACCAGCCATTTCACTTAAAATAAGTACTCCGGTTTGATTTATTCTTGTAGCCACAAATTCTTTGGCAACCAGGTTCATCCCGTCCCTAATTGGTGTTAATAGTGCAATATCACAACTCGTATAAAGGTCAATTAAATTTTCAAAAGGCATAGAGCGGTAAAAATACCAGATAGGCGTCCAGCTCACGGTAGAGAATTTACCGTTTATTCTTCCAACTAATTCATCTATTTCCCTTTTTAAACGTTGATATTGCGGCACGTTAGATCTTGATGGTACGGCAAGCATCACCAATCTTACTTTTTCAATGAATTCTGGATGGTTATCAAGAAAATATTCAAAAGCCCTAATTCTATTGGCGATACCTTTTGTATAATCCAGGCGGTCTATACTTAGAATAAGTTTAGCTTCAGGGGTTTCATTGGTATGATGGTCTAACCTGCGCTGTAACTCGGTACGTTGCTCTTCGGTATTTTTAAAATGATTTAAAGCGGCGTCTTCAAATTTGTTATAATCTATTCCCATTGGGAAAGAATCTACTTTTACAATTCTCTCGGGCAGGGTAATTTCATTAAAACTTACCTGGTGACGTAAAATTCGACTTACAGAACTTAAAAAATGTCTTTCATAATCGTAGGTATGGAAACCAATTAGATCTGCACCCAATACTCCTTTTAAAACTTCATCCCGCCAGGGCAGGGTTCTAAAAACCTCGTAAGAAGGAAATGGAATATGATTAAAAAAGCCAATAATGGCTTCAGGCTGTTGTTCCCTAATCATATTTGGGACTAAAAGTAATTGATAATCGTGTACCCAAATGTGATCGCCATCTTCATAATGTTTCAGAACTTCTTCGGCATATTTTTTATTTACGCTTTTATAAATTTCCCAATGATCTTTATCGGCTTCGGTATATTCCATAAAATAATGGAAAAGCGGCCATATGGTACGATTACTAAACCCGTAATAAAATCCTTCAATTTCTTCTTCACTAAGATTTACAGCAACACAATCTTCTTTTCGGGCTTTTTCCTTAACATCTTCTAAAAGATTTTCCGGAATTTCCTCTTCGGTAAGTCCGCTCCAACCAATCCAAATACTATCACCATCCTTATGGAATGATTTTAAGCCTGTTGCGAGCCCACCTACGCTTGGCGTAACTTCAAGATTATTATTTTCTAGGTTAATTTGTAATGGCAATCGGTTGGAAATTATTATTGTCTTACTCATAATTATATGTGAATGCTGTTGTTGCGAAATTGATTTTTATTAAATTTCCGAAAATCATTTTACACGACAAGTCTTTTTAAAGAATTTTAAGAGTATATGGAGAATTTAGATTACGGAATTATAGGGAATTGTAAGAGTGCTGCGCTAATATCAAAAACAGGTTCGTTAGAATGGTGTTGTTTGCCAAATTTTGCATCGGCTGCGGTTTTTGCAAAACTACTTGATGAGAAAAAGGGAGGAAGTTTTGAAATTATAGTAGACGATTCTTATAAAATAACCCAGGAATATCTTTGGGAAACCAATATTTTAAATACCGAATTTACCGATGGAACAAACTCTTTTCAGGTTATAGATTTTATGCCCCGTTATCCTCGGGAAGATGGTTCTTTTTACGCCCCGCCAGATGTAATAAGGTTTATAAGATTAATTAGCGGAAAGCCTAAGTTTAAAGTAAAATATGATCCTCGTTTAGATTTTGCCCGTGAAAAAACCTACAATGAATTTAAAGGAAATTATATAAAAAGTTTTACCAAAGAAGGTAAATACGATTCCCTTTTTCTATACTCGAATTTGGATCTTAACGATGTTTTAGAAGGTAAAGAACTGGAATTAACCGGAAACGCATATTTTTTACTTGGTTACCATGAAAAGCTTATTACCCAGTCTTTAGATCGCTCTTATTTAAAATTTCAGCGTACCAAAACCTATTGGATGAATTGGAGCGCAAAGACTACCCGCTATACGCATTACGAAAATGAAATAATGCGTAGTGCTTTGGTTTTAAAATGCCTTAGTTACAAAAAATCTGGTGCGGTTTTAGCCGCAGCCACCACTTCTTTGCCCGAAACAATTGGCGAAGAACGCAACTGGGATTACCGTTTCTGCTGGATTCGTGATGCTTCTATGGTAATTAAAGTAATGGCAGGCCTTGGCCATATAAAATCGGCTAAAGATTTTCTTCAATTTATCATAGATATTATCCCCGATAAAGATGAAAAGATCCAGATTATGTACGGAATTAATGGTGAAAAAGAGCTTACCGAGCATATTTTAGATCACTTATCTGGTTATAAGGATTCCCATCCTGTAAGAACCGGAAATGCCGCCTATATTCAGAAGCAGAACGATATCTACGGAATTTTGATGGAGGTGATCTATCAGCAGTTTAATCAGTTTGAGACTTCTTTAGAAAATTCTGAAGAACTCTGGACCGTGGTGCGCGGAATTGTAAAAATTGTAGAAGAAAACTGGCAAAAACCAGATAAAGGAATTTGGGAATTACGTACCGAAGACCGGCATTTTGTGTTTTCAAAACTACTTTGCTGGGTGGCGATAGACAGAGCCATAAAAATTGGTGAAGTTTTGAGAATGGGTATTAATGATACGCATTGGAAATCTCTACGAGCTGAAATTTATAACGATATTTACAATAACGGCTGGAATGAAGAAGTGCAAGCTTATACCCAATATTATGGTTCTAAAGATTTAGATGCTTCTACCTTATTAATGGAACAATATGGATTTATTGAAGCCAAAGATCCTCGCTTTGTAAGTACGGTACACGCCACTGAAAAGGAATTATGTAAAGACGGGTTAATGTACCGTTATAAAAATAAGGATGATTTTGGAGAACCAACTTCTTCTTTTACGATTTGTACGTTTTGGTTAATTGATAGTCTTTTCAAAATAGGAGAGAAGAAGAAAGCCAAACAAATGTTTGATCAGTTACTTTCTTACAGTAATCACTTAGGCTTGTTTAGTGAAGACATAGATTTTGAAACCAAAAGGTTGCTGGGTAATTTCCCTCAAGCCTATTCTCATTTAGCTTTAATAGAAACCGCTGCCAATTTTAGTTTGGGGACAACCTCTGAAGAAACCTGGCTTAGCGAGTTTTAATTCTCATCTTGCTTATTATCTTCTTTATTAATTTGCACGCGACTTTTAGGGAGGCTCTCGGGATAATTTTCTTTTAGAAAATCTATGAGTTTCTCCCTAATAAATACGCGTAAATCAAAAGCGGTTGGAGAATCTTTAGCGCTTACCAAAATCCTTATTTCCATAGACCTATCGGTAGCATCAGTTACCTGTACTACTTTAGCTTGTTTATCCCAAAGCGGGGTCGTTTCCAGTAACCTATCCAGTTCTTCTCTAATCTTTTCAACAGGAACGGTATAATCTGTATACAAAAACACGGTTCCTAATAAATCGGCAGAATTCTTGGTCCAGTTTTGAAAAGGTGTTTCAATAAAATAAGTAGAAGGCACTACCAGTCTCCTTTTGTCCCAAACTTTAATTACCACGTAAGTGAGCGTAATTTCTTCAATCCAACCCCATTCGCCTTCAACAATTACTGCATCCTGCAGCCTTATTGGTTGAGTAAAAGCAATTTGAATTCCCGCGAGTAGCGTTCCAATAGCTTTTTGTGCCGAAAAACCTATAATAATCCCTGCAATTCCTGCTGAAGTTAATACACTTACCCCAACCGAGCGTATGCTTTCAAAACTCATGAGAGCAATTCCTATGGCCAGAATAACGATAATAAAAATGATAATATTTTCAAGGATATTAAACTGAGTATAAATTTTCCTCGCTTTTAAATTATCAGATGTGTTTACGTCATACCGTTTCAGCATTCGGTTTTTAAGAATTTTTAGCGTTAAAATAATTAACCAGGTAACACTTAAAATTATTCCCAGGGTACTTATGGGTTGAAGAAGATTGTATGTATATTCGTAAATAAAAATCTTACTTAGCAGGGCAACTTTCAAAATTAAAGCAGCCAGAAGTATTAATAATGGAACCCAAACCCTTTGTGCAAAATTTACCGGTAGTATGTTTCGGGGATCTTTGCCTATTTTCTTCAGGATATAAAACGCTATTAAGAAGCAAACAAGCAGGCTAATTACACCTGCAAGAATATATCTAAACGTTAAAGGGTCTAAGCTCATAAGTAATTATTTATTGGCTTTTTTAGAATCTTCGGCTGTAAAATGAGGTTTTTTTAATTCAACACGTGATCTGCTAAAGTATATGCCTTCTTCCAATTCTTTAATATAGGCTACCATTTCTTCTCTTAACTTGCAATGAAGTTCCCAGGCGATGGTGGCAGTTTTGGCACTGCAAATGGCTCTAAGTTTTAGCGATTTTTCGGTCATTTCGGTGACCTGCAGCATTGGTGGATGTTCTTCGTCCCATTCTTCAGAGTTCTCAACTAATTCTTTAAATTTCGTTCTAAGTTTATCTACATCTACCCGGTAATCTACATAAAATTCAATTTCATTTATGGAATGCGGACTTGTAATAGAAAGATTTTCGAAAGTATCAGAAATCACTGTTTTGAGAGGAACAATTAAGCGTCTAAGGTCCCAGGTTCTCACAATCATATAAGTAAACCTAATATCCTCGACATAACCCCAGCGATCATCTATAATCACCGTGTCCCCAATTCTTGCCGGTTTGGTGAGTGCTATTTGAATTCCTGCAATAATATTTCCTAAAGTGCTTTGTGCCGCTATACCTAAAATTATGGTGGCTAATCCTGCGGAAGCCAGCATAGAAATCCCCAGCTTCTCTAAAGATCGAAATTGAGAAAGGATAATTGCTGTACCCACAATTACCACGGTAAAAGTTAAAATTCTCCTGGCCACAGATAAATAGGTGAAAAGTTGTCTTGATTCGTGACTGTTTTCTGAAGTAACATCGCCTATTTTATTTTCGGCAACATAACGCATTGCAAAATCCAGAATTCGCATAAAAAACCAGGTTATTGAAGCAATAACCACTGCGAGTAAAAGAGCATAAACTGTACTCGAAAAAGCACCAGAATAAGAAATGAGATTATTAAGAGTAATATAGAAAAACAAAACCCCCGTAGCTAAAGCCGCAGGAAGACCCAACCTTTTAGATAAAGCCAGGATAAGTGGTTTGGTAAAAGATTTTGCAATTTTTCTAATTAATAAAATAACCACTCTTCCCAAAAGGTAGGAAACTATTAATAACAAAATGGTTAAAACGGGTTTCCATAGGGGCACAGTTCCAATTTGTGCCTGGGACCAGTTGGGCATATGCCGGTCTAAAAAGGTGGGACCGTAAACTTGGTAAAGCTCTTCCGTATTTTCTACAGTATTTGCTGAAATTAACCAAAAAGCTCCGTAATCTTGGTATTTTACTCTTTGTAGCCTAAAAATAATATCGCGGTCTTCTATGCTTGCTTCACCAAAAACCACGCTTCTTCTGGGTTCCCCTGCAACTGCCTGGTTGGTGGTGGTTCTAATATCTACCTGCCCATCGGGGCGGTCGGGTAAGCCATGCCAATCTATTGCTACCCGTTGATCCATCACAAAATAAAGCTTTTGAGCTATATCTATTGCCTCTTTCTCACTTATAGTATTAGGCATTAAATTGAGGTTTAGAGCATAGGCAGCATCTTTAAAATTTTTATTTCTGCAGCTAATTACAAAATGCTCTAAAGTAGCTTGCGGAGTTTGTAAATTGAATCTATTGGGGGGAGAACCAAGCGGATTATTTAACCTGGTTATTGAATAATAAGCTTCATTATAATCTTTTAAACTATTAGGCAAATAATTAGAATCAGTAGAATCTGCTATTTTTTCTTCGGAAGGAAGTTCATCTTCAGTGCTAGTGGAATCTTGTTGGGAGGCAAAGCCTGAAGTCTGGATCCAAAAGACACAGAAAGAACTTAACAATAGCAATCTAATACGGTTTATCATACCTCTAATTATTGAAAATTATGCGAAATTTATCGTTGGAATAATTTTAAAATTAAGGAATAAAAAAAGACCGTCTAAATTTGACGGCCTTTTTACAATAGATTTAATAGAAATTATTAGAAACAATATTTATTTTCTGAAGTAAGTTTTTCCGCAATAGTGTTTCTTAATTCTACCACATTTGGCATCCTGTCATATTTAGTGAAACGCTTAAGTCCCATAAGCATCATACGTTGCTCATCACCTTCAGCAAAAGAAGCGATTCCCTCTTTGGCTTTTTGGTTTACAATATCTACAGCGTGGTATAAATATAATTTAGCCATAGCAATTTGTTCTTTCTGCGAGTCTTCACCAAAACGATTTACATTCTTTTCGGCTCTTAAAATACCAGATTCAGCCATATAAGCTTCAATAAGAATATCTGAAGCGGCCATTAGTAATTGCTGGTGTTCTTCCAGATCCTGACCGAATTTTTGAACAGCGCTTCCGGCTACCATTAAGAAAACTTTTTTCAGTTTCTTGATCATATCCTTTTCTTCAGCGAATAATTCATTAAAATCTGGTTTATCCATAGACGGGATTCCCGTAAGTTCTTCGCCCACTGCCTGTGCTGGACCTAAAAGATCTACGTGGCCTTTCATCGCCTTTTTAATCAGCATTCCAACCGCCAACATTCGGTTAATCTCGTTGGTTCCCTCATAAATTCTGGCAATTCTGGCATCTCTCCACGCAGATTCCATAGGCGTATCTGCTGAAAAGCCCATACCGCCTAAGACCTGTATGCCTTCGTCGCTACAATTCTGAACATCTTCAGAACAAGCAACTTTTAGAATAGAACATTCTATTGCATATTCCTCAAAAGTCTTTAATTCAGCATCTGAATGCGATTCTCCGGCTTCCAGTCGAAGATTAATTCTATCTTCAATATTTTTAGCAGCGCGGTAACTTGCAGCTTCTCCAACCCAGGCCGAAGTAGCCATTTCGGCAAGTTTAGATTTTATAGCACCAAATTTTGCAATTGGAGTTTTAAACTGAACCCTATCATTCGCATATTTCACTGCAACATCTGTCACTCTACGCTGTGCTTCTAAAGAAGCTGCGGCAAGTTTAATTCGACCAACGTTTAAGGCATTCATCGCGATCTTAAATCCGTTTCCTCTTTCTGAAAGCATATTTTCAGCAGGTACCACAGTATCGTTAAAGAATACTTGACGGGTAGAGGAGGCGTGGATTCCCAGTTTCTTTTCTTCCTCACCAAAAGTGATTCCGTTAGGATTCTCTTTATCGTATTCTACAATGAAACCGGTGATATTTTTATCATCCTGAATTCTTGCAAAAACGATAAAAACACTTGCAAATCCCGCATTGGAAATCCACATTTTTTGTCCATTTATCTTATAGCTCTTTCCATCTTCGGTAAGCTCAGCTTTTGTTTTCCCTGAATTTGCATCACTTCCCGCTCCCGGCTCGGTAAGACAATATGCGCCGAACCATTCTCCCGTAGCTAACTTCGGAATATATTTTTTACGCTGATCTTCATTCCCGTAAAGTAAGATTGGCAAAGTTCCAATTCCCGTGTGGGCACCAAAAGCGGTTGCGATAGATCCGGTTGCTCCTGAAATATAATCGCAAACCAACATTGTTGAAACAAAGCCCATTCCGAGGCCATCGTATTTCTCGGGTACAGCAACACCTAAGAAGCCAAGTTCTCCTGCTTTGCCCATTACCTCTTCGGTAAGCGCGTAATTTTTCTTTTCAAATTCTTCTTTTTTCGGCCAGATCTCTCTGTCTACAAACTCCTTAACCGAATCGCGCATCATTTTTTGCTCCTCTGTAAAATCTTCTGGAGTAAATACATCTTCTGCTTTGGTTTCCTTTACCAGGAACTGCCCACCGCGTAGAAGTTCTTTTTTATTTTCTGTTGTTTCCATGCTATTATTTTGAATTTTGAATTATAAAATTTAAATGATCAAGCTTTTATAATTCAGTGTTATTAATGTTTTTTTGAGCTGTAATTATAATTTTAGTTATGATGTTTATTATATGTGTGATTTCATTTAAATAATGTGAAACTTCAATTTTTGTTATTTCTGAATCTTCCAAAAGTCTTAGCCAGTATTTAGTTTCCCTGGCTTCCTTGGAAGCGATTGACATTTTACTTATAAAATCTCGCTTTGATTGTGCCGCGTTTGCTTCTTCTACATTAGCGCCAATACTTGTTGCAGATTTTAATAATTGCCTGGAAATTATAAACTCCCTTTCCTCTTGAAGTTTTTTGAAAAGCGAGATAATATCAAGAGAAAACTTAAAGGTTTTGTCTACTATGATGTTCTCACTTTTCAATCTTATTCATTTAACATTAAACATTCATCATTTAAAATACTTCATAGATCCCAGCAGCTCCCTGTCCGGTTCCTACGCACATGGTTACCATAGCGTATTTGTCTTTTAGATTGCGTTTGCGCATTTCGTCAAAGATTTGAACTGAAAGTTTTGCTCCTGTACAACCCAGCGGGTGACCCATAGAAATTGCCCCTCCATTCGGATTAAGGGTTTCAGGATTTAATCCGAGCTCCCTTATTACCGCTAGAGATTGTGAAGCAAAAGCTTCATTCAATTCAATAAGTTGCATATCGTCTTGTTTTAATCCGGCTTGTTTTAAAGCTTTTGGAATAGCATGAACCGGCCCAATTCCCATAATTCGAGGATCTACACCTACAGGCGCATAACTCACCATCCTTGCAATTGGTTCAAGATTAAATTCTTTCACCATTTCTTCACTCATCACCATTACAAAAGCGGCGCCATCACTCATTTGTGATGAGTTCCCTGCTGTTACACTTCCGCCTTCGGCAAAAACTGGTCTTAGTTTCCCTAAAACTTGTTTAGAGGTATCGGCACGCGGCCCTTCATCTTTATTTACCGTATAAGTTTTGGTTTGCTTCTTACCGTCTTTCCCTACAAAAGTTTCTTCAACATCTATAGGGACAATCTGGTCCTGAAAGCGATCTTCTTCCTGAGCTTTCAATGCTTTTTGATGAGAATTAAAGGCAAATTCATCCTGGTCTTCCCGGGAAACCTTGTATTTCTCGGCTACTGCTTCTGCAGTAAGCCCCATTCCCCAGTAATAATCTTCGTTACCTTCCTTGGCAGTTTTATAATTGGGAACCGGTTTGTAACCGCCCATTGGAATGTAGCTCATACTTTCGGCGCCACCGGCGATAATACAATCGGCCATTCCACTTTGGATTTTTGCCGAAGCAATCGCGATGGTTTCGAGTCCCGAAGCGCAATAACGGTTAACTGTCATCCCGGGAACCTTATCGGTATCTAAACTCATTAATGAGATTAAACGCCCAACGTTAAGGCCTTGCTCTGCTTCGGGCATCGCATTTCCAACAATTACATCATCGATCCTGGTTTTATCAAAATCGGGTAATTGCTTCATCATATATTCTATGGTTTCTGCAGCCAGATCATCTGGACGCTTAAACCTGAACACCCCACGGGGAGCTTTCCCCACGGCTGTTCTGTATGCTTTTACTATGTATGCTGTTTTGTTCATTTTTTAGTATTTAGATGTTAGGATTGAGTATTGAGAAAACTCAAACCGCTAACGATTACATTAATGCATAATTCATTTTTTGAACCTCAAAAACTTCAGACGAAACCGGTTTAACTTTTTCTTCTTCAAGTCTATGCAAAAGAATCAAGTGCGTATACAGTTCATAAAAAGAAGCGTTGGCTATACATAAGAAATTTTTAAATTTTCCTTTAGTATTTCTACCCGCTCCTTCAGCAATATTGGAAGGAACCGAACCAGCAGCGCTTCTTATCTGACTTGTTAAACCAAATTTTTCTTCAGTTGGAAAATTAGCAGAGAGTAGGTAAGTTTTTTCAGCAATATCCATTGCTTTATTCCAAATTTTTAAATCATTTAAATGGTGCATATCTCTGATTTTTATGCTTACTCACTATTCTATCCTAAATACTCACTACTAATTTCTCAATGGTTTGCCTTTCTTCAACATATGCTGAAGTCGTTCTAAGGTTTTGCGTTCTCCGGTTAGGGAAAGGAATGCTTCTCTTTCCAGATCTAACAGGTATTGTTCACTAACCATTTGTGGTTCTGAAAGGTCTCCTCCGGCCATTACATAAGCCAGTTTGTTTGCGATTTTCTTATCATGGTCGCTAATATATTTTCCGGCGTTCATTTGGTCGGTTCCTACCAAGAAAGCCCCTAAGGCTTGTTTCCCGAGCACTTTAATATCGGTACGGTGAATTGGTTTTGTATATCCATTTTCAGCCATTAACAATGCGTGTTTCTTTGCGATGGTTAATTGTCGTTCCTGGTTCACCACTACGATATCTTTTCCTTTCTGAAGTATATTCAAATCGAATGCCTCGTGAGCCGAAGTAGAAACCTTTGCCATTCCTATAGTTAGGAAATGTTCTCTTAATCGATTTAATTCTACATCATCTTTTTCATAAGTATCTGCAGCGCGAACGGTCATTTCTTTAGAACCTCCACCGCCGGGAATTACCCCAACGCCAAATTCAACCAAACCAATATAAGTTTCGGCTGCTGCTACCACTTTATCGGCGTGTAGTGAAAGTTCACATCCACCACCAAGTGTCATCGAATGTGGGGCAGCTACGGTAGGAATGGAGGAGTAGCGCATACGCATCATCGTATCCTGGAAATATTTAATCGCCATATTAAGCTCTTCATATTCCTGCTCTACAGCCATCATAAAGATCATCCCAATGTTTGCTCCAACAGAAAAGTTCTTTCCGTTATTTGCGACTACTAATCCCTGGTAATCTTTTTCGGCCATATCTATGGCTTTGTTGATGCCGTCTAAAACATCACCACCAATGGCGTTCATTTTACTGCGGAATTCCACATTCAGGATTCCATCGCCAAGATCTTCAACTACAACGCCGCTGTTGCTGAAAACTTCTTTTGATTCACGAATATTATCTAAAATGATAAATGCATCCTGACCAGGAATTTTGGTATAATCCTTTTTCTGAATATCGTAATAATAGGTATTGCCTTCTTTTACGGTGTAAAAAGAGTCTTTACCATTTTCCAACATCTCATTTACCCAGGCCGCCGGTTCTTTACCTTCGGCTTTCATCATTTCAACACCTTTCTTTACGCCAAGGGCATCCCACATTTGGAATGGACCGTGCTCCCAACCAAATCCGGCTTTTACACCATCATCAATTTTATAAAGTTCATCGGAGATTTCTGGAATTCGGTTAGAAACATAAGCGAATAATGCTGCAAAGTTTTTACGGTAAAATTCACCGGCTTTTCCTTTATCACCAACTAAAACTTCATAGCGGTCCTCCAGGTTATCTATAGTTTTGGTTTGTTCCAGCACATCGAATTTCGCGCTTTTTCTATCGCGATATTCCATTTTATCTAAGTCTAAAGACTTGATTTCGCTGGAACCATCTTCTTTCTTTACTTTTTTGTAAAATCCGGTATTATTGGTTTTGCTACCCAACCATTCGTTATCCATCATCGTCTGGATAAAATCTGGTAAAGCAAAAAGTTCGTTGGCCTCATCGTTTGGAACACCTTTATGAAGCCCGTTGGCTACGTGTACCAAAGTATCTAAACCAACTACATCTACCGTACGGAAAGTCGCCGATTTCTGGCGTCCAATAACCGGCCCCGTAAGTTTGTCTACTTCTTCAATGGTCATATCCATATCTTTAACCATATGGAAAAGGCTCATAATGCTGAAAATACCAATTCGGTTACCAATAAACGCCGGAGTGTCTTTAGCTAATACCGATTTCTTACCAAGGAATTTTTCGCCATATTCGTTAAGAAACTCAAGAACTTCCGGTTTCGTGTCTGGTCCCGGGATAATTTCAAATAATTTCAGGTAACGCGGTGGGTTAAAAAAGTGTGTTCCGCAGAAATGCTGCTGAAAATCTTCGCTTCTTCCTTCATTCATTTGCTGAATAGGAATTCCCGAAGTATTGGAAGTAATTAGCGTTCCTTTTTTACGATGTTTTTCCAGTTTTTCAAACACCTGCTGCTTAATATCCAGGCGTTCTACTACTACCTCAATAATCCAATCTGCTTCAGAAACCTTAGAAATATCATCTTCCATATTTCCGGTTTCTATACGATTGGCAAAATCTTTATGATAAATAGGAGAGGGCTTGGATTTTAAAGAAGCTTGCAAAGATTCATTTACCAGGCGGTCTCTAACTTCCTTATCTTCTAAAGTGAGTCCTTTTTTCTTCTCTTTCTCATTGAGTTCCCGCGGGACGATATCCAGCAAGAGAACTTCTACGCCAATATTGGCGAAGTGGCAGGCAATACCGCTTCCCATAATTCCGGAACCGATTACCGCTACTTTATTAATTCTTCTCTTCATAATTTTTATCTGGTTTTACTATAAGGTTTTCGATTATTAACTTAATTGTACAGGTTTGTGAACCTGCGAGGTCTATTCAATTTTAATTTCTTCTTTATAAATTTTCTTTTCAGAAATAAGGTTTAAAATTGTATTAGCTACCTCTGTAAAGGTTTTTAGATCTTCTTCTGAAACGTTTTCCTTTACGGCTTCATCAAAGCGTAGAACCACTTTTTTGGAATATTCCCGCATTTCCCGGCCAAAATCGGTTAAATAGATAAGGACGCTGCGACCATCTTTTGGGTTTTTTTTACGCAGAATTAATCCTTTATCTTCCATAGTTTTAAGGATTCGGGATAAGCTAGTCGCTTCCATTCCCATTTTAGGACCAAGCGAGGTAGAAGGAGTTCCGTTTTCGGGGTCTATGCTTAAAAGTGCAAAACCGGTAGACATAGTGCTGCCGGCCTTACCGGCTTCTTCATTATACATTTTTGATACCGCCATCCAGGTGGCACGTAAAACATAATCTATGGTCTTTTCCTTCATTTTTGAATGTTGATTCTCAAAGTTAAGAAAAATATATTATGCACGCATAATAAAATGGAATAAATAATCAGGACATTCTATTATTTGAGTAAATTTATGAGAAATGCATAAAAAAACCCTTCGAAAAGAAGGGTTTTAACTTAAGTTATAAATAATCTGTAATTATGAAGGTCTGTAAATCTTCTCGTATAATTTCTTATAGCGATCTTTAATATTCCTACGTTTTAATTTCATTGTTGGCGTGAGGTGCCCTTCTTCAATCCCCCAGACTTCAGGGGTGAGTTCAACAACTTTTACACGCTCCCATTTCCCGAACTTCTCATTATAAAAATCTACTTCCTCCTGAATACGTTCTTTAACCTGGGTATTTTCAGCAATAGCTTTTTCAGAGCCATCACCAATATCAATATTTTTACGTCTGGCCCATTCTTCTACAAACTCGAAATTTGGTTGAATAAGCGCCGCCGGCATTTTTTCGCCGTCGCCAATTACCATTATTTGTTCGATAAATCGAGATTGTTTCATCGTGTTCTCAATAATTTGTGGTGCTACATATTTTCCTCCCGATGTTTTAAACATTTCCTTTTTACGATCGGTAATTTTAAGGAAACCATCTTTATCCAGCTCTCCAATATCACCGGTATGGAAAAATTGATCACCGTTTAAAACCTCTTTTGTTTTTTCCGGCTCCTTGTAATAACCAAGCATTACATTTGGTCCTTTAGCGAGAATTTCACCGTCTTCTGCAATTTTAACTGTTACGTTATCTATAGGTCTTCCTACTGTTCCAATTCGGAAACCTTTATCTCTCTGATCGTTTACTGCAATTACCGGTGAAGTTTCGGTTAATCCGTAACCTTCCATCACCGGAATGTCAGCTGCGGCAAAAACACGTGCCAAACGCGGTTGAAGCGCTGCCGAACCTGAAACAATCAACTCAATATTTCCGCCTAAACCTTCTTTCCATTTAGAGAAAATAAGTTTTCTGGCAAGTTTAAGTCGGGTTTCATACCACCATCCATTTGCGCCGTATGGTTCATATTCCAAACCAAGTTCTACGGCCCAGAAAAATAATTTTTGCTTAACGCCACCAACGGTAGAACCTTTGGCAATAATTTTATCGTAGACTTTTTCTAAAAGTCTTGGAACCGCAGTAATTACGTGGGGTTTTACTTCCTTGAGGTTATCGCTAATTTTTTCTATAGATTCGGCAAAATGAATTGATACTGAATAATATTGATATAAATAAAGTATCATTCTTTCAAAAACGTGGCAAACCGGTAAGAAACTAAGCGCAACATAAGTTCCCCTTTCAAAAGGAACACGCTTAGAGCTATCCATTACATTACTCACCAGGTTATTGTGGGAAAGCATAACTCCTTTTGGCCTCCCGGTAGTTCCTGATGTATATATTAAAGTTGCAAGATCATCTGGCTTAACCGCTTTCTTTAATTGTTCAACCTCGTCCTGGTTGCTTTTATCGTCTCCCAGCTCTAATACTTCAGTCCAGTTTTTAGAACCTTCTATTTCATCAAAAGTATAGACCTCTTTAAGTTTGGT
This sequence comes from Salegentibacter agarivorans, assembly GCF_900113135.1. Lineage (GTDB taxonomy): Bacteria > Bacteroidota > Bacteroidia > Flavobacteriales > Flavobacteriaceae > Salegentibacter > Salegentibacter agarivorans. Next base: position 24,863 of record NZ_FOOH01000014.1, on the reverse strand, counting down.
ATCGTGTTTAATAGAATTTAGTTTATCCAGTACTTCTTTATCTGATACAAAGCAAAAAACGGCCTCACTGTGATCTAATACATATTGATAATCATCTTCAGAAATTGTAGGATAAATAGGTACAGTTTGCGCACCTGTTTGCAAAACCCCAATATCCATTACATTCCATTCTGTACGGTTACTCGTAGAAATTATAGCAATTTTATCGTTTGGTTTTATACCCAATCGCAATAATCCACGGCTTATTGCATTTGCCTTATCAATATATTCCTGGGTGGAAAGTGCTTTCCATTCTCCATTATATTTTGTGACTAACGACTTATCTAAAGCGTGTTTTTCCAGTTGAAAATAAGGAAAGTCAAAAAGTCTTGTTGGTTTATCCATTTGGGTGTAGCATTATTATATACTTTGCAAAATAGCAAATTTGTAGCCTATTTCAAATTGAAATATTAAAATAAACATAGATATATTACTAAGAATATAAATTCTTTAAAGAATATAGCTATTCTATTTATAACAGTTTTATACCTATAGGGCTATTTATTAAATTGATAATCATTGAATTAAATTAGAAACGCCCAACAATAAAAATATCATTGGGCGTTTAAATAATGCTGAAGAAAAATTATTTTTTATCTAACCATTTTCTGGCATTCACAAAGGCTTCAAGCCACGGACTTACTTTATCGTCTTTCCTGTCTTTTGGGTAATAGGCCCAATTCCAGGGAAAGGTAGAGCGTTCTAAGTGCGGCATCATAACCAAATGTCTTCCGGTATCGTCGGTAAGTATAGCTGTATTGTGGTTAGAGCCATTTGGATTGGCTGGATATTTATCATAGCCGTATTCTCCTACAATATTATAATGCTCTTTTTTATAAGGAAAGCTAAATTTCCCCTCACCGTGAGCAGCCCAAATACCGAGTTTACTTCCAGAAAGTGTGGATAGCATCACCGATTTGTTTTCCATAATTTCTACGGAAGTAAAATTACATTCAAATTTATGCGATGCATTATGAAGCATTTTCGGTTTCTTTTCGTGGTCTGGATTTATTAATCCTAACTCAATAAAAAGCTGGCAACCGTTGCATACTCCAAGCGATAAGGTATCTTCTCTTTCAAAGAAATTATCGAGCGTATTTTTAGCTTTTTCGTTATATAAGAAAGCTCCTGCCCAACCTTTTGCACTGCCCAAAACATCTGAATTTGAGAATCCTCCTACGGCTGCTATAAACTGAATATCTTCCAGGGTTTCCCTTCCCGAGATTAAATCGGTCATATGTACATCTTTAACCTCAAAACCGGCTAAGTGCATCGCACGGGCCATTTCACGTTCAGAATTAGAACCTTTTTCACGAATAATCGCCGCTTTAATAGCTTTGGTAGGCTTCTCCAATAAATCAGATTGGAATGGAAGCTGACCGGTAAATCCATAAGGGAATTTAAATTCCAGTGGTTGATTTTTGTAATTATTGAATCGCTCAGTAGCCTTATCTACACCGCTTTGTTTCTGATCTAATAGGAAGGAAGTTTTATACCAAACATCTCGCATTTCAGGAATATTGAAACTGAGATTTTCTGCGCCGTTCTTGATTTTTAGTTCGTTTCCTTCCGTTACTTTTCCAATTTTAAAGAATTCAACATTATTATCAGTAAGTACTTGTTCCGCAGTCTCATCTTTTGCCTGGAAAACAATTCCGCAGTTTTCGTTGAATAATAATTTTACACTGTCTTTTTCATTCAAGGCGGTAAGGTCTAAATCTGCGCCAAGATTAGTATCGGCAAAACACATTTCAAGAAGCGTAGTGATTAATCCACCAGAAGCAACATCGTGCCCGGCCAGGATTAAATCCTGCTTAATTAATGCCTGAATATTATAAAAAGCATCAGCGAATTTTATATGGTCTTTAATAGTTGGAACTTCTGTCCCAACTTTATTTAGAATTTGCGCTAAAGAAGATCCGCCCAGTTTAAAATTATCCTGTGATAAATTGATATAATAAATATCACCGCCCCCGAGGCTTTGGGGCTGTAAAACCGGCTCAACTACTTTCGTGATATCATCACAATGCCCGGCAGCTGAAATTATTACCGTGCCGGGAGAAAGTACCTCGCCATCTTTATAGCGTTGCTTCATGGAAAGCGAATCTTTTCCTGTAGGAACATTTATTCCCAGGGAAATCGCGAAATCTGAAACCGCACGCACCGCTTCATAAAGCCTGGCATCTTCCCCTTCATTATTACAAGGCCACATCCAGTTGGCTGAAAGCGAAACAGATTTTAAGCCTTTTTCCAACGGAGCCCAAATAATATTTGAAAGCGCCTCGCCAATTGAATTTTTAGAACCCGCAACCGGATCTACTAAAGCCGAAACAGGAGAGTGACCAATAGAAGTGGCCACACCTTCTTTTCCATTATAATCCAGCGCCATCACCCCGCAATTATTTAGCGGAAGCTGCAATGGCCCGGCGGTTTGTTGTTTTGCCACGCGCCCGGTTACACAGCGGTCCACCTTATTGGTTAACCAGTCTTTGCAGGCCACGGCTTCTAATTGAAGTACCTGGGTTAAATAATCTTTTATATCTTCTGAAGAATATTCTAAATCGGCATAAATACGTTTTACCGATGTATCGGTCATTATGGTTTTTGGTGAGCTACCAAACATATCAGAAAGTTCCAGGTCCATTGGTTTTTTACCCGATTTTGAACCTTCAAAAGTAAACCTATGATCGCCTGTTACATCACCAACCTGATAAATAGGGGAGCGTTCACGTTCTGAAACCCTGCGAAGTATTTCATAATTTTTACCGCCAATAACCAGTCCCATTCGTTCCTGGGATTCGTTTCCTATAATTTCTTTAGCTGAAAGGGTAGGATCCCCAACCGGCAATTTATCTAAATCTATTTTTCCCCCGGTTTCTTCAACAAGTTCACTTAAACAATTTAAATGCCCACCTGCACCGTGATCGTGAATGGAAACTATTGGGTTTTCTTCACTTTCTACCATTCCACGCACCGCATTAGAGGCACGTTTTTGCATTTCGGGATTGGCTCTTTGTATGGCGTTTAATTCTATTCCGCTTCCTAATTCTCCGGTGTCTGCAGATGAAACTGCGGCACCGCCCATTCCAATCCGGTAATTTTCACCACCAAGAATTACAATTTTATCACCTTTCTTCGGAATATCTTTTTGTGCCTGACTGGCTTTCCCGTAACCAATACCGCCAGCAAGCATAATTACTTTATCGTAACCTAATTTTCTATTGTGCTCAGTATGTTCAAAAGTAAGTACCGATCCTGAAATTAAAGGTTGTCCAAATTTATTTCCAAAATCTGAAGCCCCGTTAGATGCTTTTATTAAAATATCCATTGGAGTTTGGTACAACCAATCGCGTTCTTTCATTCCATTTTCCCATTTCCGGTCTTTATCCAGCCTGGAATAAGAAGTCATATAAACCGCGGTCCCGGCTAAAGGTAAAGAACCTTTTCCGCCGGCAAGCCTGTCACGAATTTCGCCACCGCTTCCGGTTGCAGCACCATTAAATGGTTCTACCGTGGTGGGGAAATTATGAGTTTCGGCTTTTATGGAAATTACCGAATCAAAATCTTTATTTTCATAATATTCGGGAACATCGGGGCGTTTTGGTGCAAATTGCTGTACTCGCGGCCCGTTTATAAAAGCAACATTATCTTTATAAGCAGAAACAATTTCGTTAGGATTTTCTTCGGAAGTTTTTCTGATCATTTTGAACAACGAATTCGGTTTTTCCTCTCCATCAATTACAAAAGTACCATTGAAAATTTTGTGGCGGCAATGTTCAGAATTTACCTGGGAGAAACCAAAAACTTCAGAATCTGTGAGTTTACGACCTAATTTATCGGCTAAGCCCTGTAAATAAGCAACCTCTTCTATATTAAGTGCGAGACCTTCCTGCTGGTTATATGCCGCAATATCATCAATTTCAATAATAGGTTCAGGATTAATATGAATATCAAAAATATCCTGGTCTAAACCTTCGTATTTTTGAGAAAGCATTGGATCAAAATCGTGAAAATTCTTATCTATTCGCAAAAATTCTTCAATTCTAATAATGCCATTTATTCCCATATTTTGGGTGATCTCTACCGCGTTGGTACTCCAGGGAGTGATCATTGCAGCACGGGGTCCAACAAAAAAATCTGCCAGAGCAGATTTATTAATTTGTTGTGTATTCCCAAAAAGCCAGTTTAATTTAGTAATGTCTTGCGCCGTAAGGTTAGTATGCGTTTCTACCGCAAAAACCTTGGTGGATTGGTCTCCAAAGAAAAGGATCATTCTATGTTGTTTTGTGTTGTTCGCGAAAAGACAAATTTAGGTTTTTTAAAGGAAATATTTTAGGAAGTTAGTGCAGAAAATATTGTGAAGGTTTTGCCACGAATTCACGAACCGATCTTTAATTTTAAGTATTGCTCTTTTAAAGTACTGGCATTGCGAAGGAGTTTTTTTAGGCGTCTGCGACACAATCTGTACTTTTTCAAATAAGTTCCTTTTAAAATAAGCGGGACTATAACCAAAGATTGCCAGACTCGTCCCGCGCTCGCAATAACATAACTCCTTTCGTAGTTTAGTAACTACCCAAATCTTCAACATTATCCATTTCCAGAAATTCCCAGTCATCGGGATTGTATTCAAGAGAAGGTTCTGTTATAGATTTCTTTCTTCTTAAAGTTTGGTCTTTAGCAAAATCTTCAACGGTATCAAGATATCCAATAATATCTATTAACTCCCCGTTTTTGAAAAGCCCTACAGGATCGTTACCGTTAAAATCTAAAGGTGTACCGGCTTTTAATTGATTAGATCCTGAAATAATTTTAGAAATAGGAGCCGATTCATTACCTATCACAAAAGTTTCTTCATGTGCTAAATCACCTTCAAGTAAAACTTCGCCCATCCAATCGCCGGTTCTATTAGACTGTTTTTTAATGGAATAAATTTTAGTTTCCAGGTTAATATTTTCTCCGGTAAGATTTACAATTTCCAGCGCTTTATTATAGGAGGTGCCTTCTACATATTCTGAAAAGAAGATTTCAGAAGAAAAATTATTTTCTTCCGGTTTTTCTTCAGGAATTGAGGTACCGTCTTCTGAACAGGAATAAAAAAGTATAAGAAGAAATAAAAAGTAGAAATTTTTCATCAAAAAAATCAATTTCAGGAAAAATAGCGTGATTTTACCTGAAATTGATTGATTCTAAAAATTTGGGGAGAAACCTTTAAACCTTTTTTTCTAAAAGTGCCATATAGAATCCGTCAAAACCGGTTTCAGAAGAAAGCAGGGTTTGATCTCTAAGCAATCTGAATTTTTTTCCTTCTTCAGTATTTTTTAGAAAATTTTCTACTTGCTTTTCATTTTCAGAAGGTAAAACCGAACAGGTTGCGTAAACCATTTTTCCTCCCGGTTTTACAATACGGGAATAGGTTTCAATAATTTCGGCCTGTGTTTTTATAAGATTGTCTATAAATTCAGGTTGCAATTTCCATTTGGCATCAGGATTTCGGCTTAACACTCCGAGGCCGCTACAAGGGGAATCTATAAGCACACGATCTCCAGTTCCGTAAAGCTTCTTGATCACTTTTGTGCTATCTATGGCACGCGGATCTATATTATGGGCACCTGCACGTTTGGCGCGGCGTTTAAGTTCTTTGAGTTTATTTCCGTAGATATCGGTAGCAATAATTTGGCCTTTGTTTTCCATTAAAGCTGCGAGATGAAGTGTTTTACCACCGGCACCGGCGCAAGTATCTACTACGCGCATCCCGGGTTCTACTTCAAGAAATTCGGCTACTACTTGCGAAGAAGCATCCTGAACTTCAAAAAAACCATCTTTAAAAGCCTGCGTTCTAAAAACGTTACCGCGTTCTTCCAGTTTTAAAGCGTCTTTATACCCTTTTATAGGTTCAGAAATAATTTCTTCGTTTTTAAGAACGCTGCGTAAATTATCTTTACTTGTTTTTAAGGTATTAGCGCGAAGAATAACGGGCGCCTGTTGATTTAGCGCTGCGATTTCTTTATCCCACACCTTTTCACCAAGTTCTTTTACTCCAAGCTCATCCATCCAATCTGGAATAGATTCCCGGTATTTTCTAATTTTACTTAAACTATCAAATTTTCCTTTAATTCTTCGGGTAGGTGTGCCAGCAAATTGAGGCCAGTCTGGGAGCGCAATTCCGCGTAAGGTAGCCCAAACGGTAAATAATCTAAATAAATTTTCACGATCAAAAGGTTCTTTAACTTCAGCAATTTCAGCATAAAGTCTTTTCCACCGAACAATATCGTAAACGGTTTCAGCAATAAAACTACGATCGCGAGCCCCCCAACGCTTATCGCGCTTTAGGGTTTGCTCTATAACCTTATCGGCATATTTATTATTGTTGAATATTTCATTTAAGGCGTCTATGGTGGCAAAAACCAAATTCCTGTGTAACCGCATAACTAAATTTTGAATTTGCAAAGGTAATTTTTTTAGTCGACAATTGTGGTTTAATTGCTTCAAGGCCTGGCTACATATTAAATAATAAGTTTTAGGGCGCTTTATAAGCTCACAATAGGCTGTTTTGCTGCAGAAAAAAATTATATTTGATTTGATAATTGAGATGAATTAGTATAAGTACTGTCTCGAGATCACCATATATTTTTGAGGAGAGCTTTTTAGGTTTGTGCCGAAGTAATTTTTTTAACCAGAACATTTAAATTCAACTTATGAACAGAATTCTATTGTTATGTCTTTTTATAATTTTTAGTGCCTGTAAAAATGAGAAACAAGCGGAAAAAGAAAACCGGGTACAACCTGAAATAGAATATACTTCAGTAACTATAGAACCTATTCTGGAAAATAATTCCTTGAGTATTAGAGCGATTGAGATAATTGGGAATAACCTGGCTTTCGCAGCAAATAATGCCACTTTTGGGATGTATAATTTTAATAATAAAAACTGGCGAACCAATAATCAAAAATACGATACACTTGTTCCCGAGTTTAGAGCAGTAGCTTCTACAGATAACGATTTTTTTATGTTGAGCGTTGGAAGTCCCGCTTTACTTTATAAAACCGGAGATTCCGGTGCGATGGAATTAGTTTATAAAGAGGAGCACGAAAAAGCTTTTTATGATGCCATGGCTTTTTGGAATAATGAGGAAGGAATTGCAATGGGTGACCCAACCGATAATTGTATTTCAATAATTATAACTCGTAACGGTGGTAAAACCTGGGAAAAGTTAAACTGCGATGTTTTACCTGAAGTTATAGAAGGAGAAGCTGCTTTTGCAGCGAGTAATTCTAATATAGCTATTGAAGGAGATAATACCTGGATTTTAACCGGCGGCATGAAATCCAGAATTTATTTCTCTCCAGACAAAGGGAAAACCTGGGAAGTTTATAATACTCCTTTAATAGATGGGGAAGCCACAACCGGCGGATATAGTATGGATTTTTATGATGAAAACTTCGGAATTATTATCGGTGGAGATTATACCAAACCCAATGGAAATACCGGGAATAAAACTATTACCAAAAATGGTGGCAAAACCTGGGAATTAATTGCAGAAGGGCAGGAGCCAGGCTACAAAAGTAGTGTGAGGTTTGTACCTAATGGTGGAGGAGAAAAAATAATAGCCACTGGATTTAGCGGAATTTCATATTCTAAAGACTCTGGTAAAACCTGGGAAGAAATTTCTAAAGAAGGTTTTTATACCTTAAGATTTAGAAACGACTCAGTGGCGTATGCTGCAGGAAAAGGTAGGATTGCGAAGCTCAATTTTACTCAATAATCGAGATTTAAATATTCTGGGCTCACCTCTAGGGGAAGAATAATCAATACTATATCCTGTAAACTTACCTTTCGAGGAGTTTGAATTAAAAAGAATCCCGGGAGGCAAAACCTACCGGGATGCTAACTAACTACTAACTAACCAAAAAACTAACTTTTAAGACTCACCAGGTGAGATTTTTATTGCCCAACCAGGATTTTGCTTTATTATTCCTGATTTTCGCGATCTTTTCTAGATCGGTATTCTTTAATCAATTTTTTATGAAATTCGTCTTCCAATTTATGAAGTTTAATAATTTCCTGAGAAGACATTATTTCTTTCAAATCCTTGAAAAGTTTCTCTTTAAGAACATAATCCTGCCTTTCTATAATGACGTATTCTTTTAGCATTTCCTCGGCCTCATCTTCAGAAATACATTCTAAATTAGGCAAATCTCTATGCTCTCGTTTTCTCAATTCGTGCAATTCAGACTCATATTCATTATAAATTGGCCAAAATTTTTGAGCTTTTTGTTTATCCAGGTTTAACTCCTGGGTAAAAAAAGCAGTTTTTAATTCCTTTATTTTCTCTCTATGAGATTCACTTCTGTTTTGGGACTGCATTTCCCACAATCCAGAAAACATTAATAATATTATAAGTAGGTTTTTCATATTAATCTTCATCTAAAATATAAAGCGGATCTTCTAAATTTTCATCAAGATAATTCTTCATCGCATCAGAATTTACAGTATTTAGATCTGCATCATCAATAATATATCCTTGCTGAAAAATATAATTTGAAATCTCACTTGTAGAAAATTCTATGTTATTATTGTCTATATAATTTTCCATCACTGAAAGTTCTACATTGTCCCAGCTTGTTTGAGTTTCAGGGTTAATGTAAAAAGTACTGGCAAAAGCAATTACAATTGCGGCGATACTGGCAGCATAAAGAAATGCTTCTTTGGTAAATAAATTTCTAACCCTGGTTTCTGGTTTAGTCGCTTTTTTAAGAATTTCGTCTTCCAGGCCATCAAAATATCCAATTGGTGCAGTGAAACCAGCAGATTTTTTTTCTCCCAGAGTTTCTGAAAGTTTCACCATATCTAACAAATCCTCTTCTAGACCCTCAAAATAGTTTGCTGGGGTCTTAAAGCCTGATTTTTGATTATATGATATTTTTTCTTTCTTCATTTGCTTATTTGACTATGAAAAGTACAAAAGGTTTAATTGGTTTTTAAGTATTCCTCAATTTTTTTAGCCGCGTGGTGGTATGATGCCTTTAGCGCTCCCTCACTGGTTTCAAGTATTTCTGCCATTTCCCGGTATTTTAATTCTTCAAAATATTTCATATTAAAAACCTGTTGTTGTTTAGCTGGCAGACTGGCAATTGCTTTTTGCAACTTTAATTGAATTTCATCTCCTTCAAAATAAACATCGCTTTCTAAATTGGAAATTAGTTGTTGCTGTAAATCTTCTGAAGTGATGTGATTGCATTTAGCGCGTTTATTTAAAAAACTTATAGATTCGTTGGTGGCTATGCGATACATCCAGGAAAATAATTTACTTTCTCCTTTAAAATTATTGATATTTCTAAAAATTTTGATAAAAGTATTCTGAAGCACATCATGCGCATCCTCATGGTCTTTCACCATGTTACGAATGTGCCAGTATAAACGCTCCTTATATAAAGATACCAATTCCTTAAAAGCTTCAGAAGAAGTCTTTTTATCCTGTAAGCGTTTAATAAGTAGATCTTCGGACGTTTTCAAAGGGATACTTGTCTTAATTTTCATGTGGAATCCCGTGTAGCGGAAGCCAAAGGTAATTAAAACTTTATTCTTCTTAAAGTCAGCGAGTAAAAGAATTCGATCCTAATTTTCGCGTAAGCCAAATCTTTATATAATCGACAAAATGCATAAAAATCAGTTAAAATGCACTTTTTGTTTGGTGATTTGATTTCTCTAATCTATATTTACAGTATCAAAAATGATTTAATCTTTTTTGCCCCAATTGAAAACGAATTAAATCTATTATTCTTAGTTGCCCCACAATGAGAATAATTTTTAAAAAAGGATGAAGTTTACTTCGTCCTTTTTTTATGCCTATAAATGAACATGTGAAAGTTATGCTAAAAGTGCTTAATAATTGTATTATGGCAAAAAAATATGTATATTTTTGCTAAATAAAAACAATTACTATGAGAAATTTACTTATAATTCCGATTATGCTATTATTTGCTTTTCAAGTAGAGGCACAAAACCAAACTGAACCGGTAACGGTAGGAGATGTATTAGTGATTAATCAAACTGAAAATCAAAATTTTAAATCTTTAGATTTACCTAAAGCTAATTTCATAATTAAAAAAGGTGGAATTGCAAACTATAAGAGCCTGAATGGGAATAGAGTAGAAGTAACTGCAGTAGAAACAAATGATGCAGGTGAAACTACTGTTAAATTGAAAAGAGAAGATGGAAGAAAATTCTTTAGAACCCATACTACGATTAGCGCTAATATAGATGAAGCTCTGGAAAATGGAGAGTTGATTTTATAAAAAAAAATATCTAAAACTTTAAAAAGCTGTCTGAGATTTTCTTAGACAGCTTTTTTTTGTGCCTTAATCAAAAGATTGCATTTCTACTAACTTTTGATAGGTACCTTTTTGGGCGAGTAATTCCAGGTGTTTGCCCTGCTCTACAATTTCGCCCCGGTGTAGTACAATAATCTTATCTGCGTTTTGTATGGTGGAAAGTCTATGGGCGATAACTATAGAAGTTCTGTTTTTCATCATATTTTCCAGGGCTTTTTGCACCAGCTTTTCGCTTTCGGTATCCAGGGCAGAGGTAGCTTCATCAAGAATCATAATTGGTGGATTTTTAAGTACAGCCCGGGCAATTGAAAGCCTTTGTTTTTGACCGCCACTTAATTTATTGCCACTATCGCCAATATTTGTTTCCAGGCCTTTGGGAAGATCCTTTACAAACTCCCAGGCATTGGCAACTTTTAAGGCTTCAATAATTTCCTCTTCGGTAGCATTGTCTTTCCCTAATCCAATATTATTTTTAACCGTATCATTAAAGAGTATAGAATCCTGGGTAACAAGTCCCATTAAGTTTCTCAGCGATTTTTTGGTAATTCCTTTAATGTTATGCCCATCTAGTTTAATATCACCTTCGTTAACGTCGTAAAAACGGGTTATTAAGTTTGCGATGGTGGATTTCCCACTACCAGATTGACCTACCAGAGCAACCATTTTCCCTTTTTCCACCTGCATAGAAAAATTCTTAAGTACGTTTTCTTTTTCGTACCTAAAATTGATATTATCTACTTTAATGCTGTTTTCAAAACTCTCTTTCTTTATGGCATTTTTATCATCCTTTATTGTTGATTCGGTTTCCAGGATTTCTAAAATTCGTTCGGCACTGGCATTTCCTTTTTGAATAGAGTAAGTAGCTTTTGAAATTGCTTTTGCGGGCGTTAGAATATTATACGTTAATACCAGAAATCCTATAAAAGTTGAGGCGTCCATAGTATTATCAATCAACACCATTCTTCCCCCAAACCATAAAATTATCGTGATTACCACCACACCCAGAAACTCACTCATAGGTGAGGCGAGGTTCTGGCGGTGTAAAAGCGTATTTAAAATTCGGTTTAATCGGCCGGTGCTGTCATAAAATTTCTTTTTAAATTTATCTTCAGCATTAAAACCTTTAATGATTTTTAAGCTTGAAAGTGACTCCTCTACAATGGTTAGAAAGTTTGCATTTTCCTGTTGTGCCTGTGTAGATTGAGATTTTAATTTCTTTCCAATAGAAGAAATCAATAAACCTGAAAGTGGTAAAAATACCAACACAAAGAGCGTCAATTTCGGGCTAAGCGCGATCATTGCTACCAGGGTAAAAATCAAAGTAAGCGGTTCTTTAACAAAAAGCTCCAGCATACTTAAGAATGAAGTCTGAATTTCCTGAACATCACTGGTAATCCTGGAAATAAAATCTCCTTTTCGTTTTTCAGAAAAGAAGGAAACCGGTAATTCTACAATTTTATCGTATATACGGTTCCTTATATCTTTAAGCATCCCGTTTCTAAGGTTGGCAATAAAATATAAAGCCAGGTAATTAAAAAAGTTCTTTAAAAAGAAAAGCACAATTACTGTAATACAAATACTTACCAAAGCAGCAATTTGGCCGTGAGCTTCTACCTGTTGATTCAGGAAAAAATTAGAATAATCGTTAGCAAAATCTTTTAGGCCACTAAACTCGCCATTCCATACCGGCCTGCTGCTAATTGGCTCTTCTTCCTGAAAAAGCACCCGCAACATGGGAATAAAAGAAATAAACGCCAGGGTGCTAAAAAGTGCGTAAAAAATATTACTTATAATGTTAAGTATCGCAAAACGCTTGTAGGGTCTTGCAAACTGAAGAATCTTCTTTAAATAGGTCATAGAGTAGAGCGCTTAGCCCAGTTGTAATTCGTTTTTAATGCGCTTTATCTTTTCGGCCAGCCTGGCATTTTCAGCATCAAAATTTTCTACTTTATCCAAATCTGAATTCACACTGAAGTAAAACTTGATTTTTGGCTCGGTACCACTTGGCCTTGCTGCTATTTTTGTCCCGTTTTCGGTATAGTAAATTAATACGTTAGATTTTGGGATTCTAATCTCTTCTTCAATTTTATCCTGTAGGTTATTGGCTTTAGAGGTGTGATAGTCTTCAATAAGAACAACTTTTTCACCATCAATTTCCTGCCACGGGTTTTCCCTTAAATCAATTAGCATCTGCTTGATTTCTGCTTCCCCTTCAATCCCTTTTTTCACTAAAGAAATTAGTTCTTCACGGTAAAGACCGTATTCAGTATAAAGTTTTAAAAGTTGTTCATAGAAAGAGCTGCCTTCGGCTTTCATTTGTGCTGCGATCTCGCAGGCGAGTAGAGTAGAAGTAGCCGCATCTTTATCACGCACAAAATCGCCTACCATAAAACCAAAACTTTCTTCACCCCCGCCAACATAATCAAGGTCTGGATTGTCTTTAATCAATTTGGCGATCCACTTAAACCCAGTTAAAACTTCGTGATACTGAGCGCCAAAATCTTCTGTAATGTTTTTAAGCATAGGGGTAGAAACAATGGTAGAAGCCACAAAAGAATTAGCCGATAATTTACCCTGTTTCTTATGTTGTTCCAGCAAAAACCAGGTCATAACCAACATGGTTTGGTTACCGTTAAGCAGAATCATTTTTCCATTCAAATCACGAACTGCTACGCCAAGACGGTCGCCGTCTGGATCGGTGCCAATTACAATATCGGCATTTTTTTCTTCCGCCAGGTCTAACGCCATTTTTAAGGCTTCCGGTTCTTCAGGATTTGGCGATTTTACCGTTGGGAAATTTCCGTTAGGTTCTTTTTGTTCTTTAACAAGAAAAACATTTTTATAACCAGCTTTTTCTAAAATCTGCGGATTCGTCTTACAGGCCGTTCCGTGCAAGGAGGTGAAAACAATGTTTAAATTATCTTTCGCCGAGGCGGAAGTATTAAAACTTCCATTTTCAACTGAAGCTTTTTGAAATGCTTCATCTACTTCGGTATCTATTTTATGAATAAATTCCGGTTTGGCTTTAAAATTAACTTCTTCGTATTCTAAATTATTGATTATGTCTACAAGCTTGGTGTCTTGTGGCGGTACCAACTGGCCACCGTCCTGCCAATACACTTTATAACCATTATATTCTGGCGGATTATGGCTTGCGGTAAGTACAATTCCCGCGTGGCAATCAAGATATTTCACCGCGAAAGAAAGCTCTGGGGTTGGCCTTAATTCTGAAAACAAATAAACCTCAATCTCGTTAGCCGAAAATACTTCAGCTACCATTTGCGCCAGTTCTTTAGAATTATTTCTACAATCGTACGCGATCGCTACTTTTAATTTTTCACCTTTAAATTCGGTTTTCAATAAATTAGAAAGTCCCTGGGTATTTTTTCCGAGGGTATATTTATTGATTCGATTGGTGCCTACACCCATAATTCCACGCATACCACCGGTTCCAAAAGCGGCATTCTTATAAAAAGATTCTTCCAGTTCAGCTGGATCGTTTTCAATAAGATGGTTAATTTCTTTATGCGTGTCTACGTCAAATATATCAGTCAGCCAGGTTTTAGCCTTAGCCAGGATTTCTGGTTTATTTTTAGCCATAATTATAAGTTTAGAGAAACAAAAATAAGGATTAATGCCTTAATGGCATTATAAATTTGGCGTGGTTTTATTGATAAGGTAGCGTTCTTTTTCACGTTTAGAGCGTAAAACAAGCTCACCCAGGAAACCTGCAAGAAACAATTGCGAACCAATTATCATTACCGCGAGTGCGATATAAAACCAGGGGTTTGAGGTTACCAAAACGTTGGGCAGGCCGTGATAAAGTTTGTAGAGTTTGGAAATACCAATCCAACCGGCCGAAAGAAAACCGAAAATAAACATTAAAACCCCTAAAGCCCCAAAAAGGTGCATAGGCCTGCGGCCAAATTTTGAAAGAAACCAAATACTTATAAGATCCAGGAAGCCATTAATAAATCTTTCGGCGCCAAATTTTGTTTTTCCGTATTTACGGGCCTGGTGCTGAACTTCCTTTTCGGTAATTTTAATAAAACCCGAATTTTTTGCAAGAACCGGGATATATCGGTGCATTTCGCCATAGACATCAATATTCTTTACTACCGCCTGTTTGTAAGCTTTAAGTCCGCAGTTAAAATCGTGAAGTTGTACGCCGGAAGTTTTTCTCGCTGCAGCGTTGAAAACTTTTGAAGGGATATTTTTGGTGACTACAGAGTCGTAGCGCTTCTTTTTCCAGCCCGAAACCAGGTCGTAACCTTCTTCGTTAATCATTTTATAAAGTTCGGGGATTTCTTCTGGATTGTCTTGTAGATCGGCATCCATGGTGATAATAACATCTCCCTTAGCTCGTAGAAACCCGGCGTGAAGTGCCTGGGATTTCCCGTAGTTTCTATTGAATTTTATTCCTTTAACCGCCTGGTCATTTTCTGCCAGAGCTTCAATGGTTTTCCAGGAATTATCTGTACTGCCGTCGTCTATAAAAATGATTTCGTGTGAAAAGGAATTGGATCGCATTACTTTTGCGATCCAATTATATAATTCAGTTAAAGATTGTTCTTCGTTTAAAAGAGGAATAACGACGGAAATCTGCATTATTTTATTTCTATTGATGTGCAGGATTTTCTCTCTTTAGAATTAACCCTGTAATTAATGATATTATAAAGCCGAAAAATAAACTTCCTACTAGCGCCATAGTTGCAAAAAACCAGGGACTAGTGAACATTTTGGTCATTTCCAAAGCTTGATTTTGTTGAGATTCTGGCATATTTTGTTCTGCCATTTGTAAAACTGCCTGGTCGTACATCATTTCTGAATACTCAGGATATACAAAGCTATAATGAATATAGGAATAAATTGCAGTAATTACCCCGCTTATTACGGCTACCGCTAATCCTACTTTTAAAGCTTCCTTTAGACTTAGAAAACCATTGTTATTTTGCTTGAATTTTTTAATCGCTAAAACAAAAATAGCAATTGAAACAAGAGTATTTATTACCCCGATTACCCAGTTATCCTGAGCTACATTAAAAACATAAATGAGGACTAGAGCTAAAATAGAGTAAATAGCAAGAACAAACCCGTAAGGATAGGCAACCGATTTAATTGAAGTAGAATTTTCCATAATTTAAGATTGTTTAGTTACAACCGGTTAGTAAGCAAATATAACAAAACGTTACATTGCAGAAGAATTAAAAATATTTTTGTCTATCCCTTGTTTTTATAATTGAATTACTTAAATTTGCACCTCGAAAATTAAAAGAACTAAAGCGATGAAGCAGGGAATCCATCCGGAAAATTATAGATTAGTAGCATTTAAAGATATGTCTAACGAAGATGTATTCATTACTAAATCTACCGCGAACACTAAAGAAACTATTGAAGTAGAAGGGACAGAGTATCCACTTATTAAGTTGGAAATCTCAAGAACTTCTCACCCATACTACACCGGGCAAACCAAATTGGTTGATAGCGCCGGGCGTATTGACAAGTTTAAAAACAAGTACAAGAAATTCAAGAAATAATTTTTTGTTATATATAATTTCAAAAAGTCGTCTTTTTTAAGGCGACTTTTTTTGTGCTTTACTTTTTAGAATATATATAAGGTTTCAGGAAGAAGGAAATTATTTTTACTTCATTTTTCAAGTTAAAAGCCCGTAGACTTGCGTCAAGTGAGTTTATTTGTATTTTTGAAACCTAAATTTGTGCGGATGAATTATATATTATTTGACGGTTCTGCCAGGAACCGCTTACTTCCTTTTACCTTTACGCGGCCTGTAGCCGATATTAGAGTTGGTATTCTTACAATTCGGGAAAAATGGGAGTTACTTTTAAAATCTACCACTTCTACAGTTACTGAAGATTATTTAGCCGAAAAATGGCCTATGGTAGAATTGGAAGAAAACATAATGATAAATGCTTCTTTTCTTCCCAATCCTAAATTTTTACAGCAAATACAAAATCTAAAGCCTAACCAGGCAATTTTTCATCAGGAAGATATTGTTGCTTTTCACGCTTATGAAGATCAGGAAGTAGCTTTAGATGAATATGAGCAAATAGAGTTGGCCGATGGAGTAATTCAAATAAATAATTCCTGGGATATTTTTTCAAAAAACGGGGAAGCCATAGAAGCCGATTTTGAAATTATAACCAAAGGCCGAAAATCGCAGCCTATCCACGAATCAAATTACGTAAAAAATCCCGAAAAGATTTTTATAGAGGAAGGGGCTGAAGTGGAGAATTGTTCATTAAACGCTTCTACCGGGCCCATATATATCGGGAAAGATGCAAAAGTCCTGGAAGGCAGCCTTATTAAAGGTGCTCTCGCAGTTTGCGAAGGTGCTTTGGTGAAAATGGGAGCTAAAATTTATGGGCCAACAACTTTGGGACCTGGATGTCGTGGTGGCGGCGAAATAAATAATGCAGTGCTTTTTGCGAATTCCAATAAAGGTCACGATGGTTATTTAGGAAATTCAGTTTTAGGGGAATGGTGTAATTTGGGTGCTGACACCAATAATTCCAACCTTAAAAATAATTATGCTGAAGTGCGTATTTGGGATTATGAAACTGAAGGTTTTGCTAAAACCGGATTGCAATTTTGCGGATTAATGATGGGCGACCATAGTAAATGCGGAATAAACACGATGTTCAATACCGGGACGGTTGTGGGCGTAAGTTCAAATATCTTTGGAGCCGGGTTTCCACGAAATTTTGTACCCAGCTTCAGTTGGGGAGGCAGCGCCGGGATGACGGTTTACAAAACTGAAAAAGCCTTTGAAGTTGCTGAAATTGTTATGAACCGCCGGCACGTAGAATTTTCAGAAGAAGATAAAAAGATCCTTGAACACGTTTTTGAGGAAACAAGTAAGTGGAGGAGAGGGTAGTTGATTAAAACATCGCTTTCTAAAAGAATATTAATAAAGGCTATCTGAAATATCTAATTTACGTCAAGCTGAACTTGTTTCAGCTTCTAACACGTTGCAAATTCAACCAACTTAGATCCCCGATATAAAAATCGGGGCAGGCTCTGAAATAAATTCAGGATGACGAATTAAAGATATTTCAGATAGCCCTTTATTTCATTAAAAACTTATTTACTTCTATTTTTAAGAATTCTTCCTAAAAAACGTTGCTTCATAAGTATTGCTATTCCCAACATTATCGGTTACAATAATTTTTAATTGGTTTTCGGTATCGGTTACCACACCATCACTAAAATCGTGGGTTAGGGTATTGTTTTTATACTCATACTCCATAAGAATAAATTTCCCATTTACCGTAGCTCGATAACTTTTAATCCCTGAGAGATCATCGCTTATTTTCACCTGTAAAGTATTGTTGCTGGAAATCCACTGGCCATCATTAAAATTGGTAGGCCATATTTTTGGGGGTGTAACATCTGATGCCAGGGTATATTCTCCAAAAGTTCTTGTGCCGGTGGTGAATCGGTTTGCTTTTTTGTAGGTAGAAGAATAATTTGGGCGGTTTCCATAACCTAATCTTGCGATAAAAAGTTTTTCCTTTTCTTCAGCTGAATATTCACTTACATCAAAACCTATAGTGATATTTTTATGAAGCGGAGTGTGGTCTTGATGAACTTTCACTTTGTCTTCTCCAAATTCAATATCTAAATAGGTGTCGCTATAAAGACTTCCTTTGGGGATATAAATATCCATTCCATTAGCTTCGGCAGCGAAGGGCTGATTTGCCTGAGCAAAGTAATCGGTTTTATCTTCTTTTTTAGGCGGAATATCGTTGCGCTGCATGCCCTGGATAGGAATTCGTATCACTCGCTGGTTTCCGGCAAAATCGCTGACCTTAATCGTGTAGTTGTAATTAAGGCTATCCTGAATATGTAGCTCTCCTTTATTTACTACATCTTCATAAAGACTTAACGGATTTCCGTCTTCAACAAAGAGTTTTTGAATGCGTTTTCGGTTTTTACTATAATATTCATAATCGATTAACTGATTAAGATGACGGGTTTCAGCAAAAGAAAAGCGCTTAAAGGGTAAGGTGAATACACGATCTCCATTTAGCTCAGCTTCAATATGGTAAACTCCATTTCGATTAGGTGCTCCATCCTGTTGATCTACAGATGAAATACCAAAGCCAATATTTCCGCAGGCATCAATCTCGCTTGCAATATAACTACCATCTTCAAGTGGTGTAAGGTTTATTTTTTGTCGCTCCCGGGAATTATTTATGTGTGCTTCTTCGTCTAAAGGATAAGCATACAATCCGTCAATTATGGGTGCTCTATTGTCTTCAATATTTATCCCAAAAAGTTTTGGGTTCATAGGTCGTTGGCTGCCATCACGAATTTCAAAATGAAGGTGAGGGCCACCACTGCCACCCGTATTTCCACTAAAGGCAATAAGTTCATTGGCTTCTACCGGTAATTCTCCAGCTTCAGGAAAGAGCTCTATTTCGTATGTTTCGTTTGCGTATTGGCGCTTTTTTACATAGGCTTCAATTTCGGGCGAAAATTCTTTTAAGTGAGCGTAAACAGTGGTGTAGCCGTTAGGATGTTGAATATAAAGCGCTTTTCCGTAGCCATAATGTTGAATATTTATTCGACTAACATATCCTTTAGCCGAAGCAATTACATTTAACCCCTGTCTTTGTTGGGTTTTAATATCCAATCCGCTATGAAAATGGTTGGAACGCAGTTCTCCAAAAGTACCTGAAAGCACAAGTGGAACATCAAGCGGTTTTTGAAAATAATCTTTCGGAAGCTGCGCCTGGGCAAAGATTGCAGTGCTAAAGAATAATAGAATTACAGCTAAAATAGATTTCATATTAATTTTTTATTAGGGGTATAACAGGGCGGTAAAGTTAATTAAAGTTTAATCAAAAATTAAAGGCTTAGTGCTTAGAAACTTAGCAAATGTCTTGCCTAATTTTAAAAATAGACGAAAAAACAATTGGCATATTAGAGCGCGAATGTTAACTTTGTGGGGATAAGCATTACATTTGGCTTTTATGAGTGAATTGACAGAAATCGTTGATAGCCTTGAAAATAGGATTAGTAAACTGCTTCATAAGTATGAAAATTTAAAGCAGAATCACCGTTCTTTAGAGGAAGAAATGACCGCTGTTAAAGAAGAAAACCAAAGATTAGCCCAAAAAATTGAAGGTTCTAATCAGGAAGTTCAAAACCTTAAAGCCGCCAATGCAATGCTGGGCAGTACCGAATTCAAAACAGAAACCAAGCTTAAATTAAATAGCTTAATAAGGGAGATTGATCAATGCATTGTTCAATTATCTGAATAATAAATATGGCCGATAAATTAAAAATAAAACTTTCTATTGCAGACCGTGTGTATCCTTTAACTATTAATCCCCAACAGGAAGAAGGTTTACGTAAGGCAGCGAAGAAAATTGAGGCTATGATTAAGCAATTTGAGCAAAGTTATGCCGTGAGGGATAAGCAGGATGTATTAGCAATGTGTGCTTTACAATTTGCCGCCCAAACCGAGCAAAAAGATATAGATAGATCTACCGATACGCTTAAAGCAGAAGATAAACTCAAATCACTTAACGATTTGCTGCAGAAGCACCTGGTATAATAAACGTTCTTTAAATAAATAAAGGTTACTGCCTGTATTAGTGATATTTTGATAAACTCAACAGAGATTCTTTAAAGAGGGTGAGTCTAAGTTGTAAAAGCGCGCCGCCTTAGAGCGGATTCTTGATCAGCTTGTTAGCCCTAAACTTGTTTTTAAGGAGTTTAATCCAAAAACCTATCTAATACAGGCTTTTTTTATACATAAATTTTAAATATGGAGATATTACTAAATATAGTTATTGGGGTTGTAGGTATAGCGATAGGTTTTGCTATTGCAAAACAGTTGGAGCGAAAAAGAGCTTCACAAACCATTAAAAACGCCAAGAAGACTGCAGCCAACATTCTTAAGGAGGCAAAATCTGAAGGAGAAAGTATCAAAAAAGATAAGATACTACAGGCTAAAGAGAAATTCATCGAGTTAAAATCGGAGCACGAGAAGGTAATTCTTAACCGGGATAAGAAGATGAACGATGCCGAAAAACGCATTAGGGATAAAGAATCGCAGGTTTCAGGAGAACTTTCTAAGAATAAAAAGCTCAATAAAGAGTTTGAAGAAAAGTTAACCGATTATAATCAGCGCGTAGAATATCTTGAAAAGAAACAGGACGAAATAGATAAACTTCGCAACAGCCAGATACAGCAGTTAGAAGTGATCTCTGGCCTTTCCGCCGATGAAGCCAAGGCACAACTTTCTGAAGCGCTTAAAGACAGCGCCAGGACAGATGCTATGGCGTTAATCCAGGATACTATAGAAGAAGCAAAATTAACCGCACAGCAAGAAGCCAAGAAAATTATTATAAACACCATTCAGCGAATTGGAACTGAAGAGGCAATTGAGAATTGTGTTTCGGTCTTCAACCTTGAGAGCGATGATGTAAAAGGTAGAATTATAGGCCGCGAAGGAAGAAATATTAGGGCATTGGAAGCCGCAACCGGGGTAGAAATTATTGTAGACGATACTCCTGAAGCTATTATTCTTTCCTGTTTTGATTCGGTTAGAAGGGAAGTTGCCCGTTTATCGCTGCATAAATTGGTAACCGATGGTAGAATTCACCCGGCCAGAATTGAAGAAGTGGTTAAGAAAACCCGTAAGCAAATTGACGAGGAGATTATTGATATTGGTAAACGTACCGTAATTGATTTAGGAATTCACGGCTTAAACCCAGAATTGATCAAACTTGTAGGACGAATGAAATATCGTTCCTCTTACGGCCAAAACTTATTACAACACTCCAGGGAAGTTGCAAAACTTTGTGGCGTAATGGCTTCAGAGCTTGGTATTAACCCAAAACTGGCTAAACGTGCGGGATTATTACACGATATTGGTAAAGTGCCGGAAACTGAAACAGAAGTGCCTCACGCCATCCTTGGAATGCAATGGGCAGAGAAACACGGTGAAAAACCTGAAGTTTGTAATGCTATTGGTGCTCACCACGACGAGATAGAGATGAATTCTTTACTTTCTCCTATTGTTCAGGTTTGTGATGCTATTAGCGGTGCAAGACCGGGAGCCAGAAGGCAGGTGCTGGATTCTTATATTCAGCGTTTAAAGGATCTTGAAGAGATTGCCTTTGGATTTGGAGGAGTGAAAAAAGCTTACGCCATCCAGGCAGGACGTGAACTACGTGTAATTGTTGAAAGTGAAAAAGTGAACGATGAAAAAGCTTCAAACCTTTCTTTTGAAATTTCACAAAAGATCCAGACTGATATGACTTATCCAGGACAGGTTAAAGTAACGGTAATTCGCGAAACAAGAGCGGTAAATATTGCTAAATAGAGTTAGATAATATTTTAAAACTTCATATAAAGAAGGGTGTTTGACTTAGTAACTATTTCAAACACCCTTTTTAATTACAATTAACTAAGCTTTATAATCGTCATCGTCATAAATGTTCTGGTAAGAATTTCCTTTGGTGACAAAAAACTCGCCGGTTACATACCGGTAATGCTCGTCTAAAGCAGCAATTTCTTCTAAATCTTCTTCATTTAGATTAAGTCCGGCGCTGGCAAGGTTTTCTATAATTCTTTCTTCATTGGTAGACTTTGGAATCACCGCGGTTCCACGCATTTCATTCCATTTTATCAATACCTGGCCGGCACTTGCACCGTGCTTTTTAGCAATTTTCTTAATTACAGGATTTTCCAATAATGAAGGTTCGTCTTTGGCTTTCATTCTATCGGGACGGTCGCCACTGCCAAGAGGGGAAAACGCGGTAACGTGAATGTTATGCTTACTGCAAAATTCCAGTAACTCATTTTGCTGTAAATAGGGATGTAACTCTACCTGGTTCATTTCTGGATATTCTGAAGTTTCTTCCATTAATTCTTCGAGTTTCATTGTGCTGAAATTAGAAACACCCACGTGTTTTACCAAACCTTGGTTTTTGGCTTCAAGCATCATTTTCCAGGTTTCTATTAGCGGCACTTCTGCCAATGATAAATATTCCTCATCATTTTGAGGAAAATCCACCTCGGGTTTGAATGCTACCGGCCAGTGAATTAAATAAAGGTCTAAATAATCTAATTGAAGGTCTTTCAGCGTTTTTTTCAATGCAGGAATCACATCTTCTTTTTTATGAGCGTTATTCCATAGTTTTGAAGTAATCCATACTTCTTCGCGTTTTATCTTCCTTTCAGAAAAAACTTCAGTGAAAGCTTTACCAACCGCGTCTTCATTGCTATAAGTAGCGGCGCAATCAATATGGCGATAACCGTTATTTAATGCAGTTTTCACCGCTTTTTTTACTTCATCTTTTCCAGATTTCCAGGTGCCTAATCCTATAGCCGGCATCTTATCACCGTTCTTAAACTTTAATGTTTTCATTTTTTGAATTGGTTTAAATTTTTTCTTCGCAATTTTTAAAAATCAGTTGGCCTTAAAATACTAATAAATACAGGCTTTTTGAAGTTTTGAAACCTGTTTAACCGAACTTTAATATAAGTTATCGTCTTGGATGATATTGCTCCATAATTTCCCGAAGATGTTTGCGGTCTACGTGCATATACACTTCAGTAGTGGTAATACTTTCGTGTCCTAACATTTGTTGAATAGCACGTAAATCGGCACCGTTTTCCAGTAAATGGGTGGCAAATGAATGTCTAAAAGTGTGCGGACTTATCTTTTTCTGAATTCCGGCTTTTTCGGCTAAACGTTTAATTATAGTGAAGATCATTGCGCGGGTGAGCTGGTTTCCCCTTCGATTTAGAAATAAAGTATCAGAAAATTCTTTGTTGATCTTTTGATGAATTCTAACTTCATCTTTATAAATATTAATAAACTTCTGTGTATAAGTTGAAACAGGTACAAAACGTTGTTTATTTCCTTTTCCAGTTACTTTAATAAAACCTTCTTTAAAGAACAGGTCTGAAATTTTTAGCTCGGTAAGTTCACTAACCCGTAAACCACAACCATATAAAGTTTCCAGGATGGCACGATTGCGTTCGCCTTCAGCTTTGCTTAGATCTATTGTTGCGATAAGCAGGTCTATTTCTTCAGTCGAAATGGTATCAGGCAGTTTTCGGCCTATTTTGGGCGATTCTATAAGATCTAAAGGATTGTCTTTGCGATAATCTTCAAAAACCAGATAATTAAAAAATCCGCGTAAGCCAGAAATTATACGCGATTGGGAACGCGCATTAACATTGCGAGCAATTTCGTAAATAAATTGTTGTAAGATTTCTTCTGAAATTTGAAGTGGAGAGACTTCAATTTTTTTAACGCTTAAAAAGTTGATAAGTTTTACCACGTCCATCCTGTAATTAGTAATAGAATTGTTTGAAAGTCCGCGTTCTATACGAAGATAGTTGCAATAATCCTGTAGTGCTGAAGCCCATTTCATACGTTAAAGATATAAACAATTTGCCTTAATCTTAGTAATACTTTAGGCTTACATAACATTTTATTAAGAAGCCTGTTCCTACATTTGCCCTTGTAACACTAACAAAAATGAAAGTAATGAAAAAGTCAATTTTAATTGCAGTAATTGCCGTATTTGGTTTTAGTACCGCGGCTAGCGCACAGGAATTCGTGTATTTTGGAGCTAAAGGTGGGGTTAATTTCACCAATATGACTTCAGACGGATTTGAGGATGAGAAAAGCCGAACAGGGTTTCACTTAGGTTTACTTTCTGAAATTCCATTAAGCGAACGTTTTTCTTTACAGCCAGAGGTGCTTTATGCAACCCAGGGAGTAGAAGCAAATAGAAATTTCGCCGGGCAGAATGTAAATGGAGAATACCAACTTGATTATATTCAAGTGCCTGTTCTAGCTAAGATCTACCTAATAGATGGTTTATCTATTGAAGCAGGACCTTCTTTTAACTTTTTAGTAGAAGAGGAGTACGATTTTGAAAGTAGTATTGGTGAAGCAGAATTTGATACTGAAGCCGGAAGTACTTTTGAATTTGGAGGTGCTATTGGTGCTTCTTACAAGTTCAACAACGGGTTCTTCTTATCTGCGAGGTATACTCAAGGATTTACAGATGTATTTGATAGCGACAACTGGGATGACGATGCTATTAAAAATAACGGGATCCAGGCAGGTATTGGACTAATGTTTTAATACAGCATATTAACACCTATGAATGGAAAGAGGCCGTCTAAAAAGTATTTAGATGGCCCTTTTTCTTTATAAATGTTTTGTAAGAGGAAGCGATTCTTCTTTTTGTAAATCTTCTTTCTGATAAAAAAAGGCAAAGCAGCGCCCCCTTGCTATGCGATACTGAATTTTCTTAAGTTGTGCGCCATAGCTATTAATCCTATCTCAGTAGTTACTTTATCCATTCCCCGCAACATAAACCGCTTAAAGCCCATATTTTGCTTGATATTTCCAAAGACGGCTTCAACATCCCAGCATCTTCTTTTGCGATGTGCTATTCCCTCTTCACTTAGCAGTAGGTTCCTGGCCTTT